>JBGPKL010000062.1:0-21181 GCA_041485885.1 Sulfurifustaceae bacterium
GCAAACAGCGCCGCTCGATGCAGCAAGGCATCCTGCGATCAACAACTTTACGCAGACGTTCATGTTGTCTCCTGATCTGGCGGCGTTGCGCCGGCACATGGCGACCATCCAATGGCCGCGTGCTCCGGTCTACGCCAATGCGACGTTTCTTAACGACTCCATGAGACTCGCAAGAGATCGCCTTCGTCCGTGTATCGCGAGTCGAGCTCGCCGTGATAGGCGTGGTGCAGCGCCTCGCCGACTCCGTGCACCAAGTGCGATTCCGTGAAAGTGACGACGGTTCGATCCCCCTCGTCCTTGACGTCGATGATGCGTTCGAGCGGATGCTCCGCGCGCGCCTTCGTCTCGGCGTTGCGCACGAGATGCAGAATCTCCTCGCGATGCGCTTTGAAGAACTCGCCGCTCAACGTGAGCTGCCCGGCGGGCACCCGGTCGCGAATGCGCTCGCACGCGGGGCAAAGATGCTGCGTCGCATCCGGCGCCGCCGCGCCCCATTGCCAACGTCCACCATGAAATATCGCGCCGCATCCGGGACAGGTCGTCGGCTCCGGCCATTTTCCGCGCGCGCGGTAAGGATCGCTCACGCGCTCTTCCGCCGTGCGATCTCCTCGCGGCTGGTGTTTAGCGTCTCGTCGTTTTCCGGGCCCGGTCATGAATCACCTCGCAAGCATCGAAGTCTATAGTCGTCTGCATCCCGTAAGTAATCGCGCCTGCTGTCGGACGCGCGGGGTCGGCGGTCGCAGCTCCCCAAGCGCAACGCCACCCACGGCACAAAATCCTCGCGTTTCTCGGGAGACCGTGTTCGCGTCATAGGTTCGCCGCTGAATCGTTTGGCTACCTTTCTTATATCGCGGTCCTGCCTACGCGAACTTGACGTGGATCAAAGGGTCGATCGGGTAGAGCCCTAAAATTGCCGAGTCGCGCGCGAAAATAGGAAGGTCTGCGCCGACCGTCATTCAAATGCCGGACGTACGACAAAAGTTGGCCGCCGCGGAAGACGCGCTTGCCGAAGCGAAGACGTTTCTGTTAAGGCGCTTTTCGAATACCATCGGCGGCATATAGCGCGGAATCCATCTGTTCGCTCGACGAAGAGGAGGCAGGGAATATGCCGATCGATCACGCCACGCACGACCAATTGGAGCGAAGCCTCGACGAGCTGGATCTCAACGCCTACGTAAGACCGCGCGAGCAGTACTATCCCTCGCCGGATTCGTGGCCGGACCAGATCTTGTATTTCCTCATGCTCGACCGTTTCTCGAACGGGAAAGAGCGCGGAACGTTCGCCGATGCGAACGGCGCGGTGCGCGACGCGTACTTGAGCAACGACGGCGCCCGCGTCGCGGGCGGCGAGACGCCGCTTTTCGATCGCGCGCGCGATGCTTACCGAGCGGACCGCGCAACGTGGGCAAGCGCGGGCGGCGAGTGGTGCGGCGGCACGCTCAACGGTCTTCGGACTAAGCTCGGCTACCTCAAGCGGCTCGGCGTGACGGCGGTCTGGGCCAGCCCGGTATTCAAGCAAGTGCAGCAGACATTCGATGTCGCGCGCGCCGCGTCGAGCCCAACGAACAGCTACCACGGCTACGGCATCCAGAATTTCCTTGACGTCGATCCCGCGTTCGGGACGCGGCAGGATCTCAAGGTTCTCGTCGCCGAAGCGCACCGGCTCGGCATTTACGTCATTCTCGACATCATCCTCAATCACGCCGGCGACGTTTTTCAATACGATCCCGACCGCTACCGCTTCCGGAAGGACAACTCACCGCTCGGCACGAACGCGCGCGGTGAACCGATCTTGGACGCGCGCTGGGATGGCAGGCCGTATCGGGTGCTGAACTACCGCGACGCCTCGGGCGCCGCTACGCTGCCGTTCGGCCGGCTCGACCTTAATACTCACGGCAACGCCTGGCCGAACGACGCGATCTGGCCGGCCGAGCTACAAGCAGCGGGCACCTTCAGCGGCCAGGGGCGCATCACCGACTGGGACAGTAACGAAGCGGAATATCTCGACGGTGATTTCGAATCGCTGAAAGACATCAACCACGGCTATCACGATCTGGACGGCGAAGGGAAGAAGGACATTGGGAGATTTCATCCGAGTCCGGCTTTCATGCACCTCTGCAACATTTATAAGTTCTGGATCGCCTTCGCCGACATCGACGGCTACCGCGTGGACACGGTGAAGCACATGGAGCCGGGTGCAACGCGGCTCTTCGCCTCCGCGATCCACGAGTTCGCGCAGCGCGTGGGCAAGGAGCGTTTCTTTCTGCTCGGCGAGATCACCGGCGGCCGCACGCCCGCGTTCGAAACGCTGCAACTGACCGGCCTCGACGCCGCGCTCGGCATCGACGACGTCGCCGACAAGCTCGAATATCTGCCGAAGGGCTATCGCGACGCCGAAGCGTACTTCAATCTTTTCCGTAATTCGTGGGAAGTAGGGAAGGACTCGCACGTCTGGCTCGGCCAGCACTTGGTGACGATGTTCGACGACCACGACAAAGTCGGCCGCCCGAAACGCCGCTTCGCCGGCGACAAGGATAACCGCGGTTACGAGTTCCTGATCCCGGCGCTGGCGCTCAATCTCACCACGCTCGGCGTCCCGTGCCTCTACTACGGCACCGAGCAGGGCTTCGACGGCGACGGCGACAACGATCGCTTTCTGCGCGAGTGCATGTTCGGCGGCGCGTTCGGTTCGCTGCAAAGCACCGGCCGCCACTTCTTCAACGAGCAGCACGAAGTGTACAAAACGGTGGCGGGAATCACCGATCTCGTGAAGCGCCGCATCGAGCTGCGCCGCGGCCGCCAATACCTGCGCCAGATCTCCGCCACCGGCGATGCGTTCAGCTTCCCGCACATGATCGGCGGCCAGATGCGCGCCGTCGTCCCGTGGTCGCGCCTCTTCGACGACCGCGAGCTCGTCCTCGCCATCAACACCGATGCGGACAACGCGCTCGCCGTCTGGGTCACGATCGACGACAGCCTGCACCGCACCGGCGATCGGCTGACATGCATCTACGCGACCGATCCCGCACTCGTCGGTGGAACCGTGAACGTCGAAGCGCGAAACGGAAAAACGGTGAGGATCACCGTGCCCGCGAAAGGGTTTGTGGTGTACGAGTAGCGCACATTCATTCTAGGGGGCGCCGATACTATGAACCCAGTCCATGAAATTCTTCCCGGTCTCTTTCACTGGACCACGTTCCACGAAGGCATCGGCGCGGACGTGCATTCTTATTATATTGCCGGCACCCACCCGGCGGTGTTGATCGATCCGCGCGTCCCGGACGAAGGACTCGAGTGGTTTGTCGATCGACCACGGCCGGAGCACATCTACCTTACCAACCGTTTGCACTATCGCCACAGCGACCGCTTCAGCAAAGCGTTCCATGCCACCGTCTGGTGTCATCACGAAGGCCTGCACCACTTCACCAAGAAGCGGCCGGTGCAGGGCTTCGACCACGGCGACGTATTGCCGGGCGGCATCACCGCGCTCGCCATCGGCGTGCTGTGTCCGGAAGAAACGGCATTCTACTGGCCGCAGCAACGCGGCGTGCTTTCCATCGGCGACGCCATCGTTCGCGACGACACCGCGCTCACCTTCGTTCCCGACGAGCTGATGGGCGACGACCCCGCCGCGGTCAAGCGCGGTTTGCGCGCAGTGTTCACCCGCCACCTCTCGCTCGCGTTCGACAACCTCCTCTTCGCCCACGGCGAGCCGTGGATCGGAGACGCGAAAGCGGCACTCGCGGGCTTTCTCGCCGTCGCCGCGTAACGACAAGAGAGAGGTTCCGGATACGCCCTGAGCGGGACGTGCGTGCAAAATGGCAGCGGTCGTGCCCAAGGTCTGGCACATTCGCCATCCCGAGGCAGGTCGGGTAGGGAGAGCCAGCATCTCAAAGATGCAAATGCAGGTCGCCAGGTTATGGGTTATTCTCTATTGCAACCGAGACCGTTTCCCATGAACTCGCTCATAGCTAATCATCGCGCAGCACTGGAAGATTTCTGTCGGCGCTACCGCGTCCGGCGACTGGCGCTGTTCGGTTCCGCGGCAACCGGCAAGTTTGAGCCAGGGAGGAGCGACCTCGATTTCTTGGTCGAGTTTCAGCCGCTTTCGCCGACGGAACGCGCGGATGCTTACTTCGGTTTGCTGCTGGCGCTACAGGATTTGTTCGCGCAACTAATCGATCTCGTGGAAGCGGGCGCCAGTCAGAATCCGTATTTCGTGCAGGCCGTCGAGCAGTCCAAAGCTTTGCTCTATGCGGCCTGAAGCGCAGAAATATCTTTACGACATTCGGGAGGCATAAGGTTGCTCGCTTGAGGACCATTAGGTCCGACCGGTAGCTGCACCTCACGCGGCCTACGCTTCTACAGCCTCCGGAACCCTGTGCTAGCATTCCCATACTTATTAGGTGGGCGTGGGAGGAGCTGTTTTGGTTCTGGAACCAGAGCAGAAGACCAGGGAACAGATCGACAGGCGGTTCGGTGCAGTACTCCCGCCCCGAACCCCGTTCACAGCCGTGCGTCAGTAATCCCTTCGCTGTATCAAAAGACATGGCTCTCAAAAAATCCGAACTTTACTCATCGCTTTGGTCCAGCTGCGACGAACTGCGCGGCGGCATGGACGCTAGCCAGTACAAGGATTACGTCCTCGTGCTGCTTTTCATCAAGTACATCAGCGACAAATACGCTGGTGTGCCTTACGCGCCGATCAAGATCCCCAAGGGCGCGAGCTTTAAGGACATGGTGGCGCTCAAGGGCAAGCCCGACATTGGCGAACAGATCAACAAGAAGATTATTGCTCCTCTGGAAAACGCCAACAAACTATCCGACATGCCGGATTTCAACGATGCCAACAAACTTGGCAGCGGCAAGGAGATGGTGGACCGGCTCACCAACCTCATCGCTATCTTCGAGAACAAGGCACTCGACTTTTCGAAGAACCGCGCCGAGGGCGATGACATCCTGGGCGATGCTTACGAATACCTCATGCGCCACTTCGCCACCGAAAGTGGTAAGAGCAAGGGTCAGTTCTACACGCCCGCCGAGGTCAGTCGCATCATGGCGCAGATCATCGGCATCCGCGGCGCGAAGACCAGTGCCGCCACGACTGTCTACGATCCCACCTGCGGTTCCGGATCGCTACTTCTGAAGGTGGCCGACGAGGCCGGCACTGCCGTCACTCTCTACGGGCAGGACATGGACAATGTGGTCGCTGGCCTTGCGCGCATGAACATGATCCTGCACCACAATCCTACCGCCCTGATACACGGTGGGCACAGCACGCTGGCGAATCCGTTCTTTAAGGACGGTGACGTACTGAAGACTTTCGACTACATCGTTGCGAACCCAAAATTTAGTGACAAGGCATGGAGTAACGGCTTCAGCCCCGAGAATGACGTCCATCAGCGCTTCAAAGTTTTTGGTGTGCCGCCTACAAAGCAGGGCGATTACGCTTACCTGCTGCACATCGTCCGCTCGCTCAAGAGCACCGGCAAAGGCGCCTGCATCCTGCCGCACGGCGTATTGTTTCGCGGTAATGCCGAGGCGGATATCCGTCGCAATCTCATCCGCAAAGGTTACATCAAGGGCATCATTGGTCTGCCCGCCAATCTTTTTTACGGCACCGGCATTCCCGCCTGTATCGTCGTCGTCGACAAAAAAGACGCGAATGCTCGTAAAGGCATCTTCATGATCGACGCAAGCCGAGGCTTCATGAAGGACGGCCCCAAGAATCGCCTGCGCTCGCAGGATATTCACAAGATCGTCGACGTGTTCACGCGGCAACTCGAAGTTCCGAAGTATTCGCGCATGGTCTCGACCGAAGAGATCGAGAAGAAGAACGAGTACAACCTCAATCTACCGCGCTACATCGACAGTAGCGAGCCCGAGGATATTCAAGACATCGAAGGTCACCTGAAGGGCGGCATTCCGGCTGTCGATGTCGAGGCGCTGTCGCGCTATTGGGCCGTTTGCCCGCAGCTTATGTCCGTGTTGTTCAAACCCAATCGCCCCGGCTATTTCGATCTTGCCGTGGAGAAGTCAACGATCAAGACCACAATCTACGAGCATCCGGAGTTCGCCGCGTTCATCGCAAACATGAGCGTGCACTTTTCCGTTTGGCGCGACAAGAGTGCGGTGGCGCTTAAGAAGCTAAAGGCCGATAGCCGCCCGAAGGAGGAGATCACGAAGCTCTCCGAAAGTTTGCTCGCTCACTACCTCGGCAAGCCGCTCATCGATTCTTACGACATCTATCAGCACTTAATGGACTACTGGGCTGAGACGATGCAGGACGACTGCTATCTCATCGCCGCCGATGGATGGAAAGCAACGACGTATCGGGTCATCGAAACCAAGAAGGACAAGGAAGGGAAAGTGATGAAGGAGATCGACAAGGGTTGGGCCTGCGACCTCGTGCCCAAGGCGCTAATCGTCGCCCGCTACTACGCCAAAAACCAGGCCGCGATCGACCAGTTCGCCGCGGAGCTCGAGAGCGTTAGCGCCAAACTCGCTGAGTTGGAGGAAGAACACGGCGGTGAGGACGGCGCGTTTAGTGAACTCGACAAGGTGAACAAGGCAAGTGTCGCCGCCCAACTAAGGAAGATTGAGGGCGACACAGAAGCCAAAGACGAAGCCACGGTGCTGGACGACTGGTTAAAGCTCAACGCTAACGAGTCCGACTTCAAGAGGCGTCTCAAGGAAGTCGAGGCAGATCTCGATGCCAAAGCCTACGCCCACTACCCGAAACTGACGGAGGCCGAGATTAAGACTCTAGTGGTGGACGACAAATGGCTCGCTGCGCTAGATGAAGATATCCATGGCGAGATGGACCGAATCAGTCAGGCGTTAACCCAGCGGGTGAAGGAACTGGCCGAACGTTACGAGACTCCGCTGCCGCAGATGTTAAGCCGCGTAATCAAACTGGAGGCGAAGGTGCACAGCGACCTGGAAAGGATGGGGTTCGCATGGAAGTGAAAGAGGCGAGCGCCGTCTACTTACGTAGCACCAGATACAAACACACCGAAGTAGGAGCGATTCCGGAGGATTGGAATACTGTGTCGTTAGAAAACGTGGCCTTAACTGGTGGACTTGTAAGGGGCCCCTTTGGTGGCACACTTAAGAAGGAATTCTTCGTCGAGAGCGGTTACAAGGTCTATGAACAAAGGAATGCCATATACCAGACCATTGAGAAAGGGCACTACTTTATTGACTTGAGCAAGTTCAAAGAACTGGAGCGCTTTCGTGTTCGCCCCGGGGATTTAATTGTCAGTTGCTCCGGCACGATCGGCTGTATTTATCAGATTCCAAATGAGGCTCCAGAAGGAGTAGTAAATCAAGCGCTTCTCAAGATTTCCCTAGATGATGAGAAAGTCGATGATGGTTTTTTCCTTGCTGTTTTCCGATCCAAATCTTTTCAGGAGCGTATCAAAGAGAATTCGCATGGCGGCGCAATGCAAAACCTTGTTGGAATGGGCACGTTTAGGAAGACCCTCTTTCAGCTCCCGCCGACCAAAGCCGAACAAGAAGCCATCGCCGAGGCGTTGAGCGATGCGGATGCCCTCGTCGAATCCCTCGAACAACTCCTCGCCAAAAAATGCCACCTCAAACAAGGCGCCATGCAGGAGCTGCTCACCGGCAAGAAGCGTCTGCCGGGTTTCAGCGGGGAGTGGGAAGCAAAGCGGTTGGGGGAATTACTGGAGTATGAGCAACCGACAAAATATCTGGTTAAAGACAGCGAATATAGCGATGGCAACGACGTGCCAGTCCTAACCGCTGGCAAAACATTTATTCTTGGTTATACAGATGAGGAAAACGGAATTTTCAACAATCTTCCCGCCATCATCTTTGATGATTTCACCACGGCAACGAAGTATGTGACCTTTCCTTTCAAAGCGAAGTCGTCGGCCATGAAAATTTTGAAGCCGCGAGATGCGATTGTAAATGTGAAGCTCGTCTTTGAAGTAATGCAGTTAATAAGATTTCAGTTGGGCGATCACAAGAGGTATTGGATCTCGGAATACCAGAATTTAGAGATAAAGATTCCTAACGCTGAAGAACAAACCGCCATCGCCGCCATCCTCTCCGACATGGACGCCGAAATCGCCGAGCTGGAAGCCAAGCTCGCCAAGGCCAGGAATATCAGGCAGGGCATGATGCAGGAACTGCTCACCGGGAGGATTCGGCTGGTATGAGCGAGCACGCTCAGCCCACTTGCTGGATCATCGCCGGTCCCAATGGCGCCGGGAAGACAACCTTTGCTCTTAAATATCTTCCAGAGGTGGCGGGTTGTCGGAACTTCGTGAACGCGGACCTGATCGCGGCGGGTATGTCGCCGTTGGCGCCGGAAAGGGAGCGAGTGGCGGCGAGCCGGATTTTTCTGACTGAGATCGAGCGGCATATTCAGGCGCGACGTGATTTCGGTTTCGAAACGACATTGGCGGGCCGTGGTTATCTACGCCTGATCCGGCGGCTGAGAACGGCCGGCTGGCGGGTGGAGTTGATTTATCTCGCCTTGCCCAACGTCGAGATGGCGAAGCTGCGCGTGGCCGAGCGGGTAAGCCACGGTGGCCACGATATCCCGGTCATGGATATCGAACGACGATTCTTCCGGAGCTTGGAGAACCTGTTCGGCGCTTATGCTTTACTGGTGGATCGGACGGTCTGTTTCCTCAATAGCGGCGAAACACCCGAGATCGTATTTATGCAGCAGGGCGAGAAACGCGAAGTGAAGCAACCGGCGATCATGCAATTGCTGCAAAGTTGGAGGCGAAAATGACGCAAGCACACGACTACGAAGCCGTGGCCTTGGACGTCCTGAAGCGAGCGGTGGCCGAGGTGCTGGAGCGCAAACGCCGGCTGGGCCAGTACGTGGTGGTGTGGCGCGAGGGCCGCGCGGTGTGTATCGGCCCCGATGCGCCGGCCACGCGCTATCGGTACGGCGCTGAAGCGGCACGGACGCCTGGCGGTGTGGCCGAACCTGGAAAAGATGAATAGCTGATGCCCACCGTTGGCCAGCCGGAACGCGCCACGCAAAAACGCGTCATCGCTCTGTTCCGCGACGAGCTGGGCTACCGTTACCTCGGTGACTGGACCGACCGCGACGGCAATAACAACATCGAGGAAGGACTGCTTACCGCGTGGCTGACAAAACGCGGCTACTCCCCGGCGCAGATCGGCGTGGCGCTACACAAGTTGCGCACCGAAGCGGACAACCACAACCGCACGCTCTACGGAAACAACCAGGCTGTCTATAGTCTGCTGCGCTATGGCGTGCCGGTGAAGATTGAGGCCGGCAAGGTCACCGAGACCGTTCACCTTATCAATTGGCGCGAGCCTGAAAAGAACGAATTCGCCATCGCCGAGGAAGTTACGCTCAAAGGCAACGTCGAACGGCGACCGGACATTGTGCTGTATGTGAACGGCATCGCCATCGGTGTGTTGGAGCTGAAGAACAGTCGCGTCACGATCGGCGACGGCATTCGGCAGTTACTCTCCAACCAGCAGAAAGAATTCAATGAGTGGTTTTTCGCCACCGTCCAGATTGTTTTCGCTGGTAACGATTCGGAAGGGCTACAATTCGGCGCCATCGGCACGCCGGAGAAGTATTTCCTTAAGTGGAAGGAAGACGAGGCGGACAATAGTCGCTTCAAGCTCGACAAGTATCTGCTCAAGCTGTGCGAGAAACGACGGCTGACCGAGTTGATGCACGACTTCGTGCTTTTCGACGGCGGCGTGAAGAAGTTGCCGCGCATGCACCAGTATTTCGGCGTCAAGGCCGCGCAGGCGCACGTGCGCCAGAAGAAGGGCGGCATCATCTGGCACACGCAGGGCAGCGGCAAGAGCATCGTGATGGTGCTGCTCGCTAAGTGGATTCTGGAGAACAACTCCAACGCCCGCGTTGCCATCATCACCGACCGCGACGAGCTGGATAAGCAGATTGAGCGCGTCTTTACCGAGACGGGCGAGGCCATCAAGCGCACACGCAGTGGCCGCGACCTGATGAGTCAGCTCGGCCAGGCCAAGCCGCGCTTGCTGTGCTCGCTGGTGCACAAGTTCGGCCGCAAGGACGTGGATGATTTCGATGCTTTCATTAAAGAACTGGAGGCTCAACCCAGCCCGACGGTGGGAGAAGTGTTCGTGTTCGTCGACGAGTGCCACCGCACCCAAAGCGGCAAGCTGCATCGGGTGATGAAGGCGATGATGCCCAACGCGGTGTTCATCGGCTTCACCGGCACGCCCCTGCTTAAGAAGGATGCGCAGACCAGCCTCGAAGTGTTCGGGGGTTACATCCACACCTACAAGTTCAGCGAGGGCGTCGAGGACGGAGTGGTGCTCGACCTCGTCTACGAGGCGCGGGACATCGATCAGCGGTTGGGCTCGCAGAACAAAATCGACGCCTGGTTCGATGCCAAAACCAAGGGCCTTAACGACTGGCAGAAAGCCGCCTTGCGTGAGCAGTGGGGCACGATGCAGAAGGTGCTCAGTTCCAAGTCACGCATGGACCGAGTGGTGAGCGACATCGTTTTCGACTTCAGCGTGAAGCCGCGGCTTTCCAGCGAACGCGGCAACGTCATCTTGGTGGCGTCCAGCATCTACGAGGCGTGCAAGTATTTCACGCTGTTCCAGAAGACGCCGTTCAAGGGCAGATGTGGGGTGGTGACCTCGTACAATCCGCTCACGAGGGACGTCACGCTGGAAGAGACAGGCGCGAACAGCGAGACCGACAAGCAGTTCATCTTCAACACCTACACCGAGCTGTTGAAGGACGTCGACGCCAAGCCGGGACAGAACCGGACCGAGACTTACGAGGACTTGGCCAAGGCTCTGTTCACCAAGGAGCCGGCGAACATGAAGCTGCTCATCGTGGTCGACAAACTGCTCACTGGTTTCGACGCGCCGCCGTGCACCTATCTCTACATCGACAAATCCATGCAGGACCACGGCCTGTTCCAGGCCATCTGCCGCGTCAACCGGTTGGACGGTGAGGACAAGGACTTCGGATACATCGTGGACTACAAGGATTTGTTCAAGAAAGTTGAGAACGCCATCGCGGTCTACACCTCCGAGCTCGACCACAGCGCGGGTGGCGTTGATCCCGAGGTTCTGCTGAAAGATCGTCTCACCAAGGGCCGCGAACGGCTGGACGATGCGCTCGAAATGATCGCGTTACTCTGCGAACTAGTAGATTCCCCCAGCGGTGAGCTGGAGCACATTCACTACTTCTGCGGCAATACCGAGATACCGGACGACTTGAAGGCGCACGAACCGCAGCGCGCCGCGCTCTACAAGTCGACCGTTGCGCTAGTGCGTGCCTTTGCCAATATCGCCGACGAACTCGAGCGCGCGGGTTATGACGAGGCCGAGGTCCGGCGCATCAAAGACAAGCTTGATGAGTATCTCAAGCTGCGCGAGATCATTCGGAAAGCTAGCGGAGAAAGCCTCGACCTCAAGGCCTATGAGGCCGATATGCGGCACCTTATCGACACTTATATCGAAGCCGATGAACCTCGGAAGATTTCGCCCTTCGACGACATGCCCTTGTTGGAGTTGATTGTGAAAACCGGCATTGCGAATGCGATTAACCGCATGCCGAATGGTCTGAGGGGAAACCGGGATGCCATAGCCGAAACCATCGAGAACAACGTCCGCAGCAAGATCATCAAGGAGCACCTTAACGACCCGGCCTATTACGACAAGATGTCGGCCGTGCTGGACGAGATCATTGCTGCCCGCAAGTCGAAGGCGATCGCGTATGAGGAGTACTTGAAGCGCATTGCGGCGCTTGCGAAGCGAGTACAGGCGGGTCAGGCCGAAGATACGCCCGAGCAGTTGAATACTCCGGGACGCCGCGCGTTGTATAACAACCTAGTTAGCGGGATGGCTGATTCTTCTGGTTCTTATGGGAAGACAAGAAGGGACGGCGTGCTTGATTTAGCCATCAAGATCGACGAAACCGTTAAGCGCACGCGGCCCGATGGCTGGCGCGGAGTGCAAGCGCGCGAGCAAGTCATCAAGGCGGCCCTGTACGGGATCTTGCAGAATGAGGCCGAGGTCGAGCGCATCTTTCTCATCATTAGGCACCAGAGGGAATACTGATGATCACGCAGATTAAGCTAGGCGGGATCGCGGTGGATGTGGTGAAGAAGGACATCAAGAACATCCACCTCAGTGTCTACCCGCCAACGGGTAAAGTACGAATCTCTGCCCCGTTGCGGATGAATCTCGATACCATCCGCGTGTTCGCGATTACCAAGCTGAATTGGATCAAGACGCAGCAGCTTAAGCTGCGTGAACAAGAACGTGAAACGCCGCGTGAGTATCTCGATCGCGAAAGCCATTATGTTTGGGGAAAGCGCTATCTGCTCAACGTGATTGAGAAAGATGCGGCGCCGGAAGTGGAGTTGAAGCACAACAAGATGCTGCTCTACGTTCGCCCCGCATCAAGCAATGCGAAGAAGCAAGCCGTCCTCGAAGCATGGTATCGAGAAAGGCTCAAGGAAGCCGTCTCTCCCTTGATTACGAAGTGGCAATCACTAATGGGCGTGAAGGTGCGGAGGTTATTTGTGCAGAGAATGAAAACAAAATGGGGCAGCTGCAACGCTGATGCGAGGAGCATCCGTCTGAATACAGACCTGGCAAAGAAATCGCGCGAATACCTCGAATATATCGTGGTGCACGAGATGGTTCATCTGTTAGAAAAGACTCACAACAGCCGCTTCGTGACGCTGATGGATCAGTTCATGCCGAAATGGCAGTTCTATCGCGAGGAGTTAAACCGCTTGCCTGTTCGTCACGAGACTTGGGGATATTGAGCCGAGCGCAAGTAAAACATAACCCGATCACAGACGGGGAACAATTTCCCGACGGAGTGGTCTTCTGTCGTGCGTAGCGGGCCAGAGCGCGAGCCAGCACGAGACTTGTAGGCCAACACCACGAGAAGCTCCTGGATTTCGACGCTTCGCGCCTGCATCCAGGGTACGGAGCTAAAAAGCTAATCGCTCGCGCGCGGTGCGTTGATCAGCGCGCGGCGGCGCGAGTCGGCGCGCGCTTGTACGCCAAGGCGCGGAAAAGTCGCCACACGGCGCCAGCGTATCCCGCCCGCCGGACGAGACGTGCGTAGCGGGTGCGGGTGAGTAGCATGGCGGCGAGTGCAATCAGCACGGGGTGAGAGTGCACGGCGTGGAGCAGTCTGACGGCGGTGTCGAATAATCTGAGCGGCCGGCGCCAGCGGTGGGTGATCGTGGCGACCGCCGCGCGTTGCGCCGCGGTGCGCGCCAGCAGCTCTTCGCGCCGCCGAATGATCGCGGCGAGTCTTTTATTCACGTTGGGCTCCGAGCTCGGTGCGGTCGCTGCGTAGCGCGGCGAGCGTCGTCGCGAACAGCCGCGAGCGCTCGCGCAAACTGCGCCGCAGCCGTAGGGCGGCGATCAGCCCGAGTAGCAAGTAAAGTGCGGCGAAAGCGCCGAGCGCATGTAGGCGGTACGGTTCCCATAAAGCCATCACCACGAACAACGTGAGAAGCACGATGCCGAGGCTCGTGAAAAACAGCGCCCAAAAACCGTAGACGACGAGCTCACGCAGCCGCTCGCGTTCCTCCTCGAACTCGGTCGATACGATCTCGATCCGGGTTTGCAGAATATCGAGGAGGGTCGCAGCCAACCGCGGCAGCGAGGCAAGCAGCCCGCTTTGGCTCGTACGCGGCCCGCTGTCAGCCGGCGGCATGCGCTCAGCGCCGGCCGGTGAGCAGGCCGACCAGCAGACCGACGGCCGCCGCCACCCCGATCGATTCCCACGGATGCGCGCGCACGTACTCATCGGCCGTGCGCGCCGCCGCTTTGCCGCGCGCGAGCGCGTCTTCGCCGAATTCGGCCAGCTCTTCCTTCGCGCGCTCCAGGCGCTCCGCGACGCGGTCGCGCACGGCGCCGAGGCCCTCGCTGCTTTGATTGGCGGTCGCGCGCAACAGCTCCTCGGTGTCCTGGATAACGGATCTAAAGTCAGCGACGAGCTTGGCGCGCGCCGCTTCGGCTTCTGGTGTCATCCTGCTATCTCCTTCTTTTCCGCTGCTTAGTGAGAATGAAGACCTATAAACTCTATTCCATTCTTGTCCAAACAGCCAAGTCGCTTCTTGACATGGATCAACAACGGTCACGAATGAGCCGTTCGGCGAGCCTGCGCGACCTTTGGCGCGGATCGAGCGCCGGACTAGCGAGCGCGGATCTCCCCGCCGCGATCGAGGCACTCGTCGCGCGACTTCTCGCTCCGCAACTCCCAAGTCGCCGTTGCACTTCCGTGGCGCCGGTCAGAGCTTGGGCGCGATTCGTTCTAAGGATTTCGTCTCCACGGAGGAACAAGGACCGAGTAGCGTCGAAAGAAGCTACGTTTGACTCCCTCGACGACGATCAGATAACCGAGTGTCAATACGACTAACACGACAAAAAACAGCGGCGGCGGAGCAACGAAGCCGAAATAGGTACCGACCGGTGTGAATGGCAGTACGGCGGCGATCGCAACTACCGCCAGCGAAGTTGCCGTTAGCCACGGATGCGGGCGGCTGTGGAATGGATTGCGGTGTGTGCGTATGACGAAGATCACCAGCACCTGTGTGGCCATCGACTCCATGAACCAGCCGGTTTGAAACAACGCCTCGTTGGCGTTGAAGACGGCGAGCATGATGAAGAAGGTGAGGAAATCGAAGACCGAGCTGACGGAGCCGACGACCCACATGAAGTTACGGATGAAGATCATGTCCCAGCGTTGCGGTCGCGCGAGGTAGTCGCGATCAACGTGGTCGAGCGGAATCGCGATTTCGGAAACGTCGTAGAGCAGGTTGTTGAGCAGGATTTGCACCGGCCGCATCGGCAGGAACGGCAAGAACACCGAAGCGCCCGCCATGCTGAACATGTTGCCGAAGTTGGAGCTGGTGCCCATCAGGATGTACTTCATGATGTTGCCGAATGTCCGGCGTCCTTCGAGCACGCCGTCGTGCAGGACCATCAGGTTGCGATTCAACAGAACCATGTCGGCCGCTTCTTTCGCCACGTCGACCGCGCCCTCCACGGAAATACCGACGTCGGCGGAGTGCAGCGGCGGAGCGTCGTTAATTCCGTCGCCGAGATAACCGACGGTGTGGCCGCGCGCTTTCAGCGCCAGAATCAAGCGGTTCTTTTGACTCGGTGTGACGCGGCAAAAAAGGTTCGCCGTCTCGATGCGTGCCTGCAGCGCATGATCGTCCAGGTGTTGAATGTCGCCACCCATCACGACGCCCGTCACCGTCAGCCCGAGCTGCGCGCACACATGCTGTGTCACCTGCTCGTTGTCGCCGGTGACGATCTTTACCGTCACGCCGCTCGCGGCCAAGGATTTCAACGCCTGCGCGGCGCTCGCTTTCGGGGGATCGAGAAAGGCAGCGAGGCCCGCGAACACCAACTCGGTTTCGTCCGTCACGACCGCATGCGAATGATCGGGTGCGACCGCGCGCCACGCGATTCCGAGCACGCGAAAACCGTCGCGTCCGAGATCGTCGTAAAGTTTCTGAATGCGCTCACGTGCTTGCGCGTCGAGAGGCTGTGGATTGTTTAATCCGTCTGAAACGTATTCCGTGGATAATCGCAGTACGTCTTCGGGCGCGCCTTTTACCACGAGCAATCGCTCGTGTCCGTTATCGACGAGCACGGAGATGCGACGCCGCTCGAAGTCGAACGGCACTTCATCCACTTTGCGCCAAGCCGATACATCGAGCTCGGTGTGCTCCAGGATGGCGTTGTCCAGCGGGCTTTTCAGGCCGGTCTCGAAGTAGCTGTTGAGATACGCGAGCCGCAACACGTCTTCGCTGTCGCGCCCGTCGGCTCCCACGTGGCGCTCGAGATGAATGCGTCCTTCCGTGAGCGTGCCGGTTTTGTCGGTGCACAGCACGTCCATGGCGCCGAGATCGTGTATCGCCGCCAGCCGCTTCACGACGACGTGCTTCTTCGCCATGCGTAGCGCGCCGCGCGCCAACGTGACCGAGACAATCATCGGCAGCAACTCGGGCGTTAGCCCGACCGCGAGCGCGAGCGCGAACAGGAACGATTCGAGCGGCGGACGGTGCAGCAGGACGTTGACCATCAGCACGAACAGCACGAGCAGAATCGTGAGGCGCATGATGAGCGCGCCGAATTGGCGCGTGCCTAATTCGAACGCGCTGAGTGGCGCGCGCCGGGTGAGCGATTCGGCGATGGCGCCGAGCGCCGTGGCAGAACCGGTCCGGCAAATCAGCACGGTCGCCGTGCCGCTGACAACCGACGTGCCCATGAAAACGGCGTTAGTTGCTTTACCGATATCGTCGGACGGAGCGGGTAAGTCGCCGGCGTGTTTCTCCACCGGGTAGGACTCGCCGGTCAGGAGCGACTGGTTGACGAAAAAATCCTTTGCCTCCGCGACACGTCCATCCGCGGGCACGAGATCGCCGGCGCTGAGAAACACGATGTCCCCCGGCACGACGTCCGTGATCGGAACGTCGCTCCGATGACCGTCGCGCCGCACGGTCGCGCGCGCAGCGACGGAGTGGCGCAATCGCTCCGCCGCTTGCCCCGCTTGATACTCCTGAAAAAAGTCGAGAGTAACGCTCATCAAGATAACGGCGCCGATCATCAGAAAGCTCGGCGTATCGCCAACGAAAGCGGATATCGCGCTGGCAGCGAGTAGAACGAGAACCAAGGGATTACCGAAGCGCGCGAGGAACTGCACGATCAGCGCGCGCCTGGCATGGGTGCGAAGGACATTTCGGCCGAAGCGCTGGATACGGTCGCGCGCCTCGTTGCTTGTCAAGCCCGTGAGACTCGCGCCTATGTCGGCGAGACCGGTGACTAAAGGGTCGTTCCAGAAATCCGATTTCAGATTTTGCACCGAGTTCTCGCCCGAAGTGACGGCACTAGCGCCGCCGAGGAGTTGAAAGCACGTTTTTCCGGACTGCCATGCACACGCCGACTCGTCTCCCGTTCACATAGTGCAATCCCCCGTCGCTCATTGTGCGGCAACGCGAAAACCGCTATTTGACGCCGATCAAGTCGGAGAATTTGCTTCACGGCGCCGGACGGCGGGATGTGCCGATCCTGGTTCGTCGGCGCAATTCTCGCGATAGGAACGGCGAGCACCGAGGCCGCCGCGTACAGCGTCGATGACGCGGTCGCCTATGCGCTCACGCGCAACCCGAGCCCCGCGGCGGCGTGCGAACAGGTGAGCGTCGCCGAGGCGCGAACGCGGGGCGCGGAAGGCATGGACGAAGGGAAGGCGATACGAATCGCGATTGCGAAGTCCAAGGAATGGGCGCGCATGAGATCGGCCCGCGTCCGTCAACGATTGCGGCAGTGAAAGGGGAGGCGGTTGTGCCTAGTAGCAGGACCGGGACGTTTTCGCCTTGATCTAAGTCAAGGGCACCGACTGCCAAGCACCAATATACTTCGTAATACTTCGTATCAATGTGGCGGCTTAAATAAAAGCCCGGGGTCCAATGAATTCGCCGGCTCGCGCTATGCGATTGTTGCTAATTAATCCTCGATTCCCGGAAAGCTTCTGGAGCTTTCGCTGGGCGCTGGAAAAAATTCTCTCCGGCAAACGCGCGCTCAATCCGCCGCTCGGGCTGGCGACCTTGGCGGCGCTGTGCCCACCGGCATGGCAGGTGCGGATCGTCGATGAGAACGTCGAGCCGGTGCCGCTCGACCCGGCGGTCGATCTCATCGGCGTGTGCGGGATGGCGGTGCAGTTCGAGCGCCAGCGCGAGCTGCTGGAATACTACCGTCGCCGCGGCCTCTATGTGGTAGCGGGCGGGAGCTTCGCCTCGCTGTGCCCGGAGCGCTTCGCGGGCGTCGCGGACACCGTGGTCGCGGGCGAGGCGGAATATATCTGGCCGCAGTTCTGCCGCGACTTCGAGCGCGGCGCGCCGAAGGCGGAGTACTGCGAGACCGGCACGGTAAACCTGCAAGACTCGCCGACCCCGCGGTTCGATCTGTTGCCGCTTGATCGCTACACCTCGGTGAGCATGCAGTTCTCGCGCGGTTGTCCGTTCCGCTGCGATTTCTGCGACATCATCGTGATGTTCGGCCGCCAGCCGCGCACCAAGAGCGTGGAGCAGATCGGGCGCGAGCTGGACGCGTTGCGGACGCAAAACGTGCGCAGCGTTTTTTTTGTCGACGACAACTTTATCGGCAACAAGAAACTCGCGAAGCAATTGCTGCGCTATCTGGTCGACTACCAGGCGCGCCACCACTATGCCTTCCGCTTCGGCACCGAGGCGTCGATCAATCTCGCGGACGACGCCGAGCTGCTCGGACTGTTGCGCGCCGCGAACTTCGGCTGGGTGTTCATCGGCATTGAATCGCCCGACGCGGCGAGCTTGAAGGAGGCCAACAAAACCCAGAACACCAAGCGCGACTTGCTCGCGGCGATACGGTCGATCTACGCACACGGCATCGATGTGCTCGCGGGTTTTATCGTCGGCTTCGACAACGACACGCTCGCGACATTCGAGCAACAGTATCGTTTCATCTCACGCTCGGGCATCCAGGTGGCGATGGTCGGACTGCTCACGGCGCTGCCGCGCACGCCGCTGTACGAACGGCTGAAGCGCGAGGGGCGGTTGATCGCCGAAACCGCGCACGGCGACAACACCAAGCTCGGCACCAATTTTCTGCCGAAGCGCATGAGCTACGAGGCGATGGTGCAGAACTACCAGCAATTGTACCGGCGCCTGTTCAGCGACCGCGGTATCGCCCGGCGTATCCTTAATAAGGCGCGCTATCTGCGATCCGGCGCGGCGAACGAGCATTCGTTGCGCGAGCAGATCGGGATCGTGCGCAAGCTCTGGGTCCACGGCCTGTTCGCCGGCGGACCGCGGCGCTGGCTCTATTTCCTGTACACCATGGCGCTGTCACGGCCGCGGGTGTGGCCGCAGGTCTTGCTCGATTGGATCGTCGGGCTTTCCATGCGCGACTACATCCGCCGCCGCTTCGTGATGGAGCACGCCGGCGGGCAGCGCGTGGTGCAACGCGCGGTCACGACGCTGCGACGGCTCTGTGCCGCCGACCTGCGCCGCGGTGCGGTCGAAATCGCCGGCTCGCTCGGCCAGCGCGGAGCGAATCTGCAAATCCTCTTGCACGGCGACGTCGGCCGGGAATTCTTTCACCGCACCGGCCGGCGCCTGGATAGAATGCTGCGCCGCTCAGCCACCACGCTGACACTGTCGATCGAAGCGCTGCGCGCCGAGCAGCGGCATCACCTCGAGCAACTGCTCGAACGCCTCGCGCCACATGGCGACCGTGTCTCGATCTGGATCGGCGAGCGGGTACGGCCGCTCGTCTCGATCGACTCCTCGGTGTTCCATCTGCTGTTAAGTCCAAGCAGTCACGACCGCAGCGGGTTGTCCGGGTCTTGTAGTTAAACAGCCGAAACGTCGAAGCCGGCGAATGGCGGAAGTTCGCATACAATCCCGTCTCGAGTTATGGATCCATCCCCGATTTCTAGTTACGTATGGGATACGAAGTACCGTTACCGAGGCGGCGAGACAATTCACGACCACACAGTAGAGGACACCTCAATTAGACGACGTCTGAAAAATTCAGGCTCTGCGCAACAAACCGTAGGAATACGCAACAAAGCTAGCCGCGATTTTCGCTACAACCGCGAGCTGATATTTGACGCACGTCAAGGTTGTGCTATATGGCAAGGGGTACCGTGACACGCCGATCGGCACAGGGAGCTTCATCCATGGAACATCGATATGACGCACGTATTTCGATAAACATGGAGGTCAGCATCCACTACGCGCCTACAGGATGGGCGGCGGGACGGGTTCGGGATATGAGTACGAGTGGCGTTTTCATAACACTCGCCGGCATTCAGCTACCCGCCTATGCGCCCGTTACGGTTATTCTAGATTTTCATGGAAGCGGCCGCGAAGCGCGGCTGGAATTGCCGGCGATAGTGGTACGAACGGACGATAACGGTATCGGTGTTATGTTTCTCGAACACGATGCCGCGATCACCGACGGGCTGCGCTGGATCATCGCACAGTGGCTGGGTGATGGCCCGCTCCGGACTACTCCGCCGAGGGCACAGATTATTCATCTTCCCGTTGTCAATGCCGCCGAGGAGTTGACCACGGAGCGGGTGGCGGGGCGATTGCGCGCCTGATCATGCAACATCAATGGCAAGGAGAATCTCATGGCCCAAGTGGAAGATAGGAACCTCATGGATGCGGGAAAATTGACGAGCAAGACAGCCCAAGTGCCGGTCGCAAACGGACTGGCACGGTCGGGCCGGCAGATAACGGCCGAAGGACGTTGCCGGATGATCGCCGAGGCCGCTTACTATCGCGCTCTTCAGCGCGGGTTCGAGGGTGGAAGCGCCGCGGACGATTGGCTGGTGGCGGAACGCGAGATCGATCAACGGCTGCTGTCGCGGCCGACGGAGCAGTCGCGCGCTCCGGCCGGCGGCGAACGGGTGTCGAGCAAGGCGGGCGCCATGCCACAAAGTTTGCAGGGCGCCGATGCACTGAAGGCTGCTACGCCGACAGCTAAGCGCTGAGCGCGTCATCTCCGCCAGCACGCGGAGGGGCGGTGCGATTGGAGAGCCACATTTCACGCCAGCGCAATAGGCGTGGATTGAGGTGTGTTTGTACCTGATGAGTTCATCCAGCAGCCGCGCGTAACGTACTTCTCCCGTACTTCTGCATGGAAATGACGTTACGCAGCGAAATTCCGACCTATGTCGACGGCTTGGGCGTGCTTGCCGGCGATACCGTGCGCGCTCGGCCGCGGATCTGGCGTTGTCGATGGCGGTGAGCCTCGTGTCCCACGCCGGTTATTTTTCGTCAGGAGTTCGACGAGCGCGGCCGACGAGACGAACAGAGCAGATATGACAGATCAAGCATCCGTTCACATCCTTAAAATACGTGGGAAGAGAGCGCCGATCTTTCCCTGCTTTTAGTCGTGAGCCCAGCCAAACGTCCCTCGAAACACCCATGCCCTAAGTAGCTGAAGGAGCGGCCCTCGTTAGTTCAGTGAGCAGAGTTGCCTGGACTTTTGGTTGTAAAATGCGCCAGCCAAAGGTCCCGGATCACGGTATTTCTCCACGCAAAAGTACCTAAGCGGCGCTATTTCGAGAGGGGCGTGACCAGCCGGATCTGGTGATTTGCGTTATGACGTAGCTCGGGCC
>JBGPKL010000063.1:0-20759 GCA_041485885.1 Sulfurifustaceae bacterium
AACCGCGTCCCGGAAGTACGCGTGACGGTCATCCAGCGCCCGATCCCGCCAGAGCTGCTTGGCGGCGACTACGCAAGCGATCCGGCGCTGCGTGTACGTGTACAACGCTGGCTGAATGAGATCTGGACGGAGAAGGATGCGACGATCGAGCAGTCACAGGGCAGGGCGACCGATGCAACGGTTTGCTGACGTTAGCGGCGTTGCTGCAGGGCCATTTTTCTTACCGCACCGCGAGACATCCGCGCGAATATCTCTTCGGCGCCCGGGCTCCATACCTTCCAAGCGTGTCCGCCGACGGGTGCCAGATAGTGGCCCGGCGGAAGTACGGCGCCGATCAAATCCGCGGCGGGGCGCAGCCGATCGCTCTCGCCGCAGACGAGCCACACGCGCTGACTCATCGCGTTATCGCTGCTCCACGATTTGACGACGCGCCATTGCTCGCGTGCGCTGTTCGCCCGATTTATTTCTACAGGTTTCGGTCCCGGCTCCCATGTCGCGCCGCCGCCCGCCGCCGCAATTTCCTTGATCAAAGATTCCTCGCCCATGAACGGCGCCATCAAGAGGAGCCCGGTCAGCTCACCGGGATGCTCGTGCTCGTACAAGGTCACGCCGACGCCGCCCATCGACGCGCCCGCCAGCCAGATTTCTCGATAGCCGCGCTGGCGGGCCGGCGTGACAATCTGGTTGTGCAGGCGAGCCACGAGCCCGCCATCCATATAATAGGAAAGCGTTGCTTCGACCAGCACGACGTCGAAATCCGGGCGACTGCGCTGAATAGCGGCGGCGATCCCGGCATTCGCGAGCGCCGCGAGATCGTCGCCGCGACCCGGCAGTACGATCGCCAAGCGCCGCACCGGTCCCGGGGCCGGCGCGTTGACCCACTGCGTGGGCATCGGGTCGACCGCCTTCGGCAGCAGCACCGTGCACGCGGGCAACGTGGTTGCCGCGAGTGCTCCCAACCAAATGCGTAGCCGGCGCGGCCGCAACTCGCGAAAGAAGGATCGTAGCGTTTGTCGCCACTGGTTCATGTGTTCACCTCGTCAATCGGAGCAGCCGACTACGGACGGTGCTCCCGTCTCGGTATTTAGTTATGGATTCAGCCGCAACGCAATACGTTTCGTCCATTGCGCTGTCGGCAACACTGTACTCTTGTCTTCGCGATCTGGTCGGTCACTCTGAGGTTAGGTTCTAGTCTCGATATTGAGCTAAAATCGTTTCGTTTGGACAAATTGTCCGAGGCAGCGATGAATCTGAGTATCGAACACGAAGAGGAAGCGGATGGCCGGTGGCTGGCCGAAGTGCCCGAGCTGCCGGGCGTGCTTGCGTACGGAGCAACCCGGGAAGAGGCGATCGCGAAAGCAGAAGTGTTGGCATTGCGCGTAGTGGCCGAGCGTTTGGAGAACGGCGAAAGTCGCGCTGTGCCGATCAATATCTCGATCGCTGCATGAGTCAATGGCCGTCCGCTAAAGCGAAGCGTGTCTTGGCTGCTTTGCTTCGCATCGGATGGCGCATCAAAAGGCAGTCAGGCTCGCACCAGACGCTTTCTCATCCGCAACGTCCGGACTTCATATTTGCCTTTCACGACGGCGACGAGATCGGGCCCCCGACAATTACCGCTTTACTGCAATCGTAAGGAGGCACTATGAAAGTGAATGGCATCACGCAGCAAGACCGTCGTCGATTCTTGCGAGTTGCCGGGGCTGCGACGGCCGCTCTTATGTTCAACGGTCTGCCACTCTCAGGTCGCGCCGCAGGTACAGACGCCGCGAAAACGAAGATCGGCATCGTCGGTTCGGGGAAGGTCGGCGGCACGCTCGGCGGCGTCTGGGCGAAGGCCGGGCACGACGTCATGTTCTCATCGCGCCACATCGAGAACGATAAAGCGCTCGCCGCCAAGCTCGGCCCCAATGCACGGGCCGGAACGCCGCGCGAAGCCGCCGCCTTTGGCGACGTGCTGCTGATCTCGGTCCCCTACGGCGCGCTCCCGCAAGTCGGCAAGGACCTGGCGGACCTGCTGAAGGGCAAGGTGGTGATCGATACGTGCAACCCGTTTGTCGCGCGTGACGGTGAAATTGCGACGTGGGCCCGAGAGAAAGGAGCCGGCATCGCCTCGGCGGAATTGCTCCCCGGCGCGCGCATTGTCCGCGCCTTCAATGCGATCGGCGCTGCGCGAATGGGCGCAGCGCATGAACAGCCAGGACGCATCGGCATGCCGATCGCGGGCGATGATGCGCAGGCCCTCGCGCTCGCCTCGCGTCTGATACGCGACATCGGCTACGAGCCTGTCGTGATCGGCGGGCTCGCCATGGGCAAACATTTGATGCCGGGAACACCGCTCGCGGGCGAGCGCACGCCGGAGGAGATTCGGAAGATTGCTGCCACCCTTAAATGACGGGCGTGTTGGTCACACCGCGATTGTTTCTAGCAGTCGCGACTAATGTGATCTGACCCAATTGTTATTTGTTCCAGAGATCTTAGCGGAGACGAAATGAGCAAAGCAAAGCGGTGGCGGTGGGTTGTCGTCGGATTGGTGCTCACGATCGTAGCGGCCGGTGCTTATCTGCTGTTGTGGCCAGTGCGTATCGATCCGGCTGCGTGGACGCCGCAACCCGCTCCCGCGCTCGCGGGTGTCTACGCGCCGAATACGCGCCTCGCGGAAACCGATCGTCTGGCCGAGGGGTTCGGCATCGGGCCGGAAACCATTGCCATCGACGCGCAGGGAAATATCTACGGCGGCGTGACCGACGGGCGCATCGTCCGGCTGAAACCGGACGGCAGCGGGGCGGCAACCTTCGTCAATACCGGTGGACGTCCGCTCGGGATGGATTTCGACAAGCAGGGCAATCTCATCGTCGCCGACGCTGCCAAGGGTTTACTCGCGATAGCGCCGGACGGAAAAATCACCGTGCTCGCGACCGGCGTCGATGGAAAACCGTTTCGCTTGACCGACGACGTCGACATCGGGCGCGACGGGACGATTTACTTCACCGACGCGAGTCACAAGTTCGCGGTTGCCGAAACCACCTTGGATCTGCTGGAACATCGCTCCAACGGCCGGCTGCTCGCCTACGATCCGAAGACCGGTGCGACGCGCGTGCTGCTGGATCAACTTTATTTCGCCAACGGTGTGGCGGTGAGTCCGGACCAATCCTTCGTGCTGGTGAACGAAACCGGCAAATACCGTGTGCGCCGTCTGTGGTTGAGCGGGCCGCGCCAGGGCCAGGATGAAATCTTCATCGACAACCTACCCGGGTTCCCGGATGGCATCTCATCGAACGGCGCCGGTATGTATTGGCTCGCCCTCGTCGCCCCGCGCACGCGCGACCTCGACAATCTATTACCCAACCCGTTCGTGCGCAAGATCATCGCGCGCCTTCCCGCAGGCATGGCGCCTAAAGCGACGTGCTATGCCTTCGTGCTCGGACTGGACGCGAACGGCAAGGTAGTCGAGAACCTGCAGGATCCGGGATGCAAGCGCTTCGGCTTTATCACCGCCGTGACCGAGCACGACGGAAAACTCTATTTCGGAAGCCTGGAGCTGCCGGCAATCGGCCGTTTTACGCTCAAGTAGTTCGCGCCGAGTGAGAAAGGAATACAATTTTTCGAAATCCGTAAAGAATCCGTACGTGAAGAAAGCAAAGAAACAGCTCACGATTCGGTTGGACGAACACACTATTGCCTACTTCAAGGCGATGTCCCGTCAGAACGGAATTCCGTATCAAAATCTGATCAATCTGTATCTGCCGGAATGCGCGCATTCCGGGAAGAAGCTGTCGCTCAATGGGGGATAGCTCACAGCGCCCCGGCGACTCCCCGACCACTATTATTAGAAGAGCAGATCGCCCATCGTCGTTTCGTGCTGCTCGCTGTTGTTCCAGTTGTCGAGCCGGTAGGTTGAGCACATCCATCCATTGCAGACCGCATGCCATGATCCGAGCTGCGCATAAGCGGGCAAAAGTCTGGCCGCAATCGTGACCCTACCGTAACCGCCCGCACTCGTGTGTTCGTTTACGACCGCGCTGGCATCGCCGTCGAAAACAACGGGTAGAACGTAAACGGCGCACCACTTGGCCTCCGTCGTCGCGGCTGCTGAACCAGCCTTGGGCGCGTTCGTGAGCTTGACGCCTTCGCAGCCGGTGTATCGATCGTCGAAGTAACCTGTGTCGGAGGCGGAGGCGAGCGGAAGATGGATCCACAGTACGGTGGCTGAAAGGAGAGAGAGTAAGGCAACGCGATTTTGCATAGAAACTCCTTTGGCATACGGTCGACAAAGCGAGCCGACACTATTGGCATCTGCGCTTATTACTTTATTCTAGTCTCTCGTCGCCAATCGCCGGTAATTCCGTTTTCACTCGGAAAATGCAGTCAGTTGACCGCAGCATTGCGGTCTGTCCGCCCGTTGCTCCGTTCCGATCTCCTCGTTCAAGCCCGATACTCACGCGACCGAAGCGGGCTGTACTAACCTACCCCGCTGCACACCAACGCGCGCGAAGTCGAAGCGAACGGCGCAACGCTGACCGCATTCGGCGCAACGTGCCTCGCTGGTTGTCCCCTGCACGCACTGGCATGCACAGCCTCATATATGGCAACATATGCCATACATGAAGGCGACGCTGCTGCTCGAAGAGCGTATCGAGATGCCGGACGGAGCGGTCGTCGAAATCGCCATCTGGCGCCTGCCGCAGCCCACGCCCGACCGTCCGCATGGTCTTAAATATCGACTTTACTTCGGGCGTGGTGGCAAGTGTCTGGTGCGTTACGACAATGAATCGGGCAAGGGCGATCACCGCCACGTTGGAAAAAGGGAAATGCCGTATCGGTTCACTTCGGTACGTCGATTGCGCCGGGATTTTTGGGCTGATGTCGTGAAGCTTGGAGGTTATGAATGAGTCGGAGAAAGAAACTTCGCGTCGGGATCGGGTCGGCCACACAGGCACTCGATCGCTTCGAGGCGGTATGGAAACGTGCCGAGCGCGGCCGCCCGGTTGCGCCCGAATCCAGGCTCACGTTCTCGAGCCTGCCGCAACTACTTAAGGAATTGTCGCCGAGTCGCTGGGAGCTACTGGAGACGCTGCGCGTCGAGGGCAAGACGACCATCTACGCGCTTGCTGGACGGCTCGGGCGTCACTACAAGAACGTCCACACCGACGTCACGCGCTTGCTACAGCTTGGCCTGATCGAGAAGACGAAAGACGGAAAGGTTCATGTTCCGTGGGATGTCATCGCCGCGGAGCTGAAGCTAGCCGCCTAAGAGACACCCAGCGCGCATTGTCGGTGAACCGCGACGAAGGCAAGCGCTGGACGTGCATCGCACGCCACCTTCCGGAAATCTACGCGGTGGAGGCGGCGCAAATCGAATGAGCCGCCCACGAATCAATTCCGTTCGTCCTGAGCCCGTCGAAGGACGACTTAAGTCCCGGCGCTCGTGATCGAGGTCGAGACCATGAAGGTCCTGATCCCGACCCCGCTGCACTCCTACACCAACGCGCGCGAAGTCGAAGCGAACGGCGTAACGCTGACCGAACTCCTCGCCGATCTCGACCGCCAATACCCCGGCCTGCGCTTCCGCGTGATCGACGAGCAGAACAACCTGCGCGCGCGCATGCGGTTCTTCGTCAATGGTGAGCAGGTATTCGACGTAGCGCACCCGCTTCGTCCGATTGACTCGGTGTTCCTCGTGCAGGCGCTGAGTGGCGGGTGAAGCTCGGCCAGGACGATTTTCCGCATACGGCAACTGGCTGGATTTTTCGCGTCCGTCAGTATACGGTCTAACACAACGAATAAAGCGCGATCCTGCGTCGGGTTTGAACATGAAAGCCTTAGATCAAATCTCCTTGAAGACGAACGATCGCCGGGCGATCGAGAAGGCGGTACGTGTGTTGCAAAGCCAGTTCCCGGTGGAGCGCGTCGTACTGTACGGCTCGAAAGCGACAGGCACCGACGACGCGGAATCCGATATCGATCTCTTGGTATTGACCACGCGCGACCTCGACTGGCGTGAACGCAGTCGCATTGTCGACGCCCTATTCGATGTGCAGCTCGAACTCGGCGTCGTCATTAGCCCGCTCGTCATCTCAAGTCGCGAATGGTCGAAGGGGCGCTACGCCGTTCTTCCGATCCATGATGAGATCGAGCGCTACGGGGTCGCGGCGTGACCGAGGACGAAGCGCGGCGCTCGGTCGTCGACTACTGGATAAAAAAGGCCGACGCGGCGCTCGCCTCGGCTCGCTCAGAAACAGCGGCCAAACGATTCGATTTCGCCACGAACCGTTTGTACTACGCCTGCTTCTACGCCGCGAGCGCTGTGTTATTGCGAGCCGGGAAGAAGTTCGTAAAACATGCCGGAGTACGCGGTGCCGTCCATCAAGATCTGGTCAAGGCTGGCAAGCTCGATATTCGTTGGGGGAAAGCTTACGACCAGATATTCGAGCGACGCCAATTCTCCGACTACATGGAGCTTTACGAGCCGGAAGAGTCGGAGGTGCTCGACATGCTGAAGCAGGCAGAGGGCTTCGTCGCCGAGATGAAACGGCTGCTTGCCTCGCAGCCGGACCGATGACTTAAATCTATTCGCCCCGACCCCGCTGCAATCCTACACCACCGCGCGCGAAGCTGAAGCGAACGGCGCTACACTGACCGAACTGCTTGCCGAACTCGACCGGCTATACTCTGACCTAGCTTCCGCGTGATCGACGAGCAGAACAACATGCGGGCGCATATGCGGTTCGTCGTCAATGGCGAAAAAGACTTGAGATGATGTAGAGGGTGTAAAGAGCTAGCAAGTCCTCGACCAACATTTTGTCGTTGGCTTCGACGAGTCGGTGACCCACCATCGCGCCGCCAAATGGCTGCGCCGAGTGGCGCCGAATGTGAAGACCGTCGTCGCGATAACGTTAGACAATAAATTGCCTTTGAGGGAGCTAGCATCTGCGGCGTACGCTGCCAGAGCATCAATCGAAAACGGTGGATACGTCTTAAGCACCAGTAAGAACGACAGGTGAGTTGGGTCCGCAAAAGTCTTTTCACGCGGAACGAGGGATGTGTCCATGGCGCAGGACTACGGATCGATTACTCCAAACTGGCGTTATTTTACCGAAGAGGAATTGCTCGCTGAAAAGGAACCCAACTTTTACCAGCGAATCGATCACGCCGGTGCCTTTTGGTTCGGTATTTTCTGTCTGCTTGGGGTGATTACCAACGCTCGAGACCATGATCTGTTCGGGCTTTCGATCTTCTCAGCTTTGGGTGGGATCGCCTTTTATGTTGCGTATACCTCTGTGAGGAATCTTGTCGAAGGCACAATTTGCCGCATAACGATCGATGGTTCCGATTTGGGTTGTCGTGTTGATACGGGGGACCTAGAAGATTTCCTGCACTGCGGATTCGTAGGGAGGAAAATAGAGATCGAACGAAGCGCGCACTCAGTGCGCGCTTTGCCCGCGGGTGACTACTGGAAGCAACAGCGTCGTAAGCTTGATTCTGATATGCAGGGTCCCAAATCGTGACGCCAATTGTCTTAGTCGGTCTAACCGCCGCTTCTTGACGGGGCTGCTACGTGGGCGCTTTACACCGCTTTCGGCGAAACCGTCTTTAAGATGGAGAAACTACATGGCAGAAAATAAAGGACGCGGCCAAGCCCGTAAGCGAAATCTCGTGTTACGGATAGCGCTCTATACAGGCGGTGTTTTGGGCGGGCTCGTAGTCTTGGTTCTTCTCATCAACCTTCATGATCCAGACCTCGACCCGCGCGCCGTCGCCCTCATGCGCGCGACGCCATCACCGGTTCCAGACGCTGACAATGCTTACTTTGTGCTCTATGGGCTGGGCGTTGCTCAGGGCCAGGACCCGCATGCCCACGGTATCCGCTTTGTGGCGATGAACAACGTATGGATGCAGTCGCAGGATGCGGGTCAGCCCAGTGATCGGCGCGATGTCGAGGCCATGGCGAACCAGAATAAGGCGGTACCGTGGCGTGGCGCAACCAAAGACTTGTGCGGGAAACAACGAGAGGATTGTTTCGCGACCTACTCACGGCATCGACCTCAGATTGAAGAACTTGTACGCGATAATAAATTGCGCTTGGCACGCTACCGTTCACTCTATCGCTATAAGCACTTCCGTGAAACGATGCTCAACCGTGTCGGCTCGTGGCCTCCCCATCTCGCGGGCGCAGAGCACGAAACAGTTTTAGCGCAGATCACCCTCAACGCTCTGGACGGACGCGTGGACGGATCCCTGCGTGAGCTTGTCACCGACACGGCATATTGGCGGCGTGTGTTGGCGGGTGCGAGCACCTTGGTATCGAAATCGGTTGCATCGTCTATCCTCAGCCGCAACTATGCGTTGGCCTCTGAGATCATTGCGCGCTACCCGGATCGCCCCAATATCGGGGATCATCTAGTCGAGATGTCGAGATCTTTGACGTCGGAAGAGAAAGACTGGAAAGGGGTGTTTGCAAGCGAATTTCAGTGGGTAGTCTACATGTACGCTTCGCTTCGAAATCACGACGGCGAACGCGGACTTTTCAACGACGAGCGCCGCCCTTGGGACCGCCTACTCTTGAAGATGTTCTACAGCCCCAACGCCACCATCAATCTGCAGAACGGATACTCAGAAAAGCTACAGGCGCTGGCAGACAAACCGGCTCACGCACTCGCTGACATCGCACGTCAAGTCGACAACGATTTCGGCGAGATCACGAACGCGTTTCGCGCGGACATGGTGTACAACCCAGTGGGCAAGATTCTCGCCGCAATCGGGGCGCAGTCCCCGCAACGCTACGCTAGATACATTGCACGTACCCACAATCTCGATGGATCCGTGCGCCTGCTACGGGTGCAGCTCGATATCAACCGTAAGAAGGTCGCGGCGAAGAATATTGGTTTGTATCTTGAACGCAGTTCCGTGGATCTGCTTGATCCGTACCGCAGTAAACCTTTCCGCTGGGACTATTCCAGGCGGGAATTGTGGTTCGAGGGGATCGACCCAAAGAGCGAGGGTCTATTGACTGCCGACCAACGCATCGCGGTACGAATCTAATCTACCTATAAGGTCACATATTGTTCTGTAGAGATTCGCTGGTGGCCTAAGTGGAAGATGCAGCTATGGGAAGGAAAAATCGACAATGCGTTTATTGCGGGGCGGTAGGTCCTGTAACTCGTGACCACGTCCCTCCGAGATGTCTTTTTCCACAAAACCAGCGCGTAAATCTAATCACGGTTAACGCGTGCCAGAAATGTCACGATGGTTTCAAGCTAGATGATGAATATTTTCGCCTGGTTCTTTCTATTCGTCCGGATGTGCCCAATAGAGACACCGCTCGATTTCTACGAGACACAATGATTCGATCGTTGCGGGACGAAAATGCAAAAGGACTGAGGACTTCAGTAATCCGATCGTTAAATAGGATATCGGTGAAATCTCCAGAAGGAATCTACCTGGGAGAAGCGACAGGACTGAAACTGGACATGAAGCGGATTCACGCAATGGCCGAACGGATGGTGAAGGGACTCTATGCAAAGTTTTATAAATCGAGACTGCCCGAGAGCCATAGAGTGCATATATTTCTAACGGAGTTGCAGAAGGACCTAACAGCGTTGGAGAGTCCGGAGCTTAAGGAAATAATCGGATTCTTGGCTGAAGAGCCATGGCATCATCGTGGAGCAGGTGTCCTCCGTCTAAAGTGCGTGGCGGCTGGGGAAGACAGCTATTCGTCGGTTTGGTTCGTAAGAATTGTTGAAGCTTTTTCGTTCTTTGCTTTAACCCTTCCCATTGAATCAAACAAGGCATGATCGGGACGAGTCACGCACTCGGGTACCGATCCAGAATAGTTGCTCCGTTTGCTACCGCCCCGGCGGCGGCCGTCTGAACGGCTGTCCACCCGGCTCGTGGCGGCCGAAAGTCTCGCGGCGGTCCCCGTTCCGGCCCCATCCCTTCCCGCTCGCGCCCGCTGTGTTCATTGCGCGCTTCCAGTCTCGTCGGCGTGCCTTTGAAGCATCCCAGCGAGTACGGAAACATTCGCGTGACGTGGTAGTGATACATTCGGGTCGGTTTACCGTCCCACGTCACGGTGTGCACGTGTCCATGACAAGCGTCGAGATCGTTATTGGTTAGCTCGCTGCCGTTCTCTCCTTTCAATCCGAAAATTCCGAATCCGTCGGCGGCGTAGCCGACGAGATCGCTGTGCTGGCCGCGTTTGCCGGAGCACTGCTCCCCCCAATGCCCGTTCCGGGTAAGCGCCCTTTGTTGCTTGCCGTCGAAGGAGCGCCCTTCGAAACGGTGACCCGATCTTTTACCGTTGAGGTCTCACATCTCGATAAACCGTTGCAGAATGCGTTTGCGTAAACGCGTTGTCCTCCGTCCGCTTCAATACACCGAGTAAGCACGCTTTTTCCATTGTTGCCGGTGCGCTGCAAGAATCATGGTCAAGAATGGAATAGTTGCGTTTGGTTAGATTTCAGCTCTGCAACCTTCTTAAGCAGCCCTAACTTCGCCTCAACTTTCTTTAGCGATGGTTGACTCATGAAGCGAAGGAGCTTTTCCAAGTCATCAGCGTCTTTTACTTTCAAGAACTCCGTGGTCTTGTTTATGTACACAAGCGAGACTTTTTTTAGTTTTAACAACTCGATTGTATTGTTTAGTGTTCCGCTGCTTTTTGTGTCCCATACCATTAGCCCATAGTCGCAGTCTTCCGCCATTGTTATGTCCTTGGCCGTAAAATACTCTCTCGTTCCCGATGTCGCGGAGCTGTAGATGTTTTTCGTTTTCCAATGTCCAAAATTGTTTCTCGGCATGTCGCCCGTGCAGTAAACAATCACTGCGCGAGCGCCTTGTGATTCTAGGTAACGCTGAACGGCGCTATCCACTCCATCCGCATCTCCGACAATCACGCAATAGTCGGATGTCAGAATATTGTTTATTCGCTCAATTACTTCCCTGTCGAGGTGTTTGATGCTCATTGAGCCGGATATGAAGACTTTGACCATCAGCGCCTCCGGGTGGCAGTGGCCACGAAGATGTGGCCGACTTTCGGATACCCGCGCAGGAGGCGAGACGCGACCTCAAGCGAGGACCCACTATCGTACAAATCGTCTACCAATAGGACATTGTGTACGCCTTTCGGTAAAACGTCTTTAATCACGAGAGCGGATGTCAGTGCCTTCAGTTTCTCTTCCTTGGTGGGAATATCTTTCATTTGTGGAGTGGAACCGGTCTTGACTAGCAAGTTGTCAACGTAAGAGCGGCCAAGTTTCCCAGCGACTTGTTTGGCAATTTCTAAGACCGGTTGAATCTTGCGATGTTTCGAAGGTGGCATTGGTAGGACGAAGGAGATTTCTTTGAAACGACTCTGTAACGATGTCACCATTAGTGTTGCGATCGGGTCAACCTGACTGAGATCGGACCTGTACTTTAGCTGGAATAGCGCTTCACCAACCTCTGATCTAGTTGTATCGAATCGCGCTTGTCCGTAATCATCGTCACCGATGTACGTGCTACTCACCACATGTTTGTCTAGTGAAAAGCCCAGATCCCAGGGTCCTTTGATTTCTTCGATGTTCACTTTCATGACAGGAGATTCGCGTACATGATTGCTAAATGCAAGGATAGCGCAGGGAAGGGCCAGTGGCACAATATATGTCGTCGCGGAAAAAGGAGCAGATTCAATTTCTGTGTGCAGCCTTAAATGGGTGTCCACAATTTAATTTCTCCGATAAATTACCGTCGATCTCGACGGACCCCGGAGCCAGCGAAGTGCTGGTGTGGCTGAAGGTAACGGCGTCTGCCACACCTGCGGATTCATCCACTCGGGCACCGATCCAAAATGCTTGCTCCGTTGCTACCGCCCCAGCGGCTGCCGAAAATCTTGCGACGGTCCCTGTTCCGGCCCCACCCCTTCCCGCTCGCGCCCGCTGTGTTCATTGCGCGCTTCCAGTCGCGTCGGCGTGCCTTTGAAGCATCCCAGCGAGTACAGAAACATTCGCGTGAGGTGGTAGTGATACATTCGGGTGGGTTTGCCGTCCCACATCACGGTGTGCACGTGTCCATGACAAGCGTCGAGATCGCTATTGGTCAGCTCGACGCCGTTCTCTCCTTTCAATCCGAAAATTCCGAATCCATCGGCGGCGTAGCCGACGAGATCGCTGTGCTGGCCGCGTTTGCCGGATTCGTCGGGAAGACAATGGCTCGCGTTGTGATAATGATAAAGGCCGCGTTGCTGCGGGTGCCCGTTGCAGCGATCTTGCACTTCGTGCGCCGGCGCATCTTGCGAAGCGGCGTCGAGCGCATCGAAGATCGCCACACCCGTGAGCATGTAACCGATCGGCCCAGGCGTAAGGCAACGTGGGGTGGCGGCTTCGGTCGGCTGCGCGGGGATGCGCAGTAACACACTTTGCTCTTTGATCTGGTTCGGATTGCGGTCGTAACGGTAGACGGGATCGCTCGGTGGGATGGGGAATACACCGGTCGTGTGATTCGGCAACGCATTGGTGGAGATAACGCGTTCGGCTCCCGCCAGCTCGACCGAAATTCTCGCGCTCGGCCATGACACGCTTCCCGCTACCGATGGCTTCTGCTCCGGATACCAATACTGCCCCTGTATCCACGGCCTCGACACTCGCGGCCTATTGCCCATGCCACGACCGCAGCGGTAGACGTAACCAACGGTAGGTTGGCTCGCGACCTTGCCATCGCCGAGCGGCAATGCGGTATCGGCGGAGGCGGTTGCGGAGATAACTACGTATATGAGGCTTGCTCTTATTAAGACTTCCGCCTGCATCGCCATTGACCTTTCTTGTCTGCCTTACTCAATAGTAGCTATTCCTCTTCCACGTTTTCGGTGTCGCGGCGAGCGGACAGGAAATCAAGACGCGTCCGTTCCAGCTCGTCACCGGCCGCGTATGGAAGGGCGCCACGTTCGGCGGTGCGCGCGGACGCACCGACGTGCCGAAGATCGTCGACTGGTACATGGGGAAGAAAATAAACATCCACTATCCGCGCGCGAGTTGTCGCTATGCCGTTTGACGTATTACGCGATGCGTGATAGCTTTCCTCCAATGATCCGCTCGTTCCGTGATGCCAGAACCGAGGAGTTATTTCAGGATCACGACGTTCCGCGGTTTCGTCCGATTGAACGGGTCGCTCGTCGAAAGCTGTTGTATCTCCATCAAGCAAGGCGCCTCGATGATCTCAAGGTTCCACCGGGAAATCGACTCGAAGCACTCAGGGGCGATCGAAAGGGACAACACAGCATCCGCATTAACGATCAGTGGAGGATTTGTTTTGTCTGGAGGAATGGCGAGGCGTTCGATGTTGAAATTGTCGACTATCACTGAGGTGTGTTATGGCCACTAAAGGTAAGCTTCTTGAACCGATTCACCCGGGAGAAATTCTGTTCGAAGAATTCATGAAGCCGCTTGGGATCAGCATTAATCAGCTCGCTCGCGACATCGCGGTTCCACCGGGACGAATCAGCGCCGTCGTCAATGGACAGCGCGCGATCTCCGCCGATACCGCGCTGCGGCTCGGTAGGTATTTCGGTGTTTCGCCCGAAGTGTGGATTGGTCTGCAGGGAGACTACGATCTACGAGTTGCGCAGCGAACGGTCGGCCAGGAAGTTGAGAAGCGGGTACATCGACACGTTGCCTGACGAGCCGCTAACCGGAGCGATCCAGTCGACGCAACGTATGAGCGCTTCGACGTAGTGCTCGGGTAATCGAAGTCGGCGTAGCATGTGCTATGCGCACGATATGAAACCTGTCGCGTCGCGCTGCCGCGACGAACTCGACTCCCTTCACCGAGTCAAACGCCGCGCTTCCGCAAACACATCCTTGGCGGCGTAAGCTTGCATCTCTCCGCGGTCAAATGCCGCAACGCGTTCTTCGATCTCTTTGGCCCAAGCCGCTTCAATATCGGCAAGTGGAGAGTGCAACGACTCGATCAACGTCTCCGCAAGTTTGGCTCGTTCCTCAGTCGCCAATTCTCGGGCCTGACGTTCGATTTCTTTTAGAGAAGCAGCCATATTGCACCTCTGTTGTTTAAGGAGTGGGCGTACATCGCTTGTCGCCCGCGGGTTGCAGGAGCGCGACTTCAGATCAATCCAAGCGTTCCAGAATGGTGGAGATACCCATTCCGGCGCCGATGCACTGGGTGGCGAGACCGTAACGCGTCCGGCTGCGGCGCAATTCCTTCGCCACCGTGAGTACCAACCGCGCACCCGTCGCCCCAATCGGATGGCCGATGCCGATCGAGCCGCCATTGACGTTCACCTTGTCGGCCGCGATGCCGAGCTCCCGAATCGAAGGCAGCACCTGGGCAGCAAAGGCTTCGTTGAACTCGACCCGATCGATCTTCTCCGCGCCGATGCCCGCGTGCTTCAGCGCCTTCTTGGTGGAGACGACCGGACCGAGGCCCATGATCTGTGGTTTGACGCCGCCGACGCCGAGGCCGATGACGCGCGCGAGCGGCGAGAGCCCGAGCGCGAGCGCCTTCTTTTCGCTCATCAGCAAACAGGCCGAGACGCCGTCATTGGTGGGGCATGAGTTGCCGGCCGTCACCCGCACCTCTTTGCCGCCGAAGCTCTGTACGCCCTTGATCGCGGGCAGGGTCGCGAGCTTTTCGGCCGTCGTGTCGGGGCGCAGACATTCGTCGCGATCGAAGGTGATCATCGGTCCCTGCTCGTTTTCGAGCCAATTGCCGTCGTTGTCGTAGACCGGGTTTTCGACTTCGAGCGCGACGATCTCGTCTTTGTACACGCCGCGTTCGTAAGCGGCGGCTAGGCGGCGATGGCTCGCGGCGGAAAACTCGTCGAGCTCCCGGCGGGTCAAATCGTACATCTCGACCACGTTCTGTGCGGTCTGCGGCATGTTCTGCAGCGGCGTGGAGTTCAGGATGTAATCCGGAATCGGGACCGAGAAGTACTCGCGGTGATCGGGCGCCATCGAACGCTGCACGTCGTTCATTTCGACCCAGCGCTTGTTGGCGCTCAGTACGCGCGATACCGGTTGGCTCGCAGCGCCGCTCGGCATCAGCGTGCGGCCCATGCGTTCGACCCCGAGCGCGATGCCGCACTCGATCGAGCCCACCGCGATCGCCATCGCCACGCGATGCAGCGTCTCCATGCTGGCACCGCACTGGCGATTGCTGCTGAAATTGGGAACCTCGAACGGCAGCCCTGCCAAGCGCGCAACGGTTCCGAGGCGGCCGTACTCGCTCGCCGGGCTTACCGTGCCCATGCCGATGTCTTCGATCATGCGATCTTGGACTTTCGGGTTGCGATCGAGCAGGGCACGCAAGACCTTCGCGCCCGCTTCATCGAGGCGGGTTGCAACGAGTTTGCCGCGCGCTCCACGACCGAAGGCGCTACGCATACCATCGACGATGACGACGTTCTGAAGTCCCATGGTTCTTTCTCCGAATCTTCGGTTTCTGTCGGCCTATCTCCGGCCGCGGGCGGTGTCCGCGAGCAATCGAGCGTCTAGCTACCGATTCGACCGGGGCGACGTGTTTACATATTGCACGGGACCATGGGCATTGTGCAACGCGGTCATGCCGCGAACCATTTTTTCGCCGACGCGGGCGACCACGATCATCCGCAAGCGAAGATCAAACTAACGGTGATCAAACCGAGTTGCCGCTGTGAACGAATGCATTCTTTTCAAAAGTATTCGAGCCTGGCCCCTTCGATGCTTCTCGCTTCTTCCTGATACGCTTGTTATAGTTTTTGAGAGTCGTGTGCCAAGGTTGGCAAGCAAGGAGTTGTCATGAAGCCCTCTCTATCGATCATCGCGGTGTATACGGTGTTGTTGATTTCGTGCGGCCCAGGAAGCGGACAGCCCGAGCAAGCCTCGGCTCCCGGTGCATCACCGGCTGACCCCTCGTCTCCTGTCAGCATGGCGGGAGGGTGGAGCGGAACGGCGATGGACTCGCAAGGTGCCGTGGTCGTGACGTGGGCCTTGGATCAGACGGATACCAGCGTTTCTGGAACTGTGAGCACGCGAGCCGTCGATCCAACCGACGGCTCGTGCAACTCCTGTCATCGGAACAAAACCGGCACGTTCTCGGGAACGATGATCGGCAACACACTAACGTTGACGATGTTCTTTCCCTCCGGAACCTCCACCGACCCGACACCCATTTGCACCGCTACGCTCAGCGGCACCGGATCAAGCGTGTCTCCAGGAGCGTTTAACGCTGTGTACTCCGGCTCAGACTCGTGCGAAGGCCCGTTCATGAACGGGACGCTCACGATGACGCATCAACCATAGCGCGAAGTGACGCAGCTTTTTATATGGGTGCCTGCTGAAGTCGAGCAGTCGAGGTAGCGTGCGCCATGCGCACGGTATGATAAGGAATCGTGCGCATGGCGCACGCTACCACCGCCGTATAAATGATGGCTTGAGTCTGATACGTACGGCGAGTCGATCCGGTCGGTCGTGGCATTGTTGGGTACACTTGCCTCTGCGCACAAACGTTCGGGAGTGAGCCCGCGGGCCTCGCTCAGCGTTCCATCGCCTGCGCGATGCGCTCCGGGGTGAGCGGAAGATGCCGCGCGCGCACACCGAGCGCGTGCTGCAGCGCGTTCGCGATCGCCGCTGCGGTCGGGCCGGCGGCGCATTCGCCGGCGCCGAGCGGTCGCAGCTCGGGATGGTCGATGAGTATCACGTCGATCTCGGGCACCTCGGAGAAGCCGAGGATCGGATAATCCTCCCACGAGCGCGTGCGCACGCCGTTCGTATCCCAGCGCAGCGCTTCCTTCAACGTCCAGCTCGCCGCCTGCACGATGCCGCCCTCGATCTGATTGCGCAGACCGTCGGGGTTGATGATTTCGCCCGCGTCGACCGCGGCGACACAGCGCTTGAGTTTGACTTGCTCCGCGACTTCGATTTCCATCACGACCGCGCAATACGCCGCCGCGTTCTTGTAGCGCGCAAAGCCGATGCCGCGGCCATGGCGCCCGTCGCTCGTTGCGCCCGCGATCCAACCCGACGCGCGCGCGGCGGTCTCGATCACCGCTCGTGCGCGCGGGTCCTCCAGGTGTGCGAGGCGAAATGCAACGGGGTCGACACCGGCCGCCGCGGCCAACTCGTCCATGAACGATTCGATCGCGAAGACATTCGCGTAACCACCGAGCGCGCGCAGCGCGGAAACACGCAGCACCGGTTCCTGCACGACGTGCAGCGCGATTTGTCGGTTCGGCAAAACATACAGCGGGATCGAGTTACGCCCACCGCCGCCGCCGAACTGCATCGGCACGTCGACGGGCGTCGAGGGCGCGTGCGGCGTCGCGAGATGCCAGGCGGCGAGCAGGTTCACGCCTTCGCGCGGCGTCGGGCGAGTGGAATGGGGTTGGCTCCACACGTCGTGTTGCCACTCGACGATGCGGCCGCTCGCATCGAGACCGCCCGCGAGCTGCACCAGCATCGCCGCGCCGCAGGGCGAGCAGGCGAGCTCGTCCTCGCGTGTCCATTGCACGAGCACCGGACGCCCGCACGCACGCGCGAGCAGCGCCGCATCGAGCGCGACGTCGTCGGCGCCGTTGTGGCCGTAGCAGCCGGCGCCGTCGCGATGGATCACCGCGATCGATTCGATCGGCATGCCGAGCGCGCGCGCCAGATGCCCGCGCAGAAAAAAGACGCCCTGGCTATGCGACCACACCGTAAGCTCGCCATCAGTGTAGTGCGCGGCGGCGCACGACGGGCCGATCGAGGCGTGCGCGATGTAGGGCCGCGAATAGCTCGCCGCCAGTCGCTTCGCGACGGGCGCGGCGGCGGCGTTTGCGGAATCGATCTGCACGCGCTCGCTCTTAAGCAGCGGGAGCAGTTCACGGATCTCGCGCGACTCGGGGAGACTCGCCTGATCCTTCCAGCGCGCCGCCGCGCGCGCCGCGTCGAGCGCCTTCACCGCTTGCTCCTCGCGCTCGGCGCACACACCGACGAAACTGCCGTCGACAACGATTGCGACCACGCCCGGAAGTGCGCGCACTTTGTCGGCGTCGAGCGAGACGAGGCGCGCTGAGTACGACGGCGGGCGCAGCACCCGAGCGTGCAGCATGTCAGGCAACTCGATGTCGTGGATGAAAGCGGCGCCGGTGAATTTCGCCGCGAGATCGAGGCGAGGAACGCTCGTCCCGATCACGGTGCGCGCTTGCGCGGGCTTCGCCGCGATCGAACCGCTCGCCTCGCGCGCGAGACTCACCTCCGCCGCGAGCTCCCAGTAGCTGGTGCGCACGTCGGTGCCGGGGACAAAGATCTCGCCGTCGCGAACGACGAGATCTTCGCGGCGGACTTCGAGTTTGATGGCGGCCGCCTCGACAAACAGATGCCGCACCTCCGCGCACACCGCGCGCATCGCGCGTCCGCCCTGCTCGATCGACATGCTGCCCGAAGTGACGCCTTCGTTCGGCGTGCGCGTGGTGTCGCCCGACACGATCGTGAGTTGTTGCAGCGAGACTTCCAACTCCTCAGCAGCGATCTGCGCGATCGCCGTCGCGATGCCCTGTCCGATCTCGACCTTGCCGCTGAATACGGTGACCCTGCGGTCGGCGTCGAAGCGGACCCAGCGATCGAGGCGCGGATTCGCGGCGAGACTGGCGGGAAGTTTCGGCGAATTCATCGCGTCGTCATTTCGCGGCGCGCGCGATTGCGCGCAGAATGCGCGTGTGCGAACCGCAGCGGCACAGGTGGCGCTCGAGCGCTGCGGTGATCTCGGCCTTGCCCGGCGCGGGGTTGCGCGCGAGCAGCGCAGCCGCCGACATTAGGATGCCGTTGATGCAATAGCCGCATTGGGCTGCCTGTTCCGATACGAACGCGCTCTGTAAGGGATGTGGCTTTTCGGGGGAACCCAGGCCCTCGATAGTGGTGATCTTGCGGCCGACCGCGGCGGAGAGCGGCAGATCGCAGGACTGCACCGCGCGACCGTCGACGAGCACCGTGCACGCACCACAATGGCCGGCCGCGCAGCCGGCGCGCACGCCCTTGAGCTGAAGGTCGTTGCGCAGGATGTAGAGTAGCGGCGTGCCCGGCTCGGCCTCGACCGAGTGCTCGCTACCGTTGACGTTCAGGGTGTAGTGCGCTGGCATGGGAAGAGCGCGAATACCACGGCAAAGTACTTTTTGCGGATTGTCATGGCGGCCGGATTATAACAGCCGCCCGTCGATATCGCCGCGCTCGTGTGCACGCTGCGCAGGCGTGCCGCTTGCGATATTGTTGGCGCAGGGGCCGAAGGGCGCCGAGTAATGGGCCGTGTCGCGTTAGATTTATTTTCCTGGCACCCTTTAAGAATCCCGCGGTATGTGCTCGATGCTTTAGAATCACATTCGGAATTCGCCGCACTAGCTGCTAAGACGGCGTGCACGAGACCGAGCATCGAACGGTCTTTTCTGCAAACATTTGGAAACCACTATGAACCACGCCGCCCCCGGCTCTTTGAAGTTGCAGGAACTAAAGATTCGCGATATCCGCGTGCGCGCGGTGGCCGCACCGATGAAGCGTCCGCTCGCCACGAGCGCGGGCGCCGTGACGGTGGCGCCGCTGGTGCTGCTCGATCTCGAGACCGACGGCGGCGTCGTCGGCCGGTCCTACCTCTTCGCCATCGGCAAGCACAACCTTGCGCCGATCGTGAAGCTCGTGGAAGCGATGGCGCAAATGGTGAAGGGCGACGCCGTGGCGCCTTTCGACATCGAGCGCAAGCTCCGCCAGCGGTATGCGCTGCTCGGTGTTCACAACATCGTGCTCTTCGCCATGGCCGGCATCGACATGGCGGCTTGGGACGCGCTTGCGCGCGCGCTCGGCCAGCCGCTCGTGCGCCTGCTCGGCGCCACGCCCCGCCCGATCCCGGCGTACAACTCCAAGGGACTCGGCATCCAGCCGCGCGCGGCGGTGGAAAAGGAAGCGGTCGAGCTCGTGGAAGAAGGCTTCAGTGCGGTGAAGCTGCGTCTCGGCCGGCCGGACGCGCGCGAGGATCTCGACGTGCTGAGGGCCGTGCGCAAGGCGATCGGCCCCGGCGTGCGTTTGATGGTCGACTTCAACCAGGCGCTCACGGTCGCCGAGGCGCTCAAGCGCGGGCGTATGATCGACGCCGAAGGCGGTGTCGAGTGGATCGAAGAGCCAATCCGCGCCGACGACTTCGCCGGTTGCGCGCGCATCGCGCGCGAGCTGGCGACGCCGATCCAGATCGGCGAGAACTTCATGGGGCCGGAGCAGGCGGCGCAGACGATCGCCGCAGGCGCTTGCGATTTCGTCATGCCCGACGCCCAACGCATCGGCGGCGTGACCGGCTGGATGCGCGCGGCGGCGCTGGCGCACAGCGCCGGCATGGAGATGTCGAGCCATCTCTTCCCCGAGGTGAGCGCGCATCTCCTGGCGGCGACGCCGACCTGCCATTGGCTCGAATATGTCGACTGGGCCGATGCGGTGCTCGCCGAGCCGACCCGCATCGAGAACGGTCACGCCATCATCGCCGACCGGCCCGGCAGCGGCGTGGACTGGAACGAGGAGGCGGTCGCGCGCTACGCCGCCTGATGTTCGATAGCGTAGGGAAAAGGGATCGATTGATTAACACTCACTACAAACATTGGAAACTGCTATGAACAACACTGTCTCCAGCTCTTTTCTGCAACTGCGCTCGCTTATTAAAAAAAGCGGCGAGCTTGAGCTTACCCTTGCGCAAGTGCCCATGGTCGAACCGGCGGCGGATGAAGTCGTCGTGCGGATCGAAGCATCGCCGCTTAATCCGTCCGACTTGGGGCTTTTGTTGGGCGCGGC
>JBGPKL010000064.1:0-20699 GCA_041485885.1 Sulfurifustaceae bacterium
GCCCCCGCTTCCCGAACCCCTCGGCCCGCCTAAAGCCTGCGTCAGCAACCCCTGCGACGCCGCCACCGGCAACAAATACCAACCCGAGACCGACTTCGACGGTCGCGAGGGCATCAATTCCTTCACTCGCAACTACAACAGCCAACTCGGGAAGGATCTCGGCTTTGGTTTCGGCTGGACCACCTTCTCAAGCAAGCGTTTGGAGGTATTCGGTTCGAACGTTCAAGTTCGTTACGACACCGGTCGCGGCGAACCCTTCACGTGTCCAAGCTCGAGCGGTGCCTGCACTGGCAATGCCGACACGACTCTCACTCTCGCTAAAGACGCAGGCGGCTACACGCTCACCCATCGCAGCAGCGCTACCGAACGCTACGATACCAACGGGCGGCTTTTAAGTGAGACCGATCCGAACGCCCGAACGACCAACTACAGCTACAACGCCTCCGGCCAACTTCTCTCGGTCACCGGCCCGTTCGGTCACCCGGTAGGTTTCACCTACAGCGGCAATCACATCAGCACGGTGACCGATCCCGCCGGAGCGCTGTACAACTACACCTACGACAGCAACAACAATCTCACCGCTGTCGGCTACCCCGACAGCGCCACCAAGCTCTACCACTACGAAAACGCTTCGTTCCCGCATCACCTAACCGGCATCTCCTACCAAGAACCGGGAGGAAGTCCGGTTCGGTATAGCACCTACGCTTACGACGCGAACGGCAAAGCGATCCTCACCGAACACGCAGGCGGCATGGAACACTACGGATTGTCCTACGACTCCGACACCCAAACGACCGTCACGGATGCGGTGAATACACAATCGGTCATGACGTTTAGTTCGAACTTAGGCGTAAAGAACTTACTCTCGAAGCTGAATAACGCCGACAGCAAAGCCCTCAATCAAACCTTCGACGCCAACAACAATTTAACCTGCCGCAAGGACGACGAAGGCCACGTGACGACGTTCGCGTACAACAGCACCAATCAGCGTCTCTCGATGACGCAGGGCTTAGTCGGGAGTTGTACTTCACCGATGACGACATCGGTAACCCGCACAACGACGTATCAATACGTCTCAGCCTTACTCGATCTCCCGACCGTCATCACTTCACCCAGTGTCGCGAGCGGCCAGTCGAAGACGGTGACGATGGTGTACGGAGATGCGGCCCATCCGAACCTCCCGACGTCCATCACTCAAAGCGGCTTCACCTCCGCCGGTGCCGCGGTCTCGCGCTCTGTCGCGGTCGCGTACAACGCCACCGGGCAAGTGATCTCGATCGATGGCCCCCGCAGCGATGTCAACGACGTCACGACGTTGGCGTATTACACCTGCACCACCGGGGCGGCGTGCGGCCAGCTCCAATCAATGACCAATGCCTTGGGCCATGTCAGCACGTTCGATACGTACGATGCGGCGGGGCGGTTGCTTCAGATGACCGATCCGAACGGCCTTCGGACCAATTACGCTTATGACACGAGAGGGCGAGTAACAAGCATCACCCAAACTCCTCCCACCGGCAGCACCCGTATCACGCGATACGCGTACAACGCCGCCGGCACCGTCGCCCTAGTGATCCAGCCCGATGGCGTCAACTTGGTGTACACCTACGACGCCGCCCAGAAGCTACGGCAGATAACGGACAATCAAGGCAACAGTGTCGTCTATAGCTACGACTTAAAAGGCAACCGCACCCAAGAAGTGATTTACGACCCCAGTAACACCTTAGTGCGCCAGATCGACACCGCCTACGACCCGAGGAACCATGTCACTTCCCTCAACGCCGGTGGCTCGATCACCCAGCAATTGAGCGACGCCATCGGCAACCTGACGAAGGTCACCGACCCGAACCAAGTCGCGGCCAGTAGTGGCATCAGCACCACGCACACCTACGATGCGCTGAACCGCTTGACGCAAACGCTGAATAACTTAAGCGGTGTCACCAACTACACCTACGACAGCGCCGATCGCCTCGCCCAAGTACAAGCGCCGAACAACGCCACCACGCAATACCAATACGATGACCTTGGGAACCTGTTAAAAGAGATCTCCGGCGACCGCGGCACGACGAACTCCAGCTACGACAGCGCGGGGAATCTGACGAGCCTGACCGATGCGAGAGGCACAATAACGAACACCACCTACGACCCCTTGAACCGGGTCGCGACGATCACCTATCCCGCAGCCACGACCGAGAACATCACCTACACCTACGACAGCGGCACCAACTGCACCGCCGCCAAAGGCCGCCTGTGCCAAGTGATCGATGAGAGCGGCACCACCCAATACGGCTACGACAGCTTCGGCAACATCTTGACCCAAATCAAAACCGAGCTGACCAAGACCTACACCACCCGTTACACGTACGATACGGGAAACCGAATCTTAACGATCACGTTTCCCGACAACCGCATCGTGACGTATACCCGAGACGGCTTGGGACGCATTCCATCCGTCACCGCCACCGTGAGTGGCACGACCCAAACGATTGCCTCGAACCGCACCTACCGCCCCGAGGGGTTGCTGCTGACGCAGACCTACGGCAACGGCCTAAGCGAAGTAAAACAGTACGACGCCCAAGGCCGCCTGACGTATCAGTCCCTAGGCAGCGCCGACACCAGAGTCTACAGCTACGATGCGAACGGCAACCCAACCCAAAAGCAAACCCTCCCCGAGGTCGACACCTACCTCTACGACAACCTCGACCGCTTGATCAAAGACACTATCACGACGGGGAGTGCGAGCAACCAAACCTACACCTATGACGCTAACGGCAACCGCCTGAAGAAGACATCGACCGCTTACACCTACACCGCCAATACCAACCAACTCATCAAAACCGGAAGCACGGCGATTACCTACGATGCGGCGGGCAACATGGTGACCAGCGGGGGCACGGGCTATAACTACAACAACGCCGGACGGCTACGCCAAGTCATGAGCGGAACGACCTTGAAGGGCACGTACACCTACAACCATCTGGGACAGAGGACGCGGAAGGTTGTCGGCTCCACCACCACCGTCTATCACTACGACATAGACGGCAACCTCATTCTCGAAACATCGAACACCGCAACGAGTAAAGCGGCTTACGTTTACGCTAATAACGAGCTGATCGGACAAGTACGACGCAGCGGCACCACCGACACCCTCGTCTATATTCACACCGATCACGAAGGCACACCGCGCCTGGCGACCAACACCAGCGCCGTGAAAGTGTGGAGCTGGGAAGGTCGAGCGTTCGGAGATACCGTTCCCAACCAAGACCCCGATGGGGATGGCAGCGCGACGACGATTAACTTCCGGTACGGCAATTCTTACCGCGATAGCGAATCGGATCTTTGGAACATGGGGTATCGGGTTTATGATCCGCAGATTGGGCGGTTTATTACGAGTGATCCGATTGGGTTGCGCGGCGGACTTAACACGTTTGCATATGTTTTAAATAACCCGTTGAGGTGGACGGATCCGACTGGACTGGAGACGCTCATGTGTACGAAGCCGTTACATGCCTTGGGCGATAAATGGGGGCCGCTTCTGTATCCAGAAAGTAAGTGGAATCCATCGCCGGCTTACCACCAGTTCATTTGCGTCAGCGACGGCAAGGGCGGATACAACTGTGGCGGACAAGATCGCGAAGGAGGACCGTGGAGTCCGGGCAAGAAGAGCGACGACAAATATAACCCGCAGCAATGCAAACAGAAGGAACCGGACAACGATTGCATCGAGCCGTGTTTGATCAAGAAGTTTGCCGGACCACGTCCTGATTATGGCCTAATTGGTCCAGGCACGAATTGCCAAGAGTGGGCGGACGACGTTCTCACGGAGTGTCAAAAACAGTGCAAGGGGAAAAAATAATGGAGCGTGCGCGAAGTGTTCCGAAAACACGCAGCGAAAAGTTGCTTGTCGTTTTATGGCTTCTTATTCCCGTCGTAGTCGCTGGTGTCTCGGTCTACGGCTGGAACATAGGAGATATGCGTGGTGGAATTCTGTTGGGCTTTTTGCCGGTATCTTTGATTACCGTCGTTTCCGTTGTAATCGCATCGGTCATTGAAAACTCGGTATCCAAGTTTACCAGATGGGTATGGCTGGCAGTAAGTCTGGCGGCGTTGCTTGCGGCAATGTTATTTGCAAGCCAACCGATGCCTGATGCATCCAAGGGCGCAGACATGCTCTTGGCTTACATAATGGTGATCTTGTCGTTTCCCGCTGGCTTGTTGGCGCCGTTTGTCTTGATGGCCGTTTCTTCTTTTTTGTGGAAAGACGGGAGTAACCTTGCTGGCCTAACCGGGATGTGGCTCTGCTTCCTCGTCGCCGGTTACGTGCAGTGGTTCGTGCTAGTACCGTGGCTATGGCGCAAGTGGAAGACACGTCGCCTGGCGAGTACGCGGTCTTGACCCGCAGATTGGGCGGTTTATTACGAGTGATCCGATTGGTCTCTCCGGCGGCCTCAATACCTACACCTACGTCGAGAATCGGCCCACGGTGTTGACCGATCCGCTGGGGCTTAAGAGCTACCAATGCACGAAACCGTTGCACTACCTCACCGAGAAATACGGTTCAGGGGTAAGCGAATTCGCTTACAAGTATGGACCATACACGTATCACCAATACTCTTGCGTTGTACGTGATGGAAAGGTCACGTGTGGCGGACAAGATCGCAGTGGTTCTTTTTTCCGAAGCCCTGGTAAACCGAGTGATGATCAGTTTGAATCGCAGAGTTGCAAGGAAACGCAGCCAGATAATGATTGTTTTGAGAAGTGTTTGATCGACGAATGGGCCAAACCACGTCCCACTTATGGATTCCCGGTGGGTTCCGACTGCCAGGATTACGACGACGACACTAATAAGCGCTGCCGGAAACAGTGCAAGATCAAAAAATGAAAATGAAGAATCAAATCGTCAGCACCGCGAGCAGAAAGGTTCTAATTGGGTTGTGCGTTGTCGCCGCGATGCTTGTTGGGTTGGGTTACGCGGTTTGGCTCATTGAAACCGACATGCCCAAACGAGATCGTTACTTGATACCGGAAAATTACTCCGGTTGGTTGTGCATAACATACTCTGTGCCAGGTGCCCCGGCACTTGAAATGGAGGATGGTTATCGACTCGTAAAGTTTCCGGCTTCGGGTATCGTTGAAACTTCGACGGAAGGGAAACCTGGAAAATACAAAGACGAGTTCTGGCGCTACTCAGGTGTCACGCGAAGACAAATGAACGTGGAAAAGGAATTGGGTGGTGGTAACTCGATTGCTCGGTCCAAGAATCTTGCCGGTTACACGTTTATGTTCTGGGTGAGTCCGGACGTTACTGTGCAGCAACCTCCGGATAAGCCGCATAAATGTGATCCGGCAAATTAGCGAGCGTAGCGTGCGCCATGCGCACGATCACCAGAGTCTTCGCAGAACGTACATCCAGGGCTCGATGGCTCCACTGACTGCAAGACAACGGATTTGGCGAGATAGATTTAAACGTGCGCACGGCGCACGCTACGCTCCCCGCTACGGCATCCCCTTCGGTACGGATTGCCAGGAATGGGCTGATGATGCTCTACGTGATTGCCAGAAGGAATGCAGGGCAAAATGAGAAACCATCTCTTTGCTATAGCGAAGTGGTCTTGGATCGCTTGCTCTGTCGCCGTATTGCTGGTGACGCTCTACTCTTACGATGGCAAACCGAACAGCGATGCAGATGTGTTGTTAGCGTACGGAATGCTTGCTCTTTCGTTCCCTCTTAGCTTGCTGCTCTCTGCAATTGTTGGTGTAGTCGGTTACCTTGCGTATTCGATGTACGGATACGTGCTCCAGACAAGCTACTGGTCAATAGTGCTGACGTGGATGTGTTTCTTCATCGCTGGTTACTGGCAGTGGTTCAAGCTTCTACCCTGGCTCATTCGGAGAATGCGTGAACGAAAGCGAGTCACTGTTTAACCATCATCCGCGAACATCACGACGCCGATGTTTCATTACGATATCGTGGGGAAGCTCATCTTAGAAACGAGCAACACCGCGACCAGCAAAGTCGCGTATGTTTACGCCAACAACGAGCTAATCGCACAAGTGCGACGCAGCGGCACCACCGACACCCTCGTTTACGTCCACACCGATCATGAAGGCACACCACGCCTGGCGACCAACACGAGCGCCGTGAAGGTGTGGAGTTGGGAAGGACGCGCGTTCGGCGATACCACTCCCAATCAAGACCCCGACGGGGATGGCAGCGCGACCACGATCAACTTCCGCTACGGCAACGCGTACCGCGACTCCGAATCGGATCTCTGGAACATGGGGTATCGCGTTTACGATCCGCAGATTGGGCGGTTTATAACTAGTGATCCGATAGGGTTGGCGGGCGGAAGGAATACCTACGGATACGGAAACCAAAATCCGCTGCGGTATACCGATCCACGGGGATTGAATATTGATGTCTGTTATTACCCTGACGGAATAACGCACGTGGGCTATGGAGTGCCAGGCGTGGACCAAGGCACATTCGGTTACTATCCAAAAACGCATTTACCAATCTACCCGGGTGAAGTAAAGCATGATCCGCAAGATGAAAAACGCGAGTGCAAAACCATTCCCTCGTCCGAAGATCAGGACAAGTGCATGCTGAACTGTCGACTCAAAAAGATGGACAATCCCGGCATCTACAGTGTTGGCACAAATCAGTGCACCAGCTTTGTACGTGAGTGTATGCGCGAATGCGGCATCCCTACGGGAATCGAGCGACGGTACGATGGTTTTCAAGGACCACGGCCGGACAGATTTTATGAGAGTTTGCCGGGTACCGGTGTGTCGTATCCAGGAACCCCGCGATGAGGGTGGATAGAACGCTAAGAGTGCCACTCTTAGTTCTGTTGATTGGCGTCTTAATTATCGGCGCCTCATTCCTCGTTGCTCATTGGTACGCATGGACACCGGTTAGTTTTCCAATTGATCTACAACCTGGCATCAAGCAGTCGCCGCCGTTTGGCGTCAACCTCACGACAGGCTACGTTATTGAATTTGAAGTCGAGCGAAAATTGCCATTTGATAAACTCGCCTGTTCGCTCGGCGATGAGACTGCAATTGCACTTAAGAAGAATTGCGAGGCGGTGCCGTCGCTTGTAGACTTTAAATGGTCGGTTCTTTCGCCGTCGGGCGAGCCAGTAGCGCACGGCACATCCGCGACGGAGCATGGCGGTGCGTCAAGCGAGGCGTACATGAGCCGTTATATAGGCTCATTTCGCGGTGAAGCTGGGAGGGAGTACGTTGTTCAAGTTGAGTTGTTAAAAGACGCCTCCCTGCTCACGGTGACCAATCCGCGTATTAACGTTCGAGCACAAACCTTGAGTCAGAAAGATCACTACTTCATCGGCGGGATAGGAACAGCGATTGGCCTAGTCCTCGTCGCTTTCGCTTTGCTCTGGTTTGCAGTTGGATATCTTCGTTACAGGCCAAAGGCGCTTTGAAGATTTTGTTTCCACTACTACTGTGCTTCGCGCTTGAGACGGCCGTCGCAGTGGAAACGGTCTGGCACAGCCGAGACGGTACGCCGATCCCAGATAGCGATTCGCTTAAGAGTCGCAACGGATTTGGGGCATCTCTTCTCGTTACGCCAGATGCTGATTGGCGAAGCAAATGGAATTCACCCCCCGAAACCGTTCCGTATTTTCGTACCACTAGTACGGTCAGGCGTGGCGGGACTTTGACCATTTTGATTTTCATTCTCAATCCAAAAACGAATAGCCGTAACGCCGTAAACGTTCGATGCGATCTTCGAGTATCGCGTCCCGATGGCAGTTTTTCAGTAAACGCCCGTGACGTTGTTTGCTTGGAGGGAGAATTGCGAGGAAGCCCGACTGACGTACGTTTAGCGGCCCCGGTTCTTAAATTCTTCGGAGAATCAAACGATCCGGTTGGCGAGTGGCGGGTAGTGGTTATTGTTAAGGACGTCTTGCGGGCGACAGATTTACAGTTGAAGTCGTCGTTTAAGTTGGAACCATAGCGCTGATCTGTTTCGATCCGGATCTGCAATTAGTCTTTTGCTTCATATGAAACTTAAACTAGCAATCGTTGCCAGCATACTGTACGTAGCCGCTTTTTGTTTTTTTCTAACCGCCAGGACTCTCTTTGAAGCTGCGTGGCTGATCGCCACCTTTACCATACCGGCTTCGCTCATCGCAGACTTTATTTCAAGATTGTTGGCAAGTTTGTTTGGAAATGGTCACAAGCACATTCTTATCGACTTGACGATGTTGTTTGTTTTCGGTTTGGCACAGTACGCGCTGTTAGCGTACGTCTTTGGATGGGCAATTGATCGATTTGTCAAAGCATTGAGATTCACGTAAGTAAGCGTAGCGTGCGCCGCGCGTACGGTGACTTACAAAATTGCCGCGCAGATAAGTTTTGGCAATCGGCGTTTCAATCCATCACCATGGAAGACAATGAAACTAAAACTTGTAGTTGTTACTGCCGTACTGTATGTAGCCGCTTTTTGTTTTTTTCTAAAAGCGAAAACTCTCTTTGACGCTGCATGGCTGATCGCTATTTTCACCATACCGGCTTCGTCCATCGCTGCTATCGTTTCGAGTGCACTCGCAGACTGGTTTGACAACGGTAGGCCAAACATTCTTGTCGACCTGGTATTGCTGTTTATTTTCGGTTTGGTCCAGTACGCGCTGCTAGCGTACATCCTTGGATGGGTAGTTGATCGATTTCTCAAGGCAATGAAGGTGAAGGGCTGACGATGAATCCGATCACCCAATATGCCTACGATGGGTTCGGCAACGTCATCACGCAGCGGTTAGCACCGCGTAACCCGCCGCGTAACGGGATGTGACACGACCGAGGTGCTTGCATGCTCAAGCTGATATTTGCCGTTTTCATTTTCTGCTTTGTGCTCGAACGCGTGGTGCCGGGCTGGCGCCTGCCGAAGGTCAGAACCTGGCCGGTACGCGTCGTGCTCGTCAACGGTGTGCAGCTAGGCGTCGTCCTGGTGGCGGGTATTACGTGGGAGCGTTGGTTGTCGTCTTGGTCGGTGTTCGCGCTCGCGGAGAGCGTCGGACCCGTTGTTGGCGGCTTGCTCGCTTACTTCATCGCGACGTTCGTCTTCTATTGGTGGCACCGGTGGCGGCATGAGGTCGCGTTCCTGTGGCGCGCGTTTCACCAGATCCATCACAGTCCGCAGCGGATCGAGGTCATCACGTCATTCTACAAACGCCCGGGCGAGATGATCTTGAATTCGATCATCGGGAGCCTCCTCGTCTACACGCTTCTCGGCTTGTCCCTCGAGGGCGGCGCGGTCTACACCGCCTGCACGGCGCTCGGCGAATTCTTCTATCACACCAACATCACGACGCCGCGCTGGATCGGCTACTTCTTCCAGCGCCCGGAGATGCATCGCATTCACCATCAGCACAAGCGGCACAAGAACAATTACGGCGACATCGTTTGGTGGGACATGCTCTTCGGTACTTACGAGAATCCAAAGAAATTTACCGCCACGTGCGGCTTCGACAACGCCCGGGAGCAACGGCTCGTGGCGATGTTGGTCTATCACGACGTACATAAACGTTGAGTACGAAGTGACGATTTGTCGGTTGTCTTGTTCTCGTGGCGAAGTGATGGCGAACAGAAAATCGGAGGCAACGACATCGAAACGGATTTCTAAGGATTTTGACCTGCCTGGCGATTTTCGGACCGTTTGATTCTTGAGCGAGCGTAGCCCTTGAAGTCCCCCAAACACTGAGAAGCGTCCGATCTGAAAGTTACGTCGGCAAGTTCGCATTACCCGTTATAATGCGCCCCATGACTCGTCCTACACGCGCGATCGTCGACACGCAAGCGCTACGCCACAATCTCGCCGAGGTTCGTCGACGTGCCCCGCGTGCTCGCGTTATGGCGATCGTGAAAGCCAACGGCTACGGTCATGGCCTGGTGTGGGTCGCAACGACCCTCGCTGATGACGCGGACGCTTTCGGAGTCGCGAGCGCGGAAGAGGGGTTGGTGTTGCGACAGGAGGGCGTTACTAAGCCTATCTGCCTGTTGGAGGGCTTTTTCGTAGCGGACGAACTACCTTTGTTGGCGGAGCATGATTTAGCTCCGGTGATTCACGATGAAGCGCAAGTACGTGCGCTGGAAGGTGCGAAACTCAAGCGCCCGCTCTCCGTGTGGATAAAGATCGACACCGGGATGCATCGCCTCGGTTTTCCGCCCACGGCGTTTGCCGAAGTTCTGAAGCGCTTGAAATCGAGTCGCAACGTCCGCGAGATCCGGGTGATGTCGCACTTCGCTTGCGCCGACGATCCGCGGAACCAGGCGGCGACGCAAGCACAGCTCGATATTTTCGGTTCGACCGTCGCCGGTGCGAATCTCGAACGGAGTCTCGCGAATTCCGCGGCGATCGTCGCGTGGCCGGCGTCGCACTTCGAATGGGTGCGGCCCGGCATTATGTTGTACGGCGGTGACCCGCAGATCGGCGCCGCGGCGCGGACGTTCAATCTGCGCGCGGTGATGGCGCTGACGACCGAGCTGATATCCGTGGCGCAGCGAAAGAAGGGTGACCCTATCGGGTACGGTCCGGAGTTTCATTGTCCGGAGAACATGCCGATCGGTGTCGCTGCGATCGGCTACGGTGACGGCTATCCGCGCCGCATGCCGGCCGGTACCCCGGTGCTTCTCAACGGCAAGCGCGTGCCGATCGTGGGACGCGTGGCGATGGATATGATCACGCTCGATCTGCGCACCCAACCGCAGGCGAAGATCGGCGATACCGTCGTGATGTGGGGAGAGGGGTTGCCGGCGGATGAAGTCGCGGCGCGTGCGGGTACCATCAGCTACGAACTCTTTTGTCAACTCGCGAAGCGCATTCCGCGCGTCCCTGCCGGCAGCGCGCCCGCGTGAGCCGCGTCAAATCGGTCTACGTCTGCAACGACTGCGGCGCGCAATCGCCGAAGTGGGCGGGCCAGTGCCCGTCGTGCGGTTCGTGGAACGCGCTCATGGAGACCGCGCTTGCCGCGCCGGCGTCGCGCGGGCGGCGCGGCAATGTGTCGGCGGCGAGCACGTCGGCGCAGTCGCTCGGCGGCATCAGGCCGGAGGGCATTACTCGTCTCGGAACGGGTGTTGCCGAGCTCGATCGCGTTCTGGGCGGTGGCCTGGTGCCGGGCTCGGTCGTGCTGATCGGCGGCGATCCCGGTATCGGTAAGTCGACCTTGCTCACGCAAACGATGGCGGAGATCGGGCGCACCGCGCGCGTGCTGTACGTGAGCGGGGAAGAGTCGGCGGATCAGATCGCGTTGCGCGCGCAGCGTCTCGGCGTGGTCGGCCCGCGGGTCGGCGATGCCGCCGAGCGACTGCGGGTGCTGACCGAAAATCGCGTGGAGGACGTCATCGCGTGCGCGCGGTTAGAGCGTCCGCAAGTCATCGTGCTCGATTCCATCCAAACGGTTTACACCGATACCTTGCAGTCCGCTCCCGGCAGCGTCGCGCAAGTGCGCGAATCGGCGGCGCAACTCGTGCGCTATGCCAAGAGCACCGGAACCGCGCTCTTTCTCGTCGGGCACGTTACGAAGGAAGGCACGCTCGCCGGCCCGCGCGTGCTGGAGCATATGGTGGACGCGGTGCTCTATTTCGAGGGTGACATCGGCAGCCAGTTTCGCATCGTGCGTGCTATCAAAAATCGTTTCGGCGCGGTGAACGAGATCGGCGTGTTCGTGATGACGGATACCGGATTGCGCGAGGTCGGCAATCCCTCGGCGATGTTCTTGAGTCGCCAAGGCGACGCGATTCCCGGGAGCGTCGTGCTCGCGACGCAGGAAGGCACGCGGCCGTTGCTAGTCGAAGTACAGGCGCTGGTTGACGCCAGCCATCTGGCGAATCCGCGGCGCGTCTGCGTCGGCCTCGATGGGAACCGCTTGGCGATGTTGCTCGCCGTGCTGAATCGCCACGCGGGCGTGACGACGTACGATCAAGACGTGTTCGTGAACGTCGTCGGTGGCGTGCGCGTCCAAGAAACCGCCGCGGATCTGGCCATCGTCGCCGCGACGTATTCCAGTCTGCGCAATCGTCCGCTCGGCAAGGACCTCGTCGTGTTCGGCGAGATCGGGCTCGCCGGCGAAGTGCGCCCGGTCGCGCGCGGACAAGAGCGCATCCGCGAGGCGGCGAAGCTCGGATTCAAGCGCGTCGCGTTGCCGGCGGCGAATCTGCCGAAGAAGCATGACGTGGACATCGAGCTTATTTCGGTTCGGCGGTTGAATGAGGTGTTGGAGCTGTTGGGATAGTTGGAACGCCCTTCGGGCGCTCGCTCGTCGAGTCCTAATAAATTGTACTTGCGGTTCCCGAACCGCGGTCGGCGTACTTTCTCTTGCTTGTCCAAGAGAAAGTACGCAAAGAGAAGGACCCCCCGACAGGGCGCGAACATCCCTTGCGCTCCTCCGCTTTGGGCCGGCGCCGAATCACAGCACGTCCCTGTACTGTGCTTCGGGAGCGGGTATCCCAACCCGCTCCCCTTCGGGCTTTTGCCCAAAGCGTCCGGTGCTCGGGATACGCCCTACGGGGACCCAAGAACAACAACAAGTACAACTTCAACAGCAACTACACCCACGATAAGTGCTGTTCTCCTGGGTCTTCCCTCTCCTAGGAGGGAGAGAGGATGTGAGGAGGAAGGGGAACGTAATAAAACTACTTCAAATAAAACTGCAACCGCGTCCCCGCGACTTCGATGACGTCGCCGTTCCGCAGTTTCGATCCGCTGTCGTTGACCGTTCTTCCATTCAGCTTGGGTTTGTCCGCTTCGTTCGCCGAGCGCAGCATAAAACCGTCTCCGGTACGGGTGATAATTCCCGCCGGACGGCCGGTTTTTCCAAGGTTGGTAACCGTCTTGGTCAACTCGATGCGCTTGCCGCTGTTCAATATGAAGAGCGCCGCGACTTGGCGGTCGCTTGGACCGAACGGCGCCTCCGGGGCCGCTGGCGCGGCGGCCTCCGGTTTCGCAGCGGGAGCAACGGACGGTGGTGCGGGGCTGATGACGACGGTCTTCGCGAAATCATCAGCGTTGCCCGGGGAGGCGTGCGTCGACTCGTGCAGATAGACCAGCGAATGCTGGCCGATGCCGATGGTATCGCCGTTGCGCAGGTGATGCTTCGCGACCCGCTTGTTGTTGATGAACGTTCCGTTGGTGCTGTTTAAGTCCTGGATGAACGAATCGTCGCCGATGGTGAAGATATTCGCGTGCTCGCCGCTCACGGCAAGATTGTCGAGCACGATCTCGCAACCGGGTTTGCGGCCGACCTTCATGTCGCCCTGCTTGAGGTCGATATGATCGACCACTTCGTTGTTGAGTTTGACGATTAGCTTGGCCATTCTCTGTGCTCCCACCCCAACCGACTGCTCACGCGTTCCCTGAACTGTCGCTCGCGCGCACCAGGATCACCGAAATATTATCCGGCCCTCCTTGTTCGTTCGCGCGCTCGATGAGTAGTCGCGCCGCTGCATTCAAGTCGCGGCCGTCACGGCGCAGTATTTCCGTAATCTGCTCATCGCTCACGACGTCGGTAAGACCGTCGGAGCAAAGCAAATACAAATCCTCCGGCTGCACATTGGCCGCCGCCGTTTCGGCCTCGATGGTCGGATCGACCCCGAGCGCGCGCGTCACCAGATTTTTGGCGAGCGACTGGCGCGCTTCCTCCGGCGTGAAGAGCCCGCGGTTGACCAATTCCTGCACGACCGAGTGGTCCTTGGTGATCTGCTCTATCGCCCCCGCGCGTAATCGGTACAGGCGAGAGTCGCCGACGTGCCCGACGCAAAGCTTATCGCCGCTGAAAATCACGACCACCACCGTCGAGCCCATGCCTTTATAGTCGGGGCGCGCCTGCGCCGCTTCGTAGATGGCGGCGTTCGCTTTGTGAATCGCCTCCGCGATGTCCGGTGACCGATCCAGCGCTTTTCGAGCCGCGACCATGCTAGGTTGGGCGAGATGCTGGGTGATGAGATCCACGGCCATGCGGCTCGCCACTTCACCCGCCTGATGACCCCCCATGCCGTCGGCGAGCACCGCGAGTCCCAGCTCCGAGCGCGTAACGATACAGTCTTCGTTTTCCCCGCGGACGCGACCTGGATGCGTCAAACCGCTCATCGCGATGTGCATAGTAGTTTTCACGCCGAGGCGAACCTCTCCGAAGCGCGAAGGGGGGAAGTTGTCAAAGGATGCGGGATGACAAACATTGCCGCGCTGTGCATGATCGGTTTGCTCACCCTCCCCGAATTATAGCGGTCTATGTGACATGCCGAGTCCGATCGCCAGTCTAGATCAACAGGCAAACATGGCGCACAAAATCATGATCCGTCGAGCAAAAGTATGTCAAGCAATCGGCCATAGACCTGGGTCAGCCGCGGTAGCTCCTTGAGGGCGATGCATTCGTCGATCTTGTGGATCGTCGCGTTCACCGGGCCAAGCTCGATCACCTCCGCGCCGGCCGGCGCGATAAACCGACCGTCCGAGATTCCGCCATCCGTCGAAAGTTTCGGCTCGATTCCTAGTTCTTCGCGCACCGCGCGGCGAGCCGCCGTAGTCAGCGCACCGTGCTGAGTCAGGAACGGTCGGCCGGACAACGTCCAACGGAGGGTGTAGTTCACTTGGTGCCGTTTGAGAATAGCCTCTAGACGTTCGCGCAGCTCGCTTTCCGTCGTCGCGGTAGAGAAGCGAAAGTTGCAGTGCAGGTCGAGCGAACCGGGCACGACGTTCTCGGCCCCGGTTCCGGCATGAAGGTTCAAGATCTGGAAGCTCGTCGGCGGGAAGTCTTTATTGCCGCGGTCCCAGACGGTTTGAACCAATTCCGCGAGCGCCGGGGCGAGCGCATGGATCGGGTTGTCGCCTGTGCGCGTATAGGCCACATGTCCTTGTACGCCATGTACCACGACGCGCGCGTGCAGCGACCCGCGGCGGCCGTTTTTCATGGTGTCGCCGAGCGTCTGGGACGAGCTCGGCTCGCCGATCAAGCAGTACTGAATCGCAATCCCACGGCTCTTCAGCCACTCCATGACCTTCGCCGTGCCGTTGATCGACGGGCCTTCTTCGTCGGACGTGAAGAGCACGCCGATGCTCCCCGGATGGTCGGGATGGCGCGCGACGAAATTTTCGATCGCAACAACGAACGCGGCGAGCGAGCTTTTCATGTCGGCGGCGCCGCGGCCGTAGAGGTGCTCGTCCCGCACCGTCGGGGTGAACGGATCGCTCTGCCAGGAATCCAACGGCCCCGGCGGGACCACGTCGGTGTGCCCGGCGAATACGATGAGCGGCGCCGCCTTGCCATGCCGCGCCCAGAGATTGTCGACGTCGCCGAAACGTAGACGCTCGACATCGAAGCCAACGGCTGCGAGTCGTGTCGCCAGGATTTCTTGGCAGCCTTCGTCCCGTGGGGTCACCGAAGGGCGGCGTATCAGCTCCTTAGCTAGCTCAAGCGTTTTGTCGATCATCGCCTTAATAGGCTGTCGCATATACAAGAAATTCGCAATTGGACTTGGCCGATTCGGGATTGTCAAACATCGCGCAGCAACTCGTTGATCCCGACCTTGCTGCGGGTTCGTTCATCGACCTGCTTGACGATGACGGCGCAATACAAGCTGTACTTTCCATCTGCGGACGGCAAACTCCCGGAGACGACTACCGAGCCGGCGGGGATTCTCCCGTAACTGATATCGCCGGTGGCGCGATTGTAAATGCGCGTGCTCTGGGTGATGTAAACCCCCATGGAGATAACGGAGCCGGTTTCAACGACTACCCCTTCGACGACCTCCGAGCGGGCGCCGATGTAGCAATTGTCCTCAATGATAGTCGGTGTCGCCTGTAGCGGTTCGAGCACGCCGCCGATGCCTACACCTCCCGAGAGATGCACATTCTTGCCGATCTGCGCGCAAGATCCCACGGTTGCCCAAGTGTCCACCATCGCCCCCTCGTCGACATAGGCTCCGATGTTCACAAAAGAAGGCATGAGCACGACGCCCGGCGCCACATAAGCGCCGCGGCGCACTATCGCCGGGGGCACCACGCGGAATCCGCCTTTGCGAAAGTCCTGTGGCTTGTAGCGCCCGAACTTAGTCGGCACTTTATCCCAGTAATTGGTATGTCCGCCTCGCATGGGCGCGTTATCGTGTAAACGGAAATAAAGTAATACCGCTTTCTTGAGCCATTCGTTGACCATCCAGTGGCCGTCGCGCTTCTCCGCCACCCGCGCTTTGCCCGCATCGAGCATGGCAACCGCTTTTTCCACCGCTTGCTTGATCCTCGCCGGCGCTTTCTTCGGAGAGAGGGCAGCGCGGTTCTCGTAAGCGTCGGTAATTATTTTTTCTATATCGCTCATGCAGTTTCTCAATGTTTCTATATTGACTCGACGTAGTGACGGATGCGCTTCGCCGCAGAAACGCACTCTTCAAGAGGCGCTACCAATGCTATCCGCAAGCGTCTTGCTCCCGGGTTCGTTCCGTCCGCCTCGCGCGAAAGGTAACTGCCCGGTAGCACCAGCACGTTCTCGCGGGCATAGAGGTCGCGTGCAAACGTGCAGTCGTCGATCGGTGTCTGCGGCCACAAGTAAAAGCTCGCGTCGGGCCAGCTAACAGGTAAGACGCCTTGCAGTATTTCCAGCACCGCTTCGAACTTGGCGCGGTACTGCGTGCGGTTTTGTCGCACATGGGTCTCATCGTCCCACGCGGCGATGCTCGCTACCTGGGTCGGCGGAGGCAAGGCGCAGCCTTGGTACGTGCGGTACTGAAAATACTGTTCGATGACGGCGGGATCCCCGGCCACGAATCCCGAGCGTAGCCCCGGCAAATTGGAGCGCTTTGAAAGCGAATGAAACACGAGACAATTCTTGTAGTCACTGACCCCGGCGCTCTGCGCCGCTTGTAAGAGGCCAATGGGAGGGTGAGCTTCGTCGAAGTAGATTTCGGAATAGCATTCGTCCGACGCGATAAGGAAGCCGTAGCGCTGCGACAGCTCGATGACTTGTTTCCAGTCTTCCGCTTTCATGACCGCGCCCGTCGGGTTACCGGGCGAACACAAGTACACGAGTTGCATTTGCCGCCAGACATGCTCGGGGACGGCGGCGAAATCCATGCGATAGCCGTTCTCTTCCACCGTGTTCACATAGTGCGGCTGCGCGCCCGCGAGCAGCGCCGCGCCTTCGTATATCTGATAAAACGGATTGGGCATCAGGACAATCGCCGAGCGCGATGCGTTCGGGTCTATCGTGGCTTGCGCGATCGAGAAGAGCGCCTCGCGAGTTCCGGCGACCGGGAGGACGTGCCGCTCAGGATCGAGCGGCGTGCGATCGAGCTTAAAGCGCCGGTTGGCCCAGCTAGCAATGCTGCGACGCAGCTCGGGTGACGCCTTGGTCGCCGGATACATCGAAAGACCCGCCAGGTTTTTCGCCAGCGCTTCCAAAACAAAAGCCGGTGCGGCATGCTGCGGCTCGCCGATCGACAGCCGAATAGGTGACTTGTCCTTAGGCGGGGTGACACCGTCGAGCAGCGCGGTCAGTTTTTGAAACGGGTAAGAATGTAAACCGGCAAGCCGCGCGTTCATGAAGGCGATGGTATCTAGGGAAACGGAAGTATAAGCCAGCCGGCAATGTCCTCCAACCGAGCGCAGTCTTTCTATCCGTCGGCGGCGGTTTTTCTCGGCGCGATTCTCTGGGGCGTCGTATGGTACCCGATGCGCCTGATCGAGGACCGCGGGCTCCAGGGTGTGTGGCTGACGCTGACGATCTACAGCGTGGCGCTCGTCGCGACCTTTCCTTTTTTGTTCCGCTCCATTCCACAGTTGGCGCGCTCGCCCGGTTGGCTCGCCGTGCTCATGCTGTCCGCGGGCTGGACCAACATCGCGTTCGTCGAGGCCGTGCTCGGAGGCAACATACTGCGTGTGCTGTTGCTGTTTTATCTCTCGCCGCTTTGGGCGACGGTGATGGGGCGGTGGTTCCTCGGCGAGCGCATCTCGCGCACGGCGTTCGCGAGCCTGGCGATCGCCATGACCGGTGCGCTCGTCATGCTGTGGAACCCCGCGAGCGGCGTTCCTTGGCCTGCGTCCAAAGCCGATTGGTTCGCGCTCAGCTCCGGGCTCGCGTTCGCGCTTTCGAACATCGCTACGCGTGCGGCGCAGGATGCGTCGATTGCCGCTAAGGTTTTCTGCGTGTGGAGCGGCGTGACGGCGATAGCGCTCGCCATGATCGCGCTCTTCGGTGCACCGGTTCCGCAAATATCGCTCGCGACATTCAGCGGCGCCGTCATGCTGGGGATTTTTGGAATTCTGGCGATGACGCTGCTGATTCAGTACGGCGTTACCCACCTTCCCGTTTATCGCTCGGCGGTGATTACGTTCGTGGAGCTGGTTGCCGGCGCGATTTCACAGCAGCTGTTAACGGATGAAACCGTCAGTGGCAAGGAGTGGGTCGGCGGCGCGCTGATCGTGATCGGCGCGTATCTGTCCGCTAGGGCGTCAACGAAGTAGACGGCCGATCCGCGAACCTGAGAGCAAATCACCCGCGTGTGATCGGAATATGCCGCGGCTGCGACGCGACGCGCGCGAGCCAAGCACGAATCGCCGCGTAGGGTGCGAGCGGAAAACCGCCTTCCTCGGCGACGTGTGTATAGGCATAGAGTGCGATGTCGGCAATGGTGTAGCGCTCCGCGACGAAATACTGCCGCCGCGCCAGGTGCTGTTCCATGACGGCGAGCGCGTCGTTGCCGCCTTTCTTCTTCGCCTCCAGCATCATTTTGCGCTCGGGCGTGATCTCGAAACCGTGCGTGAGCCAGAAACGCGATGTGGCGATATTCGGTTCGTGGCTGTATTGCTCGAAGAACATCCATTGCAACACGTGGGCGCGCGCGAGTCGTTCGGTGGGAAGGAACGGCGTGCCTTCGGCAAGATAAAAGAGGATCGCATTCGATTCGGGCAGATACGTCCCGTCTTCCAATTCGAGCGTCGGAATGCGCCCGTTAGGATTCTTGGCGAGAAAGTCGGGTTTACGCGTCTCGCGCTTGTCGATATCGAGCTCGATTCGCGTGTAAGGAATATCGAGCTGATGGAGAAGCAGCCGAGCCTTATAGCCGTTACCTGAAGAAAGATTGTCGTAGAGCTTGAGCATGGTTTCGTCCCTTAGTTCGTCAAATGACTTATCAAGGCCTCGCCGTGAGTACCCTCTCCCCTTGCGGGAGAGGGACAGGGAGAGGGGGAGAAAACGACTCGACTACTATCACCCCTCTCCCCCAGCCCCTCTCCCGCATGGGGAGAGGGGGTGATCTTCAACGAATGAAATCGACAGGTTCCGCGGGACGCCACGCGGCGCGTGCTACTCGCCATTGTTTTCCTTCCTCCGCGAATTCGAGCTCGAAGCGATACAAGTTGGCGTTGAAGGAGCGCAGGTCGTCGCTCGCGGCGATGGGTCGTCCCGCCATGGCGACGTAAACAACGGCCTTCGCTCGCTTGGGCTGCGGGAACGCGACGCTGTCGATGCGCGTCAGTAGATGTATCGCGTCGTGGCGCAACACGTAGAGACGCAAGATTCCCTCGATGGCGCGCCGATCGCGTCCGTCCTCGTCGGCGTATCGTTCGGATATATAACCGCGCAGCTCGGCGATCTCCTTCTTCTCGACCGCCTGTTCGGCCTTGCCGATCAGCCCACGAATCCGTTGCTCCGGATCTTCGCGCTTCGCGCAGCCTATAGACAACAAGGCGAGGAGAATGGCGGCGCCCCAGACGTACGCAAGCCGTTTTGTCCTCGCCGTCATTTCGGGTAGTCGCGTTCGCCGAATATAGCGGTCCCTATGCGCAGCAAGGTCGCTCCCTCTTTGATTGCCGGAATGTAATCGCTGCTCATGCCCATTGAAAGCTCGGTGAAGTCGCGCAGCGCGAAACGCGCGGCGCACTCGTCGCGAAGCCGGCGTAGCGCCGCAAAGGTCGAGCGACTGTCCGATTCGGTGGCTGGATAAGGACCGATGGTCATGAGCCCGCGCAGACGTATACCGGCAAGTTTATCGTTCAACAGCTGGTCAAGCATGGGAAAAATCTTCGCGGGATCGACACCGTGTTTAGCGGGATCGCTCGTGATGTTGACTTCGATCAGCGCATCGACCGGCGCGTTTTTGTCCGACGCCAATCGGGACAAGCGCCGGGCGAGGTTTACGCTATCGAGCGAATGTATCCACGGAAAGTTAGCCGGTAGAAGCTTCGCTTTGTTCGATTGCAAGTGGCCGATGAAATGCCACTCGACCCCTAGCCCGGCGAAGTGCGAAATTTTTTCGACCGACTCTTGCATGGTGTTTTCGCCGAACACGCGCTGACCGGCCGCTAGCGCGACTTCCAGCGAGCTAACGGAATGACCTTTCGTGACGGCGACCAGCTTTATGTCGCTCGGCGCACGACCGACGCTCCGCGCTGCGGACGCAATTGTTTCGCGGATGCGCGCGAGGTTCGCGGTGACATCGTTCACCGCATCATGTTAACGGGTACGACGGGGAATCGAGAGACTAGGAATTCTTGGCGACGGTAAAGGACGACGGCCGCAAGTAGCGCGCGGGATTCACTGCGTGGCCGTCCTTCAACACCTCAAAATGCACATGCGGCCCCGTCGAGCGCCCCGAGCTCCCCACGAGCGCGATCGCGTCCCCTCGATGGACCTTATCCCCGACCTTCACGAGGAGCGAGAGCGTGTGCGCGTAGCGCGTGCTTAAGC
>JBGPKL010000065.1:0-20477 GCA_041485885.1 Sulfurifustaceae bacterium
AAACGGCTTATGCTGTACATGGGTTGTGGATCTCGACTGTTGAGTTGGCGCTCAGGGTTTTCACCCAAAACACCGAGATTCGCAACCTCTTTTCATCGTTTCGCAAAAATATTCCGGACAGTAGTGCGCAAAAGCGGGAATCCAGACTCTTATGTTTATTACGGCGATTATGCACTACTTGACGGATACAATCTAGCCCTGTATAGTCCTTCCCATCATAGGGAGGACAACCATGGCCAGACCCAAGAAAGTCATTCATCAATTAACCCTCCGGCAATTCGAGCAATTGTTCCCCGACGAGGACGCCTGCAAGGTCTACTTGCGGGACCATCGCTGGCCGGATGAAATTTCCTGCCCTCGGTGCGGTAGCAAAAAAATCTACGAGCTTTCGACGATGCCGTTTAAGTGGGAGTGCATCGAGTGTGCCGAGGGGCACGCTTATCGCTTCTCGGTCCTCGTCGGCACGATCTTCGAGAACACCAACTATCCCCTGCGTATTTGGTTCCAGGTCATCCATATGATGCTGACCAGCAAGAAGGGCGTTTCCGCTCTCCAAGTGCATCGCGTGATCGGAACGGGTTCTTACCGTACGGCATGGTCGATGTGTCACCGCATCCGCGTCGGATTGCAGGACAAACACTTTCGCCGTTTGCTCGGTATCGTCGAAGTGGACGAAATGTTCGTAGGTGGCAAAGTCAAGAACCGGCACAAGGACAAGCGTGGCCCTGGTAGTGGCGGCGGACGCGGTAGTACGTCTTACGGCAAGGTTCCGGTCGCGGGAGCGATCAAGCGCGGCGGCAAAGTCGTTGCCAAGGTTATCGATGGCATCGACACCGAGACACTGACGCGGTTTGTTCGCGCTACGGTTTCCGACAAGGTTAGCTTGCTGGTAACGGACCAATGGCCGGCTTATCGGAAACTCGGTAGCGAGTACCCGCATGCCACGATCAATCACGCGCTCGGTCAGTATGTGGTCGGTGCGATCCACACGAACACAATTGAAGGCTTCTGGTCGATCTTCAAACGTGGTGTGGTCGGGACGTACCACAAGGTAAGCAAGAAGTATCTGCCGCTCTACATTGCCGAGTTTCAGTTTCGCTATAACAACCGCAAGAATCCCGATATTTTCGGGTCGGCGATAAAGGGCTGCTAGAAATGACTCGTCGCGCATGGTTAATGCTCGCTTGGGGGATTCTTATTCTCACGATCATTGATGGAACGAATTTTTTTGGTATCCCTCCTTACTCTGTTAATGAAATATGCCAATCCGACAATAAAACCGACTGTGAGAAAGAAAGTTTCAATGGCCCTGTTCTTTCTGTCTTGACTAAGAGCTTCGACTTTATCGATGGGATTGTTCGTAGACACGAACCGTTTCTCATCGTCCTTTCGAGTGTCGCCATCGCTATTTTTACTGGCACTCTCTGGCGTGCTACCACCGGCTTGCAAGCTCTCGCCGTCAAACAAGCTGAAGATATGAAGGAATCGCTTCGCGTTGCCAATATCGCCGCTGAAGCCGCCAAGGAAAGCGCCGACACTGCGCGCAAAGAATTTTTCTCCGCCCACAGACCTCGGCTTATCGTCCGGCAAATATCCCGCCTTGAAGACAAGAACATGTATGGCATTCAATACTTCATCTACAACGTAGGGGACAGTCCGGCAAAAATAGTTTCGGTTAGCGAAAGCGTGTGGTTGCCGACGCAAACGGAAAATCTCCGTGCTATACCACCATACGGCCCATCGATACCCGTTGGAAAAACTCTCAAAAGCGGCCAATGGATGGGCCGTTTGCATGTACCGCCGCCGGATATGCAGGGACAGTTGGGCTTCCTTCTTGGCTATGGCAGGGCTCGCAACCAGGTTGTTACGCTTAACAGTCTTGACGATAACAGCGGCGTCCTTTTGCTCGGATTCATTGAGTACGAAGACCAAGTTGGTACGACTAGGAACACTGCTTTCTTGCGACAGTTCGATTCCAAGACCGGACGTTTTAACCCTATTAATCACCCCGACTACGAATACCAGGACTAGAACAATAATACCGGCCTGTCCGAGCCACTTTAATGTTTTGCGGCTCGTTCCGTCAAGTAGTGCATAATCGCCAAAATTTATTACATCGACAACGCGCGCGGAGCGCGAACAACCGCTTCCCTCACCCCCGCCCCTCTCCCGGAGGGAGAGGGGATAGATTATGTCGCGAACCGTTCCCTCATCCCCTCATTAATCTCCCGCAACGACATCGTCGTCGCCGGACTCGCGTCGGGACGCTGCTGGACATGCGGCCAGTCTTTGAGCTTCTTCCATAAACCGCCCGCATTAAGATTCAGCTTGACGGCTTCTTCCGCGTAAACCTTATACCCGTTGATGCCGTTCACTAGCTTTTGCGTGGACCATTCCGATTTACCGTTGACGACCCAGAAGCAATCGACGGCTTCGTTCCATTGGTGCCAGGAATAGCCCGGCAAGGCGTTCGTCACGGGATCGCCGTGTTGGGGGCCGATGCTTTCGATGCAGTGCGCTAAAAATTCCGCGCCGGCGCGGCGCAGCTCGTCGAGCTTTTGCTCGATCTCTTGGCGCGATCGCGATTGGCGCCAGAGCTTCGCTTGCTCTAACGGAGTGCGGATGGTGAAGTACGGTCGCATCTCGACGCCACGCCCGCGGCAGTTGTCGAGCAGCGTTTGCACCGGAGTTCTGAAAGCTGGGATCAGTGCGGTGAGTTCGACGGCCATGTGTCCTCCCTTGGCTAAGCAAGCTCTTTTCTGGAACGGACGGAAAAAGCAATCTTACAGCTCGATGTTCCACCGCCTCAGCGCCAGTACCATCACGGCATAAAGTACCAACATGATCGCGATGGATGCGCCGAGACCGAGATAGAAATTTTCCGTTTTCTTGAGCAGGTATGGAAGAGCGACAAAAAGCGACAACGACGGCAGCACCAGCCAAAAGATACTGTAGGAAAGCGCGGTGATTCTCTCTAGATTTTTCGTTTCGACGTACAACCAAACGAATGCGAGGATAGAAACCAGCGGCAGCGACGCGATCAATCCGCCGATGAAGCTGCTGCGCTTGGCGATCTCGGAGATCGCGACGATGAGAATCGCGGAGATGAGGAGCTTGAGCGCGTAGTACGCCATGGTCCGCGCTCGCTACGACTTCTTCGGCACGCGCTCGATCGAGCGCACTTGCTGATGATCTTTCGGCAGCTTCAATCCGCGCAACGCGCGCTCGGCGACGTAGTGGTCGACCTTGTCGCCCGCCTTCAGCAACAGCTCGCCCTTGCCGGTGCGCAGCAACAGCGCGTCGCCTTCCTTGAATACGGCGATGCCGACGACGTATTCGTCGCGGCTCACGACTTTCTTGCGCGACACGTTGATGATTTTGTTACCCTTGCCCTTTTCCATCTTCGGCAACTCGCCGGCGAGAAATATCAGTAGGTGTCCGGTGTTGGTGACGGCGGCGAGCCAGTCTTCCTTGGGACTCTCGACGCGTTGCGGGGGCACGGCCTTGGCGCCGGCCGGTACTTTTAATACCGCCTTGCCGGCGCGGCGGTCGGTGATGAGCTCGGAGAGCGGCGCGATGAAACCGTAACCGGCGTCGGACGCGAGCACGTAGAGATCGGTTGGCTCGCCCATGAGCACGCCCGACCACGAAGCGCCGGGCGGCGGGTTGAGGCTCGATGCGAGCGGCTCGCCGTGGCCGCGGGCGGACGGGAACTCGTGCGCGGGCAATGTGTAGCTGCGGCCGGTCGAGTCGAGGAAAACCGCGAGCTGGTTGGTCTTGCCGTTCGCCGCCTGCAGGAACGCGTCGCCGGACTTGTAGTCGAGCGCGCGTGCATCGGCGTCGTGGCCCTTCGCCGCGCGCACCCAACCCTTCTCCGACAGCACGACGGTAACGGGTTCGACCGGCACGAGCTGAGTCACGTCGATCGCTTTCGCGGCTTCGCGCTCCTTGAATTGCGAGCGGCGCGGATCGCCGAACTCCTCGGCGTCTTTGATGATTTCGTCGCGCACGCGCTCACGCAGTAATTTTTTCGAGCCGAGCATCTTCTGCAGATCTTTCAGCTCGCGCTTGAGCTCGTTCTCCTCGCCCTTGATTTTCATCTCTTCGAGCTTCGCGAGGTGGCGCAATTTCGTTTCGAGTATCGACTCGGCTTGCAGCTCCGTGAGCTTGAAGCGCTTCATCAGCACCGGTTTCGGTTCTTCCTCGCGGCGGATAATCTTGATGACGTCATCGAGATTGAGATACGCAATGAGCAAGCCCGCGAGGATATGCAGGCGAGCTTCGACTTTATCGAGCCGATACTGCAAACGCCGGCGCACGGTCTCGATGCGCAAGTCGAGCCACTCGGCGAGCAGATCGCGCAAGTTATAAACACGCGGGCGGCCATCGACGCCGATCATGTTCATGTTGACGCGATAGGTGCGCTCGAGATCGGTCGTTGCGAACAGGTGATTCATCAGCTCGATTGGATCGACGCGGTTAGAGCGCGGCACGATGACGAGGCGCGTCGGGTTCTCGTGATCGGACTCGTCGCGCAGATCCTCGACCATCGGCAGTTTCTTCTGCTGCATCTGCTGCGCGATCTGCTCGATCACTTTCGAGCCCGACACTTGATACGGCAGGGCGGTGATGATGATGTCATCGTCTTCGCGCTCCCACTTCGCCCGGCAGCGGGTCGAGCCGATGCCGGTCTGATAGATCGCTTTGATCTCCGCCAGCGGACTTATGATCTCGGCCTCGGTCGGATAGTCCGGTCCTTTGACGTGCTTCAACAGATCGGCGACCGTCGCTTTCGGATCCTCCAACAACCGCACGCACGCCGCCGCCACTTCGCGCAGATTGTGCGGCGGAATGTCCGTCGCCATGCCGACGGCGATGCCGGTCGTGCCGTTCAGCAGCACGTGCGGCAGCCGCGCCGGCATCGTGCGCGGCTCGCGCAGCGTGCCGTCGAAGTTCGGCACCCACTCGACCGTTCCCAGCTCGAGCTCGCTCAACAGCAACTGCGCGAACCGCGTGAGGCGCGATTCGGTGTAACGCATCGCGGCGAAAGACTTGGGATCGTCCTGCGAGCCCCAGTTGCCCTGGCCGTCGATCAGCGGATAACGATAGCTGAACGGCTGCGCCAACAGCACCATCGCCTCGTAACACGCCGTGTCGCCGTGCGGATGGTACTTGCCGAGCACATCGCCGACGGTGCGCGCGGATTTTTTATGCTTCGACGCCGCGGAAAGGCCCAACTCCGACATGGCGTAAACAATACGCCGCTGCACCGGCTTCAGTCCGTCGCCGATGAAGGGCAGCGCGCGATCGAGGATGACGTACATCGAATAGTCGAGGTACGCCTTCTCGGTGAATTGCGCGAGCGGCAGCCGTTCGATTTCCGCGCGCGGGCGCAGCGGGATAACCTTGCCGCGCTTTTTTGAGGAATGAATTTCCTTCCGAGCCATCAGCGTTTTGTTTCCGCGAGTTTTTTCAACGCAACATTCATGCGCTCAAAACCCCGGGATCTCTTCTTGGCGACAAAAGGAAGGATCAGCGGCACGAGCAGCCCGCTAAAGCTTTCGCGCTGGATGAACTTCACCCCCATGACACCGTTCGGAACGATGATGAAGGCGTGCACGCTATCGAACAATCCACCGAAGAGAAACCTGTCGCGCCAATGCAGCTCCGATGCCGGGATCGTTTTCACTACGCGTGCCGTAAACCAATACGAACGCTTGCCGGAAAATCGCATGCGCAGCTTCAAGCGCGCGCCTGGCTCGGCGGCGCCGCGAACTTCGCGGATGAACGGATTCCATTTCGAATAAGACGGAAAATGCGTCAGCACCCGCCATACCGTTTCGGGAGAGGCGCCGATATCGATCGTGGTCCTGATGGTCGACATTAAAGTATCTCGGCCTTGTCGCCTTTCTTTTCGAGCCACGCTTTGCGATCGGGCGCGCGCTTTTTCGCGAGCAGCATGTCGAGCAGTTTGTGCGTATCCTTCGCGTCGCCGAGGGCGAGCTGCACCAGCCGGCGCGTATCCGGGTCCATGGTCGTCTCGCGCAATTGAATCGGATTCATTTCGCCCAGTCCCTTGAAGCGGGTGATCGTCGGCTTGGCTTGGCGTTTCTCCGCTTCGAGCCGATCCAAGACGCCTTTCTTCTCGTCCTCGTCTAAAGCGTAATGGACATCCTTGCCCACGTCGATACGAAAAAGCGGCGGCATCGCGACGTAGACATGCCCGGCCTCGACGAGCGCGCGAAAGTGTCTTACGAACAGCGCACACAGCAGTGTGGCGATGTGCGCGCCGTCGGAGTCCGCGTCCGCGAGGATGCAAACCTTGCCGTAGCGCAGGCTGTCGAGCTTGTTCGCGCCCGGATCAATGCCGAGCGCGACGGCGATGTCGTGCACCTCTTGCGATCCCAGCACCTCGGCCGATTCGACTTCCCAGGTGTTCAGAATCTTTCCGCGCAACGGCAGCACCGCTTGAAACTCGCGATCGCGCGCTTGCTTGGCGGAGCCGCCGGCGGAATCGCCTTCGACGAGAAATAATTCCGTGCGCGCCAGATCCTGCGACCTGCAGTCCGCGAGCTTTCCCGGCAGCGCCGGTCCGGCGCCGATTTTTTTGCGCTCGATTCTCTTCTCGGTCTTCAGGCGCAGCTCCGCCGCGGCGATTGCGAGCTGCGCAATCCGCTCGGCGTCGGCGACGTGCTGCGCGAGCCAGATGCTGAACGCGTCCTTCGCCACACCGCCGACGAACGCCGCCGCGTCGCGTGAGGACAACCGTTCCTTGACCTGCCCGGTGAACTGCGGCTCGCGCATCTTGAGCGACAGCACGTAGCACGCTTTGCTCCATACGTCTTCCGGTGCGAGCTTCACGCCGCGTGGGAGTAAATTGCGGAACTCGCAAAACTCGCGCAACGCCTCGGTGAGGCCGGTGCGAAAGCCGTTCACGTGGGTGCCGTCCTGGACCGTCGGAATCAGGTTCACATAACTTTCGCGCACCGGCTCGTCGTCCGGCAGCCACACCGCGGCCCAATCGACTTCTTCGTTGCCGCCTTTGAACTGTCCACAGAACGGCGCCGCCGGAATAATTTCCGCGTTGCCGATTTCGCCCAGCAAATATTCCTTGAGGCCGTCCTTATATCGCCATTCGTCGTTATCTTTTTTATCGGACTCGTTCTCGAACGTGACGCGCAATCCCGGGCAGAGCACGGCCTTCGCGCGCAGCAAATGTTTCAACGGCGGGACGCTGAACTTGACGGTGTCGAAGAATTTGGGATCGGGCCAGAACCGAACCGTGGTTCCGGTGGCGTTTTTTCCTACGCTGCCGGCGGCGCGCAGCTCGGAGGTCTTGCGGCCGTCGGCGAAGGCCATGCGGTATTCCTTGCCGTCGCGGCGCACGCGCACGTCGAGCTTCTTCGACAGCGCGTTGACGACCGACACGCCGACGCCGTGCAGACCGCCGGAGTACGTGTAGTTCTTATTGGAAAATTTTGCGCCCGCGTGCAGCCTCGTGAGAATCACTTCCACGCCCGACACCTTTTCGCCCTTGTGCTTGTCGACCGGCATACCGCGACCGTCGTCGGTCACCGACAGCGAGCCGTCGGCGTGGAGAACGACTTCGATATTTTTGGCGAACCCGACGATGGCCTCATCGACGCTGTTGTCGATGACTTCTTGCGCGAGGTGGTTCGGACGCTCGGTCTGGGTGTACATACCCGGCCGACGGCGCACCGGCTCGAGGCCGGTGAGAACTTCGATCGAAGAGGAATTGTAAACGGTACTCATGCGCATACCCGACGGGCGTCGGAACAGCCCCCGTGACTAACGATACGGACTGACGAGGCGCGGCGGAGACAACCGCGTTCTGGAATGCTTGTCGTACCGCCCAACATTGGCGGCGCAGTATACCGTAGGGACGCAACGCATTCGAGAGAACACCGCGTCCGGGGTGGTCAGCACCGACGCGAGCTACCGATCGACCAGATCTTGCGCGATAGCGTCGCGCACCGCGCGCGGCACGGGATCGATGGTATGACGATAGCCGTCGTGGTCGATGCCGATGGCGACGTCGGCGCCGCGCTTGATCGCATCGATCATCGATCGCGTCAGCTCGAAGCGCAAGAAGTGCACCGACGACGTCTTGGCCTCGTTGCTACGCTCGAGGTCTTCATCCGCGATCGCCCAAATCGGGTCGTGCCCGGCGACGCCGGCCCACACTCGCGATTCGACGTCCCGCAGCCGCGCCAACGCCGCATGGCGTTCCGTCGCATCCGGATATTCCAGAAGCAAGGTGGCCTTCCAATTCGTCCCGTCGGGAATGAGCGGATTGTAGGTATCAAGTTCGTCGGCTATTCCCTCCGGCTCGAAGATGCGTTCCACCCGCAACATCTCCTGGATCTGATACTGCATCGTCAGGCGGTCCTCGAAAGTCAACATCGCGTTCGGTCCAATCGCGAGCTGCCGATTCTTCTTGTGCGCGATCACCTGCTCGCGGAACCGCGGGCGCAAGCGCGCGTACGCTTCGAGCGGGTAGAGGTCTCCGGGCTTAAGCTTTGACATACCGGACCGGCTAAATTCCATATGCCTTGCGCAACAACGACAGCGGATGTTCCGGCTTGCGCCCGTCGCGCAGGCCGTTCTCGATTTGGTGGCCGGCCATCGGACAATCGCTGGCGTAATGAAGTGCGTCGGCGGACTGCACTCGAGCCACGACGGGGCGGCAAATCTTCATCGAGACATCGTGAGATTCGCTCTTCACGGCATACGTGCCGTCGTGTCCGGAGCAGCGCTCGATCGGCTCCACCTCGGTGCCGGGCACGAGCGATAGGACATCGCGCGTCTTGAGCCCGATGTTCTGTACCCGCAAATGACACGCCAGGTGATAGGCGATCTTCCCGAGCGGTTGTTTGAAATCGGTGCGTAATTTTCCTTCCGCGTGTCGAAGCATCAGATACTCGAACGGGTCGTACATGGCGTCTCTCACGCGACGCACGTCCGAATCGTCCGGGAACATCAGCGGCAGCTCTTGCTTGAACATCAACACGCACGACGGTACCGGTGCGACCAGGTCCCACCCCTCGCCGGCGAGCTGCGCGAGCACGGGAATATTTTCTTCCCGCAAACGCGCGACCGCGTCGAGATCGCCAAGTTCGAGCTTCGGCATGCCGCAGCAACGCTCGCGGGAGGTCAAGCGCACGGGAATGCCGTTATGCTCGAACACGGCGATCAAGTCGTCACCAAGCTCCGGCGCGTTGTAGTTCGCGTAGCAAGTGGCGAAGAGCGCGACGCGCCCGTGCGTGGTGGCCGTAGGTTGAGGAACGATCCCCTCGGGTGTTTTCCGGCGCTTCGCCCGTTTTCTCAATGTATTGGAGTGAAAACGCGGCAGCACCGCGTCCGGATGAATGCCGGCGACCTTATCCAGCACGCGTCGAATCGGCGCGCTCCGGTTCGCCGCATTCACCGCCTGCGCGACAACGGGAATACCGGCGAGCCGACCGACGATGTCGGTGCTCGTCAACAAACGATCGCGCGCACGAACGTCGCCTTGCTTGAACTTGACCGCTTTAGCGCGAAGCATCAGATGAGGGAAATCGACGTTCCAGGGATGCGGCGGCACGTACGGGCATTTGGTCATGTAACACATGTCGCATAGATAACAGTGGTCCACGACCTTCCAGTAATCCGGCTTCGCGACGCCGTCGATCTCCATCGACTTGGAGTTGTCGATGAGATCGAACAGCGTGGGGAACGCGTTACACAAGCTGAAACAACGCCGGCATCCGTGACAAATGTCGTAAACCCGCTCCAGCTCGCCGAAGAGCGCCGCCTCGTCGTAGAACGTCGGGCTTCGCCAATCGATCGGGTGGCGGGTAGGCGCATCGACACCGCCCTCGCGCCCGGTGACATCGGGGGATTCGGACATACCGCTCGCTCCCTGCGCCCCGCCGATACCGGCGGGGCGCCCATTGGTCGGCTACTTACCTAAGGTATCGAGCGCCTTCTGAAAGCGATTCGCGTGCGAGCGCTCCGCCTTCGCCAGTGTTTCGAACCAATCAGCGACCTCGCCGAATCCCTCATCGCGCGCGGCCTTCGCCATCCCAGGGTACATGTCCGTGTATTCGTGAGTTTCTCCCGCGATGGCGGCCTTTAGATTATTAGATGTCGATCCAATCGGAAGACCCGTCGCCGGATCGCCGCATACCTCTAGATACTCCAAGTGTCCGTGGGCATGGCCGGTTTCGCCTTCTGCGGTTGAACGGAAAACCGCGGAGACGTCGTTGTAACCTTCGACATCGGCCTTGGCGGCAAAGTAGAGATAGCGCCGATTCGCCTGAGATTCGCCGGCGAACGCGGCTTTCAGGTTTCCCTCGGTCTTGCTGCCTTTTAGCTGCTTCATCTCAATGCTCCTGCTAGTAATAGTTAGGGTTGCTCCTGTACGGCGTCTGCTACAATTTAGAATAATTCTAAGTGCGCTTATCTTAAACCCGTCAACGAACAAAGAAAACTTCGCGGGCGAGCATCGTCGACTAGGGGCCCGTCTATCCTATGAATTGCGACGTTGTTCATCAACCCGATTGTTCGAGGATCGAAGCGCCGCTAAGTTGCGTGGGTATTTTGCGTTTCCCGCACGGGCGGACTCGTTTGGCGCGAGTTGCACGCGTGCACTAATATTCTCTTAAGTAAGGGCCGTTCCGGCGGTAACCAACAAGACCAATGGCGACTGTAAATCCGACCACCAATCTGAGCGGATTGGCCCTACGGCTGGTGCGCGAAAACCTATTGACGCCCGCCGACGCGGAACGCATACAGTCCGAAGCGCAAGCCAATAAAGTCCCCTTTGTTGCTCGGCTGGTCGAGAGCAAAAAGCTCGATGCGACTGTCATCGCACGCGTGGCGGGGGAAGAGTTTGGCGTGCCGCTGTTCGATATCAACTCGCTCGATCTCGAAACTGCGCCGATCAAGTTAGTCGACGAGAAGATCCTACGACGACACCACGTACTCCCGCTGCACAAGCGCGGCACTCGCCTTTACGTGGCCATTGCCGATCCAACCAATCTTCCCGCGCTCGATGAAATCAAATTCCATACGGGCCTGGGCATCGAAGCGATCCTCGTCGAAGAGGATAAGCTCGCGATCGCGATTGAAAAATGTCTGGAGGCGGCCGATACGACGCTGATGGATATGGCGTCCGACGACAGTCTCGAGAACCTCGAGATCGTCGCCGGGATGGAAGAAAAGGAAGGCGGAGGCCCGACCGGCGAGGAAGGCATTAACGATACACCGATCGTAAAGTTCGTCAACAAAGTGTTGATCGATGCAATCAACCGCGGCGCCTCGGACATACACATCGAGCCGTACGAAAAGACATACCGCGTACGCTACCGACAAGACGGAATATTGAACGAGGTCGCAAGCCCTCCGCTCGCATTGGCCAATCGCATCAGCGCGCGCATCAAGATTCTATCCCGGCTCGACATTGCCGAGCGGCGCGTGCCGCAAGATGGTCGCATGAAAATGCGCATCTCGAAGAACCGCGCCATCGACTTTCGCGTGAGCACGCTGCCGACGATTTGGGGCGAGAAAGTCGTGATGCGTATCCTCGATCCCATGTCGGCGACACTCGGCGTAGCAAAGCTCGGGTTCGAAGAAGATCAGAAACAAGTGTTCCTCGAAGCGATCCATCGTCCGTACGGCATGGTGCTCGTTACCGGTCCGACGGGTAGCGGTAAGACGGTCACGCTGTATACCGCGCTCAACATATTAAACGTCCCGGGCACCAACATTTCGACGGCGGAAGATCCGGTCGAAATGAACGTGAGCGGGGTCAATCAGGTTAACATCAACGAAAAGGCGGGCTTAAACTTCGCAAACTCCCTGCGAGCTTTTCTACGCCAAGACCCGGACATCATCATGGTCGGTGAAATACGCGACCTCGAAACCGCAGAAATCTCGATCAAAGCGGCGCAAACGGGTCATATGGTGCTCTCGACGCTGCATACCAACGATGCGCCCGCCACGCTGACGCGTCTGGTCAACATGGGCGTGCCGCCGTTCAACATCGCGTCGGCCGTGAACCTAATTATTGCGCAGCGCCTCGCGCGGCGGCTCTGTGCCAACTGCAAAGCACCGATCGAAGTTCCGGAGCCCGCACTCATCAAGGCCGGTTTTTCGCCGAGCGAGGTCGGAAAGCTGACGATCTACGGCCCCGCCGGTTGCGATCTCTGCAACAAAGGCTATAAAGGGCGGGTAGGCATTTATCAGGTCATGCCGGTGTCCAAAGCCATCGGCGATATCATCATGCGTGGCGGGAACCAGCGCGACTTGGAGACGCAAGCACACAAGGAAGGCGTTTCAGATTTAAGGACCTCGGGATTGAAAAAAATCCGCGATGGCGTCACCAGCCTAGAAGAAGTCGAGCGCATTACGAACCAATAGCCCATGGCCACAGCCGCGAAAAAGAGACCCAAGTTCGGCGCCTACGTATGGGAAGGCGTCGATAAGCAAGGGAAACGAAGCAAAGGCGAGATGGAGGCGGCGAGTGTCGCCTACGTCAACGCCACGCTACGCCGCCAGGGTATCAACCCGGTCAAGGTGACGAAGCGGGGCAGCAGTTTCTTCAAAGCGGCCCGCAAGAAAAAAATCAGGCCGAAAGACATCGCCGTCTTCACACGCCAGCTCGCCACCATGCTGGCTGCCGGCATACCGATTGCCCAGGCGTTCGATATTGTGGGCAAAGGGCATGAGAACCCCTCGATGCAAGACCTTATTATGGGAATCAAGAACGACATCGAGTCCGGCACGAATATGACGACAGCGCTTTCCAAACATCCGCTCTATTTCGATGCGCTGTATTGCAATCTCGTACAAGCGGGCGAGCAGGCGGGCATCTTAGACGGTATTCTCGAGAAGCTTGCGATATATAAGGAGAAGATTGAAGCGATAAAGGGAAAGATAAAAGCCGCCTTGTTTTATCCCGCCGCCGTCATCGTCGTCGCATTCATCATCACGGCGGTGCTGCTCGTCTTCGTGATTCCACAGTTCGAAAGCTTATTCCAGGGCTTTGGTGCCGACCTTCCCGCGCTCACCAAGATGGTCATCGGTTTGTCGCGGGCCTTTCAAAACTATTGGTGGGCGATCATTGGCGGGATCGTCGGAACGGTCTTGTTTGTCAGCTATTCCTATAAACGCTCAATCAAGGCGCAGCATACGATGGATCGCCTGCTGCTACGTGCCCCGGTGATTGGACCAATTATCAAGAAGGCTACCATCGCTCGGTTTTGTCGCACGCTTGGCACTATGTTCGCCGCGGGCGTGCCGCTCGTCGAGGCGCTCGATTCGGTGGCCGGCGCGGCGGGGAATCGGGTTTACTACGAAGGCACGGTAGCAATCAAGGCCGATGTCAGCACCGGCATGCAACTTCAGGCGGCGATGAACTCAACAGGACTATTTCCTAATATGGTCATCCAAATGGTCGCCATCGGCGAAGAGTCGGGTGAGCTCGATTCCATGCTGAACAAAGTGTCAGATTTTTACGAGGGAGAAGTCGACGACGCCGTCGCCGGCCTCAGTAGCTTGCTCGAACCGATCATCATGGCATTCCTCGGCATTGTCATCGGCGGCCTCGTGATCGCGATGTACTTGCCGATCTTCAAGCTCGCTGCTGTCATTTGATCTTTCCATGAGGACGCGCACCGGCGTGGGAGACGTACCTACCCCATGATACCGCTCGTGTCTCTCTTCGCCACGTACCCGGTGGTTTTCGTTTTGGTCGTTTTCCTGCTCGGCTTGATCATCGGTAGCTTCTTGAACGTCGTCATCCATCGCCTACCCGTCATGCTCGAGCGCGACTGGCAGCAGCAATGCCTAGAACTCGCGGGCAAACCGACCAAGCGAACGGAGCGCTACGACCTAATGGTTCCGCGCTCCCAATGCCCGGAGTGCGGACATCGCATTTCGGCGCTCGAAAATATTCCGCTGGTTAGTTACGCCTTCCTCAAGGGAAAGTGCGGAGGCTGCGGCAAGCCTATCGCTTGGCGTTATCCCATCGTCGAGCTGATCACGGGTGCGCTATCGGCCGCCGTCGCCTGGCGTTTCGGCGTAAGCGTCGCGACCTTCGGCGCGCTCTTCCTTACCTGGGCTCTGATCGCGCTCACTTTCATCGACTACGACCGGCAATTGCTACCGGACAACATCACGTTCCCCTCGCTGTGGCTCGGTCTCGCTTTCAATTTGGGCGGCGTTTACACGCCGCTCGCTTCAGCGGTGATCGGCGCAATGGCCGGATACGCATCGCTTTGGTTGGTGTACCAACTATTCAAACTGATCACCGGCCGGGAAGGAATGGGTCACGGCGATTTCAAACTCTTCGCCGCGCTCGGCGCGTGGCTAGGCTGGCAACAGCTACCGCTGATTATCTTGGCGTCGTCTTTCATCGGCGCCGTCGTCGGTGTCGGCGGCATCCTGTTAATGGGTCGTGACCGCAGCGTTCCGATTCCATTCGGGCCGTTCCTTTGCGTCGCCGGCTGGGTGGCACTCCTTTGGGGCGACACGATCACTCGCACCTATCTGCATTTCGCTCGCTTCTGATCTGGCGTCCTTCGCGCGTCGCCGGTTCCGGTTATCGCGCCGACGCCGGGCTGTTAAGCTATCCCGCATGCTACGCGTAGGACTTACTGGCGGCATCGGCAGCGGTAAATCCACGGTCGCGGAATTGTTCGCGCGCCGCGGCGTGTCCGTCATCGACACGGATCTCATCGCGCGCGAAGTCGTACAACCGACCGAACCTGCGCTTGCCGAAATCGCGCGGGAGTTCGGTGGCGCAATCCTTGACTCGCGCGGCGAGCTCGACCGGGCGCAGCTACGTCAGCGCGTATTCGACGATGCGGCGGCGCGCGCACGACTCGAAGCGATCCTGCATCCGCGCATCCACGCGGCGGTACTCGAGCGGCTAGGAAAGGTGCGCGCGCCGTATTGTCTGATCGTGGTGCCGTTGCTCGTTGAAACCGGATTCAGCGAGCTGATCGACCGTCTCCTCGTGGTCGATGTCGACGAGGCTCGGCAACTCGAACGGGCCAGTGCGCGAGATGAGGTTACGACCGAAGCGATACGAAAGATTGTTTCGACTCAGGCGAAGCGGGAAGACCGACTGGCGCACGCCGACGACGTTCTGGTCAATAACGGCACGGTGGAAGACCTCGAACGCGAGGTCGATCGTTTACACGCCCACTATCTAGCGCTGGCGCGCGCGAGCTAGTGCCGCGAAAGGTGGCGCACGACCGCTTCTAGATCTTGCGCCTGCCACACACCGCTGATCATCGCGAGACCTTGCGCGCCGGCGGTCGACGCCCGCGGAAGGTCTGCCGCGCGCATGCCGCCGATCGCATAGACCGGCAGCGGCGCCGCTCGGCACAGATCGGCGAAACGTTCCCAACCCAGAATCGGACCGGTCGGATGGCTGGCGGTCGCTTGAACCGGACCCAGCACCGCGAAGTCGGCCGCGAGCGCCGCCGCTTTCTCAAGCTCGACCGCATCGTGACAGGAGGCGCCGAACCAATACTCGGCGCCGACCGGACGTTCAGACAACGCCATCAACCTTCGACTATTCGCATGCACGCCGTCGGCGTCGCATTCTTCGAGCCACGCCGGTTCGGCGTTGACCAGCAGCCGAGCGCCGAAACGGCGGCATGACGCAGACAGTCGGCGCGCGTAAGCACAGAACCGCGCGCGCTCCATACCCGGCTCGCGCAGCTGAATCAGGCGCGCGCCGGCGGCGAGCGCGCGCTCGAGGCGCGCGGCGAATTCGTCTTCCCCGAAACGACCAACGTCGCTGACCACGTACAGCGACGGAAGCTGCAAGCGCCGCAACGCCGGGCGGTCGGCGTCGGGGAATTCACGCGGATCGAGACACGCGATTTCCTCCCAGCGCATTTCCTGCGCCTCGCGCCCGTGTGGCTTGCCGCGGTAGCGCACGATGCGCCAGATATCGAGCAATACGTCGAGGTCGCGATACGCGTGACGCAGCTGCATGAACGGCCGCGCCTCCATGACGTCGATCCCAAGTTCTTCGCGGAGCTCGCGCTGCAGGCCGGCTAGAGGAGCTTCCTCCGGCTCGAGCTTCCCTCCGGGGAATTCCCATTTACCGCCTTGATGGACATCCGAGCGCCGGCGCGTGATGCAGACGCGGCTACCTTCGATCAGCAAACCAGCTACGACGTGGATGGCGTGTGTGTGTGTCGGTTCACCCATCGCGCGGCGGCGGGTTACTAGCTACGATAATCGGCGTTGATACGCACATAGTCATGCGACAAGTCGCATGTCCAGACGCTGGCGGAATACTGACCGGCACCGAGCGAGACGCGCACGCGGATCTCCGCCGGCCGCATCGCCGCCTGCCCGGCGGCTTCGGTGTAATCGAGGGCGAGGCTACCGGCGTGCACGACGCAGACGTCGTTTATCCAGATCGCGACTCGGTCGATATCGAGCCGCGGCACGCGCGCGCGCCCGATGGCCGCGAGAATGCGTCCCCAGTTTGGATCGGAAGCGAAGAACGCCGTCTTGACCAGCGGCGAATTGGCGATCGTGTTGGCGATTTCCAAGCAGTCGGCCACGGACTCGCCGTCGCAAACCTCGACGGTGATGAACTTCGTCGCGCCTTCACCATCGCGCACGATCGCCTGCGCGAGCTCGGTGCACACGTCGGTTACTGCGGCGCACAAGCGTTCGTACGATTCGCCGCTCGGCCGATCGATTCGAGCGTTCGCGCCGCGCCCCGTAGCGAGCAGGACACACGCGTCGTTGGTCGACGTGTCGCCGTCCACGGTGATGCGATTGAAAGAAACCTCGGTCGCGGCCGCGACACATGCGGCCAACGCGTGGTGGCTGACGGCGGCGTCGGTGGCGATGAACGCGAGCATCGTCGCCATGTTCGGCTGGATCATGCCGGCACCTTTGGCGATGCCGGTGATCGTAATTTCACGCCCGGCGAGCAAGCACCGGCGCGAGCTTCCCTTCGCGATCGTATCGGTCGTCATGATGCCGTGCGCCGCATCGTTCCATCCGGTTTCGGACAGCGCCCCTACCGCTGCCGGCAACGCTACCGTCAAGCGCTCGAGCGCAAACCGCTCGCCGATGACACCGGTGGAAAAAGGAAGCACTTGCTGAGCGTCGCAACCGAGCTGCGCGGCGAGCGCCGCACACGTCGCCTGCGCATCCACCACACCCGGCTCGCCGGTGCCGGCGTTCGCATAGCCGGTATTGATCACGAGCGCGCGCGGCATGGCCTTCGCCAGATGTTCGCGCGCGACCAGTACCGGCGCGGCGCAAAAGCGATTGCGGGTGAACACCGCCGCGGCCTCGGTCCCCGGCGCGCATTCAATGACGACCACGTCGCGCCGCCCCGGTTTGCGAAGTCCAGCCACGGCCGTTCCCAGGCGTATGCCCGCGACTGCATTGAGCGGCGGCAGACCGGTTAGTCCTACGGCCATAACGGAGAGCGTCAGCGCTGCCGGCTCATTCGAGCCGGCCGTGACAATGTTTGTATTTCTTGCCCGAGCCGCACGGGCACGGCTGGTTGCGACCGATCTTCGGCTGCTTGCGCACCACCGGCCGCTGCTCGACCGCGACCTCGGCTTCCTCCGCTGCTTCGTTGCCATCGGCGGCCGCCGCGGAAGGATGCAGGAAGTGCATCTCCCGCGGCTCGCGGCGCGGCGCGGGCTCGAAGGTTTGCGACGTCTCGGTTTGCAATTGCACGCGCGCGAGCAGCGTCACGACCTCCTGTTTGATGCGGGCGAGCATGTCGGAGAAGAACTCGAACGCCTCGCGCTTGTATTCCTGTTTCGGATTTTTCTGGGCGTAGCCGCGCAGATGGATCCCCTGCCGCAGGTAGTCCATCGCGGCCAGGTGATCCTTCCATTGCTGGTCGACCACCTGCAGCATCACGGCTTTCTCCAGCCTGCGCATCACTTCCGCACCGACCGCCGCGGTCTTCTCTTCATGGCGGCGCTCGAGCTCGGCGAGGGCGCGGTCGCGGATTTTCTCGTCATCGAGACTTGTTTCTTCCTCAAGCCACTGCTTCATCGGCAGCTTCAGGCCGAATTCGCGATCGAGATTTTCCTCGAGACCCGGAATATCCCACTGCTCTTCCAAACTCTGCGGCGGCACGCAGTTCCCGACCAGCACTCCGACGACGTCGCGCCGGATCGCCCGGATGCTCTCCGATATGTCGTCGACGTCGAGCAGCCGGTTGCGCTGCTCGTAGATCACTTTGCGCTGCTCGTTCGCGACGTCGTCGTACTCAAGCAGTTGCTTGCGAATGTCGAAGTTGCGGCCTTCGACTTTGCGCTGCGCGTTCTCGATCGCCCGGGTCACCCACGGGTGCTCGATCGCTTCGCCCTCCTCCATGCCGAGCTTCTGCATCAGCCCGGACACACGCTCCGAGCCAAAAATGCGCAGCAAATTATCTTCGAGCGAGAGATAAAAGCGGCTCGAGCCCGGGTCGCCTTGGCGCCCGGAACGACCGCGCAGCTGATTGTCGATGCGCCGTGATTCATGGCGCTCGGTGCCGATCACTTTCAAGCCGCCCGCGCCCACGACTTGCTGGTGGCGTTTTTCCCAGTCCGGTTGAATTTGCTGGCGCTTCGCCGCATCGTCGCCGGCATCGGCGAGCTCCATCACAAGATTGCCGCCGAGCACGATGTCGGTACCGCGGCCGGCCATGTTCGTCGCGATCGTTACCGCCCCCGGCTGTCCGGCTTGCGCGACAATGAGCGCCTCGCGCTCGTGCTGCTTGGCGTTGAGTACCTGATGCGGGATTTTCTCTTTGTCGAGCAGGCGCGCGAGACCCTCCGAGGCTTCAATCGAAATCGTACCGACCAGCGTGGGCTGCCCACGCTCATGACAATCCTTGATATCCGCGATGATTGCCGAGTGCTTCTCGCGTCCGGTGCGGTACACCTGATCCCCCATGTCGTCGCGGATCATCGGATGGTGCGTGGGTATCACGACCACTTCGAGCCCGTAAATCTGATGGAACTCGAACGCTTCGGTGTCGGCAGTGCCGGTCATTCCGGAGAGCTTCTGATACAGCCGGAAATAGTTTTGGAAGGTGATGGTCGCGAGCGTGTGGTTTTCGTTCTCGATCGGCACGCCTTCTTTCGCCTCGATCGCCTGGTGCAGGCCTTCGGACCAGCGCCGGCCGATCATCATTCGGCCGGTGAACTCGTCGATAATAATGACTTGATTCTCGCGCACGATGTAATCCACCTCGTGGCGGTACAGCGTATGCGCGCGCAGTGCGGCGTTCAAATGGTGCATGAGCGCGAGACTGGAAACGTCGTATAGATTGCTGCCAGCCTCGAGCAGGCCCGCTTGCGTCAGCAGCCGCTCGACTTTCTCGTGGCCCGCCTCGGTCAGGAACGCCTGGCGCGTTTTTTCATCCACACTGTAATCGCCCGGGCCGTCCTCGGTTTGCTGTTTTTCGAGCTTGGGAATGATGGCGTTGATCTTGACGTAAAGGTCGGTGCTTTCCTCCGCCGGCCCGGAAATGATGAGCGGCGTGCGCGCCTCGTCGATCAGGATCGAGTCGACTTCATCGACGATGGCGAAATTGAGCCTGCGCTGCATGCGATCCTCAGCCTGGAACGCCATGTTGTCGCGCAGGTAATCGAAGCCGTACTCGTTGTTGGTGCCGTAGGTAATGTCCGCCGCATAGCCGGCGCGTTTGACTTCCCGGTCCTGACCTGGGACCACGACACCAACCGTCATACCGAGAAATTTGTAGACTTGCCCCATCCATTCAGCGTCGCGGCGGGCGAGATAATCGTTCACCGTCACGACATGCACGCCGCGGCCGGATAGCGCGTTGAGATAGGCGGGCAGCGTCGCGACCAACGTCTTGCCTTCACCGGTGCGCATCTCGGCGATCTTGCCTTGGTGCAGCACCATGCCGCCGATCAGCTGGACGTCGAAATGCCGCATTCCGAGCGTGCGTTTCGACGCCTCGCGCACCACCGCGAAGGCTTCGGGCAGGACGTTGTTTAGCTCCTCGCCCTGAGATAGGCGCGTTTTAAATTCCGCGGTCTTCGCGCGCAGTACATCATCGGAGAGCGCCACGATGCCCGGCTCGAGAGCGTTGATGCGCTCCACTTGCCATTGCATCGCCTTTAGCAGGCGCGAGTTGCGGCTGCCGAATATCTTGGTCAGTACCTTGGTAATCATCGACAACTACGCGAGGCGTAGAAAAGAATCGAACGTCGGATTATGGAGGAAAAGGAAAGGGACTTGAAGGCTAGCGGGCGACCCGCCTCGCTATCGGGCGGCGCGCAAATACCCGCTGGGGTTTACCGCCCGATCGTCCTTCAACACCTCAAAATGCACATGCGGCCCCGTCGAGCGCCCCGAGCTCCCCACGAGCGCGATCGCGTCCCCTCGATGGACCTTATCCCCGACCTTCACGAGGAGCGAGAGCGTGTGCGCGTAGCGCGTGCTTAAGC
>JBGPKL010000066.1:0-19563 GCA_041485885.1 Sulfurifustaceae bacterium
CAAGGTCTCGCTCGGCTTCGTCGAAGGGCTCAACAACAAGATCCGCGTCCTGCAGCGTCGTGCATACGGTCTGCGCGACGAGGAATACCTGCGGCTCAAGATACTGACGTGCATGTTGCCGGTGCTCTAAAATGATCGAAAATCACCCACACGATTTCACGAAGACCCGGAAAACTTTTGAGGGAAAATTTTAATAGGAGGCAAGGATGTCTACGAATACGTTGCTGCTTGTCATTTTGGTTCTGCTGTTAGTCGGCGCCCTCCCCGTGTTTCCGTATAGTCGCAGTTGGGGTTATTACCCGACGGGGTTGTTGACGGTTGTTTTGGTTGTTGTGCTGGTGTTGGCGTTGCGATAGCGGCGAACTTGTCGTTAGACCGTGCGTCGCGGCCACGACTCACCACTATTTCCTAATCCAATCATCCGGACATTCGAACGTCCGAACGACGGTGGCCGGCGATCCCACGGCGATCGCCTTCGGAGGAATGTCCTTGGTCACGACGGCGCCCGCGCCGACAACCGAGTGATCGCCGATGCGCACCCCGGGTAAAATCGTCGCCCGCGCGCCGATCCAGACGTTGCGTCCGATGATAACGTCTTTCGCCTCGAGCGTCCGATCGGGGCTGACGTCATGAAAGTAGGTGTCGTAGATGAACACCATGTCGGCGATCCTTGTATAAGCGCCGATGACGATCCGCTTGGTGGCGCAAATGTTGACACCGTCATTCATACCGACGTTGTCGCCGATTTCCAGATGCGCGCCGGGGTACACGGTCAGCACGGTCTTGGTCCGAAAGCTACGGAATCTGCAGCCGGTGCCGAACGTCAGCCGGCCTTCGACCACCAGATCGGGCAACGGGCCGCGTACCGTCGGCACCGAGGCGTATTGCACGTGTTGCATTCGCAGACGCGCGCGCAGACGCGCGTGGTTAAAACCCTGCGCAAGTCTTTCGGGCAACTGACGCGCATACGCGATCGGTAGCGATAATGCGTGTGAAGGAACTCGCCCGATCCAAGACCACGGTTGCAACCGTCGTAATTGGTTGCCGCGGAGTACCTCTGCGAGTCTGCTCATTGTTTACCCCGCTTTCTTACGTTTTTTCCGCGCACCTACCCAAGTGCCACGGGTACCCCATCCGTCCGGAACGCCTTCGGCTCCAGATGATATCTGCGCAGCAACTTATAGAACTCCGTCCGATTACGTTGCGCCAAGCGCGCCGCGCGACTCACGTTGCCTTGTGTCATGCGCAGGAGCTGCGTGAGATAGTCGCGCTCGAATTGATCGCGGCGCTCGGCAAGGCCGAGGACTTGGCTGGGTTGGTTGTCGAGCGCTTTGCGGACCAGGCTTGCGGGAATGAGTTGGGAGGTCGAGAGCGCGAAGGTGCGCTCGACGACGTTTTGGAGCTGGCGCACGTTGCCGGGCCAGCGGGCGCCGACGAGGAGTTCCATCGCTTCGGGGGCGAACATCTTCGGGTCCTTGTCGCTGCGCTCCGCGACTTGCGCTAGGAAATGACGCACCAGGAGCGGAATGTCTTCGGGGCGCTGCGCGAGTGGGGGCAGCACCAGCGTCACGACGTTCAAGCGGTAATAAAGATCTTGGCGGAAGCCGCCCTTGGCGACGGATTCGTCGAGGTCGCGATGCGTCGCGGAGATCACGCGCACGTCGAGGGGAATCATCTCGTTCGATCCGACCGGCCTCACCTCTTTCTCTTGCAGCACGCGCAGTAACTTCGATTGCAACGTGAGCGACATGTCGCCGATCTCGTCGAGGAAGAGCGTGCCGCTGTCGGCGGTCTGGAACAAACCTTTGTGCGTCTGCGTCGCGCCGGTGAAGGCGCCCTTCATGTGACCGAAGAGCTCGGACTCGAGCAACGTTTCGGGAATCGCGCTGCAATTCATCGCGACGAAGGGTTTGTCGCGGCGGCGGCTCGCTTTATGGATGGCGCGCGCGAGTAGCTCCTTGCCGGTGCCGCTTTCGCTTTGCACGAGCACCGCGGCTTCGCTGTCGGCGACCAGACGCGCTTGTTGCAGCAGATCTTCCATCACCCCGCTTTGGCTGATGATGTCGCGCCGCCACTCCTGGCCGCCGGTGTCTTCCTCGGCCGGCTGGCGCGCGACACCGGTGACGCGCAGCGCCTGCTCGACGGCCTTGAGCAAACCTTTGCTGTCGAATGGCTTCGTGAGAAAACCGAACACACCGCGCTTGATCGCGTCGACCGCCTCGGGAATCGTGCCATGCGCGGTGAGAATGATCACGGGGAGCGCCGGGTAGCGCTCGTGCACGGCGTTATAGAGGCCGAGCCCGTCCATCCCTTCCATGCGCAGATCGGTGATCACGAGCTGCGGCTGCGCGGCGGCCAATTGCGCCAGCGCTTGCTCGCCGCTTTCCGCGGTTGCGACGCTGTAGCCGGCGGCGTTCAACCGCATCGCGAGGAGCTTCAACAACCCGACGTCGTCGTCGACAAACAATATTTGCGCGCGCGCCGCCATTCGATCATCTCGGCGTAACGACGGAGGGAGAGGCGCGCCGGTCCATGTCTTCCTCGACCGCCTTCAACTGATCGAGCTTCTTCTGCAGCGTCAGGCGCTGCCGGCGTTCTTCATCGAGCGCGCGCTCGGCGGCCCAGCGATCGTCAAAGTCCTGGAGCAACCACATGGCGAAGCTGCGCAGCGGCTGATTGCTAGAGCCCCGTTCAGTAGCGGCCTGGCTCAACAGATCGCGCGCGCGCATATCGTCGCGAAACGGCGCGCGCCGAAGCGCAAGCAACAACGCGAGCCGCAGCCGATTGAACGCGCTCGGATCGCGGCGGTAGTCTTCCTCGGCGGCGGCGCGTTCCGCGTCGAGCGACGACGGCGCCAACCAGCGCAGACGCTCGCCGTAGATCATCAGCCGTTCGCTCGGGTTGTCCGCGGCCGCCGGTTCGAGGATCGCCCGCGGCGGCGGCGGCGTGGCGCTGCGCGTCGAGGCGCACGCGGACAAAAGCAAAACCATTCCCATGATGAAGGCGTGTCCTCTCCAGAATTCCATCCTATACGCCTCCTCTCCGTCGCGCCGAGGTTACCCGCCGGCCAACGGCAAGGCAACGCGCAGATGCGCGCCGCATACGCTATCGATCACGTCGATCGTGCCTTTGTGCAGACGCACGTACGCGTGCGCGATGGAGAGGCCGAGACCCGTGCCGCGAATGTGGCCTTTGACCGCGGTCGCGCCTTGATAAAACGCCTCGAACACTTTGCCGCGCTCGACCGGATCGATGCCCGGCCCCTGATCGCGCACATCCACCACGGCCTTTCCGGAATCGCGTTGCAGCGTGACGACGATCTCCGCGCCGTCGGGCGAATACTTGATCGCGTTCGAAAGCAAATTGGCGAATATGGATTTCAATTTTTCGGGATCGCCGATGACGGTCGCTTCGCTCACGTCGCGGCGCACGGCGAGCCGATGCGCGGCGATCACCGGTTGCTGCTCTTCGATGACGCGCTCGAGCAAGCGATGCAATTGCACCGGGCGCTCGGTCAAAAACGGATCTTCCGCCTGCGCCACGCTGAAGTTGATCAGATCTTCGATCAGCTTTTGCAGCCGACCGATACTCGCTTGCAGGATCGTGACGATCTCCGCTTGTTTGCGGTTCAGCGTCCCCGGTACTTCGTCGTTCATCAGCTCCACGCCCTCGCGTATCGCCGCGAGCGGCGTCTTCAGCTCGTGCGAGATGTTGCGCAAGATCGTCACCTTGTGTTGCTCCAAACCGCGCAGGCGCAGGCGCAACCAGTCGAGCTGCCGGCCGAGATCCTCCAAGTCGCGCGGCCCGGCCACGTGCAACGACTCGACGACGTTGCCCTCGCCGAGCAAGCGAATCGCGCGCGCGATCTGACGTATCGGACGATTGATGAGCGCGCTGTAAATGGCCGCGAGAATGAGCGCGGCGGGAATGAGCGCGAGCGCGTGATAAACCAGCCGGCGTTTCGTTTCTCCGGCGGTTTCCTGTATCTGCTCCGCCGCCAGGCTGATGGCTTCGCCGCTTTCTTGCAGGATCGCCCGCGCCAAGACATCGAGCGCCGCGAATTTGTCGACCGCGCGACGTAGATCGGTGGCCGGCCCGCCGGCGAGCGTCGCGTGGGTCTGGTTCTCCTCGCCAAGCAGCGTATCGAGGCGCTGGCGTTGGCCGTCGGTCAGCCGATAGGCCGCGAGTCGCTGCGCGGTTTGCAGAAAGCGCGCGCGCCGCTCGGCGTAAACATCGAGGAGCGACGGATCGCCCACAATCTGGAATTGTCGCGCCGCGCGCTCGAGCGAGCTGACGTCGGTGGCGAGCAGTTGACTGAGATGCAGCGTGTCCGCCGCTTGGTACACCGATTCGCGTCCCTGACGCGCGATATGATCGACCGACGTGATCGCCGCCAGTTGACCGATGATCAACAGCGACGCCAGCAGGAAGAAGCCGGTAAGGATCAGCTGCAAACTGGAGGTGGACCGGTGAAACCGCACGCGCTTGACCGTGTAAAAAAATCTAGCCACGAATGCTACCACTCGTGGCGGTTTTTCAAGCCGCGTTGATTGCGTAGTTACAATAGCCCTGCTCCCTTCCGTGGCTATAACCGCGCCGCTCATCTCCGAGGAGGAGGGGGGGTTGGAGATGACCGACGCGGGCGCCCTTCCCTGGGCGCGAAAGCCGGTGGGCGGAAATTAATTTATTGGCGTTAGCGATGCAATGCCTTTAGCGGGTCTGACTGCCGGCGCCGGTGCTGCTAGGTACGCCCTCTTTGGACGCGTCAGCGGGCGGCGATGAGGAGTCGCTCGATGGCGATCCCATCGAGCGATCGCTCGATTTGCGAATCGCTTTCTTCGCTGACTCGTACTCCGACTGGCTCAGCTGGCCGTCGCTATTCTTGTCGTACTGCGTGAAGCTATCCGCGAGTCCGGGAACCGAGCGCGCTTCATCCATACTGATCGCGCCATTATTGTCCGCGTCGACTTTCTTGAAGCTCGGCCAATTGTCCGCTTTGCTCGAAGACTTATCGGCGGCGAACGCCGCAACCGATACCGTGGACAGCGCCAATGCAAACACTAACGAGACTGCCGATTTCAATGTTCCATTCATGTGATCTCTCCTGTGTGGATATAAACCGTCGATTAAGGCCGACTTTCCTACCGGTTGGTCGGCCTGACCGCGAGTCAAAGGATTGCTCGGGGGCTTACCGGCTACCCGAACCGGAAGGACTCGTCGAGCTACTACCGCTGCTGCCGCCGGAAGCACCGCTCTTCATCGCCGCTTCGAATTCCGAGCGACTCAAACGGCCGTCGGCATCGGTGTCGGCCGCGCTGAAGTCCAGGCCGGAAACCGCCGCTGCTTCGCTCGCGTCGATGTAGCCGTTGCCGTCCCGATCGATCGCGCGGAACGACGTCGACGCGCCGCCGGAAACCGAGCCACCGGTGCTCCCACGGCTGCTCGGGGGTTCCGCGCTCGGCGGAACCGTCGGTTGCGCGGCCGAGCCGCCGGGCGGCGACGTGGACGTGCTGTTGCCGCCCATCGAGCCGGAGCTCGACTTATCGCCGGCCGCTACTGCCACTCCCGACACGGCGGAAAAGGCAAAGGCAAAAAGCACAGCCTTATTGAACAATTTCATGAAACGCCTCCTTGCAAGAATTACGATGAGTAGGGGTGTTAGAGCAGATCGTGTGTGCTCACGAGAGACCTTTAGCAATGCGTGTGCCAAGTAACGAAAACGCCGACGTCAGGCGTTTTTTGAAAGCGTACGCGCGTGCGCCGCGAGTTTTTGTCGTCGGCGGACGACGCCACTTCGCGCCAGCGACCGCGCTCTATTGTTCCAGTGGAGATTTTTGTGTCGCCTGACGGCGACGAATTGGCGTGGCACGAAAAGACTGCTGCTGATGATTTTCGGCGTGTTGTAGTAGCGCCGCGGATGTTACTCGTCCGTCACACAGCCCTCGGACGCGCTTTTGACGTTCTTAATATATTTGTAAAGCGTTCCGCGGGTCGCCTTGTACGGCGGGCGCACCCACGAAGCGCGGCGGCGCGCGAGCTCGGCGTCGCTCAGCTCCACATCGATCCGGTTGGTGTTCGCGTCGATGGCGATCATGTCGCCGTCCTTGAGCAACGCGATCGGGCCGCCCTCCTGAGCTTCCGGCACGACGTGTCCGATGATGAAGCCGTTCGATCCCCCGGAAAAACGCCCGTCGGTGATGAGCGCGACGTCGTTGCCCAAACCCATGCCGACGATCGCCGACGTCGGCGTCAACATTTCCGGCATCCCCGGCCCGCCCTTCGGACCTTCGTATCGAATCACGATGACGTCGCCTTTTTTTATTTCCTTGCGCTCGAGCGCCGCAAGCATCAGCTCTTCCGAATCGTACACGCGCGCCGGGCCGCGAAAGCGCGTGCCCTCCTTGCCGGTGATCTTGGCGACGGCGCCGTCCGGCGCGAGATTGCCGCGGAGTATCTGAATATGTCCGGTCGCCTTGATCGACTTCTCCACCGGCAGGAAAACCTCCTGTCCCGGTTTCAAACCCGGCGCGTCTTTAAGATTCTCGGCGACGGTCTTGCCGGTCACGGTCACGCAGCCGCCGTCGATAAATCCTTTCTCCAATAAATATTTCATCACCGCCGGTATGCCACCGACCTGATGCAGATCCTCCATGACGTATTTGCCCGAGGGCTTGAGATTGGCGAGGAACGGCACGCGGTTACTCACCTTCTGGAAATCGTCGATCGTGAGCGACACGCCGACCGCGCGCGCCATCGCGATCAAATGCAGCACCGCGTTGGTCGAGCCGCCGAGCGCCATCACGATCGCCATCGCGTTCTCGAACGCCGCGCGCGTCATGATGTCCGACGGCTTCAAGTCGCGCTCGAGCAGATAACGCACCGCGTCGCCCGCTTTGCGGCACTCGTCGATCTTGCCTGCATCGACCGCCGGCGTGGAGGAGCTGTAGGGCAACGACATGCCGAGCGCCTCGATCGCCGACGCCATGGTGTTCGCGGTGTACATGCCGCCGCACGCGCCGGCGCCGGGACAGGATTGACGCACGATATTTTCGCGCGTCTGATCGTCGATGTTGCCCGCGAGATACTCGCCGTAGCTCTGGAACGCCGACACCACATCGAGCGCGCGGTTACCCAGGTGGCCCGGCTTGATGGTGCCGCCGTAAATCATGAGCGACGGCCGATTGAGCCGCGCCATCGCCATGACACAGCCGGGCATGTTCTTGTCGCAGCCGGGAATGGTGATGAGCGCGTCGTACCATTGCGCGCCCATGACGGTCTCGATCGAATCGGCGATCAGATCGCGCGATTGCAGCGAGTAGCTCATGCCGTCGGTGCCCATCGCGATACCGTCGGATACGCCGATGGTGTTGAACCGCAATCCCACCAATCCGGCGGCGGCGACGCCCTCCTTCGCTTTCGCCGCGAGATCGTTCAGGTGCATGTTGCAGGTGTTGCCTTCCCACCAGACACTCGCGATGCCGACTTCGGCCTTCGCCATATCCTCGCGGGTGAGGCCAATGCCATAGAGCATCGCCTGCGATGCGCCTTGCGCGCGCGGCTCGGTGACGCGCGAGCTGTAACGGTTTAGCTTCTTCGACACAACGGACTCCGTCTTTCTAGATATTAAGGAACGAGTAAGACAATTCTAATCGAGACGTCGAACGAGCGTTTTGCCCCGGTGGCAACACCGGATCAGGTGGCGCCGAGCGCGGCGGCGGCCTTGTCGACGTCTTTGGGCTTCACCCACAGCATCGCCGCGTAACGTCCGTCGCCGGCGCTTACCGCGTCGATCGCCGTAACGCTGATTTTCGCCCCCGCCAGGCGCTGCGTCACGCCCGCGATCGCGCCCTTGCGATCTTCGCCATGGATGATGAAAACCGTCTTCGGCGCGCGGAGCTTCAGCTTCATGCGCTCCGCCGCCGCCCGAAATGCCGCCGAGTTCTCCGGCACGAAATCGAGCTGCGCCTTGCCCCCGCTGCCGGGGAAACCGGTGAAGGCCACGAGGTTCACGCCTTCGGCCACCAACGCCTGCAGCAGCCGCGTCCCTTCGCCACGCCGGTTGGCGACGTTCACCGCGAAGTAATCCATCTTTCGAATCGTTTCCGCCATGATTTTTCTCCTTTTCCCCCGGACGGGGTGTCGTTAACGAAGCTACCCTAGCAAACCCGCGGCCGGCGAAACAGCGCCGCGTGCGACCGACCCTGGTGGGTTACAATTTCGCTCGAATGGCCCGCCCCCGACTCGATCTTTATCGTCTCGTTCGGCCGCTGCTGTTTCGGCTCGACGCGGAGCGCAGCCATCGATTGACCTTCGAACTGTTGCGGCTGGGACAACGCGTGCCGGGCGTAGCGGCTTTGATCCGCTCCCGCATCGGCCGGAAAGTGCCGGCGCTTCCCGTCGATACGCTGGGACTCCATTTTCCCAATCCCATCGGCCTCGCGGCCGGACTCGACAAGGACGCGCGGTATCTGCACATGCTCGCGGCTTTCGGTTTCGGCTGGCTCGAGCTCGGCACCGTCACCCCGAGCCCGCAGACGGGTAATACCGAACCGCGCCTGTTTCGCCTGATCCCGCAGAACGCGCTTATAAACCGCATGGGCTTCAACAACGTGGGTATCAGCGCGTTCGTCGCGAATCTTTCGAGCCGTGCCAAACCGGGCCTGATCGGAATCAACATCGGTAAGAACCGCGATACTCCCCTCGATGCCGCCCTCGACGATTACCTCTACGCGCTGCGGGCGGTGTACATCCATGCCGCGTACGTCGCCGTCAACGTTTCCTCTCCCAATACACCGGGACTACGCGAGCTCCAAGAGCACGAACGCCTGCCGGAGCTGCTCGAAGCGCTGAAGACCGAGCAAGCCACTCTCACGCGCGCGCACGGGCTCTATGTTCCTTTGGCGCTCAAGATCGCGCCCGACCTGAGCGATGACCAAATCGGCTTCATCGCGCAGACGGTCCTCGCGACCGGTTTCGACGCCGTGATCGCCACCAACACGACGCTTGCTCGTCCCAATATCGAGGGGAGTGTGTTCGCTCACGAATCCGGGGGGCTGAGCGGTCGACCGTTGAAGCCACTTTCGACGCGAGTCATCGCGAGCCTCTATCGCCGTCTTCAAGGAAAAGTTCCGATCATCGGCGTCGGCGGTATCGAGAATACCGATGACGCGTGGGACAAGCTCATCGCCGGCGCTGACCTGTTACAGATCTACACCGCGCTAATCTACCAGGGGCCGCGTGTCGTCGAACGGATCGTGCGGGGACTCGCGGAGCGAGTGCAACGCACCGGAGAGCCGACGCTCGCTGGCGCCGTCGCGGCGGCGCGCGAGCGTCTGAAGAACGCCGCGCGCGACCCGATCGGGGAAGGTGCGGGCGTCTCGCGCGAACCGTAGGTGGATCGCGCTATGCGCGATCGCACGCTATCTCATTCGGTTGATCGCGCTTCGCGCGAACTGTCGAGTGTAATAAATGTACTTGTGGGTGGTTGACCCACGGCAAGTAGCTTTTCTTTGCTCGTGGTCGCTCCGCGCATCCATGCGCTCTCGCGACATTCGTACATCCCTGTACAGCACCCGAAAAGCTACCAAAAGAAACACGCCCCGGTCGCTTCGCCCGCGCAGAATCAGCGCGGGTACCCTGCGCTCCTCGCCCCCATCGGGCGCGAGACCAACTCGCCGGCGGACGAGAAACACGTCCGCTCGGGCTCGACACGGTCTCGCGAATACCCCCGACGGGGGCTGCGGTGCTCGGCTTGCTCTACGGGGTTTAACAACAACTGCACCCACGAAAGATTCGGTTGTCGTGGGTTTTCTTTTGTAGTTGCAGTTTTAGTTGCTGTTGCTGTTCAATCCCCGTAGAGCAAGCCGAGCACCGCAGGGAAAGCCGCGGGGTTTCGCGAGACGGTGTTCGAGCCCGAAGCGCGAGCCTTTCGCGCTCGGCGAGTTCGGCTCGCGCGCGGCTTTACCGAGGAGCACAGGGCACCCGCGCGCTGATACTGCGCGCGGGCGCAGCGACCGGGGTGTCCTTCTCTTTGCGTACTTTCTCTTGGACAAGCAAGAGAAAGTACGCCGACCGCGGTTCGGGAACCGCAATTTAATTTATTACAACTCGATGGGGGGGTGAGCGCCCGCGAGGGCGCTCACCCGACCGCATCCCGCAACACCTCGCACACCCGCACGACATGTTCCTCCGGCATCCCCGGATAAATCGGCAGCGATAAATTTTCCGACGTGAGTTGTTCGCATACCGGCATGCTTCCCGGCGTATAACCGAGATGCCGATAAACCTCCTGCAAGTGCAATCCGAGCGGGTAATAAAGCGCGGTCGCAATCTTGGCATCCGTCAGCGCCTGGCGCACCGCGTCGCGCTTCGGTACACGTACGGTGTAGATGTTGTACACATGGGCATCGCCGGGGCAAGTGGTGGGTATCTTCGCGGCGCTGTCCGCCAATCGCCGCGCATAACTCACGGCGACGCGGCGGCGCTCCTCGATATCGGCGCGCACGCGTTGGAGCTTGAGCCGCAGCAACGCCGCCTGGATTTCGTCCAGACGGCTGTTGCAGCCGAGCTCGGCGTGCAGATACGGTTTCACCGCGCCGTGATTACGCAATCGCCGGATATGGTCGTTCACCTCATCGCTTTGCGTCGTGACCATGCCGCCGTCGCCGTAACAACCGAGCACCTTCGTCGGGTAGAAGCTGAAGCTCCCGCAGTCGCCGATGCTGCCTACGACGCGGCCGGCGCTGCGCGCGCCGAACGATTGCGCGCAGTCCTCGATCATGAGGAGTTTGTGCTTGCGCGCGATGTCGATGAACGCGGGCATCTCGCACGCACGACCGAAGATATGCACGGGCAGAATCGCCCGCGTGCGCGATGTGATTTTCGCCGCGGCCGCGGCCGGATCGAGCGTGTAGCTGTCCTCGCGCACATCGGCGAATACCGGCGTCGCGCCAACGATGCTGATTGCCTCGCTAGAGGCGAAGAAGCTGTAAGGTGTGGTGATGACCTCGTGCCCGGGACCGATGCCGAGCGCGCGCAAGCTCAACACCAGCGAATCGGTTCCGTTCGCCACCGCTATCGCGTGCTTGACGCCGACGTAAGCGGCGAACTCGCGCTCGAACGCGTTCACTTCGGGACCGAGTATGAAACTGCCCCGCTCGCCGGTCTCGCGGATCTTACTCAGCCATTCGCGCTCGAGCTCGCGGAACTCGGCGCCGAGATCGATAAAAGGTACCGAGTCGAGAACCGGGGTCATGCGGCGATTTTCTCCTTCACCAGTAGCGCCACGCGCAACGCCTCGAGCCCGACGCGCCCATCCACCAAGGGACGCTCGCCCGCGCGCACCGAGCGGACGAAGTGCGCGAGCTCGGCATCGAGCGGCGGTCGCGATTCGACGGTGAGCGTTTCGGTGACGATCTTCGGCCACTTCCCGCCGGCTTCGTCCGGGACCGCGCGCACGATCTCGAGCTTCTGCTCGATGTAGTCGAGCCCGTAGTAATGCTCTTTGCCGAATACCCGGATGCGTCGCAGCTTTTTGTTCGAGACACGGCTCGCGGTTACGTTCGCGACCGCGCCGTTGTCGAACTCGATGCGCGCGGTTGCGATGTCGACTTGATCGGTGATCACGGCGATACCGTTGGCGGCGATGTGTCGTATCCCGGATTTCACCAGCGACATGACGATGTCGATGTCGTGGATCATCAGGTCGGTGACGACGTCTACGTCCGTCGCGCGGTCGACGAAGGTGCCGAGCCGGTGCACTTCCAAGAAACGCGGCTGCTTCACGCGCGTCGCGAGCTCCATGATGCCGGAGTTGAAGCGCTCCAAGTGGCCGACCTGAAATATCACGCCGGCGCGCTCGGCGGCTTCCACGAGCTGCCGAGCCTCCTCGAATGTCGGCGCGATGGGTTTTTCCATCAGCATGTGCACGCCGCGCTCGAGGAACGTATGCGCCACCGCCGCATGGTAGGCCGTCGGAACGACGATGCTGACGGCGTCGACCTTGCCCAACAACTCCGTTGCGCCGGTGTACGCGCGGCAGTGGTGTTGCGTCGCGATTTCGTGCGCCCGCGCGGGATCGATATCGGCGACCCCGACCAGCTCGACCTCCGGCATGTCGGCATAAATGCGCGCGTGGAACCGCCCGAGATAACCGACACCGACGACGCCGACCCGGAGCCTCCGCGTCGAGCGGGAAGTTGATGCCGAGGTCATCGAGTAGTATAGGCGTGGCGCATTGTGGTCGACGGTTCCCCGGCCGAGCGCGCGGGAGCATTGGCGCCGGATTATACTAATAACCGCAAACGCACGCATGAGAACCCTCGTGCGGGGTGGGTGCGACATCGACGAGAATAATATGCCGGAGCGTAGCGTACTGATCACCGGATGTTCCTCCGGCATTGGCCGGTGTCTGGCCGACGGGCTCAAGGCGCGCGGCTATCGGGTGTTCGCCACGGCGCGCAAGCCCGCCGACGTCGCCGCGCTCGCGGCGGCCGGTTTCGAAAGCGTCCCGCTCGATCTTACTTCCTCCGACTCGATCCATCGCGCGGTCGATAGCGTCCTCAAGCGCTCGGACCATAGCCTCTACGCGCTCATCAACAACGCCGGTTACGGCCAGCCCGGCGCGCTGGAGGACGTGACGCGCGACGCGCTGCGCGCTCAATTCGAAACCAACGTCTTCGGCCCGCACGAGCTCACGGCGCGACTGCTGCCGGTTTTCCGGGCGCACACCGGCGGGCGCATCGTTCAAATCAGCTCGTTGCTCGGCATCGTCTGCCTGGCGTACCGCGGCGCGTACAACGCGTCGAAGTTCGCGATGGAGGCGCTGAGCGACACGCTGCGCTTGGAGCTTCGGGGTACCGGCATCTACGTATCGCTCATCGAGCCCGGGCCGATCGCGACGCGCTTTCGCGACAACGCGCAAGCGGCCTACGAGGCGCACATCGATCTCGCGCGTAGCGCCCATCGCGCGCAATACGCCGTCATCGCGCGGCGGCTGCGCGGCGAAACCGCACCGGCGGCGTTCACGCGACCGCCGAGCGCGGTGCTCGCGAAGGTCATCCAGGCCCTCGAGTCGCGCCGGCCGCGGCCGCGCTACCGCGTCACCGTGCCGTCCCATGTGTTTGCCCTATTGCGTCGTGTTCTCCCGGATCGCGCGCTGGATCGCCTTCTTGCGATCGTCAGCCAGGGCGGGGGCCGCTGATTCCCCTCTCGCTGTTACGCGACCGGCGGCAGCGCTTGTTTCTGGTCTTCCGCCGGCTTGTCATCCGGCCGGTATCTTGCGCCGTTGCTACTCCTGTACAGATTGCAGGAGATGACCATGAAAGCATCGCTTTTCGTACTCGCTACCGCCGGCGCGCTCGCCCTGACGCTGGCCGCGCCGAACCAGGCACAGGCCGGACAGATATTCGTCGACCTGCACATCGGGCTCCCGGTCGTCGTCCACCGGCCGCACGTCGTGTACGAACCCGTCGTTGTCTATCGGCCGCGGGTGATTTATGCGCCGCCGGCGGTCCACTACCGGCACCATTCCCATTACCATCCCTACGCGCGAACGTACTACTCGGCACCGGTCCATCCGAGTTATGGGTCGAGCTACGGGCGCGGAGGATATATTGCGGAAGTCCGGGTCAATGAGCGCTTGGAACGCTGATTCACCGTCTGACAGCTCGATGCATCCGAGGTCAACGAACGCGGTATGAGCCGAATCTCCTCGACGTCCGTCGAGCTCGCGGAGGGCGCCGCGGCGATGGAACAGAACGCGGATAGATCCGCGAAAACGACGATGGAGTCGTTTCTCGCGGGCATCGAGCATCGCGCGTATCGATTTGCGCTCTACGAACTATGGGATCGAGAAGCGGCGCTGGATGCCGTGCAGGACAGCATGTGGCGGCTGGTCGAGCGCTACGCGGATCGACCGGCGACCGAATGGCCCGCGCTTTTCTTCACCATCCTGCGCAATCGCGCCACCGACGCCAAACGCTGGCGGATCGCGCAGCGCCTGCGCGGGCTGCTCGGCGGCACGTCGAGCAACGAGAGCGGCGACCGCGAAGATATTTGGATGACGGTGCCGGCACCCGAGCACGAGACGCCGGAAGCGGAGCAAACCGCGACGGAGCAACGCCGCGCGTTGGAGCGCGCGCTCGCCGAGCTGCCGACGCGCCAACGGCAAGTGTTTCTGCTGCGCGACTGGCAGGGTATGACGACGGTGGAAACGGCGCGCACGCTCGGCTGCTCGGAAGGCAGCGTCAAGCAGCATCATTTCCGCGCGCTGCACGCGCTGCGGGCTAAACTTTCGGAGGTATGGTTATGAACTCTCGAATGCATCATTCGAACGACACGCATCCCGCCGACGCGGCGCTGGACCGGCTACGCGCCGGGTTGCTCGATCGAGAACCGGCGACCCGCGATGCGCTACACGCTCACTTGCGAGAATGCGGCGTGTGTCAAGAGCGCGCGGGGCTTTGGACGCGCGCGACCGAGGTGCTGGATCAAGGAGCGAGCGAGCGCGGATTGGCGAGCCGCCTCGACGCGCGACGCCAGCGCGCGTTGCGCGGCATTTCCACGGCGTCGCGTCGACGCACCCCGATCGCTTTCGCGCTCGCGGCAGTAACCGCGGTGGCGATCGGTCTGGGCGTGTTCGTCATGCAGGATCGCGACGATCCCGATACCGCCGTCGTCGCGACGACCGCGCAAGGGCCCGATCTATACACCAACATCGAATTCTTTCTTTGGCTGATGGAAAAAAATGCAAGCGAAGAAGCCACCCCGAGCAGCTGACAGACCGCGGACAACGGCGCGCGCCTTGTTGGCGCTCGCGCTCACGGCGCTGCTCGCCGCACCGGCGTACGCCGAGCGGTGGCAGAACTTGAGCCCCGAGGAGCGCGAGGTGCTTAAACCGTACCGGCGCGACTGGGATCGTTATCCGCCCGATCAGCAACAGCAGCTGCGTCATGGCGCGCGGCGTTACATGGAGCTATCGCCCGAGCAACGCAACGGCGTGCGCGAGCAAGAGCAGCGCTATCGAAAGTTATCGCCGGAAGAGCAACGGGCGCTACGCGAGGAATATCGCGGCCACCGGCGCTGAGAGAGTGCACGGTTCGACGCGCTATCCGCCGGTGACCGGGGGGAAAAACGCCACCTCATCGCCGTCACGAACCGGCCCGTCGATCGGCGTGTACTCCATATTTACCGCAACCAGCGTGTTCGACGGCATAGGCTGAGCGCCCGCCGCTCTCGCCCAGACTTCGCGGGCCGTAAGCGAGCCGGTTGAGTCGATCCTCGTTTCGCCGCGCCCCACGCGTTCGCGCAAGGACGCGAAGAACTTCACGGTGATGGTCATAGCCCGGCATTATAGGCGTGTCCCCCGGGGCACCCAACCGGCCCACTGCCGCGATGGCCTCGGCACGCCGCGCGCGCTATAGTTTGCGACCTCTGACTCATCGCACCGCCCCATGACGAGCCTGGACGTCGCCGCGCCTCTGCCCGACCGGCTGATCGACCGATTCGACCGCCACGTGACGTACGTGCGGATATCGGTCACCGATCGCTGCGACTTCCGTTGCGTTTACTGCATGTCGGAGGAGATGACGTTCCTTCCGCGCGCGCAAGTATTGACGCTCGAGGAGCTCGCGTTCGTCGCGCGCGGTTTCGTCGAGCTCGGCGTAACGAAGATCCGCTTGACCGGCGGCGAGCCGCTGGTGCGCAAGAACGTGGTTTGGTTGTGCCAGGAGATCGCGCGGCTTCCGGGTCTGCGCGAGCTGGTGCTGACAACAAACGGATCGCAGCTCGACCGGCTTGCGGCGCCGCTCGCGGCGGCCGGCGTGCGACGCATTAATATAAGTCTCGACAGTCTCGACGCCGAACGCTTTCGCCGCATCACGCGCACGGGCGATTTGGCGCGCGTGTTGTCCGGCATCGAAGCGGCACGCCGCGCGGGATTCGAGCGCCTCAAGCTTAACGCCGTCATTCTGAAAAACCGCAACCACGACGAGGTCCACTCGCTCGTCGGTTTCGCCGCCGAGCGCGAGATGGACGTGAGCTTCATCGAGGAGATGCCGCTCGGCGTCATCGGCGATCACGACCGCGCGGCAGCGTATTATCCGAGCGATCAGATCAAGGCGGATCTCGAACGGCATTACACGCTGGTTCCGACGACCGAAACCACCGGCGGGCCGTCGAAGTACTACCGCGTCGCCGGCACGGCGATCAAAGTCGGTTTCATTTCGCCGCACAGCCACAACTTTTGCCATTTGTGCAATCGCGTGCGCGTGACACCGGAAGGACGGTTACTGCTGTGTCTCGGCCAGGAGCATTCCGCCGACTTGCGGCAAGTCGTGCGCGAGCATCCGAACGACGTCGACCGGTTGAAGCACGCGCTCGTCGCGGCGATGGCGATCAAGCCGCTCGGTCACGACTTCCGGCTGGACCAGGCGCCCGTCATCCTGCGGCACATGAACGCCACCGGCGGCTGACGCCCGGTGGGCTACCCGCTCTTCCGGTCGCGCTACTCGCTTCGGTCGAATCAGCGCGCGATCGCGTGCTTGTCGGTTCGATGACGTCGTCGACAGAAAGAAAATTCATTCCGCTGCGGATCGCGGTGCTCACCGTTTCCGACACGCGCTCGGAGGAAACCGACACCTCGGGCAAACTCCTCGTCGATCGATTGTTGCAGGTGGGGCACCAATTGGCGGACAAGGCCATCGTGCCGGACGACGTGTATAAAATCCGCGCGGTCGTTTCCCGATGGATCGCCGATCCCGAGGTTCAAGTCGTGTTGACGACCGGCGGCACCGGCGTGACCGGCCGCGACGGAACCCCGGAGGCAATTCAGCGGCTGCTCGACAAAGAGATCGAAGGGTTCGGCGAGACGTTCCGCGCCATCTCGTTCGGCGAAATTAAGACGTCGACTATTCAATCGCGCGCGATCGCCGGTGTCGCGAACGGTACTTATATCTTCTGCTTGCCGGGATCATCCGGCGCCTGCAAAACGGGCTGGGATCAGCTTATCGAGGCGCAGCTCGACTATCGCACCCGCCCGTGCAACTTAGTGGAGCTGATGCCGCGGCTGCTTGAGCGCTGAATCGGTTCGATGCGGGAGCGTTCGGCTTCGAACGCTCGCCGCCGAATACGGCTTGTCTACCTGACGCTGATATTTCTCTCTTTCAAATAGCGGCGCGCGCCGGGATGGAAAGGAATTGGTGAGCCTCCGCGCGGCTGGTCTTCCAACGTCAAGTTGGCGGCTTCCTTGTGAACCGCCGCCAGCTCGTCCTTCTTCTCGAACAGCGTCTTCGTCAAGTCGTAAACCAATTTCTCGTCCGCCTTCTGGTTTACGACGAGCAGATTCCAAACGTTGATGATGCGCGACTTGCGGGTTTGCCCCGGATAAGAGTTCGCGGCGATTTCTCCGGTCGTATAGAGCGGACCGTATTTGTTCGCGATTTTTGGCAGCACGAGCGCGTGATCGATCAGTTTGATCTTAATCCCCGGACTCGAGGCCAGATCGGTAACCGCCGCGGTCGGCACGCCGCCCAGCCAGAAGAACGCGTCGATCTTCTTGTCCTTCAACGCCGTCGCGGATTCGCCCGCGCCCAGCTTTTCGCGGATGACGTCTTTTTCCGGATCGAGGCCGTAGGCTTCCAGCACGCGCAACGCGAAGATCTCGGTGCCGCTGCCGGCCGCGCCGGTCGAGACGTGCCTGCCTTTGAGGTCCGTCACTTTGTTGATCCCGCGCCCTTCGATCGTGACGATTTGGTTGCTCGCGGGATAAACCGCGGCGAGCGTGAGCACCGGGACCTTATGGTCTCTGAATTGGTTGAATCCCTTGTAGCCGTCCCAGACCGTATCGGCCAGCGCGAACGCGATGTCCGCTTTGCCCTCGGCGATCAACTTTAGATTCTCCACCGAGCCACCGGTCGCTTGAGCGGTCACGCTGGTATACGAGAGATACTTCGGGAAAATCTTCGCCAAGCCGTTGCCGAGCGGATAGTACACGCCGGCGGTTCCACCCGTGGCGATATTCAAATACACCGTTCGTTCGACCGCCACTGCCAACATCGCCGGCAGCAGCAGGCCTGCGCACAACAAAAACTTTTTCATCAGAGCCCCTCCTGAGATTTTTCCACGCCATGGAGTTTGTCACCTCTCGAATGGCGCTGAGAGGCCGCTGGTCCATACGACAGCGGATATCGGCCGGATTTAGTAAACCGCTACTAGTGCACCCCAGTTCCCGGCCTTTCGTTAAGCTTAGATCGGCCTTCCCTGTTTGCAATAGAACGAGCCGCGACGGGGCGATCCTTACCCTACGGAGGAACGCGACGGCGCGCAACAAGACGGCGGGCTTGCGAGATTCCGGGTGTCAGTCCCCTTCTATCTTCGCTTGCTGCACGACCTTGGCCCATCGTTCGAGGTCGCTCTTCGTGAGGCTTGCGAGCTGTTCCGCCGTCCCGCCGGTCGGCGTCAGCCCTTGCTTCACGAGCGCGTCCTTCACCTCCGGCGTCTTGAGAATGGCGTTGAGCTCGCGATTGAGCTTGTCGATGACGCTCTTCGGCGTGCCATCGGGAACGTACGCCGCGTACCAAATGTCGACGTCGATGTCGCTGACGCCCGTCGCCTCGGCGAGCGACGGCACATTCGGTGTGACCGCGGCGCGGCGCGTGCCGCCGGCGGTGAGCAAGTTCAATCGCTTCGTCTCCACGAAGGGAAGTACCACGTGAATGGGCAGAAACATTACGCCGATCTGGCCGCCGAGCAGGTCTTGCACCGCGCCGCCGGAACCCTTGTAGGGCACGTGCGTGACGTCGATGCCGGCGCGCAACTTGAACAGCTCCATCGCCAAATGATGCGGCGTGCCGTTACCCGGCGATCCATAGTTGATTTTGGCGGGGTTCGCTTTCGCGAGATCGATGAATTCCTTCGCGGTGCTCGCCTTCACCGACGGATGCGTCGCGAGCGCGAGACTGCCGACCGCGAGCGGCGCGACGGGCGCGAAGTCTTTGATCGGATCGTAGGGTATGCGCTTGTAGAGGCTGCGGTTGAGGACGATCGTGTTCGCCGTCATGAGCAGCGTGTAGCCGTCCGCCGGCGATCTTGCCGCCGCCTCCGTGCCGATGTTGCCGCTCGCGCCCGGTCGATTCTCGACGATTACCGGCTGATTCCATCTTTCATTTAGCTTCTGACCGAGCGTGCGCGCGAGAATGTCGATACCGGTGCCGGGCGTGAACGGCACGAGGATTTTGATAGGCTTGCTTGGGTAGGTGTCCTGAGCGAGTGCGGCGGTCGAACTTACTATCGCGGCGACAATGATGAAACTGAGAGAGAGAAACTTCGTACGCACATGTGCCTCCTGTGGCGCGAGAACCCCACCGATTGAACAATATCCTTAACTATCTTGAAAAGTTCTTTACGTTATCGTCATTCCCGCGGAAGCGCACTACTGTCCGGAATAAACTCATGCGAACAGCTCCGTTTGCCGCAGAGCGAACTCGACTCGTCGCTCGCGCCATTGCCGGTGCCGGTGGCGTTCGGTATCGGGACGCTGGAACAGTGTCGCGCGCAGCTCGCTCA
>JBGPKL010000067.1:0-18892 GCA_041485885.1 Sulfurifustaceae bacterium
CTTGCCGCGCTGCTCCGGCCGGAGTACCACGATCGCCTTCACCGTCTCGCCGCGGTGCGGATCTTTCGTTCCGATGACGCAGACTTCTTGAATCGCCGGATGTTGGTACATCATCGTTTCCACCTCGGCCGGCCAGACTTTGAAGCCGGAGGCGTTGATCATGCGTTTCAACCGATCGGTCATGAAGAAGTAACCGTCCTCGTCGGTGCGGCCGAGGTCGCCGGTGCGAAAGAAACGCCGTCCATCGATTTCAACGAACGCTTCTTCCGTCGCTTTCGGGTTGTTCCAGTAACCGCGAAAGACCTGCGGACCGCGCACGACGATCTCGCCGACTTCCCCGGGCGGCAGCTCACGCCACGTCGAGGTGTCGACCACGCGCGCTTCCACGTTGCAAATCGGGATGCCGAGGCATTGGCGCTTCGGACGCTGCGGTGGGTTCGTGTGCGTCGGCGCGATGGTCTCGGACAGACCGTAGCCTTCGACGTAGCTAAGGCCGCACAGCTCGTGCAAGCGCTTCGCGACGGCTTCTGGCATTGCCGCGCCGCCGCCGCCGATTTGCGTGATGCTCGAAAGATCGTATTCGCCGAGGCGCGGATTCGCGAGAAAATCGATCACCATCGTGGAGATCGTTTTCCACGCCGTGACGCGGTAGCGCTGAATCAACTGCGCGGCGACGTCCCGATCCCAACGCGGCAGCAATACGATGGTACTGCCGGTGTAGAGCGGACCGTTCATGCTGCCTTGCATCCCGGTCACATGGAAGAGCGGCAGCACCGCGAGGCGCACGTCGTCCGGCGTGTAATGAAACCAATGCTCGCCCGCGACGATAGTGTGCATGACGCCGCGATGCGTGTGCATGCAACCCTTCGGCTCCCCGGTCGTGCCCGAGGTGTACGGCATGACGCCCAGATCGTCCGGACCCACTACGAGCGCTCCCGGCCGCCGGTTACGCGACAGCGCGTCGCTCCATAAAGTAACTCCGTCATCTCTTATGCTTTGTCGCGGCGCGCGGACAAAGTCCGGCATGGGCAGATCGGTCGTCCGTTTCAAATAATCGGAATAGGCGCCAACCAGCGCGTACTTCAGTCCGGCACTGAAGAGCGGTTTGACCTGCGCATAAAGATCTTGCGTCGTCAGCACCGCGGTCGCGCCGGTGTCGGCAACGTAATGGCGCAGCTCGTTCGCGAGGTTCATGGGATTCACCGGCACGACAATCGCGTTCGCGCGCAAAATGGCGTAGTAACCGACGACGAACTGCGGGCTGTTCTGCGTGTACAGCAGAACGCGATCACCTTTCTTCACGCCGCATTCGTGCTCTAGAAAACCCGCGAGCCGCTCGGTTTCATCGCGAAACGCGGCGAACGTGAGCGGCGTGTCGTAAAAGACCAGGAACGGCTTCGCGGGATAACGCGTCGCTGAAACCTCCACGTTGTAGTAGAGGCTGGTTTCGGGTAACACGAGGTTGCGCGGCAGCGACGGCGGCCAGTGCGCGAAGTGGCGGTCGGACATTCCGATCTAGTTTTTACGCACTCGCCTGCTTGCTCATCTCGCGTTCTTGCAGCGCGCGCCACTGCACCTTGCCGGTGGCCGATTTCGGCAGCGTTTCGACGAACTCGACGATGCGCGGGTATTTGTACGCCGCCATGTTCTTTGACGCCCAGTCGATGATGTCCTGCGCCGTCACTTTGCCGCGCGCGTCGGGCTTCAATACCACGATCGCTTTCACCGTTTCGCCGCGATGCGCGTCGCGGGCGGCGATGATACACGCCTCCTGAATCGCCGGATGCTGATACATCATGTTCTCGACCTCGGCCGGCCAGACCTTGTAGCCGGAGGCATTGATCATCCGCTTCAGCCGGTCAACGAGGAAGTAGTAGCCGTCTTCGTCGGTGCGGGCCAAGTCGCCCGTGCGGAAGAAGCGCTTGCCGTCGATGTCGATGAAACACAACTTGTTGGCCTCGGGATTGTTCCAGTAGCCGCGAAAAACTTGCGGGCCGTTCACCACGATTTCTCCGACCTCACCGGGCGGCAGCGCTTTGAACGTCGTCGGATCTACGACGCGTGCTTCGGTATTGCAAAGGGGAATGCCCAGGCACTGCTTCTTCGGCCGGTCCGGCGGATTGATGTGCGTCGGCGCCATCGTTTCGGACAATCCGTAGCCCTCGACGAAGCTGATCTTGAACTTGTCGAGCAGGCGTTGCGCTATCGCCTCCGGCATCGCGGCGCCGCCGCCGTTGATGCGATTCAAGCTTGAGAGATCGTATTGATCGACTTTTGGGTTGGCGAGAAAGTCGACGACCATCGTCGGGATGCAGTTCCACGCCGTTATTTTGTAGCGCTGCATCAGCTGCGCCGCCCCGTCGCGGTCCCAGCGCGGCAGCACGACGACGGTGTTCGCGCTGTAGATCGGACCGTTCATGCCGCCCTGCATGCCGGTGACATGGAACCACGGCAGCACCGCGAGCCCGACGCCGCTCGGGTCGTAGCCGAACCATTGAATGCCGGCGACCATCGTGAACATGACCGTGCGATGCGTGTGCATGCAGCCTTTCGGGTGGCCGGTGGTTCCGGAGGTATAGGGCATGACACAAAGATCGTCGGGTCCGGCCGTCAGCGGACCTGGCGTCAGGTTGCGCGCCATCGCGTCGATCCACAGCGTCACGCCGGCGTCCTTGATCGGCGCGCGCGGCGCCGCGACAAACTCGGGCACTTTCAGATCGGTCGGTTGCCGAAGGTAGTCCGAATACGCGGCCACCACGACGTTCTTAAGCTCCTGGCCTATGAGCGGCTTCACCTGCGGGTACAACTCCTGCGCCACGATCGCCGTGGTCGCGCCGCTGTCGACGACGAAATGGCGCAGCTCGTTGGTGAGGTTCATCGGGTTTATCGGCACCACGACGGCATTGGCTCGCAAAATCGCGTAGTACCCCACCGCGAACTGCGGACTGTTCTGCATGAACAGCAGCACGCGGTCGCCTTTTTTCACGCCGCACTCCTTTTCCAGGAATCCGGCGAGCCGCACGGCGTCATCCCGAAAATCGGCGAACGTGATGGCGGTGTCGTAGTAAATAAGATAAGGCTGTTTGGGATAGCGGGTGGCAGAGACCTCGGCGTTAAAAAAGATATTCGTCTCGGGCACCGTGATGTTGTGCGGCAAGTTCTTCGGCCAGTAGGCGAAATGGCGGTCGGACATAACTCTACTCCTATGACGTCTCTCTACTACTCTAGTCGCGGATCGAAGGACACGCGAGACCGCGGTTCAACGCCTTCGAGCTGATGCCGCTATTTTTTCCTCACTGCTTGTGCCGGCGCAATTCCAGCTTGGCGATCTGAATGCGGTGGACTTCGTCCGGTCCGTCGGCAAGCCGTAGCGTACGAGCCCCGGCATAGGCCTTCGCCAGATACTTGTCGGTCACACCGGCGCCGCCGTACGCCTGGATCGCCCAGTCGAGTATTTTGCACACCATGTTCGGGGCGGCGACCTTAATCATGGCAATCTCCTTCGCCGCGACCTTGTTGCCAACCGTGTCCATCATATACGCGGCGTTGAGCACCAGCAGGCGAGTCTGATCGATCATGATGCGTGCCTCGGCGATGCGCTCTTGCGTGACCCCCTGCTCGGCGATCGGCTTGCCGAACGCGACGCGCTTCATGGTGCGCTTGCACATCATCTCGAGCGCCCGCTCGGCGACGCCGATAGTGCGCATACAGTGGTGAATGCGGCCGGGGCCGAGACGCCCCTGCGCGATCTCGAAGCCCCGACCTTCACCGAGCAGCACGGCCGATGCCGGCACGCGCACGTTTTCGAACAGGAGTTCCGCGTGGCCGTGAGGGGCGTCGTCAAAGCCGAACACCGGCAGATGCCGCAGAATCTTGATGCCGGGCGTGTCCATCGGCACGACCAGCATCGACTGCTGCTTATGGCGATCCGGACTGTCGGGATTGGTCTTGCCCATGAAGATGAGTACTTTGCAGCGCGGGTCGTTAGCGCCCGACGTCCACCATTTGTGGGCGTTGATGACGTACTGGTCGCCCTGGCGCACGATGCTCGCTTGAATATTCGTCGCGTCGCTCGACGCGACCGCGGGCTCGGTCATCGCGAACGCGGAGCGGATCTTGCCGTCGAGCAGCGGCTGCAGCCATTGCTTCTTGTGCTCGGCGGTGCCGTAGCGCTCGAACACTTCCATGTTGCCGGTGTCCGGCGCGCTGCAGTTGAACACTTCGGGCGCGAACGACGAACCGCCCATAATCTCGCACAATGGCGCGTACTCGAGGTTGGTCAAGCCGGCACCGCGCTCGGATTCGGGCAGAAACATATTCCATAGCCCTTGCGCGCGCGCCTTCGCCTTCAAGTCTTCGATGGTTTGGAGCGGGACCCACGGGTTACCCTTGCGGCGGTTTTCCGCAAGCTCCGCCGACACCTTCTCCTCGCTCGGATAGATGTACTCGTTCATGAAAGCCGTGAGTTTTGCTTGTAACGCTTTCGTCTTTTCCGAATGGGCGAAGTCCATGGGCGTTCCTCTATATATGTATGATCGTGGGTAAGCGCTTTCGCGTTTGACTAGTTGCCGCGCGCCAGCAGTTGCTCGACTTGGCGCCACGCCTGCTCGGCGATCGGCCGTGTTCGACTGCCGGCTTCGAGCGCGTTTTGGCTCGACGCGTTGCCTTGCAGCGCCCGCGCGGTGATGCCCTGCAGAATACCGGCGAGGCGAAACATGTTGAACGCCACGTAGTACTCGAATTCCTTTTCCGGCAACCCGGTGCGTCCGACGCGGCGGCAATAAGCGGCGACATACTCCGCCTCGCTCGGAACGCCCAACGCCGCAAAGTCGGCGCCGGCAAGGCCGCGCGACTGCGGACCGGAGGGAAAACGCCACGTCATGCAGTGATACGCGAAATCGGCGAGCGGGTGCCCGAGCGTCGACAGCTCCCAATCGAGCACCGCCAAGATGCGCGGCTCGGACGGATGAAAGATGACGTTGTCGATGCGATAGTCGCCGTGCACGATGCGCGTCTCGTCGTCGACGGGAATGTGCTGCGGCAACCAGGCGATGAGATTGTCCATCGCCTCGATCTTCTCCGTCTCCGCGGCGCGGTACTGTTTGGTCCAGCGATCGATCTGGCGCACGAAGTAGCTGCCGGACTTACCGTAGTCGCCGAGACCGATGGCGGCGTAATCGACGTTATGCAACGCCGCGATCACTCGATTCATCTCATCGAAAATCGCGCGCCGCTCGGCCGGCGTCAGTCCGGGCAGGCGCGGGTCCCACAAAATCCGGCCGGCGACGTAATCCATAATATAGAACGCCGTGCCGATGACGCCGTCGTCCTGACACAGCGCGTAGCTCTTCGCGACCGGAACGTCGGTCTTGGCGAGCGCGGTGATGACGCGGTACTCGCGGTCGACCGCATGCGCGGAGGGAAGCAGCTTGCCCGGCGGCTTGCGGCGCATCACGTAGCGTTTGTCGTTCGCGCGGATCAGAAACGTCGGATTCGATTGACCGCCTTTGAACTGCTCGACGTCGATCGCGCGGATGGATTCATCGACGTGCCCACGCATGAAGTCAGCCAAATGCTCGATATCGAAACGATGCGCGTCGCGCACCGGCCCGGTGCCGTCGTAACCGGCGCCTACTTTGTTTTCCGATTCTCCCGCACCCATGTTCTCAGGTCCCAGGGTTGGTACAGCGTCCAGATATAATCGGTCGTCGCCGTCTCGCGCAGCCGGTGGATATCGTCGCGCTCGGCTTGATCGAGAAACTCCTGAAAGACTTTCTCGCTCGGAAACTCGACAACGATTAGGTATCGGCGGCTCTTATCGCCATGCAGCTCCCGCTGCGGGTCGCGGCCGGCGGTGACGACACGCCCGCCCAAGCTGTAGATGATGCGGCCGGCGCGCAGATTGTACTCCCGATAGTCATCTTCCCGGCCGGGTATCAGATTAAAGACATTGAGCGCGTAAAGCATGGCGCACAGGTTTCAAACCAGCTTGACCAGTTGTTTGCCGAAGTTCTTGCCGTTCAACAGGCCGATGAAGGCGGCCGGGGCGTTCTTGAGTCCTTCGACGACGCTCTCGCGATATTTGATCCGGCCCTCGCGCACCCACTGCATGAGATCCTTCAGGGCGACGGGGTGGCGCGCCTGGTGCTCGAACACGATGAAGCCCTGCAGCTTCACCCGGTTGAGCAGTAAGCTGCCGATACTCTTAAGGCCGTACGGCTCGGTGAGATTGTATTGCGAGATCAGCCCGCACAGAGGAATGCGTGCGAACGCATTCAAACGGCGCAACACGGTGTCGAGGATTTCACCGCCGACGTTCTCGAAGTTGATGTCGATCCCGTTCGGCGTGGCTTTCTCCAAATCTTCCGCGAGCCGGCCGGCTTTGTAATCGACGCACGCGTCGAAGCCGAGCTCCTCGACGACGTAACGGCATTTATCCGGTCCGCCGGCAATTCCGACCGCGCGGCAACCTTTGATCTTCGCGATCTGTCCGACGACGCTACCGACGGCGCCCGATGCCGCCGACACCACCACCGTCTCCCCGCTTTTCGGCTGCCCGATATCGATCAGGCCGACCCAAGCAGTCAGGCCGGGCATGCCGAGCACGCCAAGATAAGCCGACAGCGGAACGCCGCTGTCGTCGACCTTCTGCACGGCCGTGCCGTCGCTGACGCCGTAGAGTTGCCAGCCGAAACCGCCGAGCACCTTATCGCCGGTTTTGAAATTCGAGTGGCGCGATTTCACGACTTCGCCGACCGTGCCGCCCACCATGACTTCGCCCAGTCCGATCGACTTGGCGTACGACTTCGTGTTGTTCATGCGCCCGCGCATGTACGGGTCGAGCGACAGATAATGGTTGCGCACCAACACTTGGCCGTCCCCGATATCCGGAATCGGCGTCTCCTTGAATTCAAAATCGCTCGGCTGCGGCGCGCCTTTGGGACGGCGCGCCAAAAGCACTTGCAGGTTTTTCTCGCTCATTTGCCTTTCGCTCGAAGATCCGCGACGGGATTATCGCGGCGCCGCAACATATAAGTACCGAGTGCCTTCGCGATCAGCTCGCCGCTCGCGTCGCGCACCTCACCCTCGCAGAATATCAGCGCCTTGCCGCTGCGCAGCACGCGGCCTTCCGCCACGAGCCGGCCGGAGCCGGCGCGCAGGAAGCTGATCGACATGTCGATCGTTATGCCGCCGGTGTCCTGCTCCGCGGTCGTGCGCGCCGCGGAGGACATCGATATATCGAGCAACGCCATGATGGCGCCGCCGTGCATACCGCCCCAACTGTTCGTCAGCTCATGGCGAGGTTCGAGCGACAGCACCGCGCGCCCCTTCTCGTGATGCTCCGCCTGCACGCCGAGCAGCTCGCGGTAGGGAACTTGGCGCGGTAGATGCGTTTTGCTCACGATGGAGGACTAGGTCGCGCTGATCCCGCCGTCGACGGCGAGGTACTGCCCGGTGACGTGACGCGACGCCTCGGAGGCGAGAAACACAATGGCGCCTTTCAAATCCTCTTCGCCGCCAAGCCGGTGCAGCGGCGTCATCGCGATCACCGCCTGCTCCATCTTCTCGAGCAAACCTTGCGACATCTTGGATGGAAAGAAACCGGGACAGATGGCGTTCACGTTAATGCTGTACTTGCCCCACTCGGCGGCAAGCGCGCGCGTGAAGTTGACCACGCCACCTTTGCTCGTGTTGTACGCGATCGTGCCCATCCCCGGCGGATTGCCGCTCAAACCGGCGATCGAGGCGATGTTCACGATCTTGCCGGCGCGCTTCGGAATCATCGCGCGTTTGCCGACCTCCTGGGTGAGGAAGAACATCGCGTTGAGATTGAGGTTGATGACCTTGTTCCAGCCGTCGACCGGGTAATCCTCGGCCGGCGCACCCCACGTGGCGCCGGCGTTGTTCACGAGAATATCGATGGCGCCGAAACGTTCCATCACTTTCGCGACCATAGCGGGGATCGTGTCGAACTTCGAGAGATCGCCGGCGACGGTCAACGATTCGATGCCTTGTTTTTTGAGCTGCGCGGCGGCCGCGTCAAGCTCGTTCTGCTTGCGCGCCGTGATGGCAACTTTCGCGCCCATCTCACCCAAGGCTTCCGCCATCTGCAGGCCAAGTCCGCGCGAACCGCCGGTGATGAGCGCGGTCTTGCCTTCCAGAGTGAACAGGTCTCTAACGCTCATGATTCTTCCGCAGATGCACGCAGATTCTCTATGAATGATGAACGCAGATCACTTAGGGAAGCTCTGATCATTCCGTTCGTCCTGAGCTTGTCGAAGGACGATTAGTACAAGACATTGATTTCCGTGGCCCGCCGTTCATGGTTCGACAAGCTCACCACGAACGGCGGAATTAATCAGAGCTTCCTTAGAATCATCTGCGTTTATCATTAATAAACGTCTGCGTTCATCTGCGGACGCTTTGATAACTTATACGACTTCGAACAGTCCGGCCGCGCCCATGCCCCCGCCGATGCACATCGTGACGACGACGAGCTTCGCGCCACGGCGCTTCCCTTCGATAAGCGCATGACCGACCAGGCGCGCACCCGAAACGCCAAACGGATGCCCCACCGCAATCGCGCCGCCGTTGACGTTCAGCCTATCGTTCGGAATGCCGAGGCGGTCGCGGCAGTAGATCACTTGCACGGCGAACGCTTCGTTCAGTTCCCAGAGATCGATGTCGTCGACCTTTTTTCCGGCGCGCTTGAGCAGCTTCGGCACGGCGTACACCGGCCCGACGCCCATCTCATCGGGCTCGCAGCCGGCGACGGCGAAGCCGCGAAAGATGCCGAGCGGCCGCAGACCTTTCTTTTCGGCGACCTTGGCGTTCATCACGACTGCGGCCGACGCACCGTCGGAGAACTGACTCGCGTTACCGGCAGCGATCACGCCGCCCGGAAGTGCCGGTTTGATCTTCGATATGCCTTCGAACGTGGTGTCGCCGCGGATTCCTTCGTCCGTCGCGAGCGTCGCCTCCTTGGTAAACAACCGGCCGGAATCTTTGTCGGCATTCGCCATCGTTACTTTGATCGGCACGATCTCGTCGTTGAACTTACCGGCCGCGGCCCCGGCGGCGGCGCGTTGCTGACTCTGCACGCCGTACTCGTCTTGCTTCTCGCGCGGAATGTGGTAGCGCTTGGAAACGGTCTCGGCGGTCTGCAGCATCGACCAATAAATTTCCGGTTTTTTCTCCAGCAACCACGACTCCTGACGCATGTGCCGGTTCGCTTCGTTCTGCACGCAAGAGATCGATTCAACGCCGCCGGCGACGTAGATGTCGCCCTCATCGGCGATTACTCGCTGCGCCGCCATGGCGATCGTCTGCAAACCGGAGGAGCAGAAGCGGTTCACCGTCGCCCCCGACACCGTCACCGGACAACCGGCGCGAATGGCGATCTGACGCGCGATATTACCGCCGGTCGCGCCCTCGGGCGTGGCGCAACCCATGAGGACGTCCTCGACTTCACCCGCGTCGATTTTCGCGCGCTCGATTGCGTGCTTGACGACGTGGCCGCCGACCGTCGCGCCGTGCGTCATGTTGAGGGCGCCGCGCCAGGACTTGGCGAGGCCGGTGCGGGCGGTGGAGACGATGACTGCTTCGTTCATGGTCGGTACTCCTGCTACTACAAAGATTGTTGAAACCGCAGATAAACGCGGATGAACGCGGATAATTGAGAAGAAAAGATCATCTTAATCTATCTGTGTTTATCTGCGTTCATCTGCGGTTCCAAAATTGCTTAGTTGAACGTCTTGCCCTCTTGCGCGAGCTTCTCGAGCAGCTTCGCCGGTTGCCAGAATTTGGCGTCGCGCGGGTCGGCGGCGAAGCGATTCATGCTGCGCACCACGCGGTATAAGCCGACGGTGTCGGCATAGAACATCGGTCCGCCGCGATATAACGGAAAACCATAGCCGGTCAGGTACACCATGTCGATATCCGAAGCGCGCGAGGCGATGTGCTCCTCGAGGAGGCGCGCCCCTTCGTTCACCAGCGCGTAGATGCAGCGCTCGATGATTTCCTCGTCACTGATTTTGCGCGGCGTGATGCCCTTCTCTTTTCGATAGTTGACGATCAGCTCCTCGACCACCGGATCGGGAATGGCGTCGCGCTTGCCGGCCTGGTACTTGTACCAGCCGCTCCCGGTTTTCTGGCCGAAGCGGCCGAGCTCGCAGATGCGATCGGCGATGCCGGAGTAAACGATGTCGGGCCGCTCCTTGGCGCGGCGTTTGCGGATCGCCCAGCCAATGTCGTTGCCGGCGAGGTCGCCCATGCGAAATGGGCCCATCGCCATGCCCCACTTCTCGAGCGCACGGTCCACTTGCCAGGGCAACGCGCCGTCTTCTACCAGCGCCATCGCTTGGCGCGAGTACTGCTCGACCATGCGGTTGCCGATAAAACCGTCGGTGACGCCGGAGACGACGGCAGTCTTCTTAATAGTCTTAGCCAGCTTCATGACCGTCGCGAGCACGTCCTTGCCGGTCTTGGCGCCGCGCACGACTTCGAGCAATCGCATCACGTTCGCCGGGCTGAAGAAGTGCGTGCCGAGGACATCCTGCGGCCGCTTGGTAAAGGAGGCGATTTTGTTCACGTCGAGCGTCGACGTGTTGCTCGCGAGGATGGCGCCGGGCTTCGCGACTTCGTCGAGCTTTTTGAATACGTTTTCCTTGACGCCCATTTCTTCGAACACCGCCTCGATGATGAGATCGGCGTTCTTGACGTCATCATAGGACAGCGTCGGCTTGAGCAAGCCCATGCGTTGCTCCAGCTTCTCCGCCGTGAGTTTGCCCTTCTTCATCGAGTTTTCGTAATTCTTGCGGATGGTCGCCACGCCTTTGTCGAGCGCGTCTTGTTTCATCTCGAGCATGGTGACGGGAATGCCGGCGTTCAGGAAATTCATGGTGATGCCGCCGCCCATGGTGCCGGCGCCGATCACCGCGACCTTTTCTATCTTGCGCATCGGCGTGTCGTCCGGAACGTCGGGGATCTTCGAGGCCGCGCGCTCGCCGAAGAAAGAGTGACGCAGCGCTTTCGACTCCGGCGTTTGCACCAGATAATTGAAAAAGTCGCGCTCGATCCGCAATCCTTCCTCAAACGGCTTCGCCACCGCCGCCGCGACCGCTTCGACACACTTCAACGGCGCCGGGAAATTCTTAGCCACCGCTTGCACGCTGTTGCGCGCGAACTGAAAGAACGCTTCGGCATTGGGATAGTTGATCTTGATGTCGCGCACGCGTTTGAGCGGGCGATTTTCGGCGACGACTTTCTGCGCGAACGCAATCGCGCCTTGCAGTAAATCGCCTTGGATCATCTCATCGAAGAGTGCTGCTCCCTTGAACTGCTCGGAAGCCACTGCTTCGCCCGACACGATCATATTAAGCGCGGCTTCGACGCCGATGACGCGCGGCAATCGTTGCGTTCCGCCGGCCCCGGGCAGAATGCCAAGCTTCACTTCCGGCAGAGCGATTTGCGCGCCGGGGGCAGCGACGCGATAGTGACAGCCGAGCGCCAGCTCGAGCCCACCGCCCATGCACGCGCCGCTCACCGCCGCGATGACTGGCTTGGTGCTGTCTTCCACCGCGCGAATGACGGTGTGCAGCGTCGGCTCGGCGCTCGCTTTCGGCGTATTGAATTCGCGGATGTCGGCGCCGCCCGAAAACGCTCTGCCGGCGCCGATGAGCACTATCGCTTTTACGTTCTTATCGGTTTGCGCCTTCTCGACGCCCGCGACAATGCCGCTGCGCAATTCGTGGCCAAGGCCGTTCACCGGCGGATTGTCGAGGGTGATAACCGCCACCGCTCCGTGCAATTGATATTGAGTGCCGCTCATTCTCGCTCCAACGTTTTGCAAGACTTCCAACCGAGGCACCTCGCCATCCCGATAAACAGAAGGCGAAGTGCATGGCAGGCCATTAAGACCGTCCGCTCAGTTAGATATGTATGCTTGTTAGATTCAGGGTCAAAGCAAACACGCTCTATATCCCGCGAACTGGGGCGGTGGATTATAGCGAAGAGCCAATCGAACGGAAAATGCTCGTGAGGTCGAGAAACCAGCCGAAAATGTTCCACCGTGCGGGCCGATAGATTGCGGCTTGCCCTGCGCGAGCACGACGTGTAGCGTGGTTCGGAGCGGTTTTACCGCCGATAAGAAAAATAAGTTTGCGTTACCACAATAACCACACGAGGAGATAACAATGCGTAGGCACCTGCGTTACGCCTTTATCACCCTCCTGTCTGCCCTATGGTTGAGCCCGCTGATCGCGGCGGCAGACGTGAAGGTGCTGTTCGATGTACACGATCCCGCTAAGACCATCTTTCCGAGCAATATCTTTACCAAGTTCGACGTCACCGAGAACACTTTCCGACGCGTCAACCTGCCGAAACCCGCCACCTGCGCGGCGACGCCGGCGCCGATCTCGTGCTCCTACACCGGCACCGGGCGGACGCCGGTGTATTTCACACCGGAGCTTCCCGGTTAATCCGCGCATAACTCACGATCAATAGCTCGCGACCAAGCTCACATCTTCGATGTTCGAAACGGCGTTGATGCTCACATACCACGTGCCTGGGGTGGCGGTGAGGACGCAGACCTCATTGCTGCCCGCATTTGCCGATGAGCAATCGAACTGGCTGGCATCGATGTTCGGCGGTGTCGCGTAGCGCACGTAGACATCGGCATCCCCGTTGCCCCCGCTTGTCTGGAAGCGCAGGTTCGAGGCGCCGGCGGGGACGTTGATGGTGTAGGTGAACACGGAACCGGCCGAAGCGGTAAGTCCGGTGACGGGGACGCCGTTTTGAAGTTGGCTTTGGGTGCCGGTGTTGTAGCTCGCGACCAAGCTCACACCCTCGATGCTCGAGGATGCCCTGACACTCACATACCACGTGCCGGGCGTTGCGGTGACGACGCAGGTCTCATCGCTCGCCGCATTCGCCGCGAGGCAGTCGAACTGGCCCGTATCGATCACCGGCGGAGCGGCATAGCGCACGTAGACATCGGCATCCCCGTTGCCCCCGTTTGTCTGGAAGCGCAGGTTCGAGGCGCCGGCGGGGACGTTGATGGTGTAGGTGTAGACGGAACCCTGCGAGGCGGTGAGGCCGCTGACCGGGACGCCATTTTGGAGTTGGCTCTGGGTGCCGGTGTTGTAGCTCGCGACGAAAGTCGCATCCACGAACGCCGACGATGCGCGGATCGTCGCATACCAGGTGCCCGCAGCGGCGGTGACGACGCAGCGCTCATCGTTCGTACTCCCGAACGACGCGCAGTCAAACAAAGAGCCGTCCGGATTCGGCGGAGTGCCAAAGCGGACGTAGAGATCGACATCGCCAGAACCTCCGCTCGTCTGGAAGCGCAGATTCGAGGCGCCGGCGGGGACGTTGATGGTATAAGTCCGGTCGGTGCCCGCATCGGCCGAAATGCCGGTGACTGGGGCATTATTCTGCAGCACGTTAGGGCTGCCGCTGATGTCTTTCACCGTCACGGTGGTCGTCGCCGTGCCGGTCGCGCCAGCATTGTCCGTGACGGTCAACCTAAACGTGAGCGAAGTATCTGCGGAAACCTGCGGCGCGGTGAACGATGCGACGGCGCTGGTTGCGCTGCTGATCGTCACCGAAGGCCCTGCGGTTTGCGTCCACGCATAACTCGCGATTACGCCGTCAACGTCGGTGCCGCTGCCGGCGAGCGTGACGCCGGCGCCCTCGTCCACTGTCTGGTTCGCACCGGCGCTCGCGACCGGTGGCTGATTGACCGGGCCCGGTTGGACGGTGATCGCGACGGTGGCCGCATTGCTCGCTCCCTGATTGTCGGTCACCGTCAGCTGAAAGCCGAAGAGTGTCGGCGCGTTGACCGCTGGCGCGGTGAAGCTCGCCGTCGCGGTGTTGGCATTCGCCAACGTCACGGTGGAACCCGCAATCTGCATCCATAGGAAGCTGACGACGGTGCCGTCGGGATCCGTGCCACCGCCGGCGAGCGTGACGATACCGTTAGAGGAGACGGTTTGATCCGCGCCGGCGTTCGCGACCGGCGGCTGGTTCGGGCGCGCGCGCACGATGACGTCCACGGCGTCGGTGCCGGTCGCGCCCTGATTGTCGGTCACGGTGAGCTGGAACGTGAAGGTCGTCGGCGTCGCCGGTGTCGGCGCGGTGAAGCTCGCGCTCGCGGCGTTCGCGCCGGTCAACGTCACGGTCGGCCCGGCGATTTGCGTCCAGTGATAAGACGCAATCGTGCCGTCGCTGTCGGTACCGCTGCCGGTCAGCACGACGAGTGTGCCGCTGTTCACGGTCTGATCCGGTCCCGCGTTCGCGAGCGGCGCGTTGTTGCTCGGGCAACCAACGGTGCTGTTGCGGTTGACGAGCGAAACGTCGGCGCCTTTGACGCCGTTGTAATCCGGATCGGTGCTGACGGCCTTGCCGGTAATGACTTGGTAAGCGATGTCGCCATCGTTGACGCAATCGGGAAGTCCGGTGACGGTCACCGTCTTCGGCGTGCTCCAATCGGCCGCGCTGAACACGAGCTGCGGCGGATCGACGCGCGCTTCGTCCGCATGCGTGCTGGTGAGACCGATCATCACTTCCGATCGCGGCGAGACCGTAAGCTTGACCGTGAAGGTCGCGGCTCCGCCGTTCTCTGTCGTTTGTAGACCCGTGGTCGGCGTGACGGTGATGCCCCCGCGTGGCTCGGGCACCGGGATGACGAACGCCCCCGGCGCGTACACGGTGGTCGAGCCGGCGCGGTTCGTGGCGATCGCATATATAAAGTATGTCCCCGGCGGCAGATCGGCGTGATTCCACGCGTACGAGCCGCTCGTGGACGAGGGATCCTGCGCTAGCTCACTCACGATGCGCGTGCCATCGGCCCCCTGCTGGTCGGAATCGTAGTAAAGCGCGATGCTCGCGTTGTGCTCGGGGTCGGTGATTTCCCACGCGATCGTGCTCGTCGGGCCGTTCGCCGGCACGATTGCCGCGGGTGAGGTCAGCACCAGCGTCGCGCGTGTCGGCGTGGAGCTGCCGGTGCGCACCAAGAAGTTCGACACCGCGCTCCAGGCACTCACGCCGCCGCGCAAATCTTCCGCGCGTGCGCGCCAGTAGTAATGGGTATCGTCGGTCAGCAGCGGATCGACGAGCCACGCAAGACCGTTGGTCAAGCGCTCACCGACACGCTGCGTCAGCGCCGCATCGGCATAGATCTCGAAATGATACGCGATGGCATCGCCTTCCGGATCGATGGACGGATTCACTTCGAGCAACGGCGTGCGCGTCGTCTGCCACGATCCGTCGCCCGGATTCTTCGGCGTCGGTACTGACGGCGGATCGTTCGCCTGATCGACAAAGAAGTTGCCGTAGACCCACTCGCTCTCGGTCAACCCATCCGAGCTCTTGGCGCGCCAGAAGTAGCGCGCGTTCTCGGCTAGACCGGTGACGGTGAAGCTGGTATTGCTGGCGCCCTCGGCGCGCGCGCCGGAGCGCACTAGGCTTGGGCTCGCGAAAGTTGAGCTGCGATCGATCTCGAAGAAATAGTTGAGCGTCGCGCCTTGCGGCTTGCTGCTGTTGCCGACGACGAGATCGACGTTCGCCGTCGTCACCGTGCCGCCGACCGCGGGCGCCGAAATCGTCGGCGTGCCGGGTGCCGGCTTGGTGATGTCGACGAGGAACCTTGCGACCGCGGACACGCTCTTCGCGCCGTGCGGATCGGTCGCGATGGCGCGCCAATGATAGAGCGTCGCGTTGGCGAGCACCGGCGTCACGGTCCAACTCGTCGTGCCGTTCGCGCCGGCGAGGAGGTTCGCAACCTCGGCGACTTTTTGCGTGAGGTTACTGTCGGTGTAGACCTCGAAACTGTAGGTGATGGTCTCGCCGTCCGGATCGGTCGTGTTCGACACGGTCAGCGTCGGTGCAGTGCTCGCGACCGTCGTGCCGCTCGCGGGGCTCGCAATCGCTACCGCGTTCGGTGCATCGTTCGCGGTGTTGACAAAGAACCGGCCGGTCGCCCACGGGCTGAACGCAGTGCCATCGGATGCGCGCACGCGCCAGTAGTAATGCGTGTTGTCTGCGAGATTGACCGGCACGCGCCAGCTCGCGCCGGTCGGGGTGCGATTGATCGCCGGATTCTGCGCGACCAACACGGAGAACTGCGCGTCGCTGTAAAGCTCGAACTGATACTGCGTCGCGGTGTCGAGCGGATTGGCGGAGATCGCCACGCTTAAGTCAGGCTGCAGCACGTTGATGTCGGTCGCGACGGGGGGTGTTGCGATGACGGGCGTATCCGGACCGCCCGGCCGGATCGGGCTCGTGACGGTGATGACGGTGGTCGCGGTCGTGCTCAGGCTGACGTCCGAGGCGGTGAACGTGATCGGATAGCGGCCGGCTTGGCCAGTGGCCGGCGTCCAGTCGAAGATCGAGCGCGCGGTCAGACCGGAGGGTGCCTGCGGCGTAAAGCGTGCGCCGGAAGGCAGCGTCAACGACACGCTGAGGGTCGGGAGCGTTCCGTCCGGATCGCTCGCTTCCACCAGGAACGACACCTGCGTGCCCTCGGGCACGGTCCGATCGGGGATGAATTGGATCACCGGCGGGCGCGGCGTGCCGGCCGGGGTCGTCAGCGCGACGTTATAAATGCCGGTCGTCGCGGCATCGAAAATATTGAAGAAATAGCTGAGCGATTTGTCGGCGTTGCGTTTCTTCGAGAGCCAGACGTTCTCCGGCGCGATCACTTTTCCGTCCGAACGCGTCACGCGTCCGAGCGCTTTCGCACCCGCGAACGGATCGGGCAGCTGCACGTACATCGGTGCGGCGCTCGCCGGTGTCGTAAGCAGGTACAGGGCATCGCCGTTCTGCGTGGCGCCCGTCGCGGACAGTGCCGAACCGCCGGACAGATTGCTCACCACCGTATCGACGCCGGAGGATTCGTAAACGCGAACGACGTTGCCGTCGAGAGCGAGGAAATCGCGGATGTTGTCGCGTCCGGGCAGATCGACCTTGACGTCGCGGATCAGGAAATGCGTATTGGTCGCTTGCAACAACGACGTGACCGCCCCGCCCAGCTCATCGGCGTGGGAGAACGTCGCCGAGAATTCGATAAACTTGCCGGCCAAGCTCGACGTCATGATCCAGCGGCCGGTGCTAGCGCTGCTGCCCGGAATATCGCCGAACGGAATTAGCAACGTCGGGCTCGCCGACTGATCGTTCAGGAAGCTGCCGATGATGCGGAAATTAATCAGCAGACCTTGGTTGTTGTCGATGATCTTCGGCTGCGCCGAGTCGATCTTGACGTTCTTCGCCACCGCCGCGCCGGTGTTCTTAACGCGCACGCCGAGCGTGTACGGCTCGACCGGCTCGACCTGCGGCGTCAGCGGATCGTCACCGAAGACATCCTGCGTCAGGAAATAATCGAGCGTTAGCAGCGGCATCGGCTTGACGTAGATGAAATCCGGCGTGACTGTTACCGACTCCGCCTTCCCGCCCGCGTTGTACTTCAGTGTCGCGCCGATGAAGTACAGCTTCCCCTTCGGCGCGGTACCGCCCGACCCCGGCGCCGGAATGATGAGCCAGTGAATCTCCGCGACACTCTTTGGCCCGACGGTGCCGTTGCCGGTGATATTAGAGATGCCGCTCAGCGTGTCGACGCGGATGAAGAACGAGGCGGTCGTGTCGTTCGGATCCGAGCTCGCCCGCACCGAATTGCCGGCCTCATCCTTGAAGGTCACGGTGATATCGACATTCGACAGCGGCGTCGTGTCGAGGCCGTTGGTGATGCGCATCATCGCATCGAACGCCTGGCGTTCGAGGGTGAGTTCCTGGGCGATCTCGATTTTGACTTGGGCGCAGACGGTGTCGGCGGCGCGAAGCGAAGCGGCGAAAAAGAGGCAAGCAATGACCGCGAGCACGGTGCGGGCGACTACCCAGCCGGTGCTCTTCCTGGAATTGCCAGGATGGATTGCCATTGTCATTGTGCCTCCGGTGCTTCCTGTCATTAACGTTCGTTATTCAGGGGAAACTGGTTTCGCGACGGTCGCGGTACCACACCGCTGCGATCCACAAAACCGTTAACAACATTCCGACCCACGCCAACCCCGACAGCACGCGCGCGAACGCGGTGTCTGCCGACAACGCTCCCCAGCGCGAGAGAATGTTGAACCAGTCATGATCCCCACCGCCCACCAGCGGCAACTGCTGCGCCCGGGCATCGGCCGCGTAGCGCGCGATGTTCAGAAAATTCTGAAACAGCCACAGCAGTCCAAACGCCGCCGAGACAAACGCACCCTTGCGCAGGAAAGACACTACTACTACCACCGGAAATACCAGCTGCCCCAAGGTGCCTCCGTACAATCCGAGCGCGGACCCGAAGATTCCAAAGAACACGTGGCCGGCTTCATGGAACGCGAGGTTGGCGTGATCGAGCACCGGAATGAATCCGTCGAAACTTACGCGCAAGACGACGATCAGCGCCAACACCGTTGCGGCGACACCGAGCGCGCCGAGGCCGCTCACTGTGGCGGGTTGCTCAACGGGCGATTCTGTCGTCATTGCTCTGTGCCCTTCAGTCATGTGCGCTGGCATTTCCTTAAGAAACGCCTCGATCGCAGAGATAGCGCTCGCCATCGTGAGGCTCGCCGAACACGACTTGCCGGTTGTGCCCACGCTGCACGATGTGGTGCGGGTAATACGGCAAGATAGTTCGGCCGATTCTTGGCATGGTGGTTTCTATCTGCTTCATCGTCTCGTTGTTGGTCTCATGTCAAAGTGAACTCACGGTTTAGACGTAGGGTCGAGGACTGGCGCGCCGGGTTAGGTCGAAGTTTGTATTCCCCGTTGCTCGCCCCTTTCGGTTGGCGAGTGTCACAGTATCTCGACCGTGCCACGTTTCCAGTCCCCGCCGCATCAAACGCAACGTGCGGATTTC
>JBGPKL010000068.1:0-17626 GCA_041485885.1 Sulfurifustaceae bacterium
CGCCATCCGCGAGGGCGGTCGCACGGTGGGGGCGGGGGTGGTGGCGAAGGTGGTGGAGTGAAATATTTTCTCGGAACCGCGGATGAACGCAGATAAACGCAGATAAGAAAATTCGTTCTGATATTTGTCTGTGTTCATCCGTGTCTATCTGCGGTTTCACTGATCTTTAGATGGTGATCAAACAGCAAGACTTAATTCAGAGCGTTGCGGACGCTTTGCAGTACATCTCGTATTACCACCCGGTCGATTACATCACCGCGTTGGGCGAGGCGTACAAGGTCGAAGAGTCCGCGGCCGCGCGCGACGCGATCGCGCAGATCCTCACTAACTCGAGGATGTGCGCCGAGGGTCACCGGCCGATCTGTCAGGACACCGGCATCGTCGTGGTGTTCCTCAAGATCGGCATGAATGTACGGTGGGATGCGACGATGTCGGTCGAGGATATGGTGAACGAGGGCGTGCGGCGCGCGTATCTCGATCCGGACAACAAGTTACGCGCGTCGATCGTCAACGATCCCGCGGGACCGCGGAAGAACACCGGTGACAATACGCCCGCGGTGATTCACTACGAAGTCGTGCCGGGCGATACGGTGGAAGTGACGCTCGCCGCCAAGGGCGGTGGCTCGGAGAACAAATCGAAGTTCGCGATGCTGAATCCGTCGGATTCGATCGTGGACTGGGTATTGAAGACGGTGCCGACGATGGGTGCGGGCTGGTGTCCGCCCGGCATGCTCGGCATCGGCATCGGCGGCAGCGCCGAGAAGGCGATGGTGCTCGCGAAAGCGGCGCTGATGGAACCGATCGACATGCACACGCTCAAAGCGCGCGGACCGTCGAACCGGATCGAAGAATTGCGGTTGGAGCTGTACGAGAAAGTGAACGCACTCGGTATCGGAGCACAGGGACTAGGCGGTCTCACGACGGTGCTCGACGTGAAGATTCGCGATTATCCGACACACGCGGCGAGCTTGCCGGTGGCGATGATTCCAAACTGCGCGGCGACACGCCACGCGCACTTTGTGCTCGATGGCAGCGGTCCGGTGCAGCTCGACCCGCCGGATCTGACCCGGTGGCCGGATGTGCAATGGGCGCCGACACCGGGCGCGCGACGCGTGAATATGGACGCTCTCACGCGTGACGAAGTGATTGCATGGAAGCCCGGCGAGCGATTGTTGTTATCGGGCAAGTTGCTGACCGGTCGCGACGCCGCGCACAAGCGTTTGGTCGACATGATCGGCAAGGGCGAGAAGCTGCCCGTCGATTTCAGAAACCGAGTGATCTACTACGTCGGTCCGGTCGATCCGGTGCGCGATGAAGTGATGGGCCCCGCCGGCCCGACGACGGCGACGCGCATGGACAAGTTCACCGAAACGATGCTCGCGCAGACCGGCCTGCTCGCGATGGTCGGCAAGGCCGAGCGCGGTCCGGCCGCGATCGACGCGATCAAGCGCCATAGGGCGGCCTATTTAATGGCGATCGGCGGCGCCGCGTACTTGGTATCGAAGGCGATCCGCGCGGCGCGCGTCGTCGCCTTCGCCGATCTCGGAATGGAAGCGATTTACGAGTTCGAAGTGAAGGACATGCCGGTAACCGTCGCGGTGGACGCAAACGGCACCTCGGTGCATCAAACCGGGCCGGAGGAGTGGCGTCGGCGGATTGGGAAGATCAAGGTAGCGTAGTTGAGTCGGTGAAACGAAGGACAGCGTCGTCAAACACAGGAAAGCGCCGCAGGACGCGGCGCATCGAAAACCGAACATGGTTTACGTTCGGTTTTCGGAGCAAGCGCGGACATGCGCCGCGCGCAGCGAGAGCGAAAGTGCAGGATGCACTTTTGCGTGTAGATACAGGCCAGTAGCTCAATTGGCAGAGCGGCGGTCTCCAAAACCGCAGGTTGGGGGTTCGATTCCCTCCTGGCCTGCCATATATATAGGTCGATAGATGGCGGACAAAATTAGGATTGCGTTGGCGGTGCTGATCGTCGCGGCCGGCATCGGCGCGTTCTATTATTTCGGCGACAAGCCGGGCATCGTGCTGGCGGGTATTTTGCTTGTCACCGCGGCTGCGGCGATCGTCGTGTTTTATCAGACCGCGGCTGGCAAGGCGACGTGGGAATTCGCCAAGGCCGCGCGCGGCGAAATGCGCAAGGTCGTGTGGCCGAATAATAAAGAGACCGTGCAGGTGACGCTGGTGGTTTTCGCGATGGTCGTACTGGTCGCGTTGTTTCTTTGGATGGTCGATTGGAGCTTGCTCAAAATCATGCGGGTGTTGACCGGGCAGAAGGCCTGACATGAGCGGAATGCGCTGGTACGTGGTTCACACCTATTCGGGTTTCGAGAAGCAAGTGGTGCGTTCGCTGAAGGAGCACATCCGCCAAGCGGCGATGGAGAGCCAGTTTGGCGAAATCCTGCTGCCGACCGAAGAGGTGGTCGAGATGAAGAGCGGACAGAAACGCACCAGCGAGCGGAAGTTCTTTCCGGGCTACGTGCTCGTGCAAATGGACATGAACGACGACACCTGGCACCTAGTCAAGAACGTGCCCAAGGTCAGCGGCTTCATCGGCGGTTCCGGTACCAAGCCGACGCCGATTTCGGACAAGGAAGCGGATGCGATCATCCGCCAAGTGAAAGAAGGCGTCGAAAAACCGAAGCCGAAGTTCTCGTTCGTCGCCGGCGAATCGGTGCGCGTCGTTGACGGCCCGTTTCAGGATTTCAACGGCATGGTCGAGGACGTGAATTACGAAAAGAACAAGCTGCGGGTGTCGGTGTCGATCTTTGGGCGTATGACGCCGGTGGAGTTGGACTTCTCGCAGGTGGAGAAGGCGTAGCAACATCCCCGACCGAAATGGGGAGGGGCCTTTGACTAAAGGTGGGAGGCTTATAACTAGCCGCTTGGACCACCAGGAATGTATCGATGGCGAAGAAAGTAACGACGTATATTAAGTTACAGGTGCCGGCGGGCTCGGCGAATCCATCCCCGCCGATAGGTCCGGCGCTCGGGCAGCACGGGCTCAATATTATGGAGTTCTGCAAGCAGTTCAACGCGCAGACCCAGAATATGGAGAAGGGCTTGCCGACACCGGTGATCATCACCGTCTACAGCGACAAGAGCTTCACCTTCATCATGAAGACGCCGCCGGCGACGGTGCTCATCAAGAAGGCGCTCGGCATCGAGAAGGGATCGAGCGTCCCGAACAAAGACAAAGTCGGCAAGATCACGCGCAAACAGCTGGAGGAAATCGCGAAAGTCAAAATGCCGGATTTGAACTGCCACGGCGATCTCGAAGCGGCGGTGCGCATCATCGCCGGCAGCGCGCGCAACATGGGCGTCGACGTGGAGGGGGTGTGACATGGCGCACGTGAGCAAGCGCATCAAGGCGCAATGCGCCAAGTACGACGTCCTCAAGACCTACCCGATCGAGGAGGCGTTCAAGATTCTAAAGAGCACCGCCTCGGTCAAGTTCGACGAGTCGGTGGATGTGTCGATCAACCTCGGTGTCGACGCGAAGAAGTCGGATCAAACGGTGCGCGGCACGGCGGTGATGCCGCGCGGTACCGGCAAGAAGGTGCGGATCGCGGTGTTCGCCGAGGGCAATGCGGCGGAAGCGGCAAAGAAGGCCGGCGCCGACATCGTCGGCTTCCAAGACCTGGCGGATCGGATCAAGCAAGGGCAGATCGATTTCGATCTCGTCGTGGCGACCCCGGAAGCGATGAAAATCGTGGGCGGTCTGGGTCAGATCCTCGGCCCCCGCGGGCTGATGCCGAACCCGAAGGTCGGCACCGTGACGCCAAACGTCACGAAGGCGATCGAGAATGCCAAGGCGGGACAGGTGCAGTATCGCGCCGATAAAGCCGGCATCGTGCACTGCTCGATCGGCAAAGCGTCGTTCGAAGCGGACGCGCTCAAGGAGAATTTCCTGTCGCTGGTCACCGCGGTCAACAAGTCGCGGCCGGCGACCGCCAAAGGTTCGTATCTAAAGAAGGTGACGCTTTCGACGACGATGGGCCCGGGCGTTCGCCTCGACGTCGGTAGTCTAGGTTTATAGTTTTGAAGATTTGGGTCTTCCGCGCATCGGCGCGGGGGAAGTCCAAGACCGCAGGTGCGTGGTACACGCTTAATCGAGCCGTAACCTGCGCAGACGGTAGACCCGAGTACAGGAAGAGGTATGGTTGCCTCCTCCCATTCTGTCCCCCGCGCGCGGGGGAGGGTTGGGCGGGGGAACGACGCTAATCTCCTGAGTACGGTCGCCGGTAAGCAGTAGTCAGAAGAGGTGACTCGTATGAGTCTTAATATTGAGCAGAAGAAGGCGGTGGTCGCCGAGGTCGCCGAGCAGTTCAAGGCGGCGCAGGCGGCGGTGTTGGCCGAGTACCGTGGGCTGACCGTCGCGCAGATGACCGAGCTCCGTAAAAGGGCGCGGCATTCCCAAGTGTATCTGCGCGTAGTCAAGAACACGCTCGCGGCGCGCGCGATCGAGGGTTCGACGTTCGAGTGTTTGCGGGATCAGCTATCCGGCCCGCTGGCGCTCGCGATCTCGAAGGACCCGGTTGCCGTGGCGAAGCTCTTGTCCGAGTTCGCCAAGGACAACGAGAAGCTGCGGATCCGCATCGGCGCCATGAGCGGCAAGCTCATGTCGCTCGCGCAGGTCCAGGCGTTGGCAAAGCTGCCCTCGCGCGAGCAGTTGCTCGCGATGCTGGCCGGCACGCTGCAAGCCCCGATCGTGAAGTTCGTGCGGACCTTGAACGAAGTGCCATCCAGGTTCGTGCGCACCCTCGCCGCGGTGCGCGACGCGAAACGCCCGGCCGCCTAATCATTAACGACCGAATCAGGAGAGTAACCATGGCTGTATCCAAAGAAGAGATTCTGAACACCATCGCCAGCATGTCCGTGCTCGAGCTGTCCGAGCTGATCAAGGACATGGAATCGAAATTCGGCGTGTCGGCGGCCGCGGCGGTTGCCGCCGCCGCTCCGGCCGCCGCCGCCGCCGCGCCGGTCGAAGTGAAGAACGAGTTCGACGTTATTCTGACCGCCTCCGGCGACAACAAGGTCGCCGTCATCAAGGCGGTGCGCGCCGTCACCACGCTCGGCCTCAAGGAGGCGAAGGATCTGGTCGAGGGTGCGCCCCAAACCGTGAAGGAGGCTGTGCCGAAGGCGGATGCCGAGAAAATGAAGAAGGAGCTGGAAGCGGCAGGCGCCAAGGTCGAACTCAAGTAAAGCGTTGCTGTCTATTGCCTCAGAACGCGGGGTTTTGCTCGGACGAGCCGGCGGTTAACCGCTGGCCCGTTCTGTCGTCTTTTGAAAAAGGGGCCTGACAGGTCGCGGTAGGACTTGCTCGCCACACTCGAGGAAACGTAATGGCCTATTCATTCACCGAGAAGAAGCTCATCCGCAAGGGTTTTGGTAAGCGCCCGAGCATTCTACGCGTGCCGTATCTGCTCGCGATCCAGAAGGATTCGTACAAGCAGTTCCTGCAGGCGGAGGTGCCGCCCGAGCAGCGCATCGACCAAGGGTTGCAGGCGGCGTTCAAGAGCGTGTTTCCGATCGAGTCGTACAACGGCAACGCCGCGCTCGAGTTCGTGAGCTATCGGTTGGGCGTGCCGGCCTTCGACGTGAAGGAATGCCAGCAGCGTGGACTGATATACGCGGCGCCGTTGCGCGTGCTCGTGCGCTTGGTGGTGTTCGACAAGGACGAAGCGACCGGCACGAAGTCGGTGCGGGATATCAAGGAGCAAGAAGTCTACATGGGCGAAATTCCGCTCATGACGGACAACGGTACCTTCGTTATTAACGGTACCGAGCGTGTCATCGTCTCGCAGCTGCACCGCTCGCCGGGCGTGTTCTTCGAGCACGACTATGGCAAGACCCATTCCTCCGGCAAGCTGCTGTTCTCGGCGCGGATAATCCCGTACCGCGGATCGTGGCTCGACTTCGAATTCGACCCGAAGGATCATCTGTACGTGCGTATCGACCGGCGGCGTAAGTTGCCGAGCACCATCTTGCTGCGCGCGCTCGGCATGATCACTCAAGAAATGCTTCAAACGTTCTTTGAGTTGGACACTTGGCATCTCGTAAAGAATGAAATTCGCTTGGAGTTAATCCCGCAACGGCTGCGCGGCGTGCAACCCGATTTCGATATCAAAGCCCCGAAGGGCGAGGTCATCATCGAGGCCGGCCGGCGCATTTCCGGCCGGCACGTGCGCGAGCTGGAAAAAGCGCGGTTGAAGCATCTCGTCGTGCCCCCGACCTTCTTTGCCGGTCGCCCGCTCGGTGAAGACATTATCAACACCGAAACCGGGGAGCTGATCGCGCAATCGAACGACGTCATCACGCAAGATCTGATCGAGAAGCTTTTCAAGGCCGGCATCGAGACGGTCAAGACCATCTATACCAACGAGCTGGATCGCGGCTCGTTCGTGTCGGATACGCTGCGACTCGACCCAACGCGCGCCGCGCTCGAGGCGCAGATCGAAATCTACCGCATGATGCGCCCCGGCGAGCCGCCGACGAAGGACGCGGCACAGACGCTGTTCAACAATCTTTTCTTCAGTCCCGACCGCTACGATCTGTCGGCGGTCGGCCGCATGAAGTTCAACCGCCGCGTCGGCCGCAATACCGACGAAGGCCCGGGCATTCTTACGAAAGAAGACATCATCGATTCGATGAAGATCTTGATCGGGCTCAAGAACGGTCAAGGCGAGATCGATGACATCGATCATCTCGGCAATCGCCGCGTGCGCTCGGTCGGCGAGCTGGCGGAGAATCAGTTCCGCGTCGGCTTGGTGCGCGTCGAGCGCGCCGTGAAGGAGCGTCTCGCCCTCGCGGAAAGCGAAGGCCTGATGCCGCAAGAGCTAATCAACGCCAAGCCGGTGTCGGCGGTTATCAAAGAGTTCTTCGGCTCGAGCCAGCTGTCGCAGTTCATGGATCAGACCAACCCGCTCTCCGAAGTGACGCACAAGCGCCGCGTCTCGGCGCTCGGGCCGGGCGGTTTGACGCGCGAGCGCGCCGGCTTCGAGGTGCGCGACGTGCACCCGACGCATTACGGGCGCGTGTGCCCGATCGAGACGCCGGAAGGTCCGAACATCGGCCTCATCAATTCGCTCGCGGTTTATGCTCGCACCAACGAGTACGGTTTCCTCGAGACGCCGTACCGCAAGGTGAACAACAGCAAGGTAACCGACGACGTGCATTACCTCTCGGCGATCGAAGAGGGCAAGTACGTCATCGCCCAGGCGAACGCCGGGCTCGATCACAACGGGCGCCTCACCGACGATCTGGTGTCGTGCCGCTATAAGAACGAGTTCATGCTCTCGACGCCGGACAAGGTCGAATATATCGACGTCGCCCCGTCGCAGATCGTCTCGGTCGCGGCCGCGCTGATTCCGTTCCTCGAGCACGACGACGCCAACCGCGCGCTCATGGGTTCGAACATGCAACGTCAAGCGGTCCCAACCCTGCGCACGGAAAAGCCGTTGGTCGGAACCGGCATCGAGCGTATCTGCGCGATCGATTCCGGCTCTTGCGTGGTGGCGAAGCGCGGCGGCGCGGTCGACTCCGTCGACGCCTCGCGCATCGTCGTGCGGGTGCATGACGACGAGACCAAGACCGGCGAGGTCGGCGTCGATATTTACAACCTTACTAAGTATCAGCGTTCGAACCAGAACACCAACATCAACCAACGTCCCTTGGTAAAGGTGGGCGACGTCATCGCCAAGGGCGACGTGCTGGCCGACGGTCCCTCGACCGACATGGGCGAGCTCGCGCTCGGGCGTAACATTCTCGTCGCGTTCATGCCGTGGAACGGCTACAACTTCGAGGACTCGATTCTCATCTCGGAGAACGTCGTCGAGCAGGATTACTTCACGACGATCCACATCGAGGAGCTGCAAACGGTCGCGCGCGATACCAAGCTTGGGCCGGAGGAAATCACGCGCGACATCCCGAACGTCGGCGAAGCCGCGCTCAACAAGCTCGACGAATCCGGCATCGTGTACATCGGCGCCGAGGTCGACGCCGGCGATATTCTCGTCGGCAAGGTGACGCCGAAGGGCGAGACCCAACTCACGCCGGAAGAGAAGTTGCTGCGCGCGATCTTCGGCGAGAAGGCGTCCGACGTGAAGGACACGAGCTTGCGGGTGCCGTCCGGCATCTCCGGCACGGTCATCGACGTGCAAGTGTTCACGCGCGAGGGTGTAGAGAAAGACGCGCGCGCGAAGAGCAACGAAGAAGCCGAGCTCGCGCGCATCCGCAAGGATCTCGACGATCAGTACCGCATCGTCGAGGACGATGCGTATGCGCGCCTCGAGCGCCAGATCACCGGTAAGCAGGCGGAGGGCGGACCGGCGGGATTGAAGACCGGCGACAAGATTGCGAAGCCGTATCTCGATGAGCTGCCGCGCAGCAAGTGGTTCGACATCCGGCTGCGCAACGAGGAGGCGTCCGAAGCGCTCGAAGCCATTCGCGGCTATCTCGCGCGGCAAAAGGAACAGTTCGACCTGCGCTTCACCGAGAAGAAGGCCAAGCTAACCTCGGGGGACGATCTCGCGCCCGGCGTGCTCAAAATGGTGAAAGTGTACGTCGCGGTGAAGCGGCGCCTGCAGCCCGGCGACAAGATGGCGGGACGGCACGGCAACAAGGGCGTCATCTCGCGCATCGTGCCGGTCGAAGACATGCCGCATATGGCGGACGGACACGCGGTCGATATCGTGCTGAATCCGCTCGGCGTGCCGTCGCGCATGAACGTGGGTCAGGTGCTGGAATGTCATCTCGGCTGGGCGGCGCATGAGATCGGCGTGAAGATCGGCGGGCTGCTCGACGCGTACCGCGCCGAGCAGGGACGGATCGAGGACCTGCGCAAGCTCATCGACAAGGTCTACAACCATGTGGGCTCGAGCGAGCATCGGGAGGACATCAAGTCGCTCACCGACGAGGAGCTGGCGGAGCTCGCGCAAAATCTGCGCAAGGGCGTGCCGGTGGCCACCCCGGTGTTCGAAGGCGCGTCGGAGGACGAGATCCGCGACATGCTGTTCCTCGCCGATCTGCCTCGCTCCGGTCAGACGACGCTCCACGACGGCCGCACCGGCGAACCGTTCGATCGGCCGGTCACCGTCGGCTACATGTATATGCTGAAGCTGAACCACTTGGTCGACGACAAGATGCACGCGCGCTCGACCGGCCCGTACAGCTTGGTCACGCAGCAGCCGCTCGGCGGCAAGGCGCAGTTCGGCGGCCAGCGTTTTGGCGAAATGGAAGTGTGGGCGCTCGAGGCGTACGGCGCGTCGTATACATTGCAGGAGATGCTGACGGTCAAGTCCGACGATGTGCAGGGTCGCACCAAGATGTTCGAGAACATCGTCAAGGGCGACCATCGCATGGAGGCCGGTATGCCGGAATCCTTCAACGTGCTTGTTAAGGAAATCCGGGCGCTCGGCATCGATATCGAGTTGGAGCAGGAATAAGCCGACCTTAATGAACGCGTAGCGAACCGACTCTCCCTCTCCCCTGCCCCTCTCCCACGAGGGGAGAGGGGGAAGAGTTTTAGAGTTCCGTACTAATGGCTGACTACTGAGTCAGGAGACGACATTGAAAGACTTGCTCAATCTCTTCAAGCAGCAGGGTAAGACCGAAGACTTCGATTCCATCCGGATCGGTTTGGCGTCGCCGGAGAAGATCCGCTCGTGGTCGTACGGCGAGGTCAAGAAGCCGGAGACCATCAACTACCGCACGTTCAAACCGGAACGCGACGGGCTGTTCTGCGCCAAGATCTTCGGGCCGGTGAAGGACTATGAATGCTTGTGCGGCAAGTACAAGCGCCTGAAGCACCGCGGCGTGATCTGCGAGAAGTGCGGCGTCGAGGTGACGCTGTCCAAGGTGCGGCGCGAGCGCATGGGCCATGTCGACCTCGCGAGCCCGGTCGCGCACATTTGGTTCCTGAAGTCGCTGCCGTCGCGCATGGGCTTGATCCTCGACATGACGCTGCGCGATATCGAGCGTGTGCTGTATTTCGAGGCTTACGTCGTTATCGATCCGGGCATGACGCCGCTCGAAAAAGCGCAGCTCCTCTCCGAAGAGGCGTATCTCAACGCCATGGAGGAACATGGCGATGAGTTCGACGCGCGCATGGGGGCGGAAGCGATCCGCGATCTCATGAAGTCGATCAATCTGGATGAGGAAGCGAAGAAGCTGCGCGGCGAGCTCGGCGAAACGTCGTCCGAAACGAAGATCAAAAAGCTCACCAAGCGGCTCAAGGTGATCGAGGCGTTCCTGCACTCGGGCAACCGCCCGGAATGGATGGTGCTCGAGATCCTGCCGGTGTTGCCACCGGAATTGCGCCCGCTGGTGCCGCTCGATGGCGGCCGTTTCGCGACGTCCGACCTGAACGACCTGTACCGGCGCGTCATCAACCGCAACAACCGCCTGAAGCGCCTGCTCGACCTGAACGCGCCCGACATCATCGTGCGTAACGAGAAGCGCATGCTGCAGGAGGCGGTCGATGCGCTGCTCGACAACGGCCGGCGCGGCAAGGCGATCACCGGCGCGAACAAGCGCCAGCTCAAGTCGCTCGCCGACATGATCAAGGGCAAGCAGGGTCGGTTCCGCCAGAACCTCCTCGGCAAGCGCGTCGACTACTCCGGCCGCTCCGTGATCGTGGTCGGCCCGACGCTGCGCCTGCATCAGTGCGGTCTTCCGAAGAAAATGGCGCTCGAGCTCTTCAAGCCGTTCATATTCCACAAGCTCGAAGCGCGCGGGCTCGCCACCACCATCAAAGCCGCGAAGAAGATGGTCGAAGCGGCCGGTCCCGAGGTGTGGGACATCTTGGAAGAAGTTATTCGCGAGCATCCGGTGCTGCTGAACCGCGCACCGACACTGCACCGTCTCGGCATCCAGGCGTTCGAGCCGGTGCTGATCGAAGGCAAGGCGATCCAGCTGCATCCGCTGGTGTGCGCGCCGTACAACGCCGACTTCGACGGCGACCAGATGGCGGTCCACATTCCGCTGTCGGTGGAAGCGCAGCTCGAAGCGCGCGCGCTCATGATGTCGAGCAACAATATCCTCTCGCCCGCGAACGGCGACCCGATCATCGTGCCGTCGCAGGACATTGTGCTCGGCCTGTACTTTATGACGCGCGCGCGCATCAACGTGAGCGGCGAGGGCAAAGCCTTTACCGACGTCGCGGAAGTGCATCGTGCCTATGAAAGCCGCCAGGTGTCGCTGCATGCGCGCATCAAGGTACGCATCCACTGCGTGGAGAACAAAGACGACGGCATTAAAGTCGAGAGTAACAAGCTGTACGACACCACCGTCGGGCGCGCGCTGCTTTCCGATATTCTTCCGGAGGGGATGTCGTTCGAGCTGGTCAATCGGGACCTTAAGAAGAAATCGATTTCCGAGCTCATCAACATCTGCTATCGGCGCGTGGGTTTGAAGGCCACCGTCATCTTCGCCGATCAGCTGATGTACACGGGTTTCCACTACGCGACCCGCGCCGGCATCTCGATCGGCGTGGACGACATGCTCACGCCGGCGGAAAAAAACGAGATCATCCGCGAAGCCGAAACCGAGGTGAAGAGCATTCAGAACCAGTATTCCTCGGGTCTGCTCACGGACGGCGAGCGCTACAACAAGGTCATCGACATCTGGACGCACACGAGCGAGCGCGTCGCGAAGTCGATGATGGATCAGCTCGGCAGCGAAGAGGTCGTGGACAGCCAGGGCAAGAAGGTCAAGCAGGATTCGTTCAACTCGATCTTCATGATGGCGGACTCCGGCGCGCGCGGTTCGGCGGCGCAGATCCGCCAGCTCGCCGGTATGCGCGGGCTGATGGCGAAGCCGGACGGCTCGATCATCGAGACGCCGATCACGGCGAACTTCCGCGAAGGTTTGAACGTCAACCACTACTTCATCTCGACGCACGGTGCGCGCAAGGGCCTCGCCGATACCGCGCTCAAGACCGCGAATTCGGGTTATCTCACCCGGCGTCTGGTCGATGTGTGCCAGGACCTGGTCGTCACCGAGGAAGATTGCGGCACGACGTCGGGCGTGACGAAGTCGGCGCTCGTCGAAGGCGGCGAGATGGTTATCCCGCTGCGCGACCGCATTCTCGGTCGCGTCGTGATCGGTGATATCCGCGATCCGGCGGAAGACAAGAAAGTGCTGATCCCCGATGCCACGATGCTCGACGAGAAACTGGTTGCGCTGCTTGAGGAGCGGCACATCGATCAAGTGCCGGTCCGCTCTCCGGTCAGCTGCGAAACGCGCTACGGTGTGTGCCGCAACTGCTACGGGCGCGATCTCGGCCGCGGCCATCTCGTCAATCTGGGCGAGGCGGTTGGCGTCATCGCCGCGCAGTCGATCGGCGAGCCGGGCACGCAGCTCACGATGCGTACGTTCCACATCGGCGGCGCCGCCTCGCGGGTGACGACGATTTCGCGCATCGAGGTCAAAACCGGCGGCATCGTGCGCCTGAAGAACATCAAGCTGGTGAAGCATTCGAGCGGCAACCATGTCGCGGTGTCGCGTTCCGGCGAGCTGATCATTCAGGACGATCAGGGCCGCAACCGCGAGCGTTACAAAGTACCGTTCGGCGCGGTGCTCTCGGTCACCGACGGCTCGAAGGTGAAGGCCGGTGCGATGGTCGCGAATTGGGACCCGCATACGCACCCGATCATCACGGAAGTGGCGGGTAAGGTAACGTTCAGCGATCTCATTGATGGAGTTACCGTCAACAAGCAAACCGACGAGATCACCGGCCTGTCCACTTATGTAGTTCTCGATGCCAAGCATCGCAGCGGCGCGAAGGATATCCGCCCCGTCGTTACGTTGGTCGATGGCAGGGGTAAGCAGGTTAATATTCCGGGAACGGAAATTCCGGCGAAGTACATGCTGCCGGCGGGCGCCATCATCACTGTCGAAGACGGCGCCAAGGTCGGCGTCGGTGACGTGCTCGCGCGTATTCCGCAAGAAGTGTCGAAGACGCGCGACATCACCGGCGGCCTACCGCGGGTGGCGGAGCTGTTCGAGGCGCGTAAGCCCAAGGACGCGGCAACACTCGCCGAGGTCAGCGGCGTCGTGTCGTTCGGCAAGGACACCAAGGGCAAACAGCGCCTGGTGATCACCGACAAGGAAGGCGTCGACCACGAGTACCTGATCTCGAAAGGCCGCCACATCACGGTGTTCGAAGGTGAGTCGGTGGAGCAGGGCGACGTGATCGTCGAAGGCGCGCCTGTTGCCGGGGATATTTTGCGCCTGCTAGGCGCCGAAGCGTTGACGAACTACATCGTCGATGAAGTTCAGGACGTGTATCGCCTGCAAGGTGTGAAGATCAACGACAAGCACATCGAAGTGATCGTGCGCCAGATGTTGCGCAAGGTGAAGGTGCTTGTCGCGGGCGATACGCGCTTCCTCCAGGGCGAGCAGGCGGAGCGGTCGCGGATGCTCGAGGAGAACGAGGAAATGGTGCACGCACGCAAGAAGGAAGCTACTTTCGAGCCGGTGCTTCTCGGCATCACCAAGGCCTCGCTCTCCACCGAGTCGTTCATTTCCGCTGCATCGTTCCAGGAAACGACAAGGGTTCTCACCGAAGCCGCCATCACCGGCAAGCACGATCTCCTGCGCGGGTTGAAGGAGAACGTGATCGTCGGCCGGCTGATACCCGCCGGCACCGGCCTTGCTTACCACCAGGAGCGCCGGCGCAAGCGCGGCGAAGCGAAGCAGGAGGCGAAGGACCTCGAGCGCGCCCTGACGGCACGTCCCCGGCCGACGCGGACCGAGGGAGGCGAAGAGGCGGTCGGAACCCAAAAGCAGTAGAAACAAAGGTCGGCGGGCGGTGCGCCGCGTCTTCTTCATAGTAAAAATGCGCCGCAACCGCCTGCTAAACCTTGACACTGTAGGGGCGGGTCCATAGAATCGCGCCCCTCAAACAAGCCGGTTCGTGCCGGCCTGGATCGCTTGAAATCCCTGAAGAATCCGTCTCCAAAGGATTTTTCGGTTCGTGCGGCGCAAGGTTGCGCCGCGCTCCGTTTCTAGAGCAGGTTTACAGAATGCCGACGGTCAATCAGCTGGTACGCAAGCCCCGGCGGCAGGTGGCCGAGAAGTCGAAGGTTCCGGCGCTGCAGGGCAGCCCGCAAAAGCGCGGTGTCTGTACCCGCGTTTACACCACCACGCCGAAGAAACCGAATTCGGCGTTGCGCAAAGTGGCGCGCGTGCGGTTGACCAACGGATACGAGGTCACATCGTACATCGGCGGCGAGGGTCACAACCTGCAAGAGCACTCGGTCGTGCTTATTCGCGGTGGCCGCGTGAAAGACCTGCCGGGTGTACGTTACCACACCGTGCGTGGCACGCTCGATACCGCCGGTGTGGCGGACCGCAAGCAGGGGCGCTCAAAGTACGGCACGAAGCGGCCGAAGACTTAATACAGGTGCGCCGTGCGCACCGTCGAAGCGGTGCGTGGAACGCACGCTGCATCATACGAGTAGGCGCCGAGGTCGCAGAGTAGTTTCGTTCTCTGACAAACTGGTCGATGTCGTAGGAGTCCCGTAAGGGCTGGCACCATGCCGAGAAGAAGAGAAGTTCCCAAGCGTATCGTTACGCCCGATCCGAAGTACCAGAGCGAGTCGGTCGCGAAGTTCATCAGCGTCGTGATGAAGCACGGCAAGAAAGCCGTGGCGGAGCGGATCGTCTACGGGGCGCTTGACACGATCTCGAGCCGCGGCAAGTCCGACCCGCTCGGCATCTTCAATCAGGCGATCGACCACGTGCGGCCGATGGTAGAGGTTAAGAGCCGTCGCGTCGGCGGCGCCACGTATCAAGTTCCCGTCGAGGTTCGCGCGAAGCGTCAATTGGCGCTCGCGATGCGCTGGGTCGTGGAAGCGGCGCGCGGGCGCAGTGGCAAGTCGATGGGCGTGCGTCTGGCGGATGAATTGCTCGACGCCTCCGAGAAACGCGGCAGCGCGATCAAGAAGCGCGAAGACGTGCACCGCATGGCCGAGGCCAACAAGGCGTTCTCGCACTATCGTTGGTAAGAATGTTGAAACCGCAGATGAACGCAGATGAACGCAGATAAAGTACAGACAGGCCTTTATCTTGTTTTTTTTAATCTGCGTTAATCCGCGTTTATCTGCGGTTACATTGTCTTTAAGAGGATTAAGTCGTGGCTCGTACTACACCGATCGAACGGTATCGCAACATCGGCATCATGGCCCACATCGATGCGGGCAAGACCACGACCACCGAACGCATCCTTTTCTATACCGGCGTCTCCCATAAGATGGGTGAAGTCCATGACGGCACGGCCGTGATGGACTGGATGGAGCAGGAGCAGGAGCGCGGCATCACGATCACGTCCGCCGCCACCACGTGCTTTTGGAAAGGCATGGACGGCAAGCGCGAGCAGTACCGCTTCAACATCATCGATACGCCCGGGCACATCGATTTCACCATCGAAGTGCAACGGTCGCTGCGCGTGCTCGACGGCGCAATCTTCGTGCTGTGCGCGGTCGGTGGCGTGCAGCCGCAGTCAGAAACCGTTTGGCGGCAGGCGAACAAGTACGCCGTGCCGCGGCTCGCTTTCGTCAACAAGATGGATCGCGCCGGCGCAAACTTCGCCAGCGTCGTCACCCAGCTGAAGGAGCGGTTGGGCGCGAACGCGGTGCCGATCCAGCTTCCGATCGGGGCCGAAGAGAACTTCAAAGGGGTCGTCGATCTGGTAAAGATGAAGGCGATCTATTGGGATGACGAAACCCAGGGCAACCGCTTCGACGAAAAAGAGATCCCGGCGGAAATGCTTGAGCAATGCCGGGCTTATCGCGAGCAGATGATCGAGGCGGCGGCCGAGGCGAACGAAAAGCTGATGGAAAAGTACCTCGGCGGCGAACCGCTGACCGAGGACGAGATCAATCAGGGCCTGCGCGAGCGTAACTTGAAGCTCGACATCGTGTTGGTGACGTGCGGCAGCGCCTTCAAGAACAAAGGCGTGCAGGCAACGCTCGACGCGGTGATCGATTACTTGCCGGCGCCGGTCGATCGTCCGCCGATCAAGGGCCATCTCGACGACAAAGATGGCACGATCGCGGAGCGTCACGCGTCCGATGACGAGCCGTTCGCGGCGCTCGCGTTCAAGATCGCGACCGATCCGTTCGTGGGCGCGCTTACCTATATACGCGTGTATTCGGGTGTGCTGAATTCTGGCGACGCGGTTTATAACCCCGTCAAGAGCAAGAAAGAGCGCATCGGCCGCTTGCTCCAGATGCACGCGAACGAGCGCAGCGAAATCAAGGAGGTCCGCGCCGGCGACATCGCCGCGTGCGTCGGCATGAAAGACGTCACGACCGGCGAGACGCTGTGCGACCCGGACAAAGTGATCACGCTCGAGCGGATGGAATTCCCCGAGCCCGTCATCTCGCAGGCGGTCGAGCCGAAGACCAAGGTCGACCAGGAGAAGATGGGTATCGCGCTGCAACGCTTGGCGCAAGAAGACCCGTCGTTTCGCGTCAGCACCGACGAAGAGTCCGGCCAAACGATCATCGCCGGCATGGGTGAGTTGCATCTGGAGATCATCGTCGAACGCATGAAGCGCGAGTTCAGTGTCGAGGCGAACGTCGGCAAGCCGCAGGTGGCGTATCGCGAGACGATAAGAAGGTCCGTGGACCAGGAGCACCGCTTCATCAAGCAATCCGGCGGTCGCGGGCAATACGGCCACGTGGTGATCAAGTTCGAGCCGCAAGAAGCCGGCAAGGGTTTCGAGTTCGTCGATGCCATCAAAGGCGGCGCGATTCCGCGCGAGTTCATTCCGGCGGTGAGGAAAGGCGTGGATGAAGCGATGCAACGCGGCATCAAGTTCGGTTACCCCGTGGTCGACGTCAAGGCGACGCTGCACTACGGCTCGTACCACGAAGTCGATTCGAACGAAAACGCGTTCAAGATGGCGGCAATCCTGTGCTGGCGCGACGCCGGCTTGAAGGGCGACCCGGTCCTGCTCGAGCCGATCATGGACGTCGAAGTCACGTCGCCGCCCGATTATCTCGGCAACGTGATCGGCGATCTCAATTCGCGCCGCGGCATCATCATCAGCCAGGAAGACGGCCACGGTGGCGTGAAGTTGGTTCGTGCGGACGTGCCGTTGGCGAGCATGTTCGGTTATTCCACATCGTTGCGCTCGGCGACTCAGGGTCGCGCGACCTACACGATGGAGTTCAAAAAGTACTCGCCGGTGCCGACGAGTGTGGCGGAGTCCGTACTAAAAAAAGCGAGCTAGATGAGGACGATGATCGGTAGGTCCTCATCTAGAGCGAACTCTACCGAAGAGACGAAGGCGAACTGAGGAAAACTGTTCCCCCTCTCCCCATCCCTCTCCCGCGAGGGGAGGTGAGCTGGGGTTTTCGCGAACACACTTAACGTGTGTTCGCGCCAGCGAACGGGTGCACGTGAGTTTCGTGCACCCAGGCGGGAATGAAGAGTTGGTGTGAATCTTCACTTTGATTTGAGGCGTTATTTATGTCCAAGGAAAAATTCCAACGCACCAAGCCGCACTTGAACGTCGGCACCATCGGCCACGTCGATCACGGCAAGACCACCTTGACCGCGGCCCTGACCAAGGTGCTCGCCGCCAAGTACGGCGGGGAAGTCAAAGCCTACG
>JBGPKL010000069.1:0-17599 GCA_041485885.1 Sulfurifustaceae bacterium
GTCTTCACCTCGGTGCCCGATCTCAAGCGAAAGCTCATGCGCTACATCCGTCACTACAACAAACAGCCCAAGCCCGTGAAGTGGAAGTACTTCGATTCATCGCGTCGAATCACTCCCGAATCAATTGTTACGGGCCACTAGGCGCAAGCCGTAATGCGCCGAATGATTGATCCTACGGCGCAATACGCTTCGCTATTGCGCCCTACAGGCCCTGAAGACGAGCCGCCCAAAGAGTCGTCGAGTGGGCGCGCGTGGTTGCTCGAATGGCCGCAGCAATCATTAGCGCTCGCGTTGTGCGAAGTCGTGGAAGTGGTCGATGCGCCGCAAATTCATGTGCTGCCCTTCGGTCCGTCGTGGTGCCACGCGGTGCTGAGCTGGCGCGAGCAATTTCTACCGCTGGCGCAACATGCAACGATTCTGAATTCCCGTATCGTCGTAACGGCATATCAACTCGAACCTGGCGAGCCATTGCAATACGCGGCATTTGCAATTGACGGCATGCCGCGACAAATTACGGTCAATGACAATTTGGATTGCGAATTGCCGCCCGGTTGCGTTTTCGCCGAGGAACAACTGCGCGCCAGCTTTCGCTTCGAAGATCGTACGGTCGTTGTGCCGGAGTTGTCGGCATTGTTTTCGAGCGCCGGCGCGTGAACGCCGTGTCGCAAACAATTGTTCAGACTTTGGCGATTGCATCCGGCAAAGGCGGCGTCGGGAAAAGTTTTTTGGCGCTCAACCTCGCGTGGTGTTTAAGCGAACTCGGGCAAAGCGTATTACTCGTTGAACTCGACGCCGAAGCCGGCGGACTCACAGTCGCCGCCGGCCTCGGCGAACCGAAAGTACTTTCGCCCGCTGCCGATCCAGTCACGATGGCATCGCGCGCGACGCCACTGCCGGGTAATGCCCGTGTGCACTTGCTGCGCGCTTCGGACATTCCGAGTAAAGCCGCGCACGCGCCCGGAATTTTGGAGCCGTTGTTATCGCGCATTCTCGTTCATTGGCGCATCATCGATCTCGCTCCCGGAATCGGCGCGCAAAATATTTTGTGGCTGCGCCGCGCCGATCCTTCGTTGCTGATCGGCACGCCGGAATTGGTCTCTGTGCGTGCGATGCTTCGTCTGCACATGCAATTGCATCGGCAGTCCGCCTACGATTGGTTGTGCTCGCAAGAACCGCGATTACGCGAGATACCACCGTCGCTCGCCAACGCGAGACAGCGCTTGACCGAATTCTTAGGCGCTGAAACGACGGAGCGGCTGTGGCAGGAAGCGTTTCGACACTTTCAACCCTCGCGGTGGATTTTCAATCGCGTGTTGCCGGACGACGAAGCCCAAATGGCGCGCATCACAGCACACTTGCACCGGCAACCAGGCGCCGAGACCGCACAACCGCATCTCATCCCCGAAGATTCCGCGCAAACTCGGTGCTCGCGTTACGGCCGCACTTTGGTCGCGTACGAAACAGAGAGCAACGCCGCGCGCGCGATTAGAACGCTCGCGGAATCATTGCTGCACGACGTTCGCGGCGCAACGCATACCGTGAGGGTAGTCCAATCAATGACACCGGCAGAATATCGCGCATAAGGCAAATAAGCTCGAAAATTTCAGCGCATGAGGATGGCAGAGTTTGGCGCGTTAGATTCCGAGTCGAACAGTGAGATAGACGTTGCGGTTATCCTGCAACGATCCGAACGTTCCGTTACGGTTGCCGCCGAAAACATTGGCGCCGACTTCGGCCCAGAGGTTGTCGCTGAAGGCATAGCGCAGTGACGGAATAATATAGTGATCGTTTTCACTCAGACCGACGAAAGTGAAGACGTTGAAGGTGACCGTTTGATGAGCGAAGAGCTGGGTGAAGCGCAACGTGGTCACTTTGCGCACACGGTCTTTGACGGGAAAGCCCTCAGGAAGCGTTTCACGATAATTGTGAGAATCGCGCATCCATTCGCCATAGAGCTGCAAACCAAGCGTGGCATCATTCCATGGTTGCTGGGTGTAGCCGATTAAACCGCGGAACTGGCTGTTGTCGATTGAAGGGTCACGCCCCTCTCTGTCCTGTACTGACTCGTAGTAACCCATCTCAAGACCGAACACTCCTTTGAGAGCAGAGCCGGTAAGACTTGCGCCGACCGTATTGAGACGCGGGTAAGTGCCAACAACCTCGCCTGCTATCACTCGCCGCGCTTGCGTATGAAAATGAGTGTGCGAGGCATAGCCGGAGAGTTCCCAGTTATCGAGATAACGGTAGGCGCGCGCCGATACTTCTAGTTCACCAACGCTATTGCCCGGCTCTTCGATCCGCCGAGGCAATCCGGCGGGAAACGGATCTGGCAAGACGAAGCGGCGGCCGGTCGGTGTGTTGTCGGGACGAAAACCGGCAATCACAATTTCCAAATTGGCCGGGGCGGTATATGCGTTTAGTTTGAGCGCATCGCTGCCGAGCTTGAAGTTTTGCAGAGGTTGGCCGGTGAATAGCGCCACTGGATCCTTTGGGAATGTGTCGTTAATGAACAGCAAATCCCCAACGCCCCAGGTGATGACTTGCCGGCCCAGTCGCGCCACTAGCTTTTCTGAATTCAAATCACCGTAGAGTTCGCGTGTTTCAAGGCGCGTCTCGGCAAGCGCGATGTCGCGGAGCAGGTCGAAGCGACCGAGAAAGCCCGCGTTCCCGGCGGCGTCTTTGCCCTCGGCGGCGAGTTCGCCCCGCAAGTCAATCGCCGGGAAATCGCATTCGGTTCCATCGGCGCAATCCACACGACTCGTGCGAGCTGCAACATGGGATTGCACAAAGCCGTTTAAGGAAATTCCTTCCGCCGTGGCGGGCGGCGCTAGAGTAACGAAGAACGCGGAAGAGACTCCAACCAGGAAATATTTTCGCGTCGCTCGGTCTCCGGCTTTCCGTCCTAGTTTCAACGCACCCATTGCGCGGGAGCATCTCGTAGGTAGCGCTCGGTGAATATGTCCTCCTTGATACCGACGCCGTATTCGGTTTCGCGGAATACAACTTCGGTGCGGTGGCCGCTCTGGAGATTCTTCATGGTACGTACCGTGACCGCCCATTGTCCGCCGATCTGTTCCACTTTGTCGGCGGTGTAGGTGCGCAGTGGCTCGTCGCGCGCGTCGACATATTCTTCTTTGAGAGGTAGCCAGCGCTCGCGGTCGATCCACGACAAGCGCCGTGAGTAGTCCGCCGGCGTCTTGGGTTTGCTCTCGACCACATAAACGGGTCGCCCGCCCAAGTCTTCGTTGCGCACGAGCACGCGCGTCTCGTCCTCCAGATCGCGGCTTGAAACATCTTCGTAGGTGAAGTCCGAGCCGACGAAGGAGGAGCGTTTGTCGTCAACGGCGATGCGCTTGACCAGCTTTAACGTTGGCACATAGATCCAGCGGTCGTCGTCCTTCGCTGGATATTTCCAGATCAGGAAGGACGTGCCCTTGATGTCGGCCGGGCCGTGGAAGTAGATGTAGTAACGTTGGTCGCCGGACTTGCCGAGATTGAGGCGCAGTATCGTCATTTCCCGCTCGCGCACTTTGCCTTCGCGGTTGATGAGCTTCATGCTCACTCGAGCCCGCATGCTGTTGCCGGCGTAGTAGAAACTCTCGATCGAGCGCTTCACGATCTCGTCAGCGGAGAGATCGGCGGCGCGCGCGGGTGCTGCACTCATCGCGACAACTGCCGCGATGAAAGGAAGGATGATTCGCTGGAACGACTTCATTTCACTTCTCCTGTCTTGAACAGCCACTCCCGCATCAGCACGATTAGGGCGGGTAGGTACAGCAGCGTGAGCAGCGCCGAGAGCAGCATCATGCTCATGATAAAAGCGCCCACGGTGATGTAAGGCGTAAGCGGTGAAAACAGCATCACCGAGAAGGCCACGGCAAACAGCGTCGCGTTGCGCATGATTCCTTTACCGGGACGTGCAGCGGTCCATAGCAGTGCCTCTTTGAGCGCGACAAGATCGCGCGCGGGATCAGCGCCGACGTCCACCAGTCGCTGCTTGAGTCGGCTGATGAAATGGATCGCAAAATCCACCGCCATACCGAGCGACAGGCAGGACAACACCGACATCGGCAAATCGAAATTCTTACCGACGAACCCGACGACTCCGTAGATGAGCAGCGCAGTGAAGAGCAGAGGCACATAGCCGATGAGGGCCCATTTGACCGAACGGAAGGTGAAGGTGAGGATGAGGAAGACCACGACCAGCGCCAACAGGAAACCTCGCACCATGTCCCACAACACTTCGTGATTCCATACCAAATTGAAATACGCGACGCCCGCGGGTTTCAGCTCCAGCGTGGTGGGATTCGCGCGCTGATACTCCTCCGTCGCGCGAATCACGCTCGCCATCGCGGTGCTATCCCAGGTTTTGAGTTGTACCCAGATGTTGGCGCGCTGGAATGGATAGTCCACCACGTTATCCAAGTCGGAGGGCTTGGCCGATGTGCTGAACAAGAATAGGTACTGGGCGATCATGTCCGCCGTGTCGGGCACCACGTCGAACGTTGAATCATTGTCGTGCAGCACGCGGTTGATGCGCTTCACGTAGTCCACCACCGATACCGTCTTGCCGACCGCCGGCAGTGTCTCGATGTGCCGTTGGAGGTTCTCGATGTAGCGCAGCGTCTTGGGCTGCTTGATCGCCTCGGGTTGCTCGGTCGTGGCGATCATGTAACCGAGCGACGTCCCACCCATCGCGCGGTTGATCACGGTGTCCGCGATCCGAATTTCGCTGCTGGGTTTGAACCAGGCCACCATGTTGTTATTCACCACGATGCGACTCGCGCCGAAAACCGCAAGCGCGATCAACGCCAGCCCGACGGCAACAGTGAGCGTCGGCTGGTTTGCTCCCCACGAGGCAAGTGTTCCCAGCGCCCTTGCTGTACGGTTCGTCGCGATGTTTTCCTCAGCGGAGGCATGTTCTATCTTTTCCTCGCGGACAAAGGTCAGGATCGCAGGGATCACACTGAAGCTGAAAAGCCGCAACACAACGGTGCCGAAGACGATCATTACACCGAACACCTTGACCGGCACGACATGCATGAAGATCAGTACCGCGAAACCCGCCGCAGTGGCGAGTGCCGTGTAGCGCACCGGGCGCCCCACCGCCGTCATCGTTTCGATGATGGCAGCGCGCTTGTTTTTGTGCTCGCGAAAACGAAAATAGAACTCATTGAAGATGTGAATGCTGTCGGTGGCGATGGCCAATAGGAATAGCGGTGTCATCGAGTTCATGATGTGGATCGGAAATCCCAAGCCCGCACCGAGGCCCATGGTCCACATGATCGTCACAATGGCCACCAGCATCATCGACATGGCCAGTACCAGATTCCGGAACATGAAGTAGATCGCGAGGAACATGATGATTCCCGCCATGGGCGAGAACACACGCATCAGTTTAAACATCTGCGCGCCGAAGGTGTCTCGGGCAACCGGGTCGCCGGCGATATGGTATTGCTCCTCGCCCGGGTGCTTGGCGAGAATCTCGCGGATGCCGTCGGCAACCTCCTTGCCGTTGGCGCCCTTTTCCAGCGGCACATGGATGACCGTGGTTTTCTCGTCGCGAGAGATAATGCGATCGACGAACAGCGGATTCTCGAACAATGTTTTGCGCAACGCTTGAAGTTCCACGTCGTTCTGAGGAATCTTTGTGACGAGCGGAGCCACCTTGAGACCGCCAGCGTCGGCGGTCACGTTGTCGATGGTGGTGAAGCTCGCGACGTCACGCCCGGCCACGCCCTTGACTCTGAGGATCTCGGCGCTGATGTCGCGCACCTTCTCCAAAGTGCCTTTGTTCAGCACGCTCCTCGGATGGACGATGCCGACGACGATGTTGTCTTCGTAGAGCCCAAAGGTCTGATCCACGCTGTCGTTCCAGACCCGAACATCGGAGCTGGGTGGCAGCATATTCTTGGGATTGGTGTCGAGTTGGATTTTCGGCAACTGCGCCAGAAAAATCGGCGTGAGCAGCAACACGACCGCGAGGACGAGCTTCGGGTGGGCGATGGAGAATTCAACTAGGGAAATTTTTTTCATCAATGGTCAGATCCAAAGATATGGAATTGTTCTACCTGCAACGCACGCAGCGACTGCGAGCAAGCCTCACGGAATCCTCCTGTTTCAGCATTGGTAGATGAACGTGTGGCCTTCGAGGGCATGTCCACAGTTCGCAGTGTCACGGTACAAAAAGCGCAAAGGCGTTCCTCGCCTTGACCTGAGTCGTAACTTCGACGTTGCTGATGGCGGATCCGTCCGGCGGCGTAGCCGCGCGCGGCTCAGCCGCGCAGCGGGCTGAGGTCCATCACGACGCGCTCGGAGGTCAGCTTCCCGTTGGCGTCGAAGCGGTAGAAGGCGACGAACGGGAGCTCGACATCGCGCTCCGTCGGTGGAAAGCCGAGGAACTCGCTGCTGTGTCTTCCGTAGGCCCGACCTTCGATCACGGTCTCGGTGTCGGTGAAGTGCTCCTGGTCCACGATAGATCGAAAGCCGCCGAACGCGCCGGGTGCGGCGCTCATTCCGAAGTAGCCGTGCGCCAAGCGGATGGTTTCGTTGCTGGGGAAGGACTGGCGGTTGTAGAGCATCACGGCATCCTCGGAGAACGTACCCATGATCCGCTCTAGATCGTGGTCATTCTCGGCGGCGTAGTGCGCGCGCACGAGCGCTCGTCGCCGTTCGCGTTCTCGGTCGTCGATGGGCATGGTCACTCCTTTGGGTGGGTTCATTGTGAGTCGCGGTGGCGAGTCAATCCGCGTACTGATCGTGGCGCTTGAGCCAGAACATCCGGTCGGGCGCGTCCCCCTCGTCGCGGCCCTTCGGCGTGAGATCGAGGATCTGATAGGCGCCGTTGAAGACGTCGATCCCGCGCGCGTAGGTGGAGTAGGTGTACGCGATCCGGCCGTCGGCGAGCTTGGCGAAGACGCTCAGCCCCTGCATCTCGGTGAAGTGCGGCGACTTCTTCTGGAAGTTGTAGTACGCGTCGCCCGCGCCGATCTCGGCTTGCGCGAAGCTGACGTGGAAGTCGCGGTTGAAGTCGCTACCGAGCGCAGAGACCCACTTGAAGCGCCAACCCATGCGCGTCTTGTAGGTCTCGATGTTCTCGCGCGATGTGTTGGAGGCGACGATGAAGGTGGTGTCGCGGTGCGCGAGATGCACGTCGATGCCGTCGAAGTTGTCGGCCCAGAACGAACAGCGGTGGCAGCCCTGCTTCCAGTCGGGCCCGAACATGAAGTGGTAGATCGCGAGCTGACTGCGCCCGGCAAACAGGTCCGAGAGCGTGACGCGCCCTTCGGGAGCGTCGAACACGTACGTCTTCTCGACCAGCGTCCACGGCATCGCCCGGCGCTTGGCGGCGAGCGCGTCCGCGTGGCGCACCAGCGCCTTCTCTTCGGCGAGCACTTCGAGCCGGGCGGCGGTCCAGTCCTCTCGCGAGGCGAGTACGTGATCTTCCGTCGCAGTTCTCCGAGTTCCCTTCAAGGACTCAATCAGGTCGATGTACTGCCGCATGGCGTCCTCGGTACTGATGCCCTTGACTGCCGCCCAAGCGTCATACTTCGCACGGCCCACCATGTTCGTAAAGCCCGGACGCGATCCGGTCACATCACCGGCGCCGCCTTGCTTGAACAGGCCGTACATCTTGAGCTTCACATCATTGGCAGGCGCTGCGGACAGATTCTTTGAATCAGCCGCAGCAGCATCAAACTTATTCTTCAGATCGCTCATGGTTGCAGTTCCTTACACAGGCTAAAAATCAGGTTGAAATGCAACGCGCCGCAACGAAGGGCCGGACGATCGCCTCTTGCGGCGAGTGCAGCGTCGGCGCGGGTGCCTCGCGCCTACCAATGATGAGCACCTTGCATCCGCTGCATGCGCTCGACCAGCGCTGTGCGTTGCTCGGGCGTCAGCACCTCGGCGGCATCGGCCAACGCTTGCGCGATGCGCCGCGACGCCGTCTCGGCGAGCTGCATCTGCTCGGCGCGCAGCGACTCCAACGCCGCGCGGTCGATGCCCGGCTTCGACAGCAGCTCGGCGCCCGCCTTGTGGCCTTCGGCGTGCTTGTCGCGCAGCGGACGCAGATCGCTCATCGCCGCCTTCACGATGTCGGCGATCTTTGCCTGCTGTGCCTCGGAGGCGCCGATCTCCGAGAGCATGAAGCGAACCATGAACTCGGCACGCTTCGTCATGGTTTCCAGATCCGCCTGGCCAAAACCGCAATGGCCACCGCCGAGAAAACCCAGTGTGCCGTGCGCAAAGATCTTCGCGCCGGCGCCGATGAGCAGCCCGCCAAACACGATGGCAAGCACCACGCGCCGCCACCGGGTCTTCGGCTTCTCTCCGTTCGGTTGAATTGTATCGTTCACGATTTGCTCCTCTTGTCTGCGAGTCAAACGGCGCAATGTGTCCGCCGATGCTCGCTACTGTAGGTCAGCAACGTTTCGGCGCTTTCTCCGGGAGGTAAAGATTTGTAAAGGTGGACGCAGTGATACGGCTGGCCGATCAGATGCTGTCTAGACCGCATCTCTGCAGAGCGGAAGAAAATAGAGGGCGTTTTTATCCACCGCTGTTCACCGCGTGTGCCGCCTGACCGAGCCCAGCGTATTGATCGCGCCGATAGAGCATCAAGACGATCATGCCGAGCAGCATCGTGACGTGCGTCGAGGTCGACAGCGTGCTTACCGCGAGCCACGGGTAAGCGATCACGCCGAACTGAACCAGCGCTGCGACGGTCCCGGGTGGCACGAGCATCGCGCCGGTCATCTCTGCACACTGCCGCCACGAGTGGGCTTGGTAGTAGCGCATGAATGCGATCATCGGCACCGTCATGAAGACGGCCATGCCGGCAAACCACAGGAACGGGGTCTGGGTCCGCAGCGCCAGATAGCCGGTGGGCGTTAGCAGCACGCGGAACAAGACGGTGAAGATCGCCATCCCGACCGCCATTGCCAGGACCATCTGCAACAGGTGCCAGAGGAAGTATCCAACCTTCGCTACGGAGCCCTGTTGATGATGTCGATGTTTCTCTGTGGAAGCTGTCGATTGAATTGCATCGTTCACGATTTGCTCCTCTTGTCTGCGGGTCGAACGGCGCAACGTATCCGCCGATACTCACGACTATGGACGAGCAACGTTTCGGCGCTTTCTCTCGGAGGTAAAGTTTTGTAAACGCCGGCGCGGTGATACGACCGGGTCGATCAGACGCTGTGCGGACCGCCCTACAGCCACGTCGCGCGCGCCTGATGGCGGCGTGATCGGAGAACACGTGGCGCGACAGAAGCCGCTATATGGTGCACCGTAGTCTGCGTCACGCGATTCCCTCGTCGCGCGCCGAGGTCCTATGTATTGCTGGGCGCTACCGGCGCTGGCACGTCCAATTACGTTGTTTCAGCCTTATGCTTGCGCAACTCCACGCGCAAACAGGTGCCGCCGCCCTCGCGCGGCAGGCACTGCGCGTCGCCGCCGTGGCGCTGCGCGATTTGGCGCACCAGAGACAAGCCGAGGCCGACACCGCCTTCACGTGCGTGTGCGCCGGCCGGGCGGTAGAACGGTTCGAAGATGCGGCTGCGTTCGGACTCGGGCACGCCAGGGCCGCGATCGCAGACCATGAGTTCAACGCGCTCGCCTGCTACGTCGCGCAGTCTCACCTCGATCGGCGAGCCGGCGCCATAGCGACGCGCATTCTCCAGCAGGTTGCGCGTGAGCCGACGCAGCAGGCGCCTGTCGCCGTGCATAGTGACGGGCTTGCCTTCCAGCGTCGCATCGATGCGCGCGCACTCCTCCGCGACGAGCGCGAGCAGATCGATGTCCTCCCTCGCTTCCATCTCCGACACGGCATCGAGACGGCTCGCCAGCAGTATTTCATCGATCAGCGCATCGAGCTCGGCAATATCGCGCTCGAGCTCCGCACGCAATTGCGGCTTTGCGTCCGCGTTCAGCATTTCGATTCCCATGCGAATGCGCCCGAGCGGCGAGCGCAACTCATGGGAGGCGTTGGCGAGCAGGCCCTTGTGCGCACCGACCAATTGCTCGATGCGCACGGCGGCGCGATTGAAGCTCTGCGCGAGGGACGACACCTCGTCGCGGCCCTCGACGGTGACGCGCGCTGACAGGTCACCGGCCCCGAGCGCCTCGACGCTTGTCTGCAGCCGTTCCAGCCTGCGGGTAAGGCGCCGCACCGCGGGATATGCGCCTAGCGCGACAGCCAGCGCAATAAGTCCGAGCACGATGAACAACCCGAACGCGGGATGGCCCGCGTGCCCCAGCAGGCGTGCGACGAACATGCGGCCGTCGGGCAACGTGATAGCGAACGCAGGACCGCCGCTCCAGCCGCTGCCGCTGCGCTCCGGTGCTTGCAGCGGCGCGCCCGCCGCCGCGAGCATGGAACCATCGCGAGCGAACAGCGCGAGGTCGGCGTGCACGCGCGCATGCAGCCGTTCCAGCGCCGCCTGCTGTGTTGCGCGCGGTTCCGCCGCCGCCGGCAGCGCAGCGTCTGCCAGCGCGGTGACGATTTCGAGCACCTGACTCTGTGGAGAGACCTCGGCAAGCTGGCGCCACATCAACCCGGCAACGAGCACGAACAGGGCGAGGCTGGCGACGACGGTCAGATAGATATGCAGGTAAAGCCGGCGCATCATTCAGTCCCGTCGCCGTCCTGGCTGCGCGCGAACACGTAGCCCACCCCGCGCACGGTGATGATGCGGCGCGGCCGTTTCAGGTCGTCCTCGATGGCCGCACGGATGCGTGAGATGTGCACGTCGATCGCGCGGTCGAACGCTTCCAGCGGCTCGCCCTTCATTAGGTCCATCAACTCATCGCGCGACATCACGCGGCCGGCGTGTTTCGCCATCGCCAGCAGCAGCGCGAACTGATAGCTGGTGAGCGGACGCTCGCGGCCGTCGATGCGCGCAACGTACGCATCGCGGTCGATCTCCAGCCTGCCGAAGCGCAATACGCTGTCACGGCTGTGTGCCGCTTGGCTGCGACGCAGGATCGCCTTGAGCCGCGCCAGCAGCTCGTGGGGATTGAACGGCTTCGACAGATAGTCGTCGGCGCCGAGCTCCAGTCCAACGACGCGGTCGGTCGCGTCACCGCGCGCGGTAAGCATCAGGATCGGAATGTCGGAGGTCGCACGCACGCGCCGGCAAACTTCGAAGCCGTCGACGTCCGGCAGCATCACGTCGAGGATCAGCGCATCGAAGCGCACACGCTTGAGCGCCGCGAGCCCATCTTCCGCGTTGGCATGATGGTTCACGCGAAAGCCCACCTCGCCGAGATAATCGCTGACCATCGCGGCGAGGCGTTCGTCGTCTTCGATCATCAGGATGTGCTGGGTGGAGGCCGTGGGAATCGGCATCGTCATCCTCGCTGCGACCTTCTCCGGTTTTGTTATCGGAGCAATTCTATTAGGAATTGGAACGGCCATGGTACATCCCACCTTGCTCGCCGCAACCAGTGATGTCACTAATCGAAGCTGGCGCGCTTCAGCGGTAGGTGTCTATCGACTCTGGCGCGATTTGGGTTACGCGGTGGGTGCGCTTCTTTCCGGCGTGGTTGCCGATCTCTTCGGCGTTGCCAGCGCTATATGGCTTGTGGCCGGTTTAACCTTAGAAAAGAGATCGCTCATAGTGCGCCGTTCCTCGGAGGACGACCAATTGTCGCACCGCGTGCATAAAGTTTTGCCACTGGCGTACTGTGCCGGAAAACGTGCGGAACGCAGATTGCGTTACCGCTTTTCTCCGCTCATTGCCGCTCATGATGACAGGTGACGGATGCCGTAAGGGCTTGATTTAAAATTACCTGTCACGGGCCAGACGAACTTTTAACCAGTTGGTCGCAGGTTCACTTTCATCGCTCCGCGTCCGGCTTCGCTCCGAAAGTCCAGGGCTCGCCTTCCCTGGCGCGCCCGTTCGCCGGCACGAATACACGTTAAGTGTATTCGCGACTGCTCCGGCTCGCCCTGCACGGCCCACCAATCAATCAAAGAATTACTGACGCTTCTCTTTCATCGCGGTTGGCAGCGCAGCTAAATCGTAGCTACGACCTTCAGTCCTCCGGACATCCAAACCTGCCCCGACTGCTCAGGCCCCGTCAAGATCATCGTCGCCATCGAAGACCCCGACGTCATCCATAAGATACTCACGCACCTCAAAGAAAAAGCCTCCGCCCCGCAACCCGCTTGGGCGGCCCGCGTGCCGGGCACCGCCATCGCGGTTAGGGTCAGTGCGTGTCAACGGTGCAAGCGATGCGGTGGTAAGAATACGCGGCAGCTGAGTGCACGGCCGGGTGACAGGAAAACTCTCGAAAAGCACGCGCCACGAAGCGCACGGCACCAGGGATTGGGCGTCGGAGGCGTTCCCTGGGTGGGCCGGGGGCTAACATTCCGGAACCTGAACGGGTGGAGGCAGGATCGATTTCGGGGGGGAAGGGCTTTTAGACTTCCTATACTTTTCGGCGCTCACGGGCTCTACCCAAGCTGCGGCGGCAAAAAGCTCTACGTCGCGAACCGCGGCTCGAACAAAGTCTTCGGCCCCAAGCATGGCCCGGGCAGTGTATCGGTCATCGATTTCGCGACGCGCAAAGTCGAAGCCACTTGGCCCATTCCCGGCGGCGGCAGCCCCGATATGGGCAACGTCAGCGCCGATGGAAAATATCTATGGCTCTCCGGCCGTTTCGATGACATCGTCTACGCGTTCGCTACCACGACCGGCGCGGTGAAAGCGACGATTCCCGTCGGCGCGGAGCCGCACGGGCTCACGGTCCGGCCCCAGCCGGGGCGCCATTTGCTCTGGCACACGGGTAATATGCGCTGATACGCGTTGCAATCATCTGATCGTTTGATGAAAAGAGCCAGCCCCATATTCGTCGTTCCCCTGCGCACGCCGCTTTACCGCGGCGAGCGGCGCTTGCGCATCGCGCTGGTGGGCATGCCCAACAGCGGCAAGAGCACGCTGTTCAAGGCCGTCGCCAGCACCTCGATCCACACCGGCCGGCTCAGCGGCACGCGACGCGCTTACAACGAGTGTGCGGTGCAGATCGGTCTCGATGAAGCGCGCGTGGTCGATTTGCCGAGCATCCATACGCTGCACGACCTCGCGCACGACGATCTGATCGCCTTGCAGTATCTGCTGTGGGGTGACGAGCTGCCGCCGGTGAAGTCGCACGAGCGCGGCGGGCCGCCGGCGCCGTTCGCTCCGCCCGATGTCATCGTCCAGGTGATGGACGCGACCGCGCTCGAGCGCCATCTGGAGCTCACCCTCGAGCTGAGCCAGCTTGGCCGGCCGATGGTGATCGCGTTGAATATGATGGACCAGGCCTGGAACAAAGGACTGCACATCAACGCCGCGGCACTGAGTAAGCAATTAGGCATGCCGGTCGTACCGACAGTCGCGTTGATGGGCCAGGGCATCTCCGAGCTTTTTGCTGCCGCGGTCGCGGCAGTGCGCGAAAAAGTGTGCCCACTCCCGCAACCGGCGAGCGAGCACATCCGCGATAAACTCCAACCGCTGAGCAGGGCGCTGAACCGGCCCGAGATCCACGCGGCCTTCGGCGTGCCGCATTCGTTGCTCGTCATGCAGCTCGCGGCGAACGACGATTACTTTCGCCGGGAGATGCAGCAGCATTTTCCCGATCTACTGCCGGAAGTGACGCGCCTGCGTACCGAAGCGGAGCAATCGCTGCCGCGACCGCTCACTGAGGAGCTGCACGCCGACCGCCATCACCGCGCCGCGACGCTGTTCGAGGCGGTCATCCGCGTCGGCGCGCCGCACGAGGGCCGCGGCTGGCGCTACTGGCTCGATGAGCTGTTCCTGCATCCGCAATGGGGCCTGCTCGGAAGCATGGCGGTGTTCGCCGCCGTGCTGTTCGTGGTCTTCGAGGTCAGCGCCTGGATCGATTCGATGACCTCGGCGAGATTGGTGGAGTGGGTTTCCGTGTGGCAGCCGCAATCGACGGGCGAGGTGATCGCGCGCGCGGTCGCGGACGGTCTGATCGGCCTGGTCGGCATCGTGGTGCCGTACATGATCCCGCTGGTGCTGTTGCTGGTGGCGCTGGAAGAATCGGGCATCATGCCGCGCATCGCCTTCGTCGTCGATCGCGGGTTTCACCGCCTCGGTCTGCACGGCGGCGTCGCGGTGCCGTTTCTGATGGGGCTCGGCTGCAACGTGCCGGCACTTTCGGCCGCGGCCCGCACGACGCGCGGCCGCGAGCGCTTCATCGCGTCGCTCCTGATTACCTTCGTGCCGTGCTCGGCGCGTTCCGCCATCATTCTCGCGCTGGCCGGAAAATATCTCGGCGGTCTCGGCGTCCTCGCGATCTTCCTGCTCAGCATGATCGTGATCGCGCTGCTCGGGCAGGTGCTGGCGCGCCGCTACCCGCGCAGCGGTCCGGGGCAGGTGCAGGAGATTCCGCCGTACGCCGTGCCTCGCTGGCGCGCGCTGCTCGCCAACACCTGGGCGCGGACCAGCGATATTCTCACCATCGTCACGCCGCTGCTTGTCGGCGGCAGTGTGGTGCTGGCACTGCTCACGCACGTCGGCGCCGATCAGTTCATCAACACCGCATTCACGCCGATCACGGTCTGGTGGCTCGGCCTGCCGGTGCTGCTCGGCGTGCCGATCCTCTTCGGCGTTCTGCGCAAGGAATTATCGCTGCTGATGGTCTATCAAGCGCTCGGCACGTTCGACATCGGCGCGCATCTCGACTGGGTCCAGATCATGACGTTCCTGATCTTTTTGACCTTCTACTTCCCGTGCGTGTCGACCTTCGCCGTGATGCTCAAAACCATCGGCCGCCGGCAGGCGCTGATGTCGGTCTCGCTGTCGATCGGCGTGGCGCTGCTCATGAGCGGGATCGTGCGGTTTCTGCTGCTCGGCGTGCAACACGCCGGCGTTTGAAGCGGGTCGCGGCCCCCGGCGCGACGCGGTAAAGCACGGCGGATGGGTAGTGTCAGCGCCGAGGGAAGGCATCTACAGCTTTCCGGCCGTTCCGGTGATGTCGTCTATGCGTTCGATACCGTCACCGGCGCGGTGAAAGAGAATATTCCCGTCGGCGCGGAACCGCACGGCCTCGCCGCTTGGCCGCAGCCGGGCCGCTATTCGCTCGGGCGCGGCTTTTCACAGACCTTTTAGTATTTCGCCATGATCGACGCGCTTGTGCTGCGCGACAACCCTCAGGATACTGTTGAGCGTGCCGATGCGAAGCGTGGGGTGATCCGCGGCACCGCTAGGCGATGATGCGAGGGTTGCTCGGTCTGAAGAATAATATGGCCAGCAAGCATCGCGCCGAGATCACACCGGCCAAGCGCGGCAACGGCAAGCCCGCTTCATCCCGCGAGCAAGGGCGAAGCAAAAACCCCCAACCGAATCCCGCGCGGCCATGACTGGGCGCAACGCCTCAAGCGCGTATGTAACATCGACATCCAAACCTGCCCCGACTGCCAAGGTCCCGTCAAGATCATCGCCGCCATCGAAGACCCCGACATCATCTATATAATAAGATACGCACGCACCCTCAAGGAAAAAGCCCCCGCCCCGCAACCCGCTCGGCGGCCCGCGTGCCGGGCAGCGCCACCGCGGTTAGGGTGAGTAGCGTGTCAACGGCGCAAGCGATGCGGCGGGAAGAATACGTGGCAGGTGAGTGCACGGCCTGGTGACAGGAAACCTCAACACGCACGCGCCACGAAGTGCACGGCACCAGGGTTTAGGCATCATCGCCCTGGGTGGGCGGGGTGCGAACATTCCGGGATCTGAACGGGGTGGAGGCAGGATCGATATCGCGGGAAAGGGCTGGCCTTTATACTTCCTATACTCGCTTGACGGAGGAACTATGCGATATTCAGTTTAACCGCATCTGATCTGTAGTGACCCTGGTGAAGCTCGAAAGGGGGGCTTCCAATGTCCGCACCGCATAATCCTAATCAAAACCATCTTCTCGCCGCCCTGCCCACGGCTGAATTCGAGCGCCTGGCCCCCGCTCTGGAGCTGGTCACGATGTCGCTCGGCGACGTCCTCTACGAATCCGGCGGCCAGTTGCAACACGTCTATTTCCCCACCACGTCCATCCTGTCGATACACTACGTCATGGAGGATGGCTCATCGGCCGAAATCGCGGGGGTGGGCAATGAGGGCGTACTCGGGATTTCGATTTTCATGGGAGGCAATACCACGCCCAGCCGGGCGATCGTGCAGACCGCGGGCCACGGCTACCGGCTGAAAGCGCAGTTGATGATGGAGGAATTCTATCGCGCCGGGTTGATGCTGCGTTTGATGTTGCGTTACACCCAGGCACTGATTACGCAGATGTCCCAGACAGCGGTATGCAATCGGTACCATTCATTGGAGCAGCAACTGTGTCGCTGGCTGTTGTTAACGCTCGATCGAATGCCTACCAATGAATTGATCATGACGCACGAATTGGTCGCCAGCATGCTCGGGGTGCGCCGCGGAGGCGTCACCGAGGCCGCCGGGAACTTGCAGCACGCCGGTTTTATCAGCTACCGCCGTGGCCACATCACGGTACTTGATCGATCGGGATTGGAGGCCCGCGTTTGCGAGTGCTACGACGTGGTCAAGAAAGAGTTCAATCGCTTGCTGTCCGATGTACAGAACCGCCAGGGCATTCCCAAAATTGCCTTGTAACACGCGGCGGGAAGCGATTATCGGCCGAATCGCCGCAATGTTCGACCTGCCGGTCACCTTTGATACTTCGCCTCTTCTTCGCGCTGTACACTGAAGTCAGTTAACAAAACCAGACGCTACCGCGTAAGTAGATTAGGTATCGGCAACATCAGGGGGCACCGTGCTCTCCTGAATTTGTTAGACTTGTAAGGACGTAATCTTGTGGCACCGGCCGGATTCGCGAAAACGTCCCTTTTTCGGAAGAGGCAGCCGGCGATGACGTCAAGTCCGGCACTAACGTAGTTGGTTTTCCTGCGCTGTTCTGGCGACGTCGGCCGCGTGATCCGTCTCCAGACCATTTCACGCTTTACACGGAGGTCGGCTATGGCCGAAAAAAATCCCGATTCCGCCATTCTCGACAAGGCCGCCAGTACGATGGCTGCCAACATCGAGGTCCGACGCCAGGAGGCTCTGCTTAAAACAGGGGCTCTGCAGAGCGCGATTTTTAACAGCGCCAATTTCTCCAGCATCGCCACCGACGCGAACGGCGTCATCCAGATTTTCAATGTCGGCGCCGAGCGCATGCTGGGCTACACCGCCGCCGAAGTGATGAACAAGATCACGCCGGCCGACATTTCCGATCCGCAGGAAGTGATCGCGCGCGCCAAGGCGTTGAGCGTCGAGCTCGCCACGCCGATTACGCCGGGCTTCGAGGCCTTGGTGTTCAAGGCCTCGCGCGGCATCGAGGACATCTACGAGCTGACCTACATCCGCAAGGATGGCAGCCGCTTCCCGGCGGTCGTGTCGGTCACCGCGCTGCGCGACGCTCAAAACGCCATCATCGGCTACCTGCTGATCGGCACCGACAACACCGCGCGCAAGCAGGCGGAAGAAGCGCTGCTCAAGGCGGGGGCTCTGCAGAGCGCGATTTTTAACAGCGCCAATTTCTCCAGCATCGCCACCGACGCGAACGGCGTCATCCAGATTTTCAA
>JBGPKL010000070.1:0-17229 GCA_041485885.1 Sulfurifustaceae bacterium
GAAATGCTACAAATCTTGAGTCTGACCATGTTCGAGCGAATACCACTGGATCAGCTACTTATGAAAACTGACACTGACACAAACGACGGTACTTCGATCAACCAACTGGATTTGTTCGAGTAACGTCCGGACAGTAGTGAGCGTAATTATTAATAGGTCAAGGTGTGTGGCGCTCTTCCTCTTGGTTTTTGCTTGATCGTACGCCTGTTGCAAGACTTCGCCAACGCGATCGCCCTTGCTCGCCTCCTTGGCGATCAACCCGAGCAACTGCCAATTCAAATGATCCTTGAGTATCCACATCGTCTCCTGGGAATGTCGAATCCGTCGGGACTGACGAAGCGGGGGCCGAAGGGTCAACCGGGAGTCTATTTGTTGCCGGCGCGCTGGCGAGCGCCGGCCCTATCCATTAAATTGCCGTTATGGTCTTACCCGAACTGGTAGCGCACCGCGGTTACCAACTGCATTACCCGGAGAACACGTTGCCCGCGGTCGAGGCGGCGCTACGCGCCGGGGCACGATTCGTCGAGATCGACATTCAACTGTCGCGCGACGGCGTGCCGATGGTGTTTCACGACGAGGATCTTGCGCGCGTTTGCGGTGTGCCTGGCATGGTCAAGGACTGTACCGCGGAGCAGCTCCAGCGGCTGCGCGCGAGCGAATATCAGCGTTTCGGTTACCGTTACGCGCGCGTCCGCATCCCGACGTTGGCGGAGTTCGTCGATCTAATCGCACGCCATCCCGGCGTAACCGCGTTTGTCGAGCTAAAGCAAGAAAGCCTGGCGCATTTTGGCAATGAAGCCATGGTGGCGCGAGTGAGCGCCGCGCTAAATCACGTCCGCGACCGCGCCGTGCTCATTTCTTACGCGTTCGACGCGCTTCTCGCCGCGCGGCGCGCCGGCTGGCCTGCACTCGGCGCGGTATTGGAACGCTGGCGGGATCGGCGACAATCGGCCATTCGAGAAATAAAACCGCAATATCTTTTCTGCGACGTCAACGCGCTACCGGCGTTCGGTCGGCTTCGCGTCGACGGCGCGCGCTTGGCGGTGTTCGAAGTCGGCGACGCGACGACCGCGCTGCGCCTCGCTCGTCGTGGTGTCGAGCTAGTCGAAACCTTCGCGATCGGTGAATTGCGTCGCGCTTTGGATCTACTTTCGGCCGCCTGATTTCCGCGCTGCTAATCTTTTACCTACGATTATTGCGGTAACCCCCCCGACTGTCGTGGCACCTCGCGGATATCGGATATACACATTTGTGATGCTTGCTACGGTGGAAGCGTTTGCGCAGAATTAGCGGCTCGCTTTGGGGGGATGGAGGGGAAATGAATATCTTTGTGACCAATTTGGACCGTTCGGTGACGCCGCATGATTTACGCCGCGCGTTTTCCGGCTACGGCACGATCATCGAAGTGAGAGTAGCCACGGATCGGGAGACGGGCAAATCGCTCCACGGTCATGTCTATCTAATACCCGAACGCGCCGCGCGCGAAGCAGTCGAAGAGCTGCACTTGGCGCCGCTGCGTGGCCGGCCCATCAAGGTCCGTGAATGCGTTTACCGCGCAAGGCGCGATCGGCGCGAACGCCAGCTCTCCAGCCTCAAGGCGGACCGGCGCCGCGCGATGGAAAGACGCCACTTTACCGGCGTGAATCCGCTAGCCCCGCCCTCGAACGCTTAAGCGAACCGCGCGCTTCGCGCGGTCTTATCGCGTTTAGTAAATCATCTTGCGGGTGACTTACCGCCGATCGCGCTCGCGGGTGCATTTCCGTTGGTGCTATGAATGAGCGACCAAAGCTTCTCCGACGTCGCCGGCATGTCGATGTGGCGCACGTCGAACTCGCTTAGCGCATCGACCAGCGCATTGATGATCGCGGGCGGCGCGCCGATCGCGCCGGCTTCGCCCGCTCCCTTGATGCCGAGCGCGTTCGTGGTGGAAGGAACCTCATTCAGCTTGAAGCGAATCGATGGAAGATCGTCGGCGCGCGGCAGCGCGTAGTCCATGAAGCTCGCGGACAACAACTGACCCGACTCCGGCTCGTAGACGCAGCGCTCGAGCAGCGCCTGCCCGAGACCTTGCGCGATGCCGCCGTGCACTTGACCGGCGATGAGCAGCGGGTTGATGGTTTTTCCGAAGTCATCGACCACGGTGTAATCGACGATGCTCGCGACGCCGGTGTCGCGGTCGATCTCGGCTTCGCAGACGTGCGTGCCGTTGGGGTATGTGGGATTCGCCGGTGTCCACGTCTCGCGCTCATCGAAGCTCACGTCTCCGTCCTTCGGCGCCGCCGCACGGGCCACCGCCTGAAAGCTTACCGTGCGGTCCGTACCGACGATGCGGAAGGTACCGTCGATGAATTCCACGTCCACCGCCGCCGCTTCGAGCAACTCCGCCGCTTTCGGTTTCGCTTTCTCCAACACTTTGAACGCCGCGCCGGAAACAGCCGCGCCGCCCACGGGCACCGAACGCGAGCCCATGGTGCCGCCGCCCGTGGCGATGCGGTCGGAGTCGCCCTGCACCACGGTCACCTCTTCGAAGCCAACGCCCAAGCGCTCTGCGATGATCTGGCGGAATGCGGTTTCGTGGCCCTGACCATTCGACTGCGTGCCGATGTAAAGCGTCACGTGCCCGTCCGCCGCCACCGTGAGGCGCGCCTCCTCGCCCCCGCCGCCGGCGCAGCGCTCGATATACGTGGCGATGCCGACGCCGCGCAGCCGTCCGCGCGCCTTCGCTTCTTTCCGGCGTTGCTCGAAGTCGTCCCAGCGCGCGAGTTTGAGCGCGTCGTCGAGATTGCGCGCAAAGTCACCGGAGTCGTAAACCGAGCCGAGAGCGGTCTTGTAGGGCATCGCGCTCGCTGGAATCAAATTGCGCCGGCGCAGCTCGACCGGCGAGAGCCCCACCTCGCGCGCCGCGACATCGACGAGGCGCTCGATCGCATAGATCGCCTCGGGCCGCCCGGCGCCGCGATAGGCGTCGACCGGATTGGTGTTGGTGAAGACCGAGCGTACGTGCACATGCGCGGTTGGGATGTCGTAGCAACCGACGAGCATCGGCACGCCGGCCATAGTCGTGACGAACGGGGAGTAGTTCGAGAGATACGCGCCCAAGTTCGCGATGGTGTCGACCTTCAGCGCGAGGAAACGCGCGTCCTTGTCGAGCGCAAGCTCTAGATGCGTCACGTGATCGCGCCCGTGCGTGTCGCTCAAGAACGCCTCGCCGCGCTCGGCGATCCACTTCACCGGCCGGCCGAGCTTGCGCGCGGCGTACATCGTCGCGACGTATTCCGGATAAAGAAAAATTTTCATGCCGAAGCCGCCGCCGACGTCGTGACACAGCACGCGGATGTCCTTCTCCGCGACGTGAAAAATGTGCTGCGCCAAGGGGCGCCGCAGCACGTGCACGCCTTGACACGACACATGGAGCACTAAACGGCCGGTGCCACGTTCGATTTCCGCGATCGCGCCGCGCGTCTCCATCGAGTTCGGCACCACACGATTGTTCACGAGATCGAGCGTCACCACGCGCGCGGCGCGCGCGAACGCGTCCGCGGTCTTCTTCGCGTCGCCGGTTTCCCAGTCGAGACAGAGATTGCGCCGCGCTTGGTCCCACACTTGCGGGCTGGTGTCGTTCAACGCGCCAGCGGTATCGACCACGGCCGGCAACGGCTCGTAGTCGACCAGCACTTGCTCGGCGGCGTCCTGCGCCTGCGCGCGGCTTTGCGCGACGACAAAGGCGACCGCATCGCCGACATAGCGCACGCGCCCACGCGCGAGCGCCGGTCGCGGCGGTGCGACGAGCGCCGAACCGTCGCGCTGCTTGATCCCCGCCGCGAGGCACGGCACGTTGCCGATACCATCCGCTTCAAGATCCTCGACCGTATAAACCGCGAGCACGCCGGGCGACGCGCGCGCACCGCTCGCGTCGATCGAGTTGATGCGCGCATGCGCGTGCGGCGAGCGCACGAAGACGCCCCACGCTTGGCCTTCCAAATTTACATCGTCGAGATAACGGCCCTGACCGGTGAGCAGGCGCTGGTCCTCCGCGCGCGCTGCCGGCTGGCCCATTCCGAACTTCTCCATCCGCTGCCTCTCCTCTACTGTCTATATCTTCAACCGATCACGCGCGTGACCGTCCAGTACAGACCGACGGCGGCGATCGCGAGCGACGCGGGCACGACGATGCGGCCGCGATAGATCGCCGGATTCTTACGCCACGCGCTTACCACGAGAAACGCGAGCGCGATGACCGACAGTTGCCCGAACTCGACGCCGACGTTGAACGTAATGAGACCGGTCAAAAATTCCGAGCGCGGTAGTCCGACCTCTCGCAGCACGCCGGCGAATCCCATCCCGTGCAGCAATCCGAAGCCGAACACCACGAACGGGCGCCACGCGTGCAGATCGGAAGTAAAAACGTTCTCCACCGCGACGTAGACGATCGACGCGGCGATCAGCGGCTCGACGATCGACGGCGACAACGAAAAAACCCCGTACATCGTGAGGCCGAGCGTGATCGAGTGCGCGACGGTGAACGCCGTCACTTGCACCAGCAGCGGCTTGAGGCGCGCACTGAGCAGGAACAGCCCAAGCACGAACAAAATGTGGTCGAGACCTTTGGGCAGGATGTGCGTGTAGCCGAGCGTCAGATATTGCCACGCGACTTCGAGCCGCGTCTTCGGCGTAATCGCGCCGTGCAGCGGTATCGGCTCGGCAATCTCGCCCGCCTTCAACCAGACTGCCGTCATCTCCTTATCCTCGGCGCGCTTCACCCGCAGCACGTTCTGGCCGAACTCCGTGGCATACGTCCAGCGGAAGGTTTTCGCGTCAGCGGGGACGTCACCTTCGAAGCGCACGCGGCTCAACCGCGAGACGGCGAGGTCGCCGACCGGTGGAATCTCGATGGACACGAGGTGCGGCGTCGCGCGGCTCCCGTCGAACTCGACGTGCATACCGTCGATCAATTGCGATGCGAACGCCTCGACCCGCGCGCGCAATTTTTCCGGCGGCAACGCGCGCAGGTCGTTGTAGCGCTGCGCATTCGGCGATTCGTTCGTGTCCTTGTGCACTGGGCTCACGCCCGCGAGCAGCGCCTCGAGATTCGCCGAGAGCTCGATGTCGTAACGCGGCTCGGCGGGGAAGGTGAACGTCACGAGCGCGGGGCGGATTTCATGCGCGAAACAAGGCGCGACCGTCGCGAGCCACCCGCCGATGAGCGCAGCCGCAGCGAGGCCGATTCGCATGTTATGCTTGCGTGCACTTCGAACCCTTACGAACGGGACCATGGCGACTCCTACTTCCATTTTTTTCCGGCGGCAGTTTAACGGAAAAGCGATTCGACTGTACGCCTTGCTGGCGCTCACGGCCCTGCCCTTCGCGGTGCGCGCCCACGATTTCTGGATCGAGCCGGAAAAATTCCGCCCCGCGGCCGGCGAGCAGGTGCCGCTGCGGCTCTACGTCGGGCAGCAATTCAAGGGTGAGTCGGTGCTCTACAACCCCGAACAATTCGAGCGCTACGCGTACGTCGGACCCGGCGGCGAGCGCAAGGTGCCCGGTAATTTGGGCGATGACCCCGCCGGTTCGGTACCGACGAAGGAATCGGGGTTGTACGTCATTGGATTCCACAGCAAGAAGTTCGACATAACGTTCGATTCGTTCCCCAAGTTCGAAGAATATCTGGCGACCGAAGGGCTCGAGCGGAACCTGCAAGTCGCGAAGAAGCGTTTCAGCCTGAGCAATGCCGTCCTCGAGATCTACAGCCGCTGCGCCAAGTCGTTGATGAAGGTGGGCGACGGCGCCGGATCCGATCGCGCGCTCGGGTTTCCGCTCGAGCTGATCGCCGAGACGAACCCCTACGGCGGCCAACGAAAATTCAGCACGCGACTGCTTTATCGCGGCAAACCGCTCGAAGGCGCGCTCGTCGTCGCGTTCACCAAACAAAGTCCGCTCGATAAGCTGAAAGTGCGTACGGACAAAGACGGGCGCGCGGTGTTCGAGCTGAATAAACCGGGAGTGTGGTTGATCAACTGCGTGCACATGATTCCCGCGTCACTGCTGTCGCGCGCCGATTGGGAAAGCCTGTGGGCGTCGCTTACCTTCGAGCTGCCGTAAAAAACCTGCCCGATCGATGACCGGGCGGGTAACCCACGCAAGCGCTCAATAGCTTCGAATAGCGGCCAAAAAAAAATGGGGCGGCATGATTCGCCGCCCCGACTTGTGGACTAACCTCTAGGTGTCGACGGTTCCCGCCTCTTCAGGACTTGACGCAGAGGCATTGCCGATTCTGTCTTCACCCCACGGGTCACTCACTTCCGTCGTGTCCGTGTCGATCATTTGCTGCGCCAGGGCGATGCTCACATCCCCGACCGGCGCTGCGGCATTGCTGCTGCCACCGGATCTACCGCAACCGACAGTCACCAACGTCGCGCCGAACAACACGATAATTGCCAAACGATTCATGACGGCCTCCTGTTAGTTCGGCGAGCCGGGGACCGGCGTCTTCAAGTAGGGGAACGCGGCGTCGAAGTCGGCGTCGCTCACGAACGCACCGTCCGTGATCGGAGCACCGCCAATGACCGCATCCGCGGGAACGCAACCGAATACCGCCGGGTTGTTGAGCGTGCACAAAAAGCCCAGCGCAACGCGCAGCTCGATGTCGACAACGTCATCGCCGGGGCGACGGCCGTTCGGGAAACCGGCGGCGTCTCCGCCGAGCACGCCGAGATTGCTCTGCGCACCCTTTGCTTTCGCAGCGATGGAGGTGTTCAGACGCAGCATTTCCGACGGCGTTACGTTCGCCGGCTGGTTAAGGCCAGGGACACCCGTAAGGAACGCGACAACCAGATCCTTACGCGGGAACTTGGTCGGCGCGATGTCGGTGAAGCTCGTGCCGAGCACGCTATTCACCGTGTCCTTGAACAAAATATTAACCAGCGCCGGCAGCGTCGGGTTGGTGACGTACGTCAAGAACTGACCGTCATCCTTCGGCTCCGAGGCGTTGAAGCGATCCTTATCCTTCAGACCGATGACGACTTCGTTCACCAGCGGCATGCCTAGACGCGAGACTTGCGCCCACGGACCGCCCTCGTGCGCCGGCCGATCGAAGGTCGGATGCGCGCGCAGCACGCGTGCTTGACGCATGCTGGCCGTGGTCCAACCGCCGATCACCGGATCGCTGCCCGCGGTCAAGCAGCTCTTGTGCAGCTCGAGCACGAGCGAGGTAATGTTTTTGTCGGCGATGGTGTTCGCTTCGCCGTCGACCGGACCGATCGGATTGAAGTTGATGAGGTCGAAAGTTTCGCCGAGGTTCACCACGAAACCCTCTTTGCGTTGACCCACGAACACCTTGCCGGGCACGGCGCAGCCGGGCACGTTGATGTTGTGAATGTGGGTCGCGGCGTACGCGGCGTAGTCGGGCAGCGTCTTGTTGCCGATGTTGTCGACCGGCTTCGAGAAGATCTTCGAACCGCTGCCGGCATCCGTGACGGCGCGGCGATCGTTGCCACGACGCTTCGGACGCACGACGTCGATCGTGTAGCTCTCGACGACGTTGAGCGCCGCGGTGTTACCGGCAGTGATCTGTCCCGCTTGTATCAACGGAATAGAAACCTGCTTGCCGCCGACCGAAAGCTGGATATCCTTCAGCGCGTTGTTGAAGCGGAATTGAAACGTGAGGTCTTCTACTGCGTCGCCGTTATTGTCGATATGAATCTCGTAGAGCGCGTCCGGATCCATGCTGAAGTAGTTCGGCCCGCCGTACGCGTCCTGCAGTGGAACATAGTTGGCGACGATGGTGACGTAGTCTTGGCGACCCGACTCGTAGCTCGTGAACATGTAGAAGTCGGTGCCGTCGACTTTCGGCGTTTCGGTGATAAAGGGTGCTTCGCGGTGACTCGAGGCCTGCGCGCTGATGCCGGGAATGGCAACAACCGCCGCCGCGAGCAGCGCCGCGGATAAAGTGCGGATCTTCATAACGTCCTCCGTATTAGTGGAAGCGGAATTACTTCCCGGCTCTCTATACGGGAGGAGGATCGATATGGATGCGGTAGGTTGTCATTCCCGCTTTCGCGGCGCTTTCGCGGGAATGACAAAAAACGGGCGATCAACCCGTCTGCAGCAACACGCCCGTGTACAACACCGGCCCCGTCGGCAGACCGCTTGGCGAACCGCCTTTCGGCTCGATGGTAACGGCGAGTACTTTGCCGGCGGCCATGGCGGCGCGAAGCTCAGCCGGCACGGGAACCGTCTTGCTGCCGCTCGCTGGGATCACGCCTAATGAACGCGGCGGCTGGTCGCCGCCGGGTAACAGCCACAGCTCGTAATCGCGGTCGCTCGCCTCCGGCGGCGACTTCAATACCTTTACCGTCATCTGGTTGAAATCAGCGGCGCTCACGAGCCACGCCGTCTGGGCTTGCGGGTCGTTCAACACGGCGACGTAGGCGACGGGCGGCTGCAAGGGCGCGATATACTCCATGAAGACGTAGGTGTATACCGCGAGCACCAAGGTGAGCACGCTCGCCAACATGGCGATGGGGCGCCAAAAACCAGCGCGTTCCCACAAGCTTTCGCGCGTCCGCGGCGCGACGCGCCGCTCGATTTCCTTCCAAACGCGCTTCGGCGGCGTCATCGGCGGCACCGCCTCGGTCAACGGAGCGAGACGTTGCTCCCACTTGGCCACGGCGTCGCGCAGCGAGGTGTCCTCGCGCAGCAACCGCTCGAAGCGTAGGCGCGCCGGCCCCGCGAGCGTGCCGAGCACGTATTCGCCTGCCAACAGCTCGCGCAATTGTGGATTGCTATAGTTCACGACTCTAAACATCCCCGCAACCGCTGCAGGCTGCGGCGTATCCAGCTCTTGATGGTGCCGAGCGGCTGTTTCAGATGACGCGCCAAATCAGCATGTGCCAGGCCGTGAAAAAACGCCAACGTCACCGCTTGACGTTGGGTGCTTTCCAATTGCTCGAGGCAGCGCATCAACGCGCGCGCCTCGGCGCTTCGCATCACTTGTTCCAACGGACCTGGCACATCACTCTCCCACCTGTCCTCATCTTCCAGCGGCGATTCCACGTTGGGCCGACGCAGCAAATCGAGCGCGCGATTGCGCACGATGCTCGCCATCCATGTCATCGGCGCCCCTTTGTCCGGTCGATAGTCCGCGGCGCGGTGCCAGATCTTGACGAACGCCTCCTGCAGCACCTCCTCCGCCCGGTTGTCCCTCAATATACGTACCGCGACGCCAAATAGTTTTGGCGATGTTTGCTCATAGAGACGCGCGAACGCCGCCCGGTCGCCCAAGGCGCAGCGGGCGAGCAGATCGGACAACAAATCGCTGGGCTGTGGAGTACTAATCGCCGCTTTCTCCGGAAAGTGCTTTCGGTTTTTAAAGACGCATGTTAAGTAGCGGCGCTTGCGGTATCAACCGACACCGATTCTCGAAGGAGCTTTCCAAATGAGACAAGCGCACGAACGAGCGAGTCCGCGTCCCCTTTCGGCGACTTCCAGGTAGCAATACGCGGTGGCCGACGGTTCGGATGCACGGGCAGGGGAGATGCTCGGCGGGTTAGCTGCGCTTCGCAACGCCATGACTGGCAGGGCTGGCATTCCAGGTGCGGATGAGGCGCTCCAATGCATCGAGCCCGTCGGTCAGAGCGGCCGGCCCGGGTTGCAGGATGAGCGAGGACTTTATCTCGAAGAGCTGATCTCCCGCGACCGCGGGAATTTCCGCCCAGCCGGCTCGCGCGCGCACTTTTTCCGGCCGATATTTTTTGCCGCACCACGAACCGATGATGAGGTCGGGCCGGCGCCGTATCACTTCGCGTGCATCGGTGATGATCCGATTCTTCCCGAGCGATTCGCGCGCGAGTTCCGGAAAGCAATCGTCGCCGCCGGCGATGCCGATCAGCTCCGACACCCATTGGATGGCGGATATCATCGGCTCATCCCACTCCTCGAAGTAAACACGCGGCCTACGCGAAAGCGTCGCGCTCCGGCTACGCACGTTCTCGACACGTGTTGCCAGCTCCACCGCGAGACGCTCTGCCTTCTCGTGCGCTCCGATCATCGCCCCCAACGTACGAATCATCCGTAATATGCCGGCGATGTCGCGGTGATTGAACACGTGCACCTCGATCCCGGCGGCGATCAGATCGCGCGCGATATCCGCTTGCAGGTCGGAAAAACCGAGCACCAAGTCGGGTCGGAGCGCGAGAATTTTATCGAGCTTCGCACTCGTGAAGGCGCTTACTTTGGGTTTGTCGCGGCGCGCCTGCGGCGGGCGCACGGTGAAACCGGAAATGCCGACGATGCGATCCGACTCGCCCAGGAGATAAAGCGTCTCCGTCGTCTCTTCGGTCAAACAAACGATTCGGTGAGGATAAGCGTCTGGCACGTCGGCGCGCATTGCGTCTAAGATGCCACAACGCCGTCGAATAAATAACCCTTCCGTATGCCGTCCGACAAACCGCTCACGAAGCTTCGCAATCTAGGACCGACTTCCGTGCAATGGCTGCAAGCGGTCGGCGTGCGCACGCGGGCGGATATCGCACAGCTCGGAGCGGTTGCGATTTATCAACTGTTGAAGTCGCACGGGTATCCCGCGACGCTCAATCTGGTGTACGCGCTCGAAGGAGCGCTGCGCAACATCGAGTGGAACCGCTTGCCCGCGCCACTCAAGCGGCGGCTCAAAGCGGTGGCGGAGCAGACAATCAAGCCGCGTTGCAAATGGGCAGGCACGGATCCTCTGTACATGCGTTATCACGACGAGGAATGGGGCGTACCCGTGCACGCCGATCGAAAATTGTTCGAATTTCTCCTGCTCGAAGGCGCGCAGGCGGGTTTGAGTTGGATCACCATTCTGCGCAAGCGCAAGGCTTATCGCGCCGCCTTCGACGGTTTCGATCCGGTTCGCATCGCACGCTATGATCGCAGGCGCGTCGCGCGATTGCTGGGCGATGCCGGCATCGTGCGTAATCGCCTCAAGATCGAATCGGCGGTGACCAACGCGCGCGCGTTCCTCGCCGTGCAGAGCGAGTTCGGCCGCTTCGATCGCTACTTGTGGGGCTTCGTCGATGGTCGCCCGATCATCAACCGCTGGCGCGACGGAGAAGTGCCGGCGCACACCGCGGTGTCGGACGCGTTGAGCAAGGATCTCGCGAAGCGGGGGTTTCGATTCGTGGGCTCGACGATTTGCTACGCCTTCATGCAGGCGATCGGGATGGTGAACGACCACACGACGCGCTGCTTTCGCCACCGCGAGCTGAAAGCGCCGCACCGATGAGCAAGCCGCGCCTGCTGTTGTCGTGGTCGAGCGGCAAGGACAGCGCGTGGACGCTGCAGCGGCTTCGCGGCGAGAATCGCTATGACGTTGTCGGTCTCGTGACAACGGTGACCGAAGCGTTCCAGCGCGTTGCCATCCACGCGGTGAGGGTAGAGCTGCTCGAAGCCCAGGCGCACGCCGCCGGCCTCACGCTCTGGCGCGTGCCACTGCCTTACCCCTGTTCGAACGCCGAATACGAGCGGGCGATGCGCGCGCTGATCGAGCGCGCACACGCGGCGGGCGTGACGCATATGGCGTTCGGCGATTTATTTCTCGCCGACATCCGCGCGTATCGCGAGCGCCAATTCGCCGGTTCGGGAATTACGCCGGTGTTCCCGTTGTGGCACGCGGACACCACGACGCTCGCTCGCGAAATGCTACGGGGCGGTCTCGAGGCGGTCGTGACCTGCGTGGACCCACGACAGATATCGCGCGAGCTTGCCGGGCGCGCTTTCGACGAATCTTTTCTCGCCGAACTTCCGGCCGGCGCCGACCCGTGCGGCGAGAACGGCGAGTTCCACACGTTCTGCCATGCCGGCCCGATGTTCCGCGCGCCGGTTGCGATCCGCACGGGCGAAGTCATCGAGCGCGATGGTTTTGTATACGCCGACGTGCTGACGGCGGCGCCAGATAAAGAAACACCGTTTCTATGACCGCTAACAGGGAATTCGCAGTGGCGGTCCGGCCGTCGACTGCTACTTGGCCGGCGCCACGTTAAATCCCAAGCGCGGAAAATGCACGTGCACGGTGCCGGCGCGCGCGTCGGTGCGCCGAATGACGATCTCGCGCGCGCTCGATGTTACGAGCTCGCCGACCGTCGGATCGCGCCCGGTGTCATCTGGCATCACGCTCACCTTCGCGCCGGGTTGCCTACCGACCGGATCATGCGGATCGGCTTCGGACGGAACCGCGGGCTTGCTCGTGCGCGAAATTTCAAGCGCCTCGGTGCTGGTCATGTCCGTCGGTTTGCCATGACCGATCGCCTTCACCCGCTCCAACCACGCCGCGACACGCGCGTACTCCGCGAGCGGCGGTATCGACATATTGCCGCGCGCGACGACAAACCAAAGCGGATGATACGCCGCGAGATCCGCAACCGACGGCGCGCGTCCGAACAGGAACGGGCGGCCGTCGGCGAGCATCCCATCGAGGGTGATCAGCACCGCGCGCAGCTGGTCGAGCCAGTACGGAACCGCGGCCTTCATGCGCTCCGGATTGAAATCTCGGCCGGCAAACTTGGCTCGGTCTTCCTTGAAATCCTGCGGAACCGCGTCGCCGATGCGGGCAAACACCACGCCGACCGCCGCACCGAACATCTTGGTCTCGACCCAGCTCGCCAACGCGTCGGCCTCGGGAACGGGACGCAGATTCTTTTCGGGATAACGCCGATCGAGCTCGCGCAAAATGCAGGCGGTGTCGCAGTAAATGTCCGCGCCGATCTGCATGACCGGCGTCTTGCGATAGCCGCCGGTCAGCGCAACGACATCGGGCTTGGGCATAATCTGCGGAATCGTGACGGAACGCCACGATAGATTTTTCACGCCGAGCGCGAGCCGCGCTTTTTCGGCGTAAGGCGAGGTCGGGTAGTGATGCAAGATGATATCGGTCATCGGACGATCCTTATGATTTTTCCACGCGCTGAAGCGCGACGCACTATACACCGCGCGCTACGCGCTGGAAAAGAAAAGGCGCGGGACGCTGGCTAGCGCTTAGGCGCTATAGTCATCGCGTCCTCGGAAAAAGTGTTAACCGCGCGAATCGCGGCGCCGGTACATTCCCATGCCTTCCATGGTCATCACCAGCTCATCGCGCTGATTGAAAACTTCCCATTTGGATTTGATGAAACCGCGATCCGGCTTGCTCGTCGAGGCGCGCGCCTCGGTCACCGTCATCTGCGCGCGCAAGGTATCGCCCGGACGCACGGGTTTCAACCAACGGACATTGTCGACACCCGGGGACCCGAGGCTCGCGGCGTGCTTCAGTACGCCGTCGTACAGCAGGCGCATCATCATCGCGCAGGTGTGCCAGCCGCTCGCGATCAAGCCGCCGTAAATGGAGTTCTTCGCGGCTTCTTCGTCGGTGTGAAACGGCTGCGGATCGTACCGGCGTGCGAACTCGAGTATTTCCTCGCGCGGCACGGCGCGCGTGCCGAGGTCGATCACCTTCCCGACGGAAAAATCCTCCCAATATACCTTGGCGGTCATCGCGCACCTCGTTTCAGAAAGCTCGCGCGACTTTAACCGTTCGATCGTGCAGCAAGCAATATCAACGCTACACCCGCCGGAGATCGCGCTTACATTTGCTTGAACAAATGGGTAAAGGAACGCGAAACGGCGAGCGCCTCCGGCCGATCCCGTAATTTAAGCGTCAATAGTCCGCGGTCATCGGCGCTCGCCGTCAGCACCTGCCGGACGTTCACCACGGTCGCGCGGTGTATCTGCCAGAACTGCTCGGGATCGAGCTGCTTGATGAGGTCCTTGATCGGCGTGCGGATGAGCAGCTGCGCATCGCGCGTGTAGACGGAGGTGTATTTGTCCGCGGATTGGAAGTAGCAGACATCGTCGATCGACACCAAGCGCAGCTTCTCGCCGAGCGACGCCTTGATCCATTTGATCCGTCCGCTCGGGGTGCCGAGCGCGCCCTCCAGGGAGGCGACGAGCGCGGCGAGATCGGGCGCCTCTGATTTTTTGATTGCGTGCCGCAATCGCGCGACGGTTTTGGCGAGGCGTTCGTCCGATACCGGCTTCACCAAATAATCGACCGCCGCGCGCTCGAACGCCGCCACCGCGAACTGATCGTACGCCGTCACGAACACCAGCAGGCAGCGATGGTTCAACTGCTGCACCACGTCGAGCCCGCTCATGCCGGGCATTTTAATGTCGAGAAAAGCGATTTCCGGTTTTTCCGATTCGAGCCGCTTGAGCGCTTCCGGGCCGTTCGGCGCGATGCCGATGACCTCGAGCTCCGGCCAGAGCGCGAGCAGGCGCGCGCGCAGATCGACCGCGACATGCGCTTCGTCTTCCGCGATCAGCGCGCGTGCGTTCATGCCGGCAACTTCAGTGTGGCGGTGACGCCGCCGTTCGGATTCTCTTCCAACGCGAGCCCCGCCGCGTCGCCATAAAGCGCGGCGAGCCGCGCCCGCACGTTGGCGATGCCGGTACCGGACCCACTCGCGTCGGCTGCGCCGAAACCGACGCCGTTGTCGGCGACGGCGATGTGCAGGCGCGCGTGACTATTGTTGGCGGTTATGCGCACTTCGCCGGCCGTGAGTTTCGGTTCCAAGCCGTGCTTCACGGCGTTTTCTACCAGCGGTTGCAGCAACATCGGCGGGAACGGACGCGCCAACAAATTTTCCGGCACGTCGAACGCATAGCTCAGACGTTCGCCCATGCGAATGCGGCAGATATCGAGATAGGCGCGCAACAACCCGATCTCATCGGCGAGCGTCGTGTTGCCGGCGCGGGTGCGCGCGAGCGTCGCGCGCAGATAGACGATGAGACGATCGAGCAAGCGGCGCGCGAGCGCCGGATCGGCGCCGATGAGCGCCGTCACGTTGGCGAGCGTGTTGAAAAGAAAATGCGGTTCGATCTGCGCCTGCAACATCTTCAGCTGCGCCTCGAGCCCGCTTCGTTCCGCTTCGAGCTTGCGCATTTCGGCGGCGCGTAGCTCGCCCTCGAGTTCCGTCTTGCGTGCCTGCAAGAAAAACAGTGCGGCAATCGCACCGCCAAACACGACGGAAGTCGCCAGCACAATGACTAGCGTGCGCTGGAATCCGCCTGGGACGGGTTGCGGCCACAGCACCTGAACGACCACGCCCGCCAGCATCCCGACCGGAATGCCGATGGCGTATGAGAGCGGGCGCGGTACGCTCGGGAACCACACGGCAAACACCTGCGGCACGATTGCGGAGACCAAACCAATGGATAGCCCGACGGTGACATTGTGGAGCCAGTTGCCGCCCAGAAGCACCGTCAAGAAAACGCCGACAAGAGCGCCAAGCAGCGCCGCAACTGCTGTCCTTATGACGCGTCGTTTCATGGCGGAATACGATAGCAGTTCGCGAACCGCGGATGTTAAAACGCGTGGCAGTAAAGCCGTGGCGGCATCACTCGATGAATCGCGGCGTTACCAATACATGCCAGGCACGGATCAACATGAACAGCCCTAAGCCGAGCGCCGGCCAGACGATCCACCAGCGGCCCGGAAACATGAGCGCGTTGACGGCGAATAGCGCGGCAATCAGTACCAGGTAAAGCAAGGCGTTCGAGTAAAGCTTGCCGACGCGCCGGGCCCGCCGGCGCGCGGCGTCGTTCTGGTCTTGCGGTTGAGAGTTGTCGGATTTCATTTTCGTCTCCGTGATACGGTTCATCGCCACTGTTTTCGGGATGCCCGTCACATACTCGTCGCCGAGCGGTGACACGACAACGGCGGTGCGATGAAGCAACGAAATCGAGGAATGGGATGCGATTCGAACGGATGAACCGTCGCGACCTCCTCGGCGCTCACGGGCGCACACCCGACGAGCGCGGGTATTTCTCGAGACCACCGGCGGTTGGCGGAGCGTTGGGGCGCTGCGTATAATTCCCGCCGCCGAACCGTGCGCGACCGATAGCTCCAGAAGCCAAGCGCAGTCCGCCCCGATTCACCAGTCGTTATCTCAAAGCCTTCGCATCACAGGAGTGCAATAACATGAAGAAACCCATGCGCGTCGCCGTCACCGGGGCCGCCGGACAAATCGGATACAGCTTGCTGTTTCGCATCGCGAGCGGCGAGATGCTGGGCAAGGACCAACCGGTCATTTTGCAGTTGCTCGAGATCCCCGACGAAAAAGCGCAGAAAGCATTGAAAGGCGTGATGATGGAGCTCGACGACTGCGCGTTTCCACTATTACAAGGAATGATTCCGGCGGCCGACCCGATGATGGCGTTTCGCGACGTCGATGTCGCGCTACTCGTCGGCGCGCGCCCGCGCGGACCGGGAATGGAGCGCAAGGATTTGCTCGAGGCGAACGGCAAGATTTTCGGGCCGCAGGGTAAAGCGCTCGACGCAGTTGCGAGCCGCAGCGTCAAGGTGCTCGTCGTCGGTAATCCCGCCAACACCAACGCGCTGATCGCGATGAAGAACGCGCCGGGACTTAGCCCAAAAAATTTCACCGCCATGATGCGTCTCGATCACAACCGCGCGCTGACGCAGGTCGCACAGAAGACCGGCAAGCCGGTGACGTCGGTAAGAAAGATGACCATCTGGGGCAATCATTCCGCTACGCAATATCCCGATGTGTTCAACGCCGAAGTCGACGGCCAAAACGCCGCCAAGCTCATCAACGATCAGAAGTGGATCGAGGGCACGTTCATCCCGACCGTGCAGAAGCGCGGCGCCGCCGTCATCGAAGCGCGCGGGCTGTCCTCCGCCGCGTCGGCGGCGAACGCCGCGATCGAGCACGTGCGCGATTGGCTGCTCGGCACACCGAGCGGCGACTGGGTGTCAATGGGCGTCCCCTCCGACGGCAGCTACGACATTCCCGAAGGCGTCCTCTTCGGTTACCCCGTGACCTGCAAGGGCGGCGAGTACCAGGTAGTACGCGGGTTTTCCATCAGCGACTTCTCCCGCGGCCGCATCAACGCGACGCATAAAGAATTGTTGGAAGAGCGGGCGGCGATCGAAAGTCTGCTCACGTAAACACCAAACAGATGTAGGGTGCGTTCCACGCACCACGTAAAGGACGCTAAGGACGCGAGGGATTTTCCTTCTTGTTCAAACCCTTTTCCTTGGCGTCCTTGGCGGTTAAGAAATATGGGTCATCGCGTACTCGTGTGGGTAAAAACAGAGCGTGAACCTCGCTTCTGTCCTGTAATTCCCGGCGTAGAACGCATTTGACGTATCGCGGAGATTCGCCATGATGCTCCGATGCCTACTCTCAAACGTAAACA
>JBGPKL010000071.1:0-16407 GCA_041485885.1 Sulfurifustaceae bacterium
GCTTATGCTGTACATGGGTTGTGGATCTCGACTGTTGAGTTGGCGCTCAGGGTTTTCACCCAAAACACCGAGATTCGCAACCTCTTTTCATCGTTTCGCAAAAATATTCCGGACAGTAGTGCGCTTTCGCGGGAATGACGATCACCCCTTAATCAGAGTTTCCTTTAGGAGTGTAGGGATGAAGGTGCAAACGTTGATCCGCTACGGCGTTTTTCTCGCCGGCTTGACCTTAGGCGCGGGAGCGTCGGCGGATGCGGTAACGGATTGGAACGACACGGCGCTGCGCACCATTCTCGCGGTGAAGCCGCTGCCGATGGAGCAAGCGCGCGCCTTGACGCTGGTGCATGTCGCGATGTTCGACGCGGTCAACGCGATCGAGCGGCGATATCGTCCGTACGTATTCAACGCCGCCGCGCCCGCGGGAGCCGCGGTCGACGCCGCGGCGGCTTCCGCCGCGCGCGCCGTGCTGCTCAAGCTCTATCCGGATCAACAAGACGCGATCGAGATTAATTACGTCAACGCTATCGCGGCGCTTCCGGAGGGCGACAGCAGGACGGCGGGAATCGACGTCGGCGAGCGTGCGGCCGCCGCTGTGCTCGCGTCGCCGATGAGCGAGACGGCTCCGGTCACGAGCGCTTACCGACCTTACACTACACCGGGCGTGTACGTGCCCACGACGCTGCCGATCGGGTTGACGTGGGCGCAGTTCAAACCTTTCGCCCTGCGCCGCGCGTCGCAGTTTCGTCCCGCACCGCCGCCGAGTCTCAAAGGACCGCGTTGGGCGCGCGATTACAACGAAGTGAAACAACTCGGCGCGAAGGCGAGCTCGGTGCGAACGCCGGAGCAGACAGACGTGGCGTTTTTTTGGATCATGACCGGCCCCGCATCCTGGAATCCGATCATCGGTCAGCTCGCCGCGGCAAAGAAGCTCGACGTCGTCGCGAACGCGCGGCTCTTTGCCCTGGCGAACATCGCGGCGAGCGACGCGCTCATCGCGGTGTTCGACGCAAAGTACGCGCATAATTTTTGGCGACCGATCACCGCCATTCGCAACGGCGACTTGGACGGAAACGACGCGACGGTACGCGATGCGGGTTGGCTCTCGTTGATCGAGGCGCCGCTGCACCCCGAGTACCCGTGCGCGCATTGCACCACCGCCGGCGCCGTGGGCGCGGTGCTCGAGTCGGAGTTCGGAACCGCGACGCTCGCGCCCTTCGCGATGACGAGTCCTACCGCTCCCGGTATAACGCGTACATGGACACGCATCCCCGATTGGGTGACCGAGATCGATAACGCGCGGATCTGGGGCGGCATTCACTACCGGAATTCGACCGAGGTCGGTGAAACGCTCGGCCGCGAAATCGGCCGATATACCGTCGCCAATTTTTTGCAGCCGATGCATTGAAGCGGGACCGATGAATAATCAGACTACACTCGAACTATTGGAATTTGTCGCAGAGCACGACCCCATGGCAATCATCGGCGTCCCGCGCAACGCATGACGCACGCTATTGTCGTCGGTGGCGGTATCTCGGGGCTCGCCGTCGCGTGGTTCCTGCAACAACGCCGCATCTCGGTCACCGTGCTCGAAGCGAGCGGCGAGCCGGGCGGTACCATACGGACGGTCGAGCGAGACGGCTTCTTGGTCGATACCGGGCCGACGTCGACGCTCTATCGCGGCGGCGCGCTCGGCGAGCTGATCGCCGGTGTCGATTTCGAACGTGAGCTTATCGAAGCGGACCCGCGCGCGCGGCGTTACATCGTGAAGGATGACACGCTCGTTCCGCTGCCTTCCAGCCCGTTCAGTTTTTTCCGAACGCCGCTATTCAGCGCGCGCGCGAAACTGCGCTTGCTCGGCGAGCCGTTTCACGCGCGCGCGCGCGACGAAGAATCGATCGCGCAATTCGTGCGTCGTCGCATCGGCCCGGAATTCCTCGATTGGGCCGTCGATCCCTTCGTGTCCGGCGTGTACGCGGGCGATCCCGAGCGACTATCGGTGCGCGCCGCGATCCCGCGCCTGTACGCACTCGAAGCCGAACACGGCTCGCTTTTTCTCGGCGCGTTGTGGCGCGCCATACGCGGAAATCCGGGCGGGCCGCAACCGCGCGGCCGATTGATCTCGTTTCGGCACGGCATGCAGAGCCTACCTCGCGCCGTGGCGAAAGGGCTCGGCGGCGCGATACAACTGAACGCGCTCGTGACCGCGGTCGAGCGCATGCCGAGCGGCGATTGGGTCGTACGCACGCCGACCGGCCAGCAGCGCGCGCCCCACGTCGTGCTAGCTCTACCCGCTTACGGCGCCGCTCGACTCGTTGCCTCGGTGTCCGCCGAGTTGGCGCGCGAGCTCGACGCCGTCGTTTATCCGTCGGTCGCGTCGGTCGCGCTCGGCTTCCGGCGCGATCAAGTGACGCATCCACTCGATGGCTTCGGCGCGCTGCTGCCCCGGCGCTTGAAACGTGAAACGCTCGGGATTATTTTTTCTTCGATGGTTTTTCCGAACCGGGCTCGCGGCGGAAATGTTCTACTTACGGCCTACATCGGTGGGAGACGCAACCCGGCGATTCGCGACCTTGCCGACGCCGCCATTGTCGAGCGCGTCATGTCGGATGTGCGGCCATTGTTGGGTGTGCGCGGCGACCCCATATTCGAGTACGTTACGCTGTGGCCGCAGGCGATTCCTCAATATGAGTTGGGGCACGCGGAGCGGGTGGCGCGGATCGATGCGGCGCTCGGTCGGCTGCCGGGACTTCATTTCCGCGCGAACTGGCGCGACGGCGTTTCGCTTGCCGACAGCGTGCATCACGCGAAGCAGTTGGCGTCGGCACTGTAATGCGATACCGGCCGCGCGCAGTGGCGGGTGCGCAAGGATATAATGAGCCAATATGACCGCAAGCCTGAACATCGCTATCCCACGCATCGTTGCTCCGAAGACGGACGACGTGTTGGCCGCGACGCCGGTATTGACGCCGCCGGCGCGAGAGGCAGTGCGCGAGCGCATTAAGCATTTGCTCAAGGAACAGGACGCGGTGCTCATTGCCCACTACTACGTGGACGCGGAGATTCAACGGCTCGCGGAGGAAACCGGCGGCCATGTCTCCGACTCGCTCGACATGGCGCGTTTCGGTTACGAGCATCGCGCGACGACGCTGGTCGTCGCTGGGGTGCGCTTCATGGGCGAGACCGCGAAGATCCTGAGCCCCGAGAAGCGCGTGCTCATGCCGGTGCTGGAAGCCGAGTGCTCGTTGGATTTGAGCTGCCCCGCCGATCGGTTCGTGCCCTTCTGCGACGCCAATCCCGATCGCGTCGTCGTGGTGTACTCGAATACCAGCGCGGCGGTGAAGGCGCGCGCCGACTACGTGGTGACGTCGTCGATCGCCGTGAAGCTCGCCGCGCATCTCCACAAGCAGGGAAAAAAGATTTTGTGGGCGCCCGACAAACATTTGGGCGCCTATATACAGTCGGTCACCGGCGCGGACATGCTGCTCTGGCCGGGCTCGTGCGTGGTGCACGAAGCGTTCAAGGCCGAAGCGCTCGTCAAGCTCAAGAAGGAGCATCCGGACGCCGGTGTGCTCGTGCATCCCGAATCTCCGGCGGATGTCATTGCCTTGGCCGACGCCGTCGGATCGACCAGTCAGCTCATTCAGGCCGTGAAAAAGCTCCCGCACAAAAAATTCATCGTCGCGACCGACAGCGGTATCTTTTATAAGATGCAGCAGGCGGCGCCGGACAAGGTACTACTGGAAGCGCCGACCGAAGGGAAGGGCGCCACGTGCAAAAGCTGCGCGCATTGCCCGTGGATGGCGATGGACAATCTACAAACCGTCGCGCACGTGCTCGAGACCGGCGCGAACGAAGTTCTCATCGACGAAGAAATCCGCAAGAAAGCGCTGCGCGCGACCGAGCGCATGCTCGAGTTTGCCGAACGCATCAAGAGTCCGACGCTCGGGGACGCTTAAAGCTCGCTGTCATTCGCGCGTACGCGGGAATCAAAATTATATTCCCATGCTGATTAATGTAGGGTGCGTTCCACGCACCGCCTAGAACCTATCTCAAAATTGAGAAACCTCCGATGCATCGCCGAGTTTGTCATTCCCGCGAAAGCGGGAATCCAGGAAAAATATCGTAATATCTGGATGCCCGCTTTCGCGGGCATGACGGATGTGAACTGATCCGATCTTGCGCAACCCACCGGAGCGATTTTGAGATAGGTTCTAGTAATTCTTCTTTTGGTGCGCACGGCGCACCCTACATGATTTCCCAACCGCGTCGGGGCCGTCCCCAACCGTCCCTATGCTCCAACATTTCTCCGAAAGTGATCGAGCAGCACCTTCGCGATGCAAGCCGTGAGCTTTTTCGCCGTCGGAATGTGCAGAAACTCATTCGGCCCGTGGGCATTGGAGTGCGGGCCGAGGACGCCGCTGATGACGAACTGCGCGTGTGGAAACTTTTCCCCCAGCATCGCCATGAACGGGATGGTGCCGCCTTCGCCCATGTGCATCGCGCCGCGCCCGAAGAAAGTTTTGGACGCTTCGTTGAGCGATTGTTCCAGCCAGGGATCGAGCGGGGGCGCGTTCCAGCCCGTTGCCGCCTGATCCGGCGTGAACGTTACTTTCGCGCCATGCGGCGGATTCGTCTCGAGCAGTTGTTTGAGCGCGTCGCGGGCGCGCTCGGCGTTGACGGTTGGCGGCAGCCGCAACGAAACCTTCACCGCGGTCGACGGCCGCAATACGTTGCCGGCGTTCTGCAACGCCGGTAATCCATCCGCGCCGGTGACGGACAACGCCGGGCGCCATGTGCGGTTCAGTACCAGCTCGGTCAGATCGGTCGCCATCGGCCGCGTTCCCGGGGCGAAGGGAAATTTGCTGTAAATCTCCCCCCCGAGCGTGCCAGCCGCCGACTGTGCCTGTTGCCGGCGTTGCGCGGGTACTTCGGCATGAAACGCCTCGGGTCTGATGCGGCCGGTCGCTTCGTCCTCCAGGCGCCCGAGCAACTGCCGAATTACGCGGAAGCTCGAAGGAACGATGCCGCTCGCGTCGCCGGAGTGCACGCCTTCCGTCAGTACCTCCGCGCGCAATACGCCGTTCGCGAGGCCGCGCAACGACGTCGTACACCAGAGCTGATCGTAATTACCGCAACCGGAATCCAGGCACACCACCAGGCTCGGTTTGCCGATGCGCGCAGCGAGCGCGTCGATGTAGTACGGAAGGTCGTAGCTGCCGCTCTCCTCGCACGCCTCGATCAGCACGACGCAGCGCGCATGCGGCAATCCTTGTTCCTGCAGCGCGCGAATCGCCGTGAGCGAGGCGAACGCGGCGTAGCCATCATCCGCGCCGCCGCGTCCGTACAACTTGTCGTCGCGCCGCACCGGCGTCCACGGCCCGAGCCCGTCCTGCCAGCCCGTCATTTCCGGTTGCTTGTCGAGATGGCCGTAGAGCAGCACGCAGTCGTCGCTCTTGCCGGGAATCTCCATGATGATCACCGGCGTGCGACCTTCCAACCGTACCACTTCGACGCGCATCTCACGCAACGGCTGTTGTCGGCACCAACCCTCGATGAGCGCGACGGCGGCGTCCATGTACCCGTGTTCCTGCCAGCGGGGGTCGAAGTGCGGAGACTTATTAGGAATGCGGATGTATTCGACGAGCGTCGGCAGCACGCTGTCGTCCCAAATCTTTTCTACAAAACGGGAGATCGCGTTCGTGTTCATGACAGGCTCCAGTATGAACGGTAGCTTCCCCAAAACCGGGGAGCTTACGCCCCTACCATGAGTTCCGCCGAGTATTCGATTGCAGCGGCAATCGGTCGTGCTTGCCGGTTCCGTTTATTGCGATGGGTTGCGCTTCGCTCCACCCATCCTACTCGTGCTGGACGCTGCCGCGGCCACGGTTCATAAGTGGATTGCCGCGCTGTCCAAGTCCGTTTGACTGAATCATTGCACTGATTGGGAGAACCTAGATCCAACTGCCCGTGCAGGTATCGTTGCCACTAGTGGAACCCCCAAGTCCAGGCGATTTTTCTCACGACGTCGTTTTCATCCAGGTCCATCTCGATCTTATACGCTGAGACCCCGTATACCGCTGGCCTTAGTTCTTTCCGATCCTCAACGACATACTTCATACGCTTCTCCTCCCGGTGATTAGGATTACCGAGCCGAGCGATGAAGACGGATGCCCGCTGATGTACCTTCAGTCCATTCTGGAGGTTGTAACGCTCGCTCGAAATCTCGACGCGGCTAATCATTACCTTCTCAGGATTCTGTCTCGCCGACGGTGGATAGGAGATAACCTCCATCACCATCCCCGGAAACTCCCACGTAAGCTTCTCTATGTCCCGTGGATCGCCCGGGCCGGGGTCCCGGTGGGGGTATAAGGTTGCGTTCGTCGTCTTTGGTATGCCAAATCGCTTAAACAGTTCTTGCGATTCTACCCGAAAATATTTGTACTTGAGATTGGGAACAGAGGGATCAAAGATCTCGTAGGCGAGCAAATCGAGGCGTTGGCGCTGTTCGTTCGTTTGGCCGTCGACGTACGTTCGGCGTTCAATCTTTGTCTGGTCGCCAAACGACGGTCCTCTCAGTTCCATTGGAGCTACTTCATTCGCAACGATAACCTCCGGCATCCCCATTACCAGCAGGAGCCCCAGAAGTGCCGCACCGTAATACTGAATCGATTGCCGAACACGTTTCATTGGTGCCCTAATGGGCCGCGAGTTGAGCGAGCGTAGGATGGGTGGAGCGAAGCGTAACCCATCGGCCTAGTTCATCAGAAGCTCGCGTAAGCTTCCCCAAAACCTGTAACACCACGCACAGTTGACGGGGAGCTTACGCCCCTACCATGAGTTCCGCCGAGTATTCGATAGCAGCGGCAATCGGTCGTGCTTGCCGGTTCCGTTTATTGCGATGGGTTGCGCTTCGCTCCACCCATCCTACTCGTGCTCGCCGGGCAAGCGCGCGACAGCGCCGAAGAACAGCAGATTCTTCGAAAAGCGAAGAAGCCAGAAGGAATGTAGCGATTCATCGGGTGCCGCGGTGTACGCGTATTGGAAGAAGTCGGGAGCAATCGTGTGCCAGGAGAACTCGGCCGCGAAAGCGGGAGGAACCTCCCAACGCATTACGTCGCAGTCTACTGACTTGTCCGAGAGCGGAGACGGGAGGCCATGCTCGGCGGCGAGGCCCCGTACGATTCTGCGAAGAATGAGATTGAACCTAGGGTCTTGGGTCGGGTAGATGCGCTCGCGGGCGGGGGTTCCCACGTTCGCGGACTTCATGAGCGACAGCACATCGCGGGCTCGACGCTTCCCATCCCGCTCCTGAAAGCCTCGCCACATGCTTCTGACTCTACTGTCCGACGGTAAGGAGTCAGGGTTCCAGATCGCGAGGAGGATGTTCTTGAAGTGTGGCTCCGCGTCTTCCCAGATTGCCTTGCAGACGGCGCATTCAGGTACGGTGATCCGCTTCGCCTGAGGCAAGGAGTCTGGATACATCGACCGCGGCAGTACGTGCCCCTTGCCCCGCGGCACGGATGTCGTACCGCAGTAGGCGCAAGGACGATGCTTGAGCATTGGATCGCGACTCTGTACGGCAGTAGGGGTGTCGATTGCGAGGCCTAACGCCGCGTCGGCTTCGAACGCGAAGTTAGAGTGCATTGTTGTCTCTCAACTTCACAATAATGTCAGGTCTCCCCAGTAACTCGATACCGTACAGATTGCCATCATGGTCGACATCGATATTGAATCCGTGCGTTTGAAAGAATGCAATTGTTTCAGCAACCGGGGCTGCCAGATTCGCAAAGTGCGGACTTGGGGCCGGGCGCAATAAGTAGATATAGCCTGCATCTGCTTCTTCATCGTATGTGCAGCGGTCAATGCGTGCCGAGGTGAGTTGCGAAAGAAGCGGGAGGTGACCATCCGCAGTTAATGCAGCCCCGAGTTCCGCGACAAGGCCTGGTACGGTTGATGCGAGTGTTCGCATTTGCACTCTAACGCTCCGGTCGCCTCGAACCGATTGTTAGGCCAGATTCCATTTTCCATAGTCAATCGAAACGCTGAGCAAGAAGTTTATCGCGTTGATGTCTGCTTTCCATTCACGACCGCCCTGCGTGGTTCCTGTTACTTTGATTCTTGGGTTCTTGAATTTTCGTTGAACTTGGATGCTCTGCTTTTCGTAGAATCTGTTCCAGATTGGGTGTTTGTCACTCCAATCTAGTTCATATGAAATCGTTTTAGCGTGAATGATCTTGTTGCATGCCTCCCGTGGAGTGAGCGGCTTTGTTGCTCCGTTTTCTTCGAGTATTCCCACTCCATCTGGTAACACCCGCTCAACAGAGGAAAGCGTTTGACGCTCATCGTCATCAGCACGGGCCAGAGCAGAAAGCATTACTAAACGCTCTGAAAATTCAGAGTCTTCAAGAGCCCGAAAGTCATCCATCGGGTCCGGGTCATGATGAGGAAAAACTTCTCTATATAGATCCGGGAAATCATACGTTGCAAAGAGCGCACAAAGGAGCTGATGCCCGAGCCTTTTTAGTCGATCCTCAGAGATGAAGTGGCCCACACTTCGGTTCCTCAGTAGTCTCGCCTAACGTGGCGTTCACCCGCCCGAGCGAGCGCAGCTCGCGAGGGTCGGGTGCAGCAGCGGGTTAGGGGTCACTTGGACAACCATTCGATGACCCTTTGGATCGCCATGACTACGCTCAGCACGATTGCAACAATTGCTATTCGCGTAGCCAATTGCGAATTGGCAAGTGCCCTGCGCGAGATAGCAAGGCCTTCCTCTTCGCGGGCTTCTTTGCGTGCGGCAGTCTCGGTGCTACGAGAAGACTCCTTTCGTCGGAGCCATTCTTGAGCAAGAGTTGCGTGTCTGGCGTTGTAATTACCCGCAGCCAATCTCTCTCGAACTTCCGCCTCATTGTCTACAGCGTCGAGTTGTTCCAAGAATGTCCGCTGATTCATACGATAGATTTCGCGACAATCGGTTTTGTGACAATCGTTCCAGCTAAAAATGTCACTTGATGCGCCGAACGAGGACTGGATGGTCGATATTTTCGACCTTCATTTTGTGTCCGCCGGATGCCGGATAGATGATCACCGAAGGATTTACCCATACCCAAATCCAGATCCAAGGTTCGACTTGCTCCCAAATCTGGCCGTTGGCAAGCCTGTAAATGTTCCCGGCGTTTAGCCCCTGAAAATTGCTGACGATCGTGCTCTCAATGGCGCTCTGCCCAGGCTTGCTTGCTGAAGTACCAGATGAAATAGCCTGAACATCGATCGTCTTGTTCTTTACCATCAGCTTCCCGCTTTTCGGGCAAAATGATCACCGCTGGGTAGTATTCGTAGAGATATTCGTAGGCGTACTTGACCTCCCACAGCGATCCGTCCGCGAGCTTTACGATCTCGCCGTTGTTGCCCATGAACGGCGTTTGACTTTGCACCGTTGTCTCGTAGCAGGACTGCGCAAACGTGACATTGTGGAGCGCCGCCCCGAAGATCGAAATCAGCGCAATCAGTAGCGATCTCACTTTGACCCCTAACTAAATGTAGACATCACTTTTGATTGATATTCTGGCAGCGTACGCCGCATATCCTGACTCAGTCAAAGCCAACTTATTGTCTATTACGCGACTTGCCGTACGAACGAGGCTTGTGCCCACCAGAAACACGGCGCTTGCTCTGCGAGCCACTTGGCTCGCCCTGCGCTCGCGGCGTTCGTATGTCTTGTGCCGCAAGCGTATTCGCGAACGCCCCGCTTCACCCCGCTTTCGCGGGAATAATGATGGGTGCGACAGCGCGTATCTGCTCTTCGAAGTCCGCACCGATTCTAAGCAGTAAGTTGAACCTTGTTTGCGCCTCGCTAGTGCAATACCCTTGTTCCCGCCCCACGGCAGTGCGTCGCGAAGTTTGCGATGAGTCTTCTTAGTCAGCAAAGCCCTAATAACAGCGGACTTGCGCGCGTGGCACATGGATTGCTGAGGGCGTAGTGGAAGCTTCATTTCCGTTCCATTCGGTTACGACCATCACTAATAACAGGAGGAACCAACGATGTATCCCGTCGTAGTGACCAAGATTTACCGATCCGGCTTGCGAGGTTTAGCGTTGGGCGCGCTCGCCGCGTTCGGCGTGTTCGTGTCCGGTTTCGCGCAAGCGGCCGACACTATTAAGGTCGGTGTGCTGCATTCGCTGTCCGGCACCATGGCGATCAGCGAGACCGTGCTGAAGGACGTCACGCTGATGGCGATCGATGAGCAGAACGCCAAGGGCGGTGTGATGGGCAAGAAGCTCGAAGCCGTCGTCGTCGACCCGGCCTCGAACTGGCCGCTGTTCGCGGAAAAAGCCCGGCAACTGATCTCGCAAGATAAAGTTGCCGTCGTGTTCGGTTGCTGGACCTCGGTGTCACGCAAGAGCGTGCTGCCGGTGTTCGAAGAGCTGAATGGCTTGCTGTTCTATCCGGTGCAGTACGAAGGCGAAGAATTATCGAAGAACGTCTTCTACACCGGCGCCGCGCCGAATCAACAGGCGATCCCGGCGGTGGAATATCTAATGAGTAAGGAAGGCGGCGGTGCGAAGCGTTGGGTACTGCTCGGCACCGACTACGTTTATCCGCGTACCACGAACAAAATCCTGCGCGCGTTCCTGCATTCCAAGGGCGTACAGGATAAGGACATCGATGAGAAGTACACTCCGTTCAGCCATACCGACTATCAAACCATCGTTGCGGACATCAAGAAATTTTCCGCCGGTGGCAAGACCGCGGTGGTCTCGACCATCAACGGCGACTCGAACGTGCCGTTCTATAAGGAGCTAGGCAACCAAGGCATCAAGGCGAAAGACGTACCGGTCGTCGCGTTCTCGGTCGGTGAAGAAGAACTGCGCGGCGTCGATACGAAGCCGCTGGTGGGCCACTTAGCCGCCTGGAACTACTTCCAGTCGATCAAAGGCCCGGCGAACGACGAGTTCAAGAAAAAGTGGGCGGCCTACGCGAAAGCGAAGAACCTCCCTGGCCATAAGGACAAGCCGATCACCAACGACCCGATGGAAGCGGCGTATATCGGCTTCAACATGTGGGTGCAGGCGGTTGAGAAAGCCAAATCGACCGACACCGACAAAGTCATCGTGGCGATGGCCGGCCAGACCTTCAAGGCGCCGTCGGGCATCATGTCGAAGATGGACGAGAAGAACCATCACCTGCACAAAGCCGTGTTCATCGGTGAAGTGAAGGCCGACGGGCAGTTCAACGTGGTCTGGAAGACCGCGGGCCCGGTGAAGGCTAAGCCGTGGAGCCCGTATATTCCCGGCAACGACAAGAAGAAAGACGAGCCGGATCTCAAGACGGCGAAGAACTGAGTCGTGGGTTCACCGGCGGCGGCGCCCGTCGCCGGTGATTTTTTTCCGGTATCGGTTCTGCGAGAATCGTGGGACCAATTCAGCTTGACGGAATCCCGATGCCCCGCAATCCGTGGTGGACGATCGCGCTTGTCGCCCTATGGCTTACCGGGATAGCGCCCGCGGCGCACGCCATCGATTCGGCAGCGGTCAAACAGCTCGCGGCCGAAGACAGCGACGCCAAGATCGAGGCGATCAGCAAGTTGGTCGCCGACGGCGACGCGGCGGCGATTCCGTTGCTCAAGGCGTTGCAGGATGAGCAGCTCTACACGTTCAGCGGTCGTCTCGTTGTCGGAACCGGAGCGGACCTCAAAGACGCGCTGACCGGAGAAGCGGTAAAAGCGTCCTCGGACCAACTCGAAGCGATCGTCATCAACAACCGCATGCGTGGCGCGCTCGACTCGGCGCTCGCGGCGCTGCGGCTCATGGCGCCGGAGCGCGGCGTGCGTCTGGCGGCGGCGCAGGAACTTTCCGCCACGGCAACCGAGGAAATCCTGCCGCTTATCAAACGCGCGACCGAGCGCGAAACCGACATCGAAATTAAAACGCTGCTCGCACTCGCGAGCGCCGTGATAGAAATCAAGAACGCCGATCCGGCGGTGCGACGCCAAGCGGTGCAGGCGCTCGCACTAAGTCAGAGCTCGCAGACGAAGCAGTTGCTCAGCGCCTTGTTCGAAAAGAATGCCGACGGTGCGTACGCGGAGCCGGATCAGGCGGTGCGCGACGAAGCGCGGGAGGCGATTCGCGCGATCGACGAGCGCTTTGTTATTCCACAAATACTCGGCACGTTGTTTTACGGGTTGAGTCTCGGCAGCGTGCTGCTGCTCGCCGCGCTCGGTCTCGCCATTACCTTCGGGTTGATGGGTATCATCAATATGGCGCACGGCGAAATGTTGATGATCGGCGCGTACGCGACGTACGTGATCCAAGGAATATTCCGCAGCTACTTTCCCGGCGCGCTCGACGCGTACATTCTCGCCGCCGTCCCGGCGGCGTTCGTCACGTCCGGGCTCGTCGGCATCGCGCTCGAGCGCACGGTGATCCGCCATCTCTACGGTCGCCCGCTCGAAACGTTGCTCACGACCTGGGGCATCAGTCTTATTTTGATTCAAACTGTGCGCACGATCTTCGGCGCGCAGAATGTCGAAGTCGCGAATCCGTCGTGGATGTCCGGGGGCTTCGCGCTCGGCGGCGACGTGGTGCTGCCGTACAACCGCGTCGCGATCGTCTTCTTCGCCGCGTTCGTGGTGTTCCTGGTCTGGCTCTTTCTCTCGCGCACGCGGCTCGGTTTGTACGTGCGCGCGGTCACGCAGAATCGCACGATGGCCGATTGCATGGGCATCCCGACGCCGCGCGTCGATTGGATGACCTTCGGATTGGGTTCCGGCATCGCCGGACTCGGCGGCGTCGCGCTATCGCAGATCGGCAACGTCGGTCCCGATCTCGGCCAAAGCTACATCGTCGACTCGTTCATGGTGGTGGTGCTCGGCGGCGTCGGACAGCTTTCCGGCACGATCATCGCTGCGATCGGTTTGGGCGAGGTGAATAAATTTCTGGAGCCGTACGCCGGCGCCGTGCTCGGGAAAATTTTCGTGCTCGTGTTCATCATTCTTTTCATCCAGCGACGACCGCAAGGCTTGTTCGCTCTGAAGGGTCGAACGGCGGAGACGTAAGTGGCGAACAAATTGAATGCACCCGCCTACTCCTCGATCGGCGCCGCGGCCCCCACCCTAACCGTTCCCGCCCGGGGTGCACGAAAATCACGTGCACCCGTTCAGCGGCGCGAATGCACGTCGGTGCATTCGCGAACACTCCGCCTCACCCCCCGCTGCGGTGACGTGCAGGGACGCACTAAGATCGCGGGAGACAGGAAGTCGGAAGCGATCCAGAGGGAAGGGAGGGGGTGCGTGCATGTCAGCTTTCGCTGGGGTAATTCCTGGACTCCCGCTTTCGCGGGAGTGACGGTCTACTTTTTTGTCGCCGCCCCGCCATGGGCCCGCTGACACAGCGCCTCACGCATCTCTACGGCGCGCGCGGCTGGATCGCGATCGGCGTGTTTCTCGCCGTCGTGCTCGCCGTTATTCCACTCCTTCGGTTTCTCTTGCCGCCTGAGCATCCGCTTTACCTTTCCGATTACTTCGTGCTGCTGTTCGGCAAGATCATGTGTTATGCCATGGTCGCCCTCGCGATGGATTTGATTTGGGGATACGCGGGCATCTTGAGCTTGGGGCACGGCCTCTTTTTCGCGCTCGGCGGTTATGGAATGGGCATGTACTTGATGCGCGAGATCGGCAACGAAGGCCAATACCGCAGCTTTCTTCCCGACTTCATGGTGTTCCTCGATTGGAAAGCGCTCCCGTGGTATTGGTACGGCACCGAATACTTCTGGGTCGCCGCGCTGAAGATTTTGCTGATCCCGGGATTGCTCGCGTATGTGTTCGGCTACTTCGCGTTCCGCTCGCGCATCAAGGGCGTCTACTTCTCGATCATTACGCAGGCGTTGACGTTCGCCTTCATGCTGCTCTTCTTCCGCAACGACACCGGTTTCGGCGGCAACAACGGCTTCACCGACTTCAAGCGCATCCTCGGTTTCCCGCTCGCTTATCCGGGAACGAAGGCGGCGCTGTTCGCCATCACCGGCGTATTTCTGATGCTCACCTTGCTGCTCTGCCGCTTCGTCGTGACATCGAAGCTCGGGCGCGTGCTCGCCGCCATTCGCGACGCCGAATCGCGCATCATGTTCTCCGGCTACAACACGCGCGACTACAAGCTCTTCGTGTGGACGCTGTCGGCGGTGCTCTGCGCGATCGCGGGTGCGTTGTACGTGCCGCAAGTCGGCATCATCAATCCGAGTGAAATGTCGCCGGCGAATTCCATCGAGATCGCGATCTGGGTCGCGGTCGGCGGACGCGGCACGCTGCTCGGCGCGCTCGCGGGCGCCGGCATCGTCAACGGCGCGAAGAGCTGGTTGACGGTGATGTGGCCGGACCTGTGGCTCTATGCGCTCGGCACCATGTTCGTCGTCGTGACGCTGTTCCTGCCGAAGGGCGTGATCGGTTCGTTAGATTGGCGTCGCATCGGAACCGTTTGGTTCGCGTGGCGCCGACGGGAGACGGTGTGAGCACCGCCGCGCCGATGTTCGACGGCAGCGCCGCAGGCGAGGGCATGGGACACGTGCTCGCGCCGGGCGCTATCGACGTCTCGCACAAAACCATTCTTTATGTGAACGGCGTCACGGTGAGCTTCGATGGCTTCAAGGCGTTGGACGATCTTTCCTTCGCCATCGACACCGGCGAATTGCGCTGCGTGATCGGCCCGAACGGCGCCGGCAAGACGACGATGATGGACGTCATTACCGGCAAGACGCGCCCCGATGCCGGCTCGGTGTTTCTCGGTCAGACGCTCGAGCTCACGCAGATGACGGAGTACGAAATCGCGCGCCTCGGCATCGGGCGCAAATTCCAAAAGCCCTCGGTGCTGGAGAATCACACGGTCTTCGAGAATCTGGAGCTCGCCATGAAAGGCGCGAAAGGCGTGTGGGCGACGCTGTTCCATCGGCCCGATTCCGAACAAGAGGATCGTATACGGGCGATGCTGAAGCAGATTCATCTGGTCGAGCGCGCCGGCGAACCGGCCGGCCGGCTGTCGCACGGTCAGAAGCAGTGGCTCGAGATCGGCATGCTGCTCATGCAAGACCCGCAGATTCTCCTGCTCGATGAGCCCGCCGCCGGCATGAGCGAGGAAGAAACCGCGCGCACCGCGGAGCTGCTGCTCTCGCTCGCGGGCAAGCATTCGATCGTCGTCGTCGAGCACGACATGGATTTCGTCGCGTCGATCGCGCGCAAAGTAACCGTGCTGCACGAAGGGCGCGTGCTCGCGGAAGGACCGATGGAGCAAGTGCAGAACGATGAGCGCGTGATCGAAGTGTATTTAGGACGATAGAGAACATAAGAAATGGTAACCGCAGATAAACGCAGATGAACGCGGATAAACTAACGAAAGCCATTCTATTCATCTCTATTCATCTGCGTTTATCCGCGTTTATCTGCGGTTTCATTTTTAGTTTGAAGGCTTCGAAATGTTGCGCGTCGAGAAACTGAACCATTACTACGGCAGCAGCCACACGCTGAGCGATCTGTCGTTCGAAATTCCCGCCGGCACGTGCACCGCGGTGCTCGGTCGCAACGGCGTCGGCAAGAGCACGCTGCTCAAATGTCTGATGGGCGTGTTGCGCATCCAGTCGGGCAAGATCGCCTTCGAGGATCGGGACATTACTTCCGCGGCGCCGCACGTGCGCGCCCGGCTCGGTATCGGTTATGTGCCGCAGGGTCGGGAAATTTTCCCGCGCCTGACCGTCGAAGAAAATTTGCTGACCGGCCTCGCGGCGCCGACACGAACCATTCCCGGCGAAATTTACGACATGTTCCCGGTGTTAAAAGAAATGCGCCGCCGTCGCGGCGGCGATCTCTCCGGCGGCCAGCAACAACAGCTCGCCATCGCGCGGGCGTTGCTGACGAAGCCGAAGCTGCTCATCCTCGATGAACCGACCGAGGGTATACAGCCTTCGATCATCAAAGATATCGAGCGCGTGATTCGCCGGCTGACCGAGCGCAAGGATATGGCGATCCTGCTGGTCGAACAGTACTATGACTTCGCCAAAGCACTCGCGCATCAATACTTGGTGATGTCGCGCGGGGAGATCGTCAAGCGCGGCGCGCCGTCCGAATTGGAGGAAAGCGAGGTGCGTCGATATCTTTCAGTTTAATTCCCTCTCCCTCCGGGAGAGGGTTAGGGTGAGGGGCGGCGGTGCAAGAAGTCGCGCTGTTTCCCTCACCCCAACCCCTCTCCCGGGAGGAGAGGGGGAATAAATCAGAGATTCCTTAATATCTGGATTCCCGCTTTCGCGCACTACTGTCCGGAATATTTTTGCGAAACGATGAAAAGAGGTTGCGAATCTCGGTGTTTTGGGTGAAAACCCTGAGCGCCAACTCAACAGTCGAGATCCACAACCCATGTACAGCATAAGCC
>JBGPKL010000072.1:0-16092 GCA_041485885.1 Sulfurifustaceae bacterium
GACATCAACGGGCGCCAATCCCTCCTTAAGCAACGCCATGGCACGCACACGTCGTTGTTCGAGTTGCTCCGGGCTGCCGGCAGGTCTCATGGGATACCTCCTGCCGACAGGATAGGACATTATTTATGCAGTTATCAATAGTGCCGCCCGCTTTGCGCCGCCAAACTCGGCAAAGATTGCGTCAAGTTGTACATGGAGAGGATCGTCAAGAACTCTGTCATTCCAAATGAGGGCAACTTGTCCTTCAGGTCGAAGTATCCGCAGGCACTCGGTCCTTGCCCGCTCGATCTCGAACCAGTGAAACGCCTGGGCCGCGGTTATGAGGTCTACCGATGAAGCCTCAAGTGGGATCGACTCGGCGTAGCCTTCGACGCTTCGATAGCTTGGGAATTTACCGAGGAAGTAGTCGGCTGCCTGACGCATCGACGCGTTCGGCTCAATAGCAGTGACTTGATACCCTCTTTGCAGAAGTCCCAACGTTAGCAATCCTGTACCTGCCCCGACATCGGCGACAACCGCTCCGGCCGATAGCTTGCATATGGAGCCGAGTGTCTCAAACAGCGGGGCAGGATAGTCTGGTCGTGATGCCGTGTAGTCGGCGACCCTTGAGGAAAAGATTGCGCGTACGCCGCCTTCCTGTTCGTAGAGGAATCGCAGTTGGTGGCCGGTGTCTGTATTTGTAGTCATGCCCGCGCAAAAGGGTCAATTTAAATTAGACCGCTTTTACGATAGCAAGAGTAGCGTGCGCCGTGCGCACGGTCAGCTATCTTTCTCCCCAGCCCATTGGACATCCAGTTTGCCGGTGTGCAAACACTCGTAAGAGCGGATGAGCGAGATAAATTAATCGTGCGCACAGCGCACGCTACGCTCGCTAACGGGGAGGAGTTTACATTGATCATAGTCGTAGTTCTTATAGCGCGGCACTCGCACCTCCGTTTATCGCTAAGCGGTGTTGGGAGATGAGACAGCGGGAGAATGACTTTGTTTTGTGCACGGAGAGACTTTTTCTACAGTCTCAACGCAGAGTTAACCGGCCGAGGCCCGCGCCAGCGGGACCGAGGTCCGGTTGAATGACGTGTTATGTGACATAGCGCTTACTTGGCAAACGACTCAATATTGCACAATGAGAAGATTGTTATCATGATGACTCCAACCAAAAACGAGTACGTCCGCGCTCGATTAAGGAAGTTAACTCTTTTGTTGTTTCTGTTTAGATCCTCAAGTTCTTTCGCTGAATCTCGTTCTGCATAAATTTTCTCGACATCTTTCCAGCATTGTTCTCTCGCACCATCAATATTCTTCGAATCATCCGGCTTCAGATTTTCCATTTCTCGCTTTAGACGATTTGCGCGATGACGGACCCTGTCTTGCTGAAGCCTACGTGCCAAGTGCGATTCGGACGCTAGTTCTAGACCTCTATCTGACACTAAAAATCCGACTGTGGAAAATACGACTGACAACACAAACGCCAGAATACCAACAAGGGCCAGCCAAAATAGCGTGGAACCAGACAGCGGAAGGAAGGTGAACGAGAAACCAACGGCGGCAGTAGATAATGTCAAAATATGGCTGTCCCAACCGGAATGATGTTCGCGCCTTGTTTGAAGCAGCTCGGCCTGCTCTTTATCGAGTATCGATTCGAGCTTGTCGAAGTAGAAGTCGCTTTTGTCCATTTGTCACATAACTTAAATTAGACCGCCTTTACGGTAGTGACGGAGGCGGTCTAAGTCAAATTGAACGCGGTATTGCACGGCTATTTGCACTGTCCCCTAAATTTAGGGACGCCTAAAGTGGAACGGACGGACGATTGTCCGTCTCTGCTTCAGCAGGACCATCTGCGCCCACACCAACCCGGCGAACATATTTCCATTTACGAAGATCCGCGTAGCCGAACATCTTCCGCGTTTCCGCTCCAGGCAACGACCGTACGGTTTGTTCAAAGGTATGCCCGGCAAACGTACTGCTAGCTTTCGCGGTCGATAGCAAATAGGGCGATAGTGAGGTCTTGCACTACTCGATCTTTTCCCATCGCAGGTGAACTTGCGCCGTCTTGGAGGGGTTGCGCGGATCGGGCAACGGCAGCGAGGTAATCGTCAGCCGGTTTCCGTCGTGTTCGCACAGCCGAATCTGTTCGGTCCCGTTCCAACCCTCGTTCCAGGAAATGTCGACCAAGGTCACGAGCCGGTTTCCTTCCACTCGGTAAGGCCCGGAGTAAGCAATCAGCGTATCCAATAGCGCCGCCTTTGCTGAGTTGGAAGGACCGGATTTTCTATTCTCGGCGGTGACCAGCGCGAAGAAGCGTTTTGGCGTAATGACGATGTAGCCCTTCGGGTTCTTGCCGAAAACCTCGGTCGCGGGCTGGCCGTCAATTTCTGCCGTGAACGCGACCAGCCGGTACGTGCCGATCAAAGAGTGTACTGATGATGTGTCGGAAGTCATGAATATTTTCGAATGCGCATTCGGTTCATTCCCGCGTTTTCGGAAACCGACAGCGTGATCGGCCACCATTCGACCGCGACGCGCTGCACGGGCAACGTCACGCCTGCGCCGGCGGGCGCGAAAAGCAACAGATGTTGCAGCAGATTTCGCGCGGTGCGCCGCAATTCGGCCGAGCGCAGCCGAGGATGCGTCAGTGCGGCGAAGAATAATCCCATGCCGACCACTGGGCCCGGGACGAGCTGATCGAACGCTTGGCTGACGACTTCGCCGATGAGCTGGAACACCAACAGAACCGTGATCGCTTGAAGCACCGCGAGCTTCCTATTTCATCATCAACGAAGCGGCGAGCGTCTCGCAGTCGCGCACGAGTCCCGCCATCAGTTCGGCCGCGGGCTGTTCTCGCGCCAGCGACGCGGCCTGTCCGGCCCACATGCTGAGGAAGTCGGGGTTAGATCGCCGCGCCGACGTCTGGCGCAGCGTCCGGCTTATCGACGTCTGCGCCGGAAACGGCAGGAGTTTCTCCAGGTGCCGTTCCATCTCGTTCACGTAGCGATTGCGAATGGCGCGCGCGGGTCTTCCGGAAAAGACCTTCGTTACTACCGTGTCGTCTTCCTTGCACGCCAACAGTGACTGCTTGTAAGCGGCGGGAATATTGTTTTCCGGGCAGGCGAGAAACGCGGTTCCCATCTGCACGCCGCTTGCGCCGAGCGCGAACGCCGCGACGATGCCGCGCGCATCCATGATGCCGCCCGCGGCGATGACCGGAAGCGCAACCGCGTCGACCACCTGCGGAACGAGCGCCAGGGTTCCGATCATTCCTCTCTCGTGCGGCAGCGCGAAGGTGCCGCGATGACCTCCGGCCTCCGCGCCCTGGGCGATGATCGCATCGACGCCGGCTTCCGCGAGAATTCGCGCTTCGCGCACCGTCGTCGCCGTCGCCAGCACGCGCGAGCCGATCGCGTGCATTTTCCGGATCGCCTCGAGCGGCGGTGGGCCGAAATGGAACGTGAAGACCGGCACCTTCTCCTCAAACAGCACCGCGAGCTGCGCCTCGAACGGGCCCACGACCGGGATCAACTCGGGAACCGGCCCGGCGTCGAGTTCCCGGTGCCATGCCGACAACAACTCCGCCATCGCTGCTTGCTGTGCGGACGTAAGCTCGTATCGTTCCACCGCCGGTGCGAATAAATTCACGGCGTAGGGCCGGTCGGTGAGCGCGCGGATCCGTCGGATGACGTCGCGCAGGTTCGCGGGCGGTGTCGCCGCGGCCCCGTACGACCCGAGCCCGCCGGCGTCCGAAACCGCGGCGACTAATTCGGGCGTTGAGGCGCTGGCCATCGGCGCTTGAATGATCGGATGCTGCGTGCCGAGCAACTGCGTCAATTTCGTACGGGACCACATTGGGGTTCTCCTGTCTTACAATTCCTGCGTCTGGTGAACGGTGTTACGCGCGAGTACTTGGCCGGCCCGATTCTCTATGCCGTGGCGACCGTCATTGCGTTCGTGAGCGTGTGGACCCGTCTCGCGATCCACGCGCTCCTCGCGCTCCTCTATGTCGTGCCGAACCAGTCGCGTCCGTAGGACGCGCCGCGGTGCGCTGCGGTGCATATCCTTACTTGAGTCCGGCGTCCTCCGAAACCGACTGCGCGATTGCCGACCAATCGAGATTGCCGCGGCCCTTCGCCACGGCGGCGAGCATGCGCTGCTGCAGAAGGCTTGCGATCGGCATCGGCACGCCGGCTGCCTTGCCGGTATCGACCATCAGGCTGATGTCCTTCAAGCCGAGCGCGAGTTTGAAGCGCGCCGGTTCGTAATTTTCCTCGGCGACGAATTTTCCGTACGCCTGATAGACCGGGCAGGCGAAGAGCGTTTTCCCGAATAGATTAGCGACGTCGGTACGAGGGATGCCGTTCTTCTCGGCGAGCGTGAATGCCTCGGCCATCGCCTGTGTGGCGGCGAGGATCAGATAATTGCCGCTTAGCTTGATCACGTTCGCGGCGCCGGGCTTCTCGCCGAAGTCGAATACGCCTTGGCCGAGTGCATCGAGCACGGGCTTTACGCGCTCCTTCGCCGCATTGTTGCCCGACGTACAGATCCACAACCGCTTCGCCGCCGCCGCGTCGGGGCGTCCGAACACCGGCGCCGCGACATACTGGCCACTGTGTTCGCCATGCTTGGCCGCGAGCCGCTCGGCCGTCGCCGGCGAAATGGTGCTCATGGAGAGATGAACGCCGCCGCGTAGCCGCGGTCCGAAGCCGTTCGGCCCGAACGCCACTTCCTCGACGGCTTGGTCGTTGGCGAGCATGGTGACGACAATCCCGCCCGCAGTCGCGACATCGGCGGGTGTTTGCACAAGCTCGGCGCCGTCGCCGGCGAGCGCGCGCGCTTTCTCCGGTGTCCGGTTGAAGACCTTCACACGAAACCTGGCGCGCAACAGATTGCGCGCCATGGGCTCGCCCATCATGCCGGTGCCGATAAACCCGATCGTTTCGTTCATTATGTGTTTCCCTACGCTGGCTGAAAGGCGTTTATCTTAAATTATCGGGATCAAACGCGCCCGCGCAGGGCATGAAGACGGCCACCGGTGTCCGGGAACCGAAGCGTATAGCGTCGGTAAACCCGGCGTCGATTGGCCCTACCACCGCCTCCGCGACCGGTACTGGAACGGCGCGTCGACTGCGTTGAGAATGACGCGAAGCGGACCCCGCCGCCCTCAGCGTATTCACCGCGCAAAGGAGACATGCCGTGCCACGTGTCGCCATCGTTCAGAAGCCGCCCGCGTTGTTGGATCGCGCGCAAACGTTGCGAGGCGCAGTCAATGCCGTGCGCGAAGCCGCGACCGGCGGCGCGAAGCTCGTCGTATTTCCCGAGGCCTTCATTCCCGGCTATCCGTCGTGGATTTGGCGATTGCGTCCCGGCACCGACACGGCGCTTACCGAACGGATCCATGCGCGGTTGCTCGCGAACGCCGTGGATCTCGAAGCCGGAGATCTGGCGCCGCTCTACGCCGCGGCGAACGAACACAAGGTCACCGTCGTGTGTGGGATCAATGAGCGCGACGCGCAGCTCAGCCGTGGAACTATCTATACCACCGTGGTGGTCATCGGGCCGGACGGCAGCCTGCTGAACCGTCATCGCAAGCTCATGCCGACAAACGCGGAGCGCATGGTATGGGGGTTCGGCGATGCGACCGGGCTTCGCGTCGTCGATACGCCGTGCGGGCGTGTCGGCACGCTCATCTGTTGGGAAAATCTGATGCCGCTCGCACGCTACGCGCTCTATTCGCAAGGTGTCGAGATTTATGTCGCGCCGACTTACGATTGCGGCGACCGCTCGGTTGCGACGTTTCAGCACATCGCGCGCGAAGGCCGATGCTGGGTGCTTGCGAGCGGCGTCGCGCTTCGCGGTCGCGATATTCCCGATGACTTTCCCGGAAAAGCCAAGTTGTATCCGGACGCGGACGAGTGGGTGAACTTGGGCGACTCGCTCGTCGTCGATCCGAGCGGCAAGATCGTCGCCGGCCCCCTGCGCCGCGAGCTTGGCATCCTTTACGCGGACATTGATCTCGAAGCGGTCGGCGCCGCGAAGCGTACATTGGACGTCGTCGGCCACTACGCGCGCCCCGATGTCTTTCAATTACATGTCAACCGCGATCCGCTGCAGCCGGTGAAATTCGACGGATCGACGCGAAAGGATTGAGCAAGTTTCCGCGCCTCGGCTCGTTCATGGCGATAAGGATGCGCTCGTGCCGGTCAACCAATCAGTGGCGCTGGCGCAACGGCTGAGGGACAACCCGGCACCGCTGCTGTTGGGGATTTTTCCGGAAGTAGGTTACGGGGTCATGTTGTCCAGTCTCAATCTCTCGCAACTTATTGACGAGATGACTCGGTTTATTGTGGCGATCGAGTCCAGCAACTTCTATTAGTAGAGGCAAAAGCCTAGGCGCCGAAATACCCGCAACGTCGACATTGGCTCTTATACATGAATTTGTCATGGCGACTCTGTTATCCTAACGCCCTCATTTCCCGACTCTCCGATAAACAACTGGCCAGGTCGGCAAATCAACCAAGGCTTCGTTGCAAACGGGATTGACGAACAAGAGATGGAGACGGACTCAATTAATCACCGCAGTTTCGACGAACTCGAGCGCGTCCATAAGCTGATCGATGCAATTCCGAAAGAGGGCGGGTCGGTACTGGACGCCGGCGCGAGGGATGGATATCTGTCCACTCTACTCGCGAATCACTTTGAGATCGTCACGGCGCTCGATCAAAAGAAACCCGAGATACGTCACGCGAAGATCGTCGCGGTGCAAGGCGATATTACGTCGCTCGAATATCCCGACGATTCGTTCGACTGCGTGATGTGCGCCGAAGTGTTGGAACATATACCGCAGCCGTTGCTGAAACGGGCGTGCGGGGAATTGCAGAGAGTCACTCGCAGGCATTTGCTCATCGGCGTTCCCTACAAACAAGACATTCGTGTTTCTCGCACGACGTGCTACACCTGCGGCAAGAAGAATCCTCCGTGGGGGCACGTCAATATCTTCGATGAGCGCCGCCTAAAGAGTTCGTTCCCGGGGTTGCACGCGGAAAAAATATCGCACGTCGGTAGAACGACGGCGGTGACCAACGCGGTTTCGACGTTCCTTATGGACCTCGCCGGCAATCCGTACGGAACTTACTCGCAAGAAGAGAGCTGCGTACATTGCGGTGCCCGTTTGCGGGAGCCACCGCCGCGGAATTTATTCAAAAAGGTCTGCACCAAGGCCGCGTTCTGGCTGAATGACGCTCAAGCACGATTCGTCCAGCCCCGCCCGATCTGGATACATATGCTGTTTCGCAAGCCGGCGCCGCCGATTCAAATTAGGAACACAACGTCGCCGCCCTCGCAGAGCATTCGCCATTCGTTGCCTCCGCGAAAACACACGCGTGATGGGGCGCGCTAGCGGCCCTTGAATACCGGTTTGCGTTTTTCAACGAACGCCGTGACGCCCTCGAGGTGATCCTCGGTCGCGACGGCGATCGCCATGCCCTCGGCCTCGCGGTGCGATTGCTCATCCCAGGTGTTGTCGAGCGATGAACGAATGAGGCGCTTCGCGATACCGAGCGCCACGGTCGGTCCGTCGGCGAGTTTACGCGCGATCTTCGTTGTTTCTTCGGCAAGCTGCGCGCGCGGAACCACCCAGTTGACGAGGCCGAGCTCGAGCGCCTTTTGCGCGGGAAAGCGCTCGCCGAGCAATATCAGCTCGAGCGCCTTGCGTTCGCCGACGATGCGCGGCAGAAAATAGGTCGCACCCCCGTCGGCCGAAAGCCCCACGTGCCGGTAGGCCAGCGTGAAGAACGCGTCGTCGGCGGCGATCGCGAGATCAGAGGCCAGCGCGAAGCTGAACCCGATGCCGGCGGCCGCGCCTTGTATCGAGACCAACACCGGCTTTGGCATACGGCGCAAGTGATACAGAAACTGATGGGTGGCCACGATTCGCTGTTCCATGCCGGTGACGTGCGCTTCGCGCGTTTCCTTCAGCGCCTTATGGAAGCCTTTGACGTCGCCGCCCGCCATGAAGTTGTCGCCCGCGCCGCGCAGCACGACGCAGCGCACCGCGGGGTCGCGCTCGAACCGCGCCGATGCCTCGACCAATCCTTGCATCATCTCCGCCGACAGCGCATTCAACGCCGCCGGCCGATTCAACGTGATGGTGCCGATGCCATTCGATACTTCCGATAGTACGTGTTGTTCGTTCATGACTCACCTCTTGGTGTATTGCAGCTACGTGTAATCGCGCTTACCGCGACTTTGGTTCCGGACGCACCGGCGACGGGTACTAAAATGTGCGCAGACGACCACTCGGAGCGATTCGTATTCGCCGCCATGCAAGGCACCGCCGGCAGCCGGTTTCGGGCGGCGCGCACAATGCATGGTTCCGACGCCGGATATCGCGCGCCGCTTTCTGGACTGACTCGAACGGATGCGAAGACGAGTGAGAAGCGCTCGAACGACACTATGCCTTACGCGCTTTGTGGAACGCCACCGTCCCCAACAAAACCGACTTGCCGACGACGTTCGAGTAACCGAGCTCCGCCAGGAGGTGGGAAAGTTCATCCGTCGAGTAAAACAGGCGGATCGCTTCGATAAAGTAGCGCCGGCACCTCACCGCCGCCGCGCCGCTGCGAAACGCGCGCGAGATGAGCGACACGCAGATCGTTAAGTAGAGGCAGTAAGCTTCTTCTATGAATTTGTTCGCCGGTCGCAACATGTCGCAATGATAGAAACGGCCGCCGGGCTTGAGCACACGAAGAATTTCCGAGAATACTTCGATAACCCGCAAATGCCGCGTGGCCCACTGTAGCGTCACGATGTCGAAGTAGTTGTCGGGAAACGGCAGGCGGTGGACGTCGCCGATGGAAGCATTGATGTGAAAATCCCGTTCACGCGCCAAGTTTCTGCCGACTTTCTGCATCGCCTCGCTTTTATCGACGGCGTAGATTTCGAGGCTCGGCTCGCGCTTTAGGAGATCGATTCCGATGACGTTAGTGCCGGCGCACACATCCAAGACCTTCTGGTTGGCTTGAGTGTCGATCGTCGATATGAACCTTCGCCGCAGGCTGTTCAACAAACCGAGGCTCGCGAAAATATTCGCGCGGTCGTAGTACTTGGCGACGTCGGCGAAGACGGCGTCGAGCTCGTGGGTCCAGATCGATTCAAAAGCCCGCGTGCGCGCGTTTTCCTTCTCGATATAAATCCAGTTCATATTGGCTCCCTGCTCGATTCGTTAGAAAGATTCGGCGAACGGTTCGGGTCACGGCGGCGGCGACAACGGGCTGACTCTTCGGCCGGTTGATCTCCCGCGGCGTGAAGTGTGCCCGGTTCGACAGGTCCGATATTCCGCACCGACGCGAGAATACCGACCGGCCGCAACGCGAATATTGACACACGTCAAAATTAAGGGCGACGAAAATCGGTGCGCCGCCTCGCCGAGCGGGGCGAACGGAGTGGGAAATCGGAGGGTGGAAGCGGCGGTAGGAAAAAAGGGGCGAAGTGTTACGTGTCGGCGGCGTGCCGATAATGGGTCGGCGTCACGCCGTATCTCGCCTTGAACTTTGTCGCGAAGTGCGACTGGCTCTTAAAGCCCATCGAATTCGCCACTTCGGCGATCGACAGTATGTTGTCGGCACGCAGCAGCTCCGCGCAGACGTGCAACCGCTCTTCGAGTATGTATTGGTATGGCGTGGTGCCCGTGGCGGCGTAGAAGGCGCGTATGAAGTGCGCCTCGGACAGGTTAACCAGCTCCGCCAGATCCTTCATATAGATATCGGCGGCAAGGTTCGCCCGGATGAAATCGATGACCCGTCTAAGCAGATGCGGTCGCAGCGGAGATCCGCCCTTGGATCGATCGAGCTCATGCAACTGCGCCGGGCCGACGTCGGAGTACGTGCGCAGCAGATGTCCCAGCAGCAATTGCTGCGCCTGGCCGAGAAACAGGCAATCGAGCTGGCGCGTCGATTCGTTGTACGTTTCGATTTCGCTCGTCAGCATTTGAAAATATCCGGTTAACCAGGAATCCTCGACGGCGAAAAACGCTTGAATGGACGCGCAGCGCCCGCTCTTCGCGTGTTGCTCGGAAAACCGTTGTATCAGCGCCGGGGGAATGTACAGCTCGAGGAAGGTACTATCGTTTTCGATCACGTACTGCGCGCGCTCGCCGCTCGGGATGAAAGTAAAGATGCCGGGGTGACTATGCTTGCGCAGGGTTTGGCCGCCGATGATCTTCGAGATGGGCGTCGAGCCCTCGACGCGATAAATCAGCATGTGATCCATCACGCACTCGCTGGCAACGCGGTGCGCCGGTAGTTTCCATTTGGCCGCGTAGAAACGACTGCCCATATCTCCGCGCACCACATAGAGCGGCTGCCATCGGCGCCGATGCGCAAGAGTTGATATGGCGTTCGTGACGTTTGCCTCGGCCGGAACCTCGGTCTTTGCCACTTGTCGTTCCCCCCAATTCGGTTGCGCGATTGTCGAAATGCTATCGCGCTTTGTCAATTAATGGTGTCGCTTCCGCGACCCGCGCCTTTCCAGCGCTGCGTTTTGACGGCTGTCGAGAAACGCTCGCCGTTGTTCAAATATTAGCTTTCGTACAGCCAATTGCCACTGGGTCGGTTCGTCCGCTGGGGTACCATTAGAAGCGGCGCTACGACAGGTGTCTAGTGTATTCGCCATCGACGCGAGCCTTAACTTCAAGCCATTCGTCGACCGAAAGAAAATCTTCTCGATCACACGCTGGCGAAGGAAAAAACCGCCAAACGGTCGGCGATCCGAGAATCAGCATTCTAGTTAAGGAAGCGGAAAGAAATAATCGAAGGAGAGGCGGTGCTTTAGCTACTGCCTGCGTGCCGATAGGATGTGGGCGTCACTCCGTAGTGCGCCTTGAACTTCGTTGCGAAGTGCGATTGGTTCTTAAAGCCCATCGATTTCGCGACTTCGGCGACCGAGAGCCCGTTGTCGGCGCGCAGAAGCTCGGCGCAGGTTCGCAGCCGCTCCTGCAGCATATATTGGTAGGGCGTGCTGCCGGCCGCTCCGTAAAAGGAGCGGATAAAATGCGCCTCGGACAAATGAACGAGCTCGGCGAGATCCGTCAGGTATATGTCGGCGGCTAGGTTCGCTCGAATGAAGTCGGTGACGCGCCGAAGCAGGTGCGGCCGCAGCGCATAGGGTCCTTTCGGCCGCTCGGCTTGGTGGATGTCGTCGAGGCGGACGTCGGAATACGCACGCAGCAAATGTCTAAGCACGAGCTGCTGCGACTGACCGAGCAGCAGCGAATCGGGTTGTCGCGCGCAGTCGCCATACGTCTCAATTTCGCTTGCCAGCATTCGAAAATATCCGGCCAACCATGAATCTTCGACGGCAAAGAGCGGCTGAATAGAGGCGCAGCGCCCGCTCTTCGCATGTTGCTCGCAAAACCGTTGAATGAGCGCCGGGGAAATATACAACTCGAGAAAGGTGCTTTGTTTTTCGAGCGCATACACCGCGTGCTCACCGCTCGGAATGAAGGAGACGGCGCCGGCATGGGAGTGCTTGCGTACCGTCGTGCCATTCGTAGTCTTGGAGGCGGACGTCACACCTTCGACGTGACAAACCAAGATGTGATCCAAGATACAGCCACTTGTTATGCGGTGCGGCGGCAGCTTCCACTTCGCGGCGTAGAAACCACTTCCTCCATCGCCACGTACGACGTAGAGCGGCTGCCACTGGAGGCGCTGAACAATAGTGGAAACGGCGTCTGTGACGTTTCCCTCAACTGGAAGCGCGGTTCTTACCACGTGCCCTCCCTCAAAAATGGCCTCCGCATTGTTCAAGTCCTACTGTGCCTTGTCAAATACTATCGCCCTCTCTCCCAAAACGACGCTCCGACCTAGTCCATTGCGACCACCAAAGACCATCGAGGACTAAGCAGGGTTTTGCTTGGTTAGCCAATCGCCACCTCGCGCACTCTGACGATAAGCTGGCGATCGAACCAATAAGCGGTTCACGCCGGGCGACCGTCGTCGCCACCACACTTGAGGCTTCGTCGTTCTCGGTCGCGGCGCCATCGCCGCGGATGCCGGAATTTTGACGTTTCAGAGTCGGAGAGGAGAACCGGAACCGCTTCCGAGTCGGCGTTGCGCGTGCCCCGACGGCGTGGAGCCCGCTGCACGCATTTCGACCGCCTTCCCAAATGAAGCTACACTTTATGGCACGTGTATTGCTCTCCTGCCGGGATATCAACACTGCAAATTTTTGAGGGCGATAACGGGAAAATATCGTGAAAACCTTCTTCGGACCAGCGTTTGCGCTGTTCCTGCGAACGCGCATTTCAACCAACTATGCCATCGTGGTTACGCTGCTGCTTGTCGCGCAGCTTGGGTGTGTTTCGATCTATCTGCTCGCGCCGGACGCCCCCGGCTTTGGCAGTGGCGCACCGGTTACCGTTCTGTTGCTCGCCGGTTCGGGAGCGTTTCTGTTGGGCATCTATATGTATATCGCGATTGCGGTCATCTACAAACGCGCGCTCTCCAGCCTCGTTCGGTTATTCAATCGCGTCGGCGCCGGGGATCTCACTCTGCATTTTCTCCCCGGTTGGGGAGATGTGAGCGGAGGCCAAACCGTATGGACCGCGCTCAACAAAATGAACAAGGAATTCCCGAACATCATCCGCCAAGTGCGCACCAGCGCTGAAACCATCGCCAACGGGTCGCGTGAGATCGCGCTCGGTTACGCCGACTTGTCGAAACGCACCGAAGAACAAGCTTCGACGCTCGAGGAGACGGCGGCGAGCATGGAAGAGCTTTCGGCCACGGTGAGGCAGAACTCAGACCATTGTCGCGAAGCGAGCGTCGCCGTGGAAGCGGTGGGCGGGCGGGCGGAGGAAGCCGCTCATTCGATGCAGCAAGTGACGAGCACCATGACGCGGATTGCGGCGAGCACGAAGAAGATGGCCGAGTTCGTCGGCATTATCGAAGGCATCGCGTTCCAGACGAACATTCTCGCGCTAAATGCCGCCGTCGAGGCGGCGCGCGCGGGCGACCAAGGCCGCGGCTTCGCAGTGGTTGCGGCCGAAGTGCGCGCCCTCGCGGGTCGAAGCGCTGAGGCGACCGATGAGATCAAAGCACTAATTAGTGCCTCCTCCGCGAAGGTGAAAGGAGGTGCGGTGCTGGTTTCCAAGGCCGAACAAGCGGTGAACCGCGCCGTCGCCGGGATACGCCACGTCGTCGAGTTGATCGGCTCGGTGGCGGCCGCCTCGGCGGAGCAGAACGCGGGCGTGCAAATGATCGGCAAAGCGGTGACTCAGCTAGAGGCCGTGACACAGCAGAATGCTGCGCTAGTTCAGGAAGGTGCGGGGGCGGCGCAATCCTTCGAGCAGGAGTCGGGCCGGTTAGTGGAGGTGGCGGGTATATTTCAGTTGCAGGATCACGATACCGCTGACCACGCGATCGTTGTCGGCGACCGTCATACGACAGCTCGGAACTACGCGTTAGGCCCGATCGCAAGGCTCCTGGCGATACCGGTGTTGGCGATCACCGTGCGGCTGAGATCCCTCAGCAGTCGAATCGTTGTTGGTTCTCCGCTGCTACTAGGTCCGATATTGAGTTTTATCGCGGCCGCAGCGACTTCACAGTCCGATGTAGCTGATTCTGGCCTGATCTTGTCGCCCGCACTCGTGGCGGTGATTTTCGCGACCTTCCTTACCGGAACGTATATATATTTTGCGCTGGGAGCGTATCAAGCGAACGGCGCCGGCTTCCTTGAGCGCTTGAGCAAGAAGCTAGCGAGCGGCGATCTCACTTGGACGATCAGGGTCGACACGTCGACCGATGCAGCGCGTCTCGAAGGACAAATGATGAACCTCGCGCTCGCCAAGGTTCACCAGAATTTTACCAAAGTCGTTCGTCAGGTTCGCGCCAGCGCCGGCACGGTAGTCAACGGTGCGCGCGAGATCGCGCGCGGTTACGGGGACCTCTCGAGTCGTACCGAAGAACAAGCCTCCACGCTCGAGGAAACGGCGGCGAGCATGGAAGAGCTGACCGCGACCGTGAGGCAGAACGCCGACACTTGCCGCGCCGCGAGCGTCGCGGTCGAGGAAGTGGGCGGGCGCGCGGAGGAAGCGGCGCGGTCGATGCAGCAGGTGACGAGCACGATGACGGGCATCGAAGGCAGCGCGAAGCGCATGACCGAGTTCGTCGGGATCATCGAAGGCATCGCGTTCCAGACGAATATCCTCGCGTTGAATGCCGCCGTCGAAGCGGCGCGTGCCGGCGAGCAGGGTCGCGGTTTTGCGGTGGTAGCTGCCGAGGTGCGCGCGCTCGCGCAGCGTAGCGCGAAGGCGACCGAGGAGATCAAGGCGTCGATTGCAGTTTCCGCCGCGCATGTCACCGAAGGCGCGACGCTGGTGTCGCAAGCCGAGCAGGCGGTCAACCGCGCGGTGGCGGGCATACATCACGCGATCGAACTGATCGGCGCCATCGCCACGGCTTCGGCGGAGCAGAACTCCGGCATGCAGATGATCGGCAAAGCCTTAACTCAACTCGAAACCGTCACGCAGCAGAACGCGGCGCTGGTCGAGGAAGGCGCGGCGGCGGCGAACTCCTTCGAGCAGGAAGCCGGACGACTCGTCGACGCCGTGGGAGTGTTCAGGTTGGAGAAGGCAGAGACCGAGGCGTCGAAGAAGGCCGCACCGATCGACCCGCCGGCGCCCCACGTCTCGATACTCGACCGTTCGGTCAGCGCAAAACCGCTTCGTCTGGTGACAGGCGCGAAGTCGCGTTAAGGTGGTTGGCGCCGAGCGAGCGTCGACGATAGCGATTCTCCGCTCGGCCGGCCGAGGCGCGCTCCAGAGCATGCAGCGCTACACGCACGCGCATTGTACGACGCCGAAGATATCCGATAGGAAATCCAGCTCCGGGAAATTTAGAAGATCTTCGACGACCTGGAAAATCAAAAACCCGACCGACACCTTCTTTCCGCGATAACGGGACGGCGTAACGCCGTACCGCTCGCTGAACTTCGTCGCGAAATAGGACTGGCTGTTAAAACCCATCGAGGCCGCAACATCGGCGATAGGAACGTTGGGACGAACGTGCAGCAGCTCGGCGCATGCGCGCAATCGCCTTTCGAGCACGTATTGATACGGCGTGCAGCCGATCGCCGCCCGAAACGCACGAATGAAATGCCGCTCCGAAAGATGCGCGAGCCGCGCCAGATCGCCCAGGCGTATGTCGGAGGGGAGGTTTGCCTCGATGAAATCGGTAACGCGCCGCAGGAGATGGGGCCGCAGCGCATATCCCGCCCGCGTCGGGTCGAGCGCTCCCGTGTAAGCGGAACTCAAATCGGAATAACGACGCAGCAAGTGTCCAAGCAGGAGCTGCTGTGCTTGGCCGAGCAGCAGCGCATCGAGCGCGGGCGCGGGGTCGCGGAAGGAATTGATTTCGCTCTCTAGCATCCGGAAGTAACCCGCTAGCCATAAGTCTTCCTCGGCGAAAACCGGCCGTATCGACGCTGCCCGTCCGTCCTTCACGTGTTGCTCGGAGAATTTTTGGACAAGCGTGGGCGAGATGTACAGCTCAAGGACGTCGATACTCCGTTCAAGCGCGTAGTGCGCGTACTCGCCGCTCGGGATGAACGTGACGTCTCCGGGACGCGTGTGCTTGCGAATCGCTCTACTGTCGACGGTCTTCGTTGCCGCCGATGTTTCTCCCTCGAGGCGGCACAGCAGGATGTGATCGAAATTGCATTCGCCGCTCGTTACCCGATGCGGAGGCAGCGTCCACTTGGCGGCGTAGAAACGATCGCCACGCACGACGTAGGTCGGCTGTTGCCGACGGCGCTGCGCGAGCGTCGCGATGACGCTCGGTAGATCTGCTTCGGCCGGCGTTTCGGTCATAGCCCTCATCTCTACTGCTTGCGAGAAATTATCTGTTATCAGTAAAGCGTCGCGTTATCAACTTATTCGCCTTCGTTTTCCGACGAACGATCCACCTAGTGGCCCGTAACAATTGATTCGGGAGTGATTCGACGCGATGAATCGAAGTACTTCCACTTCACGGGCTTGGGTTGTTTATTGTAGTGACGGATGTAGCGCATGAGCTTTCGCTTGAGATCGGGCACCGAGGTGAAGAC
>JBGPKL010000073.1:0-15918 GCA_041485885.1 Sulfurifustaceae bacterium
GTTCGCGCCGGACGCCGTGCCGTACTTTCGGCGACTCGATGAGAGGGAGCTTCCTTCGGTCGAGGAGTTGCCATTTCCGGTGTTCGTGAAGCCGGTGAAATCGTTTTTCTCGGTCGGCGCCTATCGCGTCGATTCCCCCGCCGAGCTGTTCCGCGTCGGCTGGAAGTCGGCGTCGCAAACGTCGTTCCTTCGCCCCTTCGAAGTATTGCTGGCGGACTACGCGGGTCTCGACTTGGGTCCGCCGGTCCTGGTCGAAGGGTTGTTGCAAGGCATGCAGGTCACCGTGGAAGGCTATGTACACGCGGGCGATGTGCGGATCATCGCGATCGTCGATTCGGTGATGTATCCGGAGACGTTGTCGTTTCAGCGCTTCGAATATCCGTCCGCGCTGCCGGACGCGGTGCAGGACCGAATGGCCGCCGTCGTGAAGCGCGTCATCGCCGGCATCGGGTTCGACGGTGGCCTGTTCAACATGGAGATGATCTACGATCCACGCCGGGATTCCCTGCACATTATCGAAATCAATCCGCGTATGGCGTCTCAATTCGCCGACTTGTACGAGAAAGTCGACGGAACGAACACCTACGAAATATTGCTCGATTTGGCGCTCGGGAAGAAACCGGCGTTTCGCAAGCGGCGAGGCAAGTACGGATTCGCCGCGAGCTGCGTGCTGCGCACGTTTGAAAACGCGAGAGTCGTGCAGCTCCCGAGCGCCGCGGAGATCGCGCAAGTACGGGAGCGGTATCCGGATATACGCATTGAAGTACTCGCCACGCACGGGCGACGCCTGTCGCAGGAGATGCAGGATGGCCGCAGTTATCGCTACGGCATATTGAGCATCGGCGGTCGCGATCGAGAGGACGTGCTGGCGATCTTCGAGCGTTGTAAGACGCAGCTCACCTTTAGGCTCGACAAAGTCGACGCCGCGCCCGATTGGCCCGCGGGCAAGGTCGCGTAACCGCTAGAACGGCAGCTGCACATTCGGTCGCACGGAGAGCACGAGCTCGCGGAAGCGCTGTTTGATGCGTTCGAGTGCCTCGACCGTATCGCCTTCGAAGCGGAACACCAACACCGGCGTCGTGTTCGATGCGCGCACCAGACCGAAGCCGTCCGGGAAATCCGCGCGCACGCCGTCGATGGTCGTAATCTTCGCATCGGGGAAGTGAGCGCGCTTCACCAACTCTTGAATCAGCGCGTAGTGCTCGCCCTCGGCAAGTTTCAAGTTCAGCTCCGGCGTATTCACCGTGTTCGGTAAGCTCGCGAAGATCGCGGCGGCCGGACGCGCGTCGCGCGACAACAGCTCGAGCAGCCGCGCGCCGGCGTACTCGCCGTCGTCGAAGCCGTACCAGCGCTCTTTGAAGAAGATGTGGCCGCTCATCTCCCCCGCCAGCAGCGCGCCGGTTTCCTTGAGCTTCGCTTTGATCAGCGAGTGCCCGGTCTTCCACATGATCGGTTGGCCTCCGGCCGCGCGGATCGCTTCATCGAGCTTGCGCGAGCATTTCACGTCATAAATGATCTTGCCGCCCGGGTTGCGCGACAGCACATCGCGCGCGTAGAGAATCATTTGACGATCCGCCCAGATGATATTGCCGTCGGGCGATATCACGCCCAATCGATCGCCGTCGCCGTCGAAGGCGAGCCCGGCGTCGTAACCGCCGCGCTTCACCGTCTTGATGAGATCGGCGAGATTCTCGGGTTTACTCGGGTCCGGATGATGATTCGGGAAGTTGCCGTCTACTTCGCAATACAGCTCCGTAACCTCGCAGCCGAGGCGGCGCATCAATTCCGGCGCGTATGCGCCCGCGACGCCGTTGCCGCAGTCGATGGCGACGCGCATCTTGCGCGCCAGTTTCACGTCACCGGCGATGCGGTCGAGATACGCTTGGCGCACGTCCACGTTGCTGACCGTACCGTTGCCGCGCACGAGATCGTTGCGTTCCAAGCGCTCGCGCAACGCTCTGATCGCGTCGCCGGAAAGCGTTTCGCCCGCGATCATTATCTTCAGGCCGTTGTAGTCGGGCGGATTGTGACTGCCGGTGACGCTGATGCCGGAGCCGGTGCCGAGGTGATGCGTCGCGAAGTAAAGTACCGGCGTCGGTGCTTGACCGATGTCGAGCACGTCGCAGCCCGTTTGGGTGAGCCCGCGCGCCAGCGCCTGCACGAGCTCGGGACCCGATAAACGACCGTCGCGCCCGACGGCGAACCGCTGACTGCCGCGGGCACGCGCCTCGGAGCCGATCGATCGTCCGATGCTCTCGACGATCTCGGGAGTCAGCGTCTTGCCGACGACGCCGCGAATGTCGTAGGCCTTGAAGATCTCCGGCGGTGGGACGAGGACGTTGGTCGGGATCGCAGAACCTGCCGTGGACATGAGCGCTCTCGCAATTGGCGAGCGCGCAGTGTAGAGCAACGCGCCGCCGGGCGGCTAGCTGGCTAAGACCCGAGGGAACGCGCGGGCGACCGCGCGCGGATCGTGGACTTTCATGTTGTTGGCCCGGCAGGGCGCCTATTTCTTGCCGGTATGACCGAACCCGCCGGCACCGCGACCGGATTCCGTGAAATTCTCAACGACTTGGAATTCCGTCTGCGCAATGGATACGAAAACCATCTGCGCAATCCGATCGCCCGGCTCGAGCGTGAACGTGTTTTTCCCGCGATTCCAGATCGAGACCAATACCTGCCCTTGATAGTCGGAATCGATCAGACCGACGAGGTTGCCGAGCACGATGCCGTGTTTGTGTCCGAGGCCGGAGCGAGGCAACAGCACGGCGGCGAGGCGCTTATCGTTTATATGAATGGCGATACCGGTCGGGATGAGATGTGTTTCACCGGGCGCGATATGGATGTGCTCATCGATGCACGCGCAGAGGTCGAGGCCCGCCGCCCCGTCCGTCGCGCGCTGGGGCAGCGCGAATTCATTGCCGATGCGCTTGTCGAGAATCTTGAGTTCTACTTTTTGCATGGTACCTCACGGCGATTTCGTGGATGAGCGCTCGGGCGAGCGAGCTCTTAGGAGCCCGTGGCAACGGCTGGCTTCCTTCGCCATCGACGAGGAGCAGCTCGTTATCGTCCGTTTCGAAACCGAGTCCCGGCCCGACGCGATTCGCCGCGACGAGATCGAGCCCTTTCGCCGCGAGCTTCGCGCGCGCGTTGGCTTCGGGCTCGTCGGTCTCCGCGGCAAAGCCGACGGTGTAAATGCGCGGCCGTCGGCGCGCGACCGCCGCCAGTATGTCGGGGTTGCGCACCAGCTCGAGCGTTAAGCGCTCGGCGGCTTTCTTTATCTTATTCGACGCTATCTGTACGACGCGGTAATCGGCGACCGCGGCGACGCCGATAAAAATGTGCGTGCCGTCGAGCCGCGATTGCACGGCGTCGTACATTTCCTGCGCGCTCGTTACGCGCAGCGTTTGCAGACGCGGTGGATCGGGTAGCGCGGTTGGTCCGGACACGAGCACGACGCGCGCGCCCGCTTCCGCGGCGGCGACGGCGACGGCATATCCCATTTTTCCCGAACTTCGATTCGTGATGCCGCGCACGGGATCGATCGCCTCCCACGTCGGTCCGGCGGTGATCACGACATTGAGACCGTCCAGTTCTCCGGTCGCGAAAAGATTCGCGGTGCGTGCGACCAGCTCGATCGGCTCGAGCAGGCGACCCGGTCCGACTTCGCCGCACGCCTGTTCGCCCTCCGCCGGGTCGAACACGCGGATCTTGCGCGCGCGCAAGGTGCGCAAATTTTCCTGCGTCGCGGTGTTCGCCCACATTTGCCGATTCATCGCCGGCGCGACCGCGACCGGCACGGCGGCGGCGAGACAAATGGCCGTCAGCAAATCGTCCGCTCGTCCTTGCACGAGACGCGCCAGGAAATTTGCGCTCGCCGGCGCGACGACGATGGCGTCGGCCCAGCGCGCCAGCTCGATGTGACCCATGCCGGCTTCGGCGTCGGTATCGAGCAATTGCTCGTGCACCGGATGCCCGCTCACCGCTTGCAGCGTGAGCGCCGTGATGAATTCCGCGGCGCCCGCCGTCATGACGACGCGCGTCTCGGCGCCGGCTTCGCGCAAGCGGCGGATGAGGTCGGCGGTTTTGTAGGCGGCGATGCCGCCGGTGACGCCGACCAGTAGCCGTTTATTCGTCAGGGTGGCCATATGCTAAAGTGTACCGGCCTTACGCACAGACACAAACAGACACAACTCAAAGAGTGGGAGGTGCCATGGCCATTACGGACTGGCCGGCGGCCGAACGGCCGCGCGAAAAGCTCATGGCGCAGGGGCCGAAGAGCCTGTCCGACGCCGAATTGCTCGCCATCTTTTTTCGCACCGGCACGCGCGGCAAGACCGCCGTGGACCTCGCGCGCGATCTGCTCAACCGCTTCGGGGGCTTGCGCAATCTCCTGGCCGCCGACCGCGATTCGCTTTGCGCCACGCCGGGGATCGGCGAGACGAAATACGTTCAACTCATTGCCGCGCTCGAGATGGGCCGGCGCCATCTCGAAGCGCGCGTCGCGCGCGGTGAAGCGCTCGAGTCGCCACAGGATACGCTGAATTTTCTGCAAGCGAGTTTGCGCGATCGCTCGTACGAGGTGTTCTGCTGTCTTTTCCTCGACAACCGGCACCGGGTTCTCGCGTTCGAGGAATTGTTTCGCGGCACGCTGAACGGCACCGCCGTGTATCCGCGCGAAATCGTCAAACGGGCGCTGGCGCTCAACGCCGCCGCGGTGATCCTGGTGCATAACCACCCCTCGGGTGTCGCCGAGCCGAGCCGAGCGGATGAGCAGCTGACCGAGCGGTTGGTCGAGGCGCTCACGCTCGTTGACGTGCGGGTATTGGACCACTTCGTGATCGGCGACGGCGAGACCGTGTCGTTTAGCGAACGCGGGTTATTGTAGACCTATAATGAAATGAACCAGGACTAACTCCCCGTGTAACAAAACCCGGGTCTACCAACGAATCTTCTCATCTGATATAAATGGCGCCCTTTCGGCGCCTCTGCGAGAGGCTTTTCGGGAGATGCGATGCCCAGAGTCTGTCAGGTCACCGGTAAGCGCGCGCGCAGCGGCCACAACGTTTCTCACGCCAACAACAAAACGCATCGACGGTTCTTGCCGAACCTTCACTATCGGCGTCTTTGGGTGGAGAGCGAAAGGCGTTGGGTGACGTTGCGGCTCTCGAGCCAGGGGCTACGCACCATTGACAAGAAGGGTCTCGATGTCGTCCTCGCCGAGTTGCGCGCACGGGGCGAGCGAGTTTAGCGGGAGCGAACCATGGCGAAGGCGGTACGTGAAAAAATTAAGCTCGTCTCCAGCGCGGGCACCGGTCACTTTTACACGACGACGAAGAACAAGCGCACGATGACGGATAAACTGGAGCTTAAGAAGTACGATCCCGTCGCGCGTAAGCATGTGATCTACAAGGAAGGGAAGATCAAGTAGTCGCTACCCGTTCCATAAACTGCATGGCGGTGGCACCGGCCGGCGGTATGTGCTTGCGAGAACCAGAAGCGTTCCGCTATACAAGCCCACCTTTTTATGACATAAATTAATTAAAGAGAAGGATCGCTTCAGAAGGTAATCCGGTGTATCCGTTAAGTCAGCAAGTGCTCCGTACCGATGCCTCGGGCGTCCCGCTCGAATGGATCGACTTTAGGGAAGCGGTGCGGGCGTACTACCTCGATCAGGTCGTATTCGCCCTGGGCATTGCGCTTTACCCTATCCACGGCGGTTACAACGCGATCACCGGCCGCCGCTCCATCATTCACGTCAACTCGATCGTTGCCACCGACGGCGACAGTCACGCGGCGTTCAAAGCGCGCACACACTATGTACCGCCGCTCAACAATCAGGCGCTCTTCGCGCGCGACGCGCACCTGTGCATGTATTGCGGCGGGCAGTACTCGCCGAGAGGCCTGTCGCGCGACCATATCCTGCCGCTTAGCCAAGGCGGTAACGATTCCTGGAAGAACGTCGTCTCCGCGTGCAAGCGCTGCAACAACCGCAAGGCCGGGCGGACGCCCGAGCGAGCCGGGATGGAATTGCTCGCGGTGCCCTTTGTGCCGACCCACGCGGAATACATTTATCTGCAGGGCAAGCGTGTGTTGGCGGATCAGATGGAATTTTTGCTGGCGCACTTCCCTCACTCGAGTCCGCTCCATCAGCGGCTGTCGCGTCGAGCGTAGTAAGGCTGCCGTCAGAAATAAAAAACCCGCCGTCGGCGGGTTTTTTATTTGACGCAGTTTCCGTAGCGCGACGTTACAGCGTGACGGGTACCAACCGGTACGCGCGAAGTTTCCGCGAGAAATCACGCAGCGCTTCGATGCCGGTCGCCTCGGCCTGGCGGCACCATTCCTCGATGGCACGGCGCAAATGCTCCTGCGTGGCGGCCGAGCGCTGCCAAATATCGGCGAGATTTTGCTTCATCGCGTACACGGTATTGAGCGTCGTATTGAGCTCGAGCGCTTTGCGCAGCCAGCGGCGGCTGCGAGGGTCGAGTAAGGTCGTCTCCCTCACCATCAGGCGCTTGGCGCGCCGTAGCAGGTTCCAGGAGTGACGATCGGAGCGCGCCTTCTTCAGCTCCTCTCGATACACGTGATTCAGGACCTCGCGAGCGAAGTGCGCCATCACTTGAAAACGTCCGGTGATGACCGCTTTGACGGTCTCGAGATCGATCTGCTGCTTGGTGGTGTCGAGCGTGAGCTCGGGCGGTATCTTCTTCACGCGCGCGGCGCCGATGCGCTCGAGCAGGCGGATATAAAACCAGCCGATATCGAACTCCCATCGTTTCGAGGAAAGCTTGGCGGAACTCGGAAACGTGTGGTGGTTGTTGTGAAGCTCCTCGCCACCGACCACGATGCCCCACGGCACGATGTTTCGGCTTTCGTCTGGAACTTCGTAATTGCGATAACCCCAATAGTGGCCGATACCGTTGATCACACCTGCCGCGAAGAAAGGAATCCACACCATTTGCACCGCCCAGATGGTCAAGCCGATCGCGCCGAAGAGCAGCAGATCGAGAGCGAGCATCACCACGACGCCCCAAGTCTGGCGCGGCTCGTAAAGATGCCGCTCCAGCCAATCATCCGGCGTGCCATGACCGTACTTCGCTATCGTTTCTTGATTCCTCGCTTCCGCCCGATACAGCGATGTTCCATCCCACAAGACTTTCTTGATCCCCCGTTGTTGCGGGCTGTGGGGATCCTCGGGCGTTTCGACTTTAGCGTGGTGCTTGCGATGAATCGCCGCCCACTCCTTGGTTACCATGCCGGTGGTAAGCCACAGCCAAAAACGAAAGAAATGGCTGATCAGAGGATGAAGATCGAGCGCGCGGTGCGCTTGATGGCGATGCAGGAAGATCGTGACGCTGGCGATAGTGATGTGGGTAAACAGCAGCGCGACGACAAGGTAGCCCCACCAGGGTAAGTCGATCAGACCGGTCAATAACATCGTCAGGACTCCATCGTCTTCGGTTAAGAAGAGTATATCTCAAACTCAAATCGCTACCTATGGAGTTAATCCATTGGGCTTTTTCCCTCCGTACTGCCGAGTCCTTGGCTGGGGTGGCGGCGCCCATCGAGCAATACCCGGCGATCTTTCACCGTCAGACGGCCGTCGGCGAACCACCGGATCGCGAGCGGGTAGATCCGGTGCTCCTCGACGAGCACGCGCGCCGCCAACGTCTCGGCCGTATCGTCGGGCAACACCGGGACCCGGGCTTGCGCGATGATCGGTCCGCTGTCGATCTCATGCGTCACAAAGTGCACCGTCGCGCCGTGCTGTTTGACGCCGGCGGCGAGCGCGCGTTCGTGAGTGCGCAAACCCGCAAACGCCGGAAGCAGCGACGGGTGAATATTCATCAACCGGCCGGCGTAGTGATCGATGAAGTCCGGGCCGAGCACGCGCATGAACCCGGCGAGCGCCACCAGTTGCGGTTGGCGCCGGTCGATGCGTTCCATCAGCACGCGATCGAACGCGTTGCGATCGGGAAAATCGCGATGATCTATCGCTTCCGTCGGGATGTTGTGTCGGCGCGCGCTCCACAGTCCCGGCGCGTGGGGTTGGTTGCTGATCACGACGCACAGCTCGATCGGAAGCTCCGCGGCGCGCATCGCCTCGATAATCGCTTCGAGGTTGCTGCCCCGGCCCGAGATCAACACCACGACTCGGCAGCGGGTTACCGTCGAGAACTTGCGATGCGTGCTGGGCACGTCAATTCACAATGACGGCGTCAGGCTCGCCAGCATGTGTTTCGATGTGTCCGACGCGTACCGCCGTTTCACCGGCGCTCGCGAGCAACGCGAGCGCGCGGTCCGCCTGGTCGGCGCTCACGACGACCAGCATTCCGAGCCCGCAGTTGAACGTCCGGTACATCTCGGCCTGTTCAATTCCGCCGCGTTTCTGCAACCAGTCGAAGATGGGCGGACGCTTCCACGCGCCGGCATCGATGACGGCGCGAGTGCCGGGCGGCAGGACGCGAGGTAAATTTCCCGGAATGCCGCCACCGGTAATGTGCGCGCAAGCACGTACGGGCAACTCGCGCATCAACGCGAGCAGCGGCTTTACGTAAATGCGCGTCGGGGTAAGCAACGCGTCGCCCAGCGTCGACGATACGCTCGGGTCGAACGGTTGATCGAGCGGCGCTCGCGCAAGCGCGACGATTTTGCGGATGAGCGAATATCCGTTGGAGTGTAGGCCGCTCGAGGCGAGCCCGATCACGACATCGCCCGGGCGAACCGCCGAGCCATCGATAATGCGACTGCGCTCCACCACACCGACACAAAAACCCGCGAGGTCATAGTCGCTAGGCGCGTACATCCCAGGCATCTCGGCGGTCTCGCCGCCGATGAGTGCGGCACCGGCCCGGCGGCATCCCTCGCCGATCCCGGCGATCACTCGCTTCGCGACGTTGTTGTCGAGCTTACCGGTCGCGAAGTAATCGAGGAAGAAGAGCGGCTCCGCGCCCTGCACGATGACGTCGTTCGCGCACATCGCGACGAGATCGATGCCGATCGTATCGTGGCGTTCGAGTTCGATCGCGAGTTTGAGCTTCGTGCCGACGCCGTCCGTGCTCGCGACGAGCACCGGGTCTTTATAGGTGCCGGGAGGAATCTGAAACATCGCGCCGAAACCGCCGATGCCGGCCAGCACGCCCGGGCGATTCGTGCTCGCGGCAATCGGTTTGATCGCTTCCACGAGTGCGTCGCCGGCGTCGATATCGACGCCCGCGTCGCGGTAGGTCAGCGGTGCACGCGGGAGTTTCAAGCAGCAACGAGCAATGTGGCCGAGTGGACGTATGGTAGGGCCGGCGTAGGTGCCGCGCAAACTTGACTTGGGGCAGGGCCGCCTTTAGCGTTGCCGCTCCCCGTATCCTGCCAGGCCTAGAGTGGCAACGGCATCGCGCGCATGAACACTTCGCAACTACCCAATCTCATAACGCTCGCGCGCCTGGCGCTCGCGCCCGCGTTCGTGCTGGTTTTGATGGACGGGGACTATGTCGCGGCGCTCGTGATATTCGCGGTCGCGGGTCTTTCCGACGGCGTCGATGGCTTTATCGCGAAACGCTTTCATTACGAAAGCCGCCTCGGCGCTATCCTCGATCCCGCGGCGGACAAGATTTTGCTCGTGAGCGCCTACGTCATGTTGACCGTGCTCGGTCATTTGCCGGTGTGGCTCGTGATCGTCGTTGCGTTTCGCGACTTGCTGATCGTCGGCGGTTATCTCCTTTACACGTCGATGTACGGTCCCGTGCACATGCGCCCGAGCGCGCTCAGTAAGCTCAACACCTTCATGCAGCTGGCGCTGGTCGCCGCCGTATTATCGGAGCAAGCCGCCGCCAGGTACTTCCCGGCGGCCATGCAGGCGCTGGTTTACGCGGTCTTCCTCACCACCGTGGCAAGCGGCGCTCATTATCTTTGGGCATGGGGCGTGATGAAAGAAATCGAGCCCGCCCGGCGCGCGAGGCGCGATGAATAATCCGCACGCCGTCCCGCTCGCCGCGGGCGCAGCCCGTCTGCCGGTCGCGCGCGCGCCATGACGGCTCAGCTCGCGCTCAACGTGCGGCTGCGAGACGGCTCATCGTTCGACAATTTCCACCCGGCGGCGAACCGCGAAGCTACGGAGCGGCTGCGCCGCGTGCTGGAGGAATCGCCCACCTCCGGACCCTCCACGCTTTTTCTTTGGGGCGAAGGCGCGACCGGTAAGTCGCATCTCCTGCAGGCGGCATGTCGTCTTGCGCACGCGCAGCGCCGGACATCACTCTACGTGCCGTTGGGGGCAGCGGATCTGCATCCGCGTCTGCTCGAGGCCGCGGACGATTCCTTTCTCGTCTGCGTGGACGACGTGCAGCGCATCGCCGGCGATGCGCCGTGGGAGTCGGCCGTGTTCGCCCTTTATGAGCTGGCGCGATCGAGCGGCACTCGGCTCGTTGTCGCCGCCACGGCGGCGCCGATGCACCTCGGTCTCCACATGCCCGAGCTCGCCACGCGTTTCGCGTGGGGACCGGTGTACCAGCTTCGGCCGCTGCCGGACGCGGCGAAGCTCGAAGCGGTGCGGTTGCGCGCGCGCAACCGCGGGTTCGACCTGCCACTGGATGTCGCCCGCTACATACTGCATCGCTATCCGCGCGACATGCACTCGTTGTTCGAGCTGCTCGAGCGCATCGACGTCGCTTCCCTCGCCAGTCAACGCCGCGTCACGATCCCGTTTTTACGTCAACTCGAGGAGTCGCGCGACGCCAGATAAATCGCGCGTGAAACGGCGCCGCGCCGATGAAAAGCAGCGACAGGACGATTTCAGCGGCGCCGTAAACGAGCGCCGGCCACGTTCCCGACATCGCCGCGCTGTAAGCGGTCGCGACACCTTCGCAGAAGTAGATCAAGACGAGGAGCGTCGCGAGCACATAGGTATGAGCGCTGTTGCGCCATAAGCCGGGAATCGCAACGAGTAAAGGCAATCCCTTCAACGCTAGCCAAAAACCGCGCGAAACCGGTGTCGCGGGCGCGCCCCACGCTTCCCAGTACATCGCTAATACCAACAACGACCCGTAGCTCCAACGGGCGAGGTGTTTTACCGAACGCTCGATGGCGGATGGCGTCAAGCCGCGGCGCTATGAGCGCGCAAGCGCAATCGCGGTCTCGGCGAGTCGCCGACCGAGCGCGCGGCAGAGCTTCGCTTCGTCATCCGTGAGCGGACGGTCGCTCTTCATGCCCGCGACGTGGCTCGCGCCGTACGGCGTGCCGCCGCTCACCGTCTGCGTGAGCGTGGCCTCGGTGTACGGGATGCCGACGATCACCATGCCATGATGCAGCAGCGGCAACATCATCGACAGGAGCGTCGTTTCCTGTCCGCCGTGCTGGCTCGACGTCGACGTGAAAACCGCGGCCGGTTTTCCGACGAGCGCTCCCGACATCCAGAGCGAGATGGTGTTGTCGATAAAATGCTTGAGCGGCGCCGCCATGTTGCCAAAGCGCGTCGGGCTGCCGAGCGCGAGGCCGATGCACTCGTTGAAATCTTCGAGCGCAACATAGGGCGCTCCGTCCGCGGGTATCGACGGCGCCGTTGCCTCCGTGACCGGCGACACGTCCGGCACGGTTCGTATGCGCGCCTGCGCGCCCGCTTGCTCGATGCCGCGCGCGATGTAATTCGCCATGTCGCGCAGCGCGCCGTGGCGGCTGTAGTAGAGCACGAGAACGTGGGGCATCGCTTAGTCCGTGCTTAACGCAGAGGCGCGCATTGTAACCTTGCCTCGCGCTCGTGCCCACGGCGCGGAGCGCCGCGTGCTTCACCGCCGAACGAGCAAACGGCTCAGTCGACTACGGTTCATCAACGGTGAATTCGATGCGCTCGAAGCCGCTCGTGGCTTCGACCAGTTGCGTGGCGATGAGCCGGCTGAGTCGCGTGCCGTTGTCGAGATAAAGCACGCGCTTGGATCGAAACACGTTGCGCGGGGTGACCAAGGTCTGCGGTTCTTTGAGGGCGAGGATGGGAGGCAAGAGCAATGCGGAAAGAAAATCGCTCTCTTCGTTGTTATCGGCAACGACTTTGACGACAACGGGTGTGGCGGAAGGGGCGAGACATTGGATGCCGATTTCGACGCTCGAGGGATTCGCGCTCTTGATCCAGCGCACGGCGCTGATGGTCCAGCCGTCAGCGGCGCTCGAGCGGCCGGCGATGAGATCGCCGACTTTGACGCGTCGGCGCAAGGAGCCGATCTTGTGCAGGGACATACCCCCCGCGCTTTCGTCCCTAATGCTCCACGGTGCGTGGTCGAAGTCAGCCGGGCGCGCCGCTTCTTTCTGCACCTTCGCAAAGACACCGATGTTCGTGCGCTGCGGGAACGGACCGACGAGCTCGGCGCTCAAGACGAAATGCCGCGCGCCGTTGAGCCAATAGGCGACCGCGTCGAGTCCGACGGCGACATCGAGCTTGGTATCCGCGCGGCGATTGCGGCGGAACGTGCGCTTCGGGTTGACGCCCCACACGTTGATGAGACGCAGGAGCATCTCCTGCGCGCCGTGCTTGTAAAAATCGTCGGGCAGATGAGTGTCAACGGTGGGCAAACCGCCTTGCATGAGCTTGAGCTGCGAATGGATGTGGCGCGCAAGCTCGACGGTGTTCAGCAGGCAATAGCGCGGGGAGCGATCGAGTACGGTATCGGTGCTATAGAGAATTCCGGCGCGGTCGCCTTCGAGGTCGATCAGAAAATGGCAGTTCGGCTCGACACGATCGACATTGCGATGGAGCGTCGCGAGCCTCGCGTGGCATTCGAGGTACTGATGGATCTTCTGAATCATGCGCGCGGGCAGGTGATACGGGTCAGCCAGATCGAGCAGCAGGGCGTGCTTATACGCATCCGTCACGGTCCCCTTGCCGCGACCGGTGTCGAGCGCGTCGTCGAGCTCGACATGCGCAACGCCCAGGCGCTCGGCATGCGCGTAAAGTGCATGGATCTCTCGCCATAGGTTCGGAGCATTGGGAGAATATGACAAGTAGCAAGCGAGCAGCACGTCGGTCAGATGCTGAATGGCGCGTTGGATCGGAAGCGCGAGGGCCGCAGGCCCCCTCGCCGTATTCGGTTGCTGAGCGTGCGCGAGCACCACGTGCTTGTAGCCGAACGCGAGCTCTTGCTCGAACTCGCGGTTTTGTTCGGCGGCGTTCTTCTGTTTGTCCGGAAGCGGAAGCGGCAATCCGACGTACTGCTTCTGCAGCTCGCTTACGATATGGTTGATCGGCGCGCGATATGACTCGAGCAGCCGAAGCCGCAGGTCCGGATCGAGATCGACGCGGTTGTAGGTATTGAGCGTCGAGTAAAGCTTACGGCCGCCTTCCGCGATGTTAAGCAGCGGCAGCGATGCGAGCCATTGTTCGACCTTGCCCGGCTGCGTTTCGACGTCGGTGAGTAGCCGCGTCGCGCGCTCGGGCACCGACAGACCGAGTGCCATGATGGTATCGACCCAATCCCCTGAACGAGAAAAATAAAGAAGCAACAACCGCGCCAATTATCGATTTTTGTTAGGTTCCAGGCGTCCGTGGATGGCGGCCTGCTCGACTAAACGGTCGAACTCGGCCGCGGTCATCAAGCCTTTTTCTGCAACGACGTCGCGTACCGGGCGGCCGGTGCGCTGGGATTCCTTCGCCACTTCGGCCGCCGCCGCGTATCCGATGGAGGTGTTGAGCAGCGTCGCGAGACCCACGCTCGCGTGAGCGTATTCCCGGCAACGCTCTCGATCAACTTCGAGACCCTTCAGGTTCTTCTCGGTCGCCGCCTCGATGGCGTGGGTGAGCCAGTCGAACGCATCGAAGAGCGCCGAGCCGAGCGCGGGCATCAAGACGTTCAGCTCGAGCTGGCCGGCTTGGGTCATGTACGCGACCGCGGCGTCTTGCCCGAGCACCTGGTAGCAGACTTGATTCAGCATCTCGAACATCACCGGATTCATCTTACCGGGCATGATCGATGAGCCCGGCTGCACCGCCGGCAATATGATCTCGGCGAACCCCGTGCGCGGGCCGGAGGCGAGCAGGCGCATGTCGTTCGAAATGCGAGTGAGCTCGAGCGCGATGAGACGAAGACTATGCGAGACCCGCTGCAGATCGACCATCGATTGCATCTGCGCGACCAAGTCCGCCGCGGGCCGGATCGGTTCGTTCGTCATGTGCGCGATCTCGTCGGCGGCGCGAGCGGCATAATTCGGCGCGGTGTTGAGGCCGGTGCCGACCGCCGATCCGCCGAGCCCGATTTCACAAAGCGGCGCGCGATTCGACGCGAGATCGGCCGCGCAGCGTCGCAACGTGAAAGCATAGGCGGCGAACTCGCGTCCGATCGTCATCGGCACGGCGTCCTGCAAATGCGTGCGACCGCTCTTAATGGTCGTCGCTTCTCGTTGCGCCAGACGTTCGTATTCTTGCGCCATGCGTTCGATCGCGGCCATCAGCCGCGGCAGCTTCGCCAGCAGCGCGAGACGAATCGCGGTCGGAATCGTATCGTTGGTGCTCTGGCCCATGTTGACGTGATCGTTCGGGTGCACCGGGCGATATTCGCCCTTGTGTCCGCCGAGGCGAACATTCGCCAGGTTCGCGATCACCTCGTTGGTGTTCATGTTGTGGCTGGTGCCGGCGCCGGCCTGAAAACGATCCACGACGAATTGATCGTGGTACTCGCCGGCTATAATTTTCTCGGCCGCGTCCGCGATGGCGGAGGCGAGTTGTGCGTCGAGCCACCCCGCCTGCCGGTTGGCAAGCGCCGCCGCGCGCTTGATGCGCGCATGAGCGATAATAAAATCGGAGTCGGGACGACGGCCGGAGATGGGAAAGTTCGCGACGGCGCGCGCGGTCTGTACGCCATACCAGGCGTCGGCGGGAACCGCGAACTCGCCTAGCGTGTCCTTCTCGATGCGGTATTTTTTATCCATAGCGGGTCCCAACGATGATGAAATTATAGTGGGAGATATTCGCCGCATGTATCGACATAAAACACCCGGCACACCGCGCGCCGCCGCGCCACGGCTAGTTTTTCTGCTGTCCCTGTTGTTTTCAGCGGCAATTGACGGTGCCGGGCCGAGTCTTCCGCTTCGGGATTTGGACGGGAAGGCCCACAACACGAACGAGTATATCGGCAAGGGACAATGGGTCGTCGTCGCCGTGTGGTCGGCCGATTGCCCCATTTGCCGTCGCGAGATGTACCACATGACCTTTTTGCATGAAGAGCACAAAGATAAGGATGTGCGCGTCCTCGGGTTTTCGATCGATGGCTACGCGCAGCGCGATAAGGCGTTGGAGTTCGCCGACGAGCAAAGCCTCAACTTTCCAAACCTGATCGGTCATCCCGGCGACGCCGTCAGGCTGAGCGGCCATCCGCTGGCCGGAACGCCGACCTATTACTTCTTCGCGCCGGACGGCAAGTTCATGACCCAGCGTGTCGGCGCGCTCACGCAAACGCAAGCCGAGCGCGTGCTGGACGCGTTGCGAACGACGCGTTAACGCGTGATGACGTGTCGCCACTTTCGAGTGTCGGGCCGCGTCCAGGCTGTTGGATTTCGCGCGGCGACGTTCGATGAGGCGCAGCGCCTCGGTTTGAGCGGATGGGTGCGGAATCTTTCGAACGGCGACGTCGAGGTGCTTGCCTGCGGCGAGCTCGAAGCGCTAACCGCGCTCGAGCGCTGGCTATCGCGAGGACCGCGAGGAGCGCGGGTGACGGCGGTCGTCGCTGACGACGCGCCGATCGAGGTGTTCGGGGATTTTGAGATACGGTAGGGGAGTGCAGCGCCCTTCGGGCGCTTGCTTGTCGAGTTTAAATAAATGGGTCATCGCGTACTCGTGTGGGTAAAAACAGAGCGTGAACCTCGCTTCTGTCCTGTAATTCCCGGCGTAGAACGCATTTGACGTATCGCGGAGATTCGCCATGATGCTCCGATGCCTACTCTCAAACGTAA
>JBGPKL010000074.1:0-14865 GCA_041485885.1 Sulfurifustaceae bacterium
CGTGCTATCCAGTATTAACGAGAATCCCGTTATGGCCGTCGAATCGATTGGACTCACGCCGATATCGCCAGTCACTACGGAGGTTGGAACGGTTGAGATTCCTGATTTTGCGAGAATTGCATAATTGCCGGCTAATCCAAGAACCACCGGTGCCGGGCCTTCACCTGGGCTTGAGCTTGAGCTTGGGTTTGGGCCGGTCCCACCATCTTCTCCACCACTTCCGCATCCGGCCAGCAAAGCGGACAGTAGTAATGCCATGAACCAGCCGCAGGTTGCTGCGGAACCACGTTTGTAGGTACTCATTTGATGATATTTCATGGTGCGTTTCCTCATTAGTAGGTTTTCTTACACGCCTATGGCGAACCCTCAGATTGGTTTCCTCCAAATCAAAACCGGATTGACCGGCCCTGAGGCCATTGCGCCGACAAGGCAATAGTCTCCCTTTCGCCCCGGACGCACTGTCCGCTGGGATACACGGGACGGAAAATTTTTGGGGCGGGTGCCGAATTCCTGGGGGACTGTTATTTGAGCTGCAGCTCGAAGCCGCCCTCGCCGCGCTCGATGGCGATCAAGCGGTGCGAGCTGCTGCTGGTGCTGCGGGGGAATGCGCCGTGACTTCGTCCGGCGCGAGCTTGCCCTTTACGCTGACGATCTTGACGCTTGCGGTTCCGGAAAGACTGCCGTACACAAGGCGCCAAAAAGAAAAAGGACCCTTGCGGGTCCTTTTCCATTCTTCACGATTGCAGACTTACTATTGCAGACTTACTTGTTACCGCCCGATGACGCTGGCGGTAGTCATCGTCACGGCGACGTTCGCCAACGCTCGACCAGCCAGGGTTCCACCGGTCAAGGTGATGGACCCGTCGGTGGCGTCACCCGCGAGGATGTTGCCTTGGAACACCGAAGTCGTCATGGTCGTGCCAGCACTCGGTGCCCAGAACACGTTGGATGGCTGCCCGCCGCCGTCCATGACCACCGAGAAGTTGGTGCCCGTGAGCGCGCCATTGACGAGGAAAATCCAGACTCCGTCCGAGGGCCCCGTGAGCGTCAGCGTGCCTGTCTTGGCTACCGCGTCGACACAGTAGACACCGGGCGCAAGATTCTGGGCCGCAAGAGAGCCCCCCAGCATCTGGGCGCAAGACTCGGATCGGATCGCAGCGTAGGCGTTGAGGAAGTCCGAGCGCGCCGAAGCTGCGGCCGCGTTGGTCGCAGGGGGCATCCCGCCCGCAATCGTACAGCCGGTATTGGTGAACGAAGCAGTGATGCCGGGGGAGATACCCACGTCTCCGACCACGGAGCCGGCGGTACAGGTTACCGCCGTGCCACCCAGGACCGAGAATCCCGACGCCGTACCCAGTGACACCTGGGCCCATGCCGGGGAAGTGCCGCCAAGCAGCGTGGCAATCGCAAGCAAACACGTGGAAAGATACTTCTGATAATATTTCATGGTGCGTTTCCTCTTAATGGTTTTGTTAGGGAAAAAGAACAATCCCTAGCAGGTGCACGCCCTGATGTGCTGCACCAGGGGTCCCGGCGTTTGGATTCTTCCTTCACGACTCTGGCGAACTCTCAGGTTGGTTTCCTCCAAATCAAAATCGGATTGACCGGCCCTGAGGCCATCCGTCGACAAAGCGATAGTCTCCCTTTCGCCTCAGACGCACTGTCCGCCGGGATACATGGGACGGACAATTTTGCGGCGCGTGCCGAATTCCTGCGGCATCGCATGAAGATGGAATTCAACTTTTCCCAAGATACTCACGCACCTCAACGAAAAAGCCCCCGCCCCGCAACCCGCTCGGCGGCCCGCGTGCCGGGCAGCGCCACCGCGGTTAGGGTAAGTGCGTGTCAACGGCGCAAGCGATGCGGCGGGAGGAATACGTGGCAGGTGCGTGCACGACCTGGTGACAGGAAACCCTCAACACGCACGTGCCACGAAGCGCACGGCAACAGGGTTTAGGCATCGTCCTGGGTGGACGGGGTGCAAACATTGCGGGACCTGAACGCGCGGTGGAGGCAGGATCGATTTCGGGGGGAATTGGCCCGGGGGGAATGGCTTGTATGCTTCCTATACTCCTCGCGCTGCGAGGCGCGGCGCCATACGGGGTTGGGAAGAAAAGGCAAGACCATCAGCTGTGCATACGACGCGCCTCGTGATCGGTCCTCAATTATTTCTTTATTTAGCTTGAAGCCCGGGTAATTGCTTCGGTTGTATCCTCAATCTTCTTAATAAGAAGATACTGCCAGCGTCCGTATTTACCATCCGCATTCACGGCAGACACCCATCGCTCTGCGGCGGCACGCTTAACTTCTTCCAATGGATCGTGTCCTTTCGTTTCGAGGATTACGTACTTCTCTTCATCGCCTTTAAGACGAATGAGGAAGTCAGGGATGTAATCGTGAATCTGACCGTTGTGATGGTAGGGAATCGCAAACCCAAGACCCGCGTTCTTTGCGAACGCAAGTACGTCCTGGTGCCGGTCAATGTAATACGTCGCCGACTGCTCCCACTTCTTCGTATCCGCAACGACATAGTTGAGATGGCTTTTTACCACCTCGCGAACGTCTTTGCTGGTCCAGAAATCGACATCGGCCGTTGACCCCGGCACGCGATTCTTCTCATAGCGCGGCACTTCCGGCGCCTCACCTTCCGCAATATCCGGCTGTATGGCTGAAACTAATCGCTCAACGACCCAACCGTAATACGGAGAAAGCGCCACGTCCCGAATGTCTGCCGGCTTTATAGGGTTAACCTTTTCCTGTAAATATTTCTCAACGATTTTCGCAATCTGCGGAAACAGTACATGCGCGGGCGCTACGCAGGTTGGGTGCGTGCTGTAGTCGCGCGTGAGATCGCGAGCCAATTCAAACACGAGTTCTTGGAAACGGCGGGCCGCGCGGTACGGATTCAGGTCCACGCTCTCTAGCTTTCCTGGTCCTGTCAGCGATGGCCGCCCGCGATTCGTCGGAAGCGCGGCTTTCATTTCCACTTCCGGCGGAATCTGCATCGGATCTAAGGCAAGCGTCACAACCTGATTCCAGTCAACGGTCACGCGGTTGCGAATCGCCTGACAGTATCCATCGACTCGTGGAAATCTGAGCTGAAATTGTGCTTTCTGCGGAACCGCGTGTACGTGATGACGTTTCGCGGCCGGTAGCTTTTCGCCCGCCTTGTTCTCTTTGAACGGAATAATCTCGAACGGAACACCAAAAACCTTGGCCACCTCTTCGCTAAGCTTCCCATCCTCATTGACGTCATAATTCGCACGCCGCAAACCCCGGCCCACAACTTGTTCGCACAAGAGCTGCGACATAAACGGCCGCAACCCGACAATATGCGTTACGGTATTGCAGTCCCAACCTTCGGTCAGCATCCCGACGCTCACGATGCACCGAACATCGCGCCCCGGAGGATGTAACGGTCGCCCAAGTTTCTTTGCTAGCTCCTCGAAGTCCTCAGGGTAGATAGCGCGCCCCTGCCGATCGCGCGGCCAATCGATCTTCCCAACCGTATCGAGTGTGATCCGCATCCAGCGTGTCTCATCGCTCTTCGCACCACCCGAGTCGCTTTCGTGCACCACTTTGGAGTCAACACGGATGGTATATTCCTTGTCGCCGCTGTTACGGAAGCCCTCAATCTTTGCGGACGGAATACCTACCGGCGGTTTATCCTCCGCAAGCCATTCATAGACGACTTTCGCAATCTTGGTGTTCTTGCACACGAGGATAAATACCGGCGGCCTCGGATCTTCCTTGTTTCCCTCCCACTCGTTCCGCATTTGCTCCCAAAGTCCGGCCAGCATGGCTATCGGCGTATGGGCCCATTTAAGAACAGCTTCCGGTTTTGGATTTCCTTTCTTACCACCCCGCTCAGCGGTTGTGAGTTTCGGCAGAATCCAACGCCAAATATTGAAAAAGCCGGGTATCTCCGCGCCCGTGGTATCTCGCACTGCAAGCTGCGGAATCTTGGTCAAACCTGACTCAATCGCATCTGTCAGCCCAAAATCGCTCACCACCCACGGGAACGTGCGATTGGTGTCCTGCCCCACGCGTCCGAGGAAGTACGGCGTGGCGGACAAATCGACGCAAAAATTAATGCCGCGATGTTTGTGAATTCGGTCGAGCCCCTCAATCCACACAGTCGCTTCCTGAAAGAACTCCTCGCTATCTTCTTCCTCGTCCTCATCAGGCTCAGTCCGGCGAATGCGGTACGCGTGGTGCGCTTCGTCGTTGAACACAAGAATGTTCTGCTTGCCGCCAACTTCGCGCCCCAAGACACGTTCGAGCAGCGCTGTATCGCTCTCGACGTACTTCACCGCTTCAACCTGTACCTTCTTTAAGTTTCCTGTGTCGTCATATTCTTCCTTCCTTATCTCCAGCAACCCTGCCGCCTGCTGACGATTCATGTCGCCCATCGTCAAGTAACGCGAGCCGCGGGCGGTCGTGGTTTTCTCTCCAATCGTAATCGTCTCGACGGTTCGAACTTCCACACCGGCCTTCGCAACTCGGGCGGAAATTCCACCGACCTGCATCACTTGGGGTTCGAATACGTGCCAGTTGGTGATAAGCACTTTGCCGCGCATGAGGTCGGACATAAAGTGCGGCGGTACGAGATCGCGCGTGCGGTAGAGACTCGCCTCGCCGCGTTCCGGGTCGAGTTCTTGAAGGCGATTGCGGATCGTCACGTTTGGGCAAACTGCCAACACGACATCCGAGAAACGTGCGTCGGATCGGTCATTTATCTTATTCAGGATACTCCACGCGGCGATCATCCCCATCACGGTAGTCTTGCCGGTGCCGGTTGCCATCTTGGAGGCATAGCGGCGAAACGCTTTGTAGCCCTTGGTCTTTCCATCGTCGCCTGGTTCATCGACGGGAATCTGTCCCTGAATGCCCTGAAGAAAGTCGGCGCGAGCTTCGGTAAGAAAGATGACTGCCTCCGCCGCCTCTAGCTGGGCAAAAAACAAGCGGTGTTGCCGTCCGTCTCGCTGCCAGTAATTGAGAAGCTCCAGCGTCGTGGCGGTAACACCCGGGTATCCTTGCTCACGCCAGGCCTTGATCCGTTCGCGGATCAAATTAACGAGCGCCAACTCCTGCCACTCTCCGCGTGCCTCATGTTCAGTATCTCCCGCAGGGGCAGTTGGATTACGGTAAAAGTAACCGGCGGGACGGCGCCTATCGCGTTGCTCCGGTGGGCAACCCTCTTCGAGGTGCCAATGACTCGCGGGCTCGCCATAGGGCGAGTTGAGTATTGGATCGGGGACTTCGTAGCTGCTCATGCGGCAGTCCGTTATCGCAGCATCAGGAATGTCGATAGAGGCATCGAGACGATCCGGGGATCGTCGCTTCCCGCCTCGTCCGTAAGCGTGACGAGTACTCCGAAGGGCGCGTTGTAAACGGCCTTCTCGATGAAGGCGCGCAGTCCCATCGTATCCCGGTAATCTATCCTGCGCCGATATTTGACTTCGATCGGGATACGTTGCTCGCCGATCGTTACCACGTAATCCACCTCGGGTTCAGCGCCCCTTTCGGGGAAATGCGCGACATCGAGATTGACGATGGATCGCAAGAAATAGCCGACCGCGCTTTCCGCAATACGTCCCGCCAGGTCGGCAAGGTGCGGATGCTTCTCCAGGGATTCCGGATCCAAAGGCACGACCTCCTGCAACCACGCCGCTCGCAACGCGTGGTCGCATAAACATAACTTCGAAGCGCCGCGTCGGCGCTTCAGCCGCAGTTCCAACGGCTCGATCAGCCGTAGCAACAGAGTACCGTCCAAGAATTTCAGATAAGTCAGTATTCGTTGCCAGCCGATATTGGCATGCATGGCTCGGCGGATTTCATCGAGATACAGAGCTTGATTGGGCGATTGACCGATATACCGACAGGCGAGACGGAAGACTTCTTCCAGCAAATGCTCGTCGCGCCTCTTTCCCTTCGCGCCCATGCGCAGGTCGTGCTGGATTGCGCGACGGATAACGGTTTCACTCAGTTGATCTGCAACCCGCTCCCAAGGTACTTCTGCTCGTGCCTGAGCCACCGGATAAGCACCACGCTCGGAAAATGCACCGAATGCGCGTCGCCGGAACTCCCGGTGCTTCTCGCCATGTTCCCGGAGACCTAGCCAGAATTTTTTGTCCTTAAGAGGGCCAAGCCCGTTGGATGGCAGATAAGGTTCGATCTTGCCGTAACCCCGCATCTCCCCAATTTCACGCAGCAACAGCGGTCCCATCTCCAGCGTGGTGATACGTCCCGCGAGACTGTCGCGGCCGGCTTCGATACGTAGTGCCGAGCTGCCGGTGACGACTACCTGCACCGGATGCTGATCCACGAGATGCTTAAGCTGCGGCGCCCAGGCCGGGAGATTTTGCACTTCGTCGAGAAACAAAAGCGCCTGTTCACCGTCCTTCGCCGCCTGGTGAAACGACTTGCCTAGAACGTTGTCACTGTACCACCACGCCAAATCGAGTATGGGTTGTGCCACTCCTGCCAGCTCGGGCAATTCATCGAACTGCACCCGAAAAATCCGCTTTGGTTCGATTCCTTGCGTCAGCAACTCGTCAATGACCTGATTCAGCAATGTCGTCTTTCCAATCTGCCGCGGCCCGCGCACGACCGTGATCGGCGCCAGCCCACCGCCGGATATATTGGACAACACATGGGGAAAGGCCCAGCGGCGTATAGGCGGAAGCCCGAAAACGCGCTCGCCCTGCCACCACGGATTTCCTCGTCGCAACGTCATCTCCAAACCTTGCGAAAGGAGCACGGAAAGAGGCAACTGCTTCACTAACGAGCCTCCTTAAGATTCTTAATCACCAACAACTCGTTGCCGCGATCGTCAATCACTTTGACGGCGATCTGTCCGTGATCGCCGGCCTCGAATGGAGCACTCACCGTTCCCGCGAGGTGATCCCATACGCTTTCCTCATGAGTAGCTTTGAGCGCGCGTTTCAAGCTTTCCCAGGCGCTGGTGCGCGGGAAGAACGCCTGCGTGACTTTGAAACACAGGCCATTGTAATCGCCGTCCAGCAACCATGCGGGCACGTCATCACCGCTACGATGCTCCGTCTCCATCGTCGCCGGATCGAAAACATCGAGCCCCACCAATTCAACCGTGTATTTATCCGGGTCGCTGCTCTTGCCTTTAACCTTATGCAGCTTAACCTCGGGCAACCCACACACGCTGAAGATCTGACTGGAGCGCATGTTCTTGAGAAGATCGCCCATCAGAATATCCGGCGTCGCCTGCACGTAAGTCCCCGCTATTCCCGCTACCGCCTCAGCATGCTCGATGAACGTGCGCGCGCCGGGTTGAATCGCAAAGCCAATGACGTACAGATGTGTGTAGTTCTTGGCGTGCGCTTCGCGCGCCGCCTCGTACACGAGCTTTTCACTTATCGCGCCGTTCTCGGGTCCGAATATGATTGCGATCGCTTTATCTGCGCCATTCGCAACTATTGCCTCGGCTGATAGCGACAACGTCTTCGCCGGCCTGCGAATGTTTTTGAACTCCACCTTCTTTCCGCCACCGACGTGCAACACCGGTGAACGTCGCAACACTTCTAGCATGCGATCGAGAAAAGAACTGTAATCCATCGCATCGGCTGTGCTTGTGTCGGGCGCACCGTCGCTTTCCCAATCTACTGGCGTCGGTATCGTCGCCTCGACACAGAATGGACCGGATACACGAATCACGTTGCTTATAACTTCGGGTCGATCTACCAACACTTCCTCTACAGGGCGTTCATCGTTGGCTATTGTGGTTGACGTAACATGCGGCACTATGCCGCCTACTTGTTCACCTTTCTTGCTCTGCTTGCTTCTGTAAACAAATCCACCGACAGGCCCGAGCTGTGAGTCGCAGAGCTCGAAATAAGGGAAGGTGGCCGTCAATAGCCGCTGACGAGCAAGCGCCAGAGGCACACGTGAAACGTCAATGTTTATCCACCGACGTCCCCATCGCTCAGCAACATAACCGGTTGTGCCGCCTCCACAGGTGGGATCGAGCACGAGGTCTCCCGGATCGGTTGTCATTAGAATGCAGCGCTGAATTACCTTCATTGTGGTCTGAACCACATAAATCTTATCTGTTGCACCCGCAAGGTCTGACCAGAGATTCGTCAGGGCACGAAATGGAAAGTCTGTGTGGTATTTCTTAAAGCGAATCTGGTTCTTGCCGATGTGGATTCGTCCCGTAGTTACGATCCGATTCATTCCGTCTTTATTAAACTTCCAAGAATTGTTCGGTGGAGGACGAAACGTTCGTCCTTCATGCTCCACAGAGTAAAGCTGGGTCCGAAACTCCCCGCCTGATGTCAAGGGCTCCGCAACATAAAGCCTCGCCCCCTGTTTTAGAATCTCGTCAAGCTCCTCGGCTGTAAACGTCGAAGTTCGCCGATTGGCACCGTCACTCATCTCGACGTATTCGAACTCGTCGGCAAGATCAGTAGCATCAAGCTTTGAATCATAGAGAAAACGTGTCTTCGCCCTTGCTTTATCCTTGCAGTACCACAAAAGGTAGTCGTTGATCGGACGGATGTCGTTTCCTCGTTGGCTACCTTTCTTTCTAACAAATATTGTGACTACAAAATTCTCAGAGCCGAATACCTCGTCCATTACCTCTCGCACGTGGTGCAAATTATCGTCGCTGATCTGTAAAAAAACGCTCCCATTCGGTGTAAGCAGTTCGCGTGCAAGGAGTAGACGGTCTCGCAGATATGCCAGATAGGAGTGCAGTCCAAGTTCCCATGTATCACGGTAGGCTTTTACCATTTCCGGCTCGCGAGTCATGTCCTCGTCATCGTTGTGCGAAACATCCCGCTTGCGCACGAATGGCTGGAAGTTCGAACCGAACTCGACCCCATACGGTGGATCCATGTAGATCATTTGCACTTGTCCGCCCAGTCCCTCGTAGTGCAGCAACGAGCTCATCACCACGAGCGAATCGCCGAGGATTAAGCGATTGACCCATGGGTCCTTGTGCTCGTAAGCCTTCAGCACTTGGTCGGTGATCGAGTGTTGCGGATCGCCGAAGAGATCTAGATTTAGTGCGAGCTGCTTGTCCTTCTTGTGACCGGTGAGAGTTTCGATGATCGCCTTGGTTGAGAGGCGCTCATGCACGAACAGCGGCAACGTCGGCACATCGAACGACAATCGTTCCGCCTTACCCGCCCAGTTGAGAAACGGCTTACCTAGACATTTGAGTTGCTCGATGGCATCGTGCATGCCGCCCACACTGGCAAGCACCTTGCCATCGTTACCTTTGAATTCTTGCGGCTTGTCGAAATCGTGCGGCGCAGGTAACGCAGCCGTCTTTTCGACCATGGCAAGCAGCCATTCGGCCAACTCGCGCGCGCCGTTCTGACCGTCCCAGTCGAGCGCGGGCGAAAGCGAAGAATCGTATCGATAAGTAACCGGCGGCTTTTTCTTGCGAAACTGCGCCTGTACTCCGACCTCAGGCCGCAGCAGATTCTGCGCCGTAGGGTGTCGGTAGGTTTCTGCGCGAGCCCGATCGGCCACGACGCGGCTCGTGCTCGCTCCCTTCCGGCCCGTGGTCTTTTTCCCTCGCGGCATAGTCGTATCCTGAAGTTTCTTCGTTGTTGGGATCTACCGCTTCCCCATTGCCCCGGAATCGTAGCGCCAAGCCCGACAAAACACACCAGTCCACACAACAGCTTTACGGCCAGCAGCAGGCAGCATGATGTTGCAATTTTAGGGTGTCCACTATTGACGACCGGCCTCAACCCTCGCCCGCTTTGCGGGGGAGGGGATTAAAAAAAGGGGGCGGCACCGCGACCGAGGTGTCCTTTCTTTTGGTGACTTTTCTTTTGGACAAGGTCGCTCTCGCGCATCCTGCGCTTCGCGACATTCGTACGTCCCTGTACAGCACCCGAAAAGTCACTTGCCGCGATGTACAGGGACGTACAAGTGTTCGCGGGAGGCAGGAGCCGGGAGCGACGGGGTCAACCACCCACAAGTTACGTAATTTATTACACTCGACTGGATCGCGCGAAAGCGCGATCACCACTCTGCTCAATCCGAATACTTCACACTGCACCCATACGGCCGCGTTACCGGATTCGACACTGCTTTACCTGCGGTGGCTTCGTTCAGCGCTACGCGTATGTAGTTCGTCGCGCCGGGGATGTCTTGCGGGTTGGTCGACGGTTTGTCGTCGATGCCGCCTTTGTATATCAGCGTGCCCTTGGGATCGATGATGAACATGTGCGGCGTGGTTTTCGCTTCGTACAGCTTACCGACCGCGCCCTTGGGATCGAGCAGCACGGCGCTCGGTGCCGCGTTGCGTTCGCGGGTCAGCGCGTTCGCGCCGGCGGCGTCGACGTATCCTTGGGCTCCGGGGGCGGATGAGACGACGGTAAGCCACACGACGCCCTTGCCGGTTTCCTCCTTCTGCAGGGTCTGCATATTGCCGCTGCCGTAGTGCTTGCGTACGAACGGGCAGTCGTTGTTGGTCCATTCGAGGACGACGTACTTGCCGCGGTACTGCGATAGCGCCTGCACCGTGCCGTTGCTGTCGGGCGTGCTGAACTCCGGCGCGGCCTTGCCGATGTCGGGCGAGGCGTTGGCTAACGACACTGCCACGAGCGACAACAAACACGATGCGGCCCAGACATGAAGGCGAACGTTGAATCGGCTCCTGATCTTAATCATAGCGAACTCCTGATAGCAGTTGGCATTTGGTATATCACGGCGCGGGTGATTATATCGCGCCAATATTATTGCGGCAGCGCGTTGATCACATAACCGCGCTCGACGCCGCGCGCATCGACGACGCTCAGCACGCCGTCGAGATGTTGCAGTGCTTGATTCTTGAGCTCGCCGCGCGCGACCGTAAGCTCCACGTAGTCGCCCGCGCGGCGCCATGTTTGTTCGGCGGCGTGCGCTACGACACCGTACTCAGTCGGATAGAACATGACCCGCTTGACGTTCGATGCATCGCCGCCCAGTCGGACGCGCAGTTGTAGTTGTGCGTCGGTTATTTTGAAACGCGACTGGAGCGTCGCCGCCGGCACGCGCGCGACGTAGCGATCGATCAGCGGCTTCGCGGACGCTGGCGCCGCGTTCGCTCCGACCGGCAAACGGAACTCGAACTCGCCCTCTTCCGGTATGCAGATTTTATCGCACACGAGCCAGTACGCATGCGCGCGCAGCAGCAGCTCGCGCTGCGCGCCGACCGCCGGCAGCGCCGACATGCGCGTCAGTAGCACCACTTCGTCGTCATAACCGTAGGTCGCAAGCGCTCCGCTCAAAATGCGGTGCGGCAACGGATAGCGAATCGCGCCCGCGGCGAGCCCCTCCGGCAGCCGCCACTCGATGCGCGGCGCGAGCCCAGAGTCGCCGGGATTCAGCCAGTACGTGTGCCAATGCGGCCGAAGCTTGAGATGCAGTCCGACCCAAAACGCCGAACCCGGTTTCACCGTCGCAACGTCGCTGACGAGCGAAGCCCGCGCATTGTCGGTCACGACCACATTCGTCGCCGCACCGACATCGATGGACAGCATCGACAGGCCGATCAGAACCGTTATCCGCGAGGCGACGCGTACGGTGAAATTCGATCTCGAAAACATTTTTTACTCAATGCAATCGGCGCCGCGGCGCCAATCGAAGCGTTTGGGCTTAGGGGGCCACTACGTCGGGCAAACCGGTGACATCGCCTCTCGCGCCGCTTCCTTCGCCACTTCGACGCGCACTTCCGGTGGAAGCACGACCCCGTTCCGGTACGCCGTCATCTCGGCCAGAATCGAGATGGCGATTTCCGGCGGCGTGCGGGAGCCGATGTACAAACCGATCGGGCCGTGCAGGCGTGCGATCTGCGCTTCGGTCAGGTCGAAATCCTTGAGCCGCTCGCGCCGCGTTTGATTGTTCGCGCGCGAGCCGATGGCGCCGACATAAAACGCCTCCGATTTGAGCGCTTCGGTGAGCGCCATGTCGTCGAGCTTGGGGTCGTGCGTGAGCGTCACCACGGCCGTGTGCGCGTCGGGTTTCATCTGTGCGACGACGTCGTCCGGCATACCGCGCACGAGCGGGACTTCGGACACGTCCCAGAGGTCCGTGTACTCAGTCCTCGGATCGCACACGGTGACCTGGTAATCGAGGCCGAGCGCGATCTGCGCGATGAACTTGGAAAGTTGGCCGGCGCCGATGATGATCAGCCGATAACGTGGTCCGTGAATCGAGATCAATCGTTTGCCGTCGAACTGCAATGCTTCATCGGCGGCTGCCGGGCGAAATTTACTCGCGCCGGTTGCGATGTCGAGCTCGCGCGCGACCAGCTCGCGGCGCTCGACTTTCTCAAGTAGCGTGCGCATCGGTGCTACGTCCGCGAGCGGCTCGAGCACGACTTGAATCGTGCCGCCGCACGGCAGACCGAAGCGGCGCGCTTCTTCACCGCTGACGCCGTACGTCACGACCTCGGGCGTACTGCCGGTCAACGTGTGTGTGCGCGCGCGGTGAATGAGGTCGTCCTCGATGCAACCGCCGGAAACCGAACCGGACACAAGTCCGTCATCGCGCAACGCGAGCATCGCGCCGGCGGGGCGCGGGCTCGATCCCCACGTTTTCGTCACGGTGACGAGCGTCACTTTGTGAGCGGCCTCGAGCCACTTGACGCTGTTCTTAAGCACTTCCAGATCGACGCTGTCCATCTCAACCTCCTACTTCCGCACGCGGCACCGAGCACACAGAAACTGATTCGACGCACGAGGTAATTGGCGTCGGGCTAAAGGTAGGATGGGTGGAGCGAAGCGAAACCCATCGAGATATTACCTTGTTGGGTTCCGCCGCTTCGCGGCTCCACCCAACCTACATGAACGATTTTCGAGCCGAGGGCCAATACTCATCGCGCGATGAAATACAGTATCACGACTACGCCGACCGCGACGGCGGCCCACAACCATACCCGGTTTCCGCCGGATGCCATGCCCGCTTTATCGAGCGACACGGCCTGCGCTGTAGCGGTATCAGCCTGCGGCGCGCCTATTCTGGTGGCGAATGCGGCGAAGAAATCGTCTGCCATCTTCTTTGCGGCACCGTCGATCAGGCGCGAGCCGACCTGCGCGAGCTTGCCGCCAACCTGCGCGTTGACGGTATAGTTGATTAGCGTTCCCGTTCCCTCGGGGACCAAGCTGACCTTTGCCGTGCCCTTGCCGAATCCGGCAGCGCCGCCCTGACCTTCGAACGTCAACGTATAGGAGTTGGGCGGATTCAGATCCGCGAGCCGCAGCTTGCCCTTGAACTTCGCGCTCACCGGGCCGACCTTGGCGGTCATCGTTACCGCGTATTCGTTGTCCGAGATTTTTTCGATGCTCTCGCAACCGGGGATACATGCCTTGAGCGTGTCGGGATCGTTCAGCGCTTTCCAGACTTTCTCCTGCGGCGCGGGAACGATCCGAGTGTTGGACATTTCCATTGTTAGGTACCCGTTCGTAGTTCACCGGCGCGGCGCGAAGCCGTTCGGGATTTTCCGATCGAGCGCAGCACCTCGCCCAATTGGGTCAAGCTCGCCAGATTGTGCACCGGCAAAAACGCATCGACATACGGCAACATCGCGCGGATGCCGGCCGGTCGCGCTTCGAATTTCTCGTAACGCAGCAGCGGATTGAGCCAGATGATTTGCCGGCACGATCGGTCGAGCCGTTCCATTTCCTGGCGCAGCCCTTCGCCGGCGTCGCTGTCGAGGCCGTCACTGATTAGAAGCACGATGGCACCTTGGCCGAGTAAACGTCGGCCCCAGCGCTGATTGAATTCCTTCAAGCTCGCGCCGATGCGCGTGCCGCCCGCCCAATCGGCCACGGCGTTCGACACGCCGGCCAGTGCGACGTCGACGTCGCGGTGGCGCAAATTGCGCGTGATGTTCGTCAAGCGCGTGCCGAACAAAAACGTGTAGACACGATCGCGATCGTTCGTGACGGCGTGGATGAAGTGCAGCAGCATGCGCGTGTAGCTTTCCATCGAGCCCGAGATGTCGCACAGCACGACCAGCGTCGGGTGGCGCACATCCGGCGAGCGGCGTTGCAGCTGCACCACCCCGCCCGCCTGCTTCACCATTTGCTTGATCGTGTTGCGCAGATCGACGCGCGTGCCGTGCGTCCGCGGCCGCAGCCGCCGTGACGGCAACGCCGGCAGCGGCAGGCGCAAATGGCGCAGCACCGCCTTCGCCTCTTCCAACTCCTCGGGCGTCATGCTCGCAAAATCCTTATGCTGCAATACCTCGCGCATCGAAACGGTGAAGCGCGCGTCCGCTTGCACCTCGGGTGGCAGCTGATCGTTGTTCCGCGGCCGAATCGATGTATTCGGCAACAACGCGCGCGCGACCCGCTCCGGCAGCTTCGGGCCATCTTTTTCGATGCGGCGCAGCCCGCCCATCAGCTGCAACAATTCTTGCAACATTCGCTCGACCCGGTAAGGATCGCGCCAGAAAACGTGAAACGCCTGATCGAAGATTTCCTGATGCTCGCGCCGGTTCACCAGCACCGCCGATAGCGCATACGAAAAATCGTCGCGTCGCTCGACGCCGACCGCTTGCACGGCATTCAACGCATCGATCACTTTGGCCGGGCCGATGGGCAACCCGGCGCGCCGCAACACGCGTGCGAAGTGAACGATATTGTCGGCCAGTTGTGCTTTCTTTGGTTCTGTCATTGTCCCGTGGTTACTCCAACACACGTCAGCGCACTTCCCTCACGCCGCCATTCCCGCTTCCTTCATGCCGTCATTCCCGCGAAAGCGCACTACTGTCCGGAATATTTTTGCGAAACGATGAAAAGAGGTTGCGAATCTCGGTGTTTTGGGTGAAAACCCTGAGCGCCAACTCAACAGTCGAGATCCACAACCCATGTACAGCATAAG
>JBGPKL010000075.1:0-14280 GCA_041485885.1 Sulfurifustaceae bacterium
GGGTGGCCATGGCGTTTGCCCGATTAGGCGACAACCGGCGCGCCTGGGAACTGTTGGCCATGATCAACCCGGTAAACCATGGAAAAACTCCGGAGGGGGTGGCGACCTACAAGGTCGAACCCTACGTTGCTGCCGCCGATGTCTATGCGCTCACGCCGCACACCGGCCGCGGGGGATGGACCTGGTACACGGGCTCGGCCGGCTGGATGTATCGGCTGATCGTGGAATCGCTTCTCGGCTTGAGGCTGGAAGTGGACAAACTGTATTTCGCGCCGTGCCTCCCCGCGGATTGGAAAGCCTTCACGATGCACTACCGGTATCGGGAGACGGTCTACCATATCGTCGTCTCGCAAACGCGCGCCGATGATGATGCGAAGATCGGCGAGACGAGCATAACGGTCGACGGCGTTGAACGCCACGACCAGGCCATTCCTCTGGTTGACGACCACCAGGAACACGCGGTCGAGGTGAGGATAGACGCCGCACGCGGTTAACAGAGTGACTGCGGCAGATCATGGCCAAAGGAATTCAGTCAACGAATTTTCACTGAAACTCGGACAGGTACAGTTCGCGATGAGTGTGATCACGGGCATCTGAACCCAGAAAATGGTCGGCGGTTTTTGAGAAAAGGGCCTTTATATTTCCTTATACCCGTCGCACCATTCTTGACGAATCCACTACCGTGGAACACCGCCAAAGCAGTTACGTTAAACCGGAAATACAATGAGCGTAACCAACAATGACTAGCGCACTATGGTTTCTGCTCGTGGGCGGCCTGTTGCTCGCCAGGGGTATAACTTTTTCGATGCTCAAGCGCCTGCCGGTCACGCCAGCCATTATCTATCTGGCAGTGGGGCTGCTGGTCGGACCTACGGTGCTCAATGTATTTCACTTCAATCCGCTCAAGGAATCGGCGCTGTTGGAAGTACTGACCGAAGTGGCTGTGCTGATTTCGCTGTTTTCTGCCGGCATCAAAATGCCCGTGCCGGTAAGCTTCGCCCGCTGGCGCACACCGATTCTACTGGCATCTGTATCCATGGCGGTCAGCGTCGGGATGGTCGCTGCCTTCGCTTATTATCTACTCGGTCTGCCACTGGGCGCTGGCGTCTTGCTGGGCGCGATCTTAGCACCCACCGATCCGGTGTTGGCGACCGATGTCCAGATCCGTCATCCCGGTGACCGCGACCAGCTCCGCTTCACGTTAACCTGCGAGGCCGGCATGAATGACGGTAGCGCTTTTCCGTTTGTGATGCTGGGGATGGGATTGCTCGGGCTGCACGAGCTCGGTGAATTCGGCCTGCGCTGGGCGCTGGTCGATGTGCTGTGGGCAACGGTGGCGGGAATCGCCATCGGGGTAATTTCGGGTGCCGCACTGGGCCGTTTGGGATGGAAGCTGCGCGGCAAGCCACCCGAGCACAAACTCATGGACGACTTCCTCGGACTCGGCCTGATCGGTGTGGTATACGGCTTGAGCGTCCTGGTCGATGCGTGGGGATTCCTGGCGGTATTTTTCGCTGCCGTCGCGCTGCGCCAGACCGAACTCAAACTCGCCGGCGCCGGTCGAGATTTACCGGATCGGCCGCAAACCGACAGAATCGAGCCGCAAGCTGCAAACGCAATCCCCGATAACAAGCCACCGCCGACCGTCAGCGAAGGATCGCTGGTATTCAAGGAACATCTGGAGAGGCTCTCGGAATTGATGCTCATCCTGCTGATCGGTGGCACGCTGTTTCTCGATTCCTGGAGCTGGCGGGCGGTGGGACTTGCGCTGTTTTTGTTTATGGTGGCGCGCCCGGTCAGCGTCCTCGCCAGCCTGTTGGGTACCCGCACTTCGTGGCCGATACGCGGCATGGTGGGCTGGTTCGGGGTACGCGGCATAGGTTCACTGTACTACCTGATGTATGCCATACAGCACGGTCTCCCCGAAAATCTGGCCTTGGAGCTTATCCAATTGACGCTAATTGCGGTATCGCTTTCCATTCTCGTCCACGGAACCAGCGTCAAGCCGCTGATGAGCCGCTTTTGGCGTCACCGCAAGCTTCTGCCAACACCATAAGTATTCTCCCAATCGCCACTCGGTGTGCAATGCCACCGAGACAAATCTGCGCCGCACACCGGCCGCGGCGGATGGACCTAGTTCCCTGGACTTTCGGAGCGAAGCCGGACGCGGAGCGATGAAAGTGAACCTGCGACCAACTGGTTAAAAGTCACACACGCGGAGTAAATTGTTTTCTAAACTAATGCCCTGCAACGCCCGCGTTGTTTGATACACAGTCTCAGAAAGCGAGGATTACAGGTTATTCGAGATAACGTACGTTACGATTTCGCTACGTTACCATTCGACACTGTTACCACGGATCCAATAAAGGAATGTCGAAACGCGCGAAATCCTTCGTGTTGCGTGTCACCAAGGTAAGGTTGTGGACGCGGGCAATGGCGGCAATCAGGCCATCCACAACGGGTAGTGATTGTTTACTCTCGCCTTGAAAGAATCCCCACGACGCAGCAACGGCGCTATCTACCGACCAAACCCGCTCTCCGAATCTTGCCGGCAGATCATTTCTCGCCCACGCGGTGAGTCGTTTTTTCTTTACCCCGCTGGCGAGACGGGCGATGCCTTGCTCAATCTCCCCGAAGGAAAGCGCACTGAGGTAAAGCGCCGACTCGGGTTGCTCGCCGATCCAACGCGTGACATTGGCGCTGGGCTTGGATTTGATGAGTTCTGATATAACGCACGTATCGAGCAGATACATTAGAACTTTACCGGTGTCCGGCCGCTGTCTCGGGAACGCGCGATTCTGAGTTTCACCCCGCGTAAGGGTGACTGTTGAAAGAACTCGACCAACGACTGTTTCGGTTTGCGCAGCGCTCGATAATCATCAGCGGACACCACGACCACGGCTTCTTCCCCGTGCACGGTGATCGTCTGCGGGCGCCGATTGCGCGCGGCCGACACAATGCGGGAAAGCTGGTTTTTCGCTTCCTGTAACTGCCAAGAGTTTTTCACGGGTATTCCTCAATTCTGGCCTATCTGGCCAGATTTTAGAGCATCGGAAATATAAAAGCCATTTCCCCCGGAATCGATCCTGCCTTCGTTCAGGTTCCGGAATATTCGCACCCCGCCCACCCAGGGGACGCCTCCGATGCCACATCCCTGGTGCCGTGTGCGTCGTGGCGCATACTTGTTGAGGGTTTCCTGTCACTAGGCCGTGCACTCACCTGCCACGTATTCTTACCGCCGCATCGCTTGCGCCGTTGACACGCACTGCACTAACCGGGGTGACGGTGCCCGGCACGCGGGCAGCCGAGCGGGTTGCGGGGCGGGGGCTTTTTCGTTGAGGTGCGTGAGTATCTTATGAATGACCTCGGGGTCTTCGATGGCGGAGATGATCTTGACGGGGCCTTGGCAGTCGGGGCAGGCTCCTCATATCTCCCTAAAAGGTGGAGGGGAATAAATGCAATAAATGTAAGAAACTGGATTTCAGGCTTTCGCGGGAATGACGACAGGAAGAAACGAGGCAGTATGAAGAGAGCGGAGCAACTACCCGCCGAATATCCGCTCCAAATGCTCCAGATCATTCACCGTGCGCCAGTCGGTGGCGCCCGCATCCTTGACGCGCTTCTCCCACTGTTCCAAGCGGCCGCTGTAACGGCGGGGATCGATGTTATCGGTATTGAGCTTCGTCACGTTGAGCGCGACGATGCTGATGCCGCTCAGATTGAGCGGCACGTCGCGCAGCGTTTGTTTATCCAGCTCTTCCTGCATGTCGGAGAAAATCAGGATCGTCTTACGACCGGCGCCGGTCTCATGGAGGAATTCCGCGGCTTGCAGAATGCCGCCGGTGATATCGGTATAGGCGCTGCCCTTCTTGGCGACGTCCGTGAGCTTGCCCATCTGGTCTTTGAACGCGCGCTTCTGTGCGTTCGCCTGCATCGGATCCTTGGAGAATGTCGCCTTGGCGATGATGTCCTTTTCGGTGAAGCTGCGACTTTTCACGCGCGCGACGGCGAGCGAGTCGCCCGGATTGAGGGTGCCGAGCAGATAGTTGATGAGCTGTTGCGCCTTGTCGACCTCTTTGACGTAGGTGCCCGACGTATCGACGAGCACGTAGACGGCGCGCGCATAGGTCCTCTTATCGGCGCAGCCGCCGACGGCGAGCACCGTCACCGCCGTCAGCAACAAGACCTTCGCGAAAATTTTCATTGCCCTACCCGGTCTTGCGGAAACCGCCGTGACGCGGCAAGTCCGTCTCGCCGCCGGCGGGCGCCGCGCGGCGTGCACGGATGGCGCGCTCGATTATGAGCGGCAGGAAGATCAGAACGTCGTAAAGCATCGTAAGCGCCTTGGCGACGTGGCGTGTAAAATTCGACAACACCCGCAGCGTCAGCCCGATTGCGCGCGCCAGTCCAACCAACAAGCTCCCCACCACCGTCCGCCCCGAGCTGATGAGATACTCGAGCGGTATGGCGACGAACGCGAGCGCAAACGGCAGCACGAAACCGAGGATCATCTGTCCGGCGACCGGAATTTTCGTCATCCAGCTCACTTCGCCCGGCGGCGCCACCGCAGCGTTGACTAAGCCGCGCTTCAGTTCGATATCCGCCGTGACAATGAGATCGCGCATCACGGCGAGCGCGACTTCAACGCCCGCGAGGATCAACAGAATCGTAAACGCGGTCCATCCGAGCCGCATGCGCATACGATCCTGCATGTTGTAGATACGCGGGAACAGATGCGTGATGCGTAGCGACTCCATCAGGAATAATCCCATCGCCGCTTCGACCAAGAGAATCACCAGCGCCGCGATATGCGCGGCCTCAAAACCGCCGGCGAGATACTCGCCCCCGCCGACCATGGCGGACATCGGTCGCGCGATGAGCCAGAAATTGACGAACGCACCACCGACCGCGATCGTCACGACCAACGCCGCGGTGAAGAACTGCGTAGCGGCCGAGGACGTCAGCGTATGCACGACGTCATCCGAGCGCGACACGATCTGCTCGTATTTCATCATTTGCGCGTCGATGCGCTGGGCGCTCTCTTCGAGACCGGTGAGACTCTTGCCGACGCGGGTCAGCGTCTGTTCGAGCGAACGCCAGAACGGCTGGAAACCTTCCAAGATCTTGTGGCGAGCTTGATAGGAGCGGCGGTATTCGGCTGTTACCTTGTCGTAGATATCCGTCACCGATCCGCTGATCTGCTCCAGTATCTTCTGCACCAGGCCGTCGCCCGTGTACTTGATCTTCGCCAGCGTCTCGACGGCCTTGACCCACTCGGGCGGCGGCGGCGGAACCTCGCCGCACTTCTGGTAATCCTCTTCGATGCGTGTGATTTCATCGAGCAGGCGCCGCTGCAACGCCGGGTAACCTTGTAGATCGCGCCGTACGATCGCCGTCACGCGCTCGAACTCGTGCTGGATCGCCTGCGTGATTTCCTCGCGCCCTTGTGCGAGCAACACGATTTCGTTGCGCTTGCGCATCTCGCGCGCGGCGGATTCAAAACCGCGTGCCGCGAGCCGTAGCGGCTGCGCAATCGCGCGCACGAGCGCGCCGAACAAACGATGTGCGGGTTCACGCGCCGCGTAGAGAAACGGCAGGAGGATAGCGAACAACACGAGCGCCGACAGAGCAGGGTTTTCCGGAAACAGCATCCAGGCCATGGCCGCACCTTCCCCTTTGTTCGAGTGGAATAACTTCCATCTAAGCCTAGCACCGGCCAGCGGCCAAGGTGTGACCGACGACTGACGGCTTTTCGAGGATTACCGGCCGATTAGAAAGGAAAGCCCTCTTTTAAGGGGTACTGCTCGCCGCTTCCTCTTTTTTGACGGTCAGTAGGTCCTCACGCGATACCCCGAGGTACATCACGATGGGACTCGCGACCAGGACGGAGGAATAGATGCCGAAAAGAATGCCGATGGTAAGCGCGAGCGCGAAATAGTGCAGCGTCTCGCCGCCGAACAACAGCATCGAGAGGACCGCGAGCTGGGTGCAGCCGTGGGTGATGATGGTGCGCGACATCGTGCGGGTAATGGCGTTGTCGATGACCTCCGTCACCGTCGCTTTGCGCATCTTGCGGAAATTCTCGCGCACCCGGTCGAACACGACGACCGACTCGTTGACCGAGTAACCGAGAATCGCGAGCACGGCGGCAAGCACCGTCAGCGAGAACTCCCACTGGAAGAGCGCGAAACACCCGAGAATGATGACGACGTCGTGCAGATTCGCGATGATCGCCGCGATGCCGAACTTCCACTCGAACCGGAACCATAAGTAACAGACGATCCCGATCGAGACGAACAGGAGCGCGAGCGCACCGTTCTCGAACAGCTCCTTCCCCACCTGCGGCCCGACGAATTCCACTCGGCGCAATTGCACGCTCGGGTCGGCCTGGCGCAGCGTGCCCATCACCGTCTCGGAGAGCTTGGCGCCGCCGACGTCTTCGCGCGCGGGAAGGCGAATGAGTACGTCGCGCGAGGTACCGAAGTTCTGTACGGCGACATCCTGAAAGCCGAGCTGGGCGAGCGCGTTTCGAATGCCGGCGACGTCCGCCGACTGGGCGTAGCTCACTTCCATCACCGTGCCGCCGGTGAAATCCACGCCCAAATTGAGACCGCGTATGGCCAGAAAAGCGACCGCCACGAGGAACGTGATCAACGAGATCACGTTGAACACCAACGCGTGCCGCATGAACGGAATGTCTTTACGGATCTTAAAAAATTCCATCGTCCAGTCTCTAGATTACGTTACCCGCTCTAAATTACTGTTCCAAAATAACTTTGAAACCGCGGATGAACGCGGATAGACGCGGATAACAAAAAACATTCTCTTCGTTCGCCTTCATCTGCGTTTATCTGCGTTCATCTGCGGTTTCAACAATCTTTAGGATCGAATGTTCAAGCTATCGCCAGGCCGTGTTGCCGATCGCGATGCGCTCGAGCTTGCGACGGCTGCCGTAATACAGGTTGACGAGCGCGCGCGACACCATGACGGCGCTGAACATCGACGTGAGAATGCCGAGACACAGCACGACCGCGAACCCGCGCACCGGCCCGGTACCGAAAGCGAGCAGCGCGACGCCGGCGATTAACGTCGTGATGTTGGTGTCGAGAATGGTGCCGAACGCGCGCTCGTAGCCCGCGTAGATGCTCGCCTGCGGCGTGTTGCCGTTGCGTAGCTCCTCGCGAACGCGTTCGTTGATAAGCACGTTCGCATCGATCGCCATACCGACCGTCAACGCGATACCTGCCATGCCCGGCAACGACAACGTCGCTTGCAACAACGAAAGCAGCGCAATCAACAACACCACGTTCACGCCAAGCGCAAGCACCGAAATGAGGCCGAACGTGAGGTAATAACCGATCATGAACGCGGAGATGGCGGCGAACCCAATCCACGTCGAATGAAAGCCGCGCTGAATGTTATCGGCGCCAAGACTAGGACCGACGGTGCGTTCCTCGACGATCTCGACCGGCGCGGCGAGTGCGCCGGCGCGCAGCAGCAATGAAAGCTCGTTCGCCTCCTTCGGGCTTTCCAGTCCCTCGATCTGAAACCGCTTGCCGAGCTGGCTGCGGATCACGGGCGCGGTAATGACTTCCTCCACGCGCTTGGGCACTCGCACCTCGCGCCCGTTTTCATCCAGCACCGGGCGGCCGTTGGCGTCGAGCTTTCGTTCGGACTTGATCTCGATGTAGACGACCGCCATGCGTTTGCCGACGTTCTCGCCGGTCACGCGCTGATTGATGCCCGCGCCCCTCGAATCGAGCGTAATCGACACGATCGGCTGGCTCGTCTGGTTGTCGAAGCTGCCTCTGGCGTCGATGATGTTATCGCCCGAGTAGATCACGCGGTTCTTGAGCAGGATCGGGCGGCCATCGCGGAATTTGTAGAGCTTGTCGCCGATCGGCACTTGGCCGCTCGCCGCTGACAGCGCGTTCTCTTCATCGACCAACATGATTTCAAGCGTGGCGGTGCGGCCGAGGATGCGCTTCGCTTCGGCGGTATCCTGCACGCCCGGCAACTGCACGACGATCCGATCCAGCCCCTGCTGTTGGATCACGGGCTCGGCAACGCCGAGCTCGTTCACGCGATTGCGCAACGCCGTGATGTTCTGCTCGATGGCGAAGCGCCGTTTCTCCAGTAGTGCCGCGTCGCTCAAGCGGGCGCTCAAGACGTAATCGTTGCCGCGCTGAACGTCTTCGATTTGCAGATCGCGCAACTCCTTGCGGATCACGTCGCGCGCCTTGTCGCGTTCGCCGGCTTCGCGAAAGGCGACGTCAATCGTGCCGCTTTCCAGCCGGTTCACCGCGAGGTAGCGCACTTTGGCTTCGCGCAGCACGCGCCGCAGATCGTCGGCGGCGGCTTCGCCGGCCTTCTTCAACACCGCGCGCGCATCGACTTGCATGAGGAAGTGCACGCCGCCGCGCAGATCGAGACCGAGATGCATCGGCTCGGCGTGCAGCGCGCGCAACACCACCGGCGTGGCAGGCAGCAAATTGAGCGCCACGGTGTAGTCGTCTCCGAGCTCCTTCTGCACGACATCGCGCGCCCGCAACTGCGTCTCGGTATCCGCAAACCGAACCTTCGCGCCGGTCTCGTCCAGCATCGTGCCGGTGTAAGCCAGGTTATTGCGCTTGAGAGCGTTTTCCACGCGCGCCAGCGTTCCGGTATCGACTTTCGTCGTGCGGGTCGCGGAAATCTGGACCGCCGGATATTCGCCGAAGATGTTCGGCAACGCGTAGATCAGCCCGAGCACGACGGCTGCCACGACCAAAAGATATTTCCAAGCGGGATATCGATTCATGGGTCTAGAGGCGGTGCGATCCGCCTCGGTCAGGATTTACCCGTTCGCGCTCTTGAGCGTGCCTTTCGGCAGCACGGCTTGGATCGCCGGCCGCTGCACCTTGATCTCGACCTTGTCCGCAATCTCGACGGTGATGTACGTCGAGCCGAGCTGCGTGACGCGACCGAGCACGCCGCCCGCGACGACGACCTCATCGCCCTTGGCGATCGCTTCGATCATGGCCTTATGTTCTTTGGCGCGCTTCTGTTGCGGGCGAATGAGCAAGAACCAAAAAACGGCGAACATGCCGACCAGCATGATCAAGGTGCCGTATTGCCCTCCCGGCAGGATGCCTTCTTGCGCCCAAGCTTCAGTAATGAACCAATTCATAGCGTTTCCTTAGAATAATAATGGTGGCCGCGTGCGGATCGTCGACACACACCGCCCGTGGTCTTCGATCTGGAAGCTCCGATCAATTCCGTTTGTCCTGAGCCCGTCGAAGGACGACTAGCACAATCCACGAGCTTCGTCCCAAGCTCCGTGCGTGCTTCGACAGGCTCAGCACGAACGGCGGAAATCAGTCAGAGCTTCCCTCGGCGTCAACCGGGACGTTTTGGCGGCGCATACGATAAAACTTCTGCGCGAAATCATCCAGCCTTTTCTCCGCGATGGCGGCCTGAAGGCCGCGCATGAGCGTCTGGTAATAGTAAAGATTGTGCAACGTGGCCAGCCGGGCCCCCAGAATCTCGTTTGCCTGGTGCAGATGCCGCAGGTACGCGCGCGAGTAGTGGCGGCAGGTGTAGCACCCGCAGGAGGGATCGACCGGCGTCGTATCGCTGGTGTATCGGCTGTTGCGAATCTTCACGTCACCTGCGCTCGTGTAAAGCCAACCGTTGCGGGCGTTTCGGGTCGGCAACACGCAGTCGAACATGTCCATGCCGAGAGACACCGCGTCGACCAAGTCTTCCGGCGTCCCCACTCCCATGAGATAGCGCGGCCGGTCGGCGGGCAAGCGCGGGCCGAGGTGTTCCACGACCTGGCGCATCGTCTCCTTCGGCTCCCCGACCGACAAACCGCCGATCGCATAACCGTCGAATCCGATATCCCGCAAACCGGCCAACGACGCTTCCCGCAACGGTAGATACATCCCGCCCTGCACGATCCCGAAAAGCGCGCCCGGCGCGTCGCCATGCGCGCGCCGCGAGCGCTCGGCCCAGCGCAGCGAGAGCTGCATCGACACGCGCGCTTGCTCCTCGGTCGCCGGGTACGGCGTGCACTCGTCGAATATCATAAGAATGTCCGCGCCGAGCGCGTGCTGGACGGCGATCGCCTCCTCCGGCCCGAGAAACACGCGGTCGCCGTTCACCGGCGACTGAAACCACACGCCCTCCTCCGCCACTTTCCGCAGCGCGCCAAGGCTAAAAACCTGGAACCCGCCCGAGTCGGTGAGAATCGGCCCGTCCCAATGCATGAAGCCGTGCAACCCGCCATGGGCGCGGATCACGTCCACTCCCGGACGTAGCATCAAATGAAAGGTGTTACCGAGGATGATTTCCGCGCCGACATCGCGCAGCTCTTCGGGAGTGAGAGCCTTTACGGTTCCGTAAGTTCCCACCGGCATGAAGGCGGGCGTCTCGACGACACCGCGCTCGAACGTCATGCGGCCGCGGCGCGCGGCGCCGTCGGTGGCGAGCAGCTCGAATTTCATGGGCGAAGTATCGAAGGGGGAGGCGGCGTTCGCAAGTGACGACCGTCGTCGCTATCCACATGTAGCCCGGATGAAGCAGATCAAACAAACGCATCTGCGAACCGACTCCCCTCTCTCTCCGGGAGGCGAAGCGGGGTTTTTCGCGAATGCACTTAACGTGCATTCGCGCCGCTGAGCGGGTGCGCGCGATTTTGCGCACCCCGACGGGAATGGATGGGGTGAGGGCTTGCGTAATCCGGGAAGTATGAATGCCCCGGATTACGGCGCTACGCGCCTTCATCCGGGCTACCTGAGAGCTATTTTTTGTCGCCGGATTTTATGCAGCGTATTTTCGGGACATCACACGTTAGGCCGACTTCAAATCCTCGGCCCGAATCGGCAACTTCCTGACCCGCTTGCCGGTCGCCGCGAATATAGCGTTCGCCACCGCCGGCGCGATCGGGGGCGTACCGGGCTCACCGACGCCGCCCAAAGGCGCGTCGCTCTCGACGATATGCACTTCGACTTTCGGCGCCTGCGCGAGCCGCACCACGTTGTAGTTATGAAAGTTGCTCTGCTCGACGCGGCCCTTGCTGATCGTGATCTCGCCGTAGAGCGCCGCCGAGAGACCGAACGTAATGCCGCTTTCCATTTGCGCCGCCACGATGTCGGGGTTAATCGCCATGCCGCAGTCGATTGCGCACACGACGCGATGAACCTTGATGTCGCCCGCGTCCGAGACCGACACTTCGGCCACTTGCGCGACGATCGAACGGAACGACTCGTGCAGTGCCATGCCGCGGCCCATTCCCGGCTTCAGTGCCTGGCCCCATCCGGATTTCGTCGCGGCGGTTTCGAGCACTTTGAGAAAGCGCGGGTGCTGCCCCAGCAAGCTGCGGCGAAATTCGTACGGATCTTTGCCGGCGGCAGCGGCGATTTCATCGATGAAGCATTCGACGAAGAACGCATTATAAGAATGGCCGACGCTGCGCCAGAACCCGACCGGAACCGGCGTTTTCGAAAGCACATGCTCGACGCGCAAGTTCGGAAACTCGTACGGCATGTCCGCCGCGCCATCGGCGTTGGTTTTGTCCGGCGGAAAATCCATGCCGCCATACGGCAGCAAACGATCCATAAAACCGCGCGTCACGGACGGGCCGACGATGCGATTCCACAACGCGACAGGCTTGCCGGCGCCGTCAACTCCCGCGCGGAACTTGGAAATCACCGCGGGCCGATAAACATCGTGCTGCATATCTTCTTCGCGCGACCAGATGACTTGCACCGCCCTGCCCGGCATCGCCTTCGCGATCGTCACGGCTTGCACGACAAAATCGCTTTCCGCGCGACGGCCGAAGCCGCCGCCGAGATAGGTCGTATGCACCGTCACTTTTTCTGAATCGATGCCGGAGACGCGGCTCGCGACCCAGCGCGCCAACGACGGCGATTGATTCGGCGCCCACACTTCGCACGCACCGTCTCTCACGATGGCCGTGCAATTCATCGGCTCCATCGTGGCGTGCGCGACAAACGGAACTTGATACTGCGCCTCGACGATCTTCGCGGCCTTGCCGATCTCTCCCGTCGCGTCGCCTTCCGAGCGGTACTTGGTCGCGCTCCCTTGCTCCAGATCGCGCGTGTATTGCGCGTAGATCGCGTTCGAATCGAGCGCGACGTTCGGACCTTCGTTCCATATGATGGGAAGTTCCGCCAGCGCCGTCTTCGCGCGCCAATAACTGTCGGCGACGACGGCGACTCCGTTCGGAACGGCGACGACCGTCTGCACGCCCGGCATTTCCTTGATCTTCGCGTCGTCAAAAGCCTTTAATGTTCCGCCGAACACCGGACATTGAGCCACCGCGGCGTAGCGCATGCCCGGAAGTCTCACGTCGATTCCAAACCGCGCCGAGCCATCGACCTTCGCCGCGGTATCGAGCCGCGGCATCGATTTACCGATGAGCTTGTAATCCTTGCGCTCCTTGAGTCGTGGTTTGCTCGGCGGCTCGATGTTCGCGGCGTCCGCGGCCAGCTCACCGTATCCGAGCTTGCGGCCGCTCGCTTTGTGCAGCACGAAGCCGTTCTCGGTCGCGCAATCGCCGGCCGGGACATTCCACTTATTCGCCGCCGCCGCGACGAGCATCTCGCGCGCGGATGCGCCCGCGAGCCGCATCGGCTCCCAAGCGTTTCGGACCGAGCTCGAGCCGCCGGTCGCAAGCAATCCCAGCGCTTCGCCGATCTTAAAGCCGACCCAACGCACGGTCGTCGCGACGGTACCGGTGTCCTCCGGATCGACCGGCAACCCGTCGCCCAGAATCACGTAGTTCCCATAAATCTTGTCGATCGGTGCCTGCTCGGGGCGCACTTTGCTCCAGTCGGCGTCGAGCTCCTCGGCCAGCAACATCGGCAACGAGGTGTAAACGCCCTGCCCCATTTCCTGATGCGGCACCGCCACCGTCACGACACCGTCGCGATCGATCCTCACCCACCCGTTAAGCGCCGGCTGCTTCGCGTTTCCGCCGAACGCTCCCCGCTTGGCCAGCCGATCGCGATCGCGCAACGCATACCCGACGACCAGACCGCCGGCGACCAATCCGGTAAGAATGATGAAACGACGACGCGAAGGATTTTTGACCTTGGCCATGGGTGGGCTCCTTGTTGCGCGGCGCGGTTCGCGGGCGCGAATCGCGTGGGGAAGTATCGGGGGAAGGGCGGTATTCCGCAAGCCACGCACTCGGGAGTGCCACCCTCCGCCTCTTGTTGTCATCTCCGCGAAAGCGGGGAAGACAGCTGTGCGTGCTATCTGAGCACCGCTATACATTCAATCTCCACTCGCGCTCCAAGCGCGAGGCCGTTCGCTCCGAGCGCGCTTCGCGCCGGCAGGTGCTTCGGAAAGTAACCGACGTAAATCTTATTCATCTCTCCCCACTCCGACATATCAGCCATCATCACCAGCGCTTTAACGACGTGATCGAGCGACGAGCCGTAGCGCTCGAGGGTCGCTTTGATGTTTTCCATCGTCTGTCGTGTTTCCGCGGCGATGCCGCCGGGGACGAGCTTGCCCGATGCGTCGATGCCGAGCTGACCGGAGAGATAAAGCATGTTGCCGACTCGCACGGCGGCGGAGAACGGCAGGCTCTTGTTGGCGGAGGCGAAGAATTCAGCGTCGGAACGGTTGTCGGAGGTCATCGTCTTACGCCTCCGCGCCGAAGGGATGGTCGATTAAGTAGCGCCACGTCCCGTCCGCCTGGCGCCGCAGCACTTCGGTGCTGTTGCCTTGCGCGTCGACGCGTCTTCCTTCGGCGCCGGTTCCATTCATGCTCCACGCGGCGTGCACCAGGGCGGTATCGCCGTTTGTGACGCAGTATTTGTTCTCTATGTGAAACTTCCCTTTGAATGCGAGCACCCATTGAAATGCGTTGCGAATCCCGGATGTGCCCTCGACGATCTGACCGGATCGTGACACGTATTTGACGTTCACGTCATAGAGAGTAAGTAATGCCTCGAGATCTCCGGCTTCAACCAGCGTGGCGAAGGCGCGGCTCATGTCTTCTGGCTTTGTTACGCGCATTGTTTTCTCCGTCGTTGAAAGTTACCTGTTATTCCCTCTCCCTTTCAGGGAGAGGGCGAGGGGTGAGGGTACACGGCCCAAAGGTCATCGACGACCTTCGCCTTACCACCCTCATCCCATACATGGACGCCCCCTGTTTGCCAAGCCATCCTTCGGCGATAGCGAGCAGGTAAAGCGTGCAGCCATACATCCGGCCTTTGATGCGGCAATGTTTGCCGCGGGCCCTGATGGAAATCTGCCGGTCGA
>JBGPKL010000076.1:0-13809 GCA_041485885.1 Sulfurifustaceae bacterium
AGGTGACGGAGCTTGCGGCCATGGCCCATGCGTCGGCTCGGCGTCTGCAACACCAACAGGCGCTGCTGCGCTCCTTTATTCACCATAGCCCTCTTTCTTTGCGGCTAAAGTAGGACATTATTAATGCAGGGATCAATAGTTGCCCATGAGGATCGTGCTGACGTTCCAAAATTCTTTGGGGCAGCCGTTCCGCTGGAGTTCTCCTGGCCACATGAGCATCTGCTAGGTGAGGATGGGCTTGCAAGCCTAGTCTTTTCTCGCTCATATATGCCCGAGCGGAGTTCGCCAGCAGGGAAGAAGGCGAACCTTCAAGTGCGCGAGGCATTTAATCGCCTTTCATCGTCTGGGGTCCTGAAGGTGAGGTACAGAACTATCGCAATCGTCGGGAGGCCGGGATGTGAGCGGTCGGGGACATAGGTAACAAATTAGTCCGGGGAGATCGGTTACACATGGGGCGTACTGACGATCTCCAGCTCGTGGGCCAGGTCGTCGGCCAAGCGTTCGAAATTCTTTTTCCTGGTCCCGTCGTCGGCAGGGAATTGTTCTTCGCCACGCTCGTGCAACCTATAACCGCGCCGAGACGAACTGTGTCGAACGGCGTGCGAGATCCGATGCGACATCTTTCGCTGCTCTCCGGCTCGGTTAACAGGGGGCACGTTAACAGACCTCGTGTCCTTCACGTCTCTCCGCCAATTGACAAGCCTATTTACTGTAGCTACATTAATGCATGCGTATCGAGTTTGATCCTGTCAAAGACGCAGCGAATCAAGCGAAGCATGGTGTCTCTCTCGCATTGGCGGGCGAACTCGATTGGGAAGCTGCGCTGGTCTGGATCGACGACCGCTTCGAGTACAACGAGCTGCGCATGATCGCGCTCGCGCCGAAGCGCCGGATCCTCTACTACGTAGCGTTTGTGGAACGTGGCGAGGTGCGACGGATCATCAGCTTGCGCCAAGCCAATCGTCGCGAGGTGAAACACTATGTCCAAAGTCTCTAAGCGGCCTTCCGTCGTGATGCCTACTTCTAAGAAAGATAAGGCCATTACCGCTGCTGCCTTGACTGATCCGGATGCGCAGCCACTCACGCCCAGGCAGCTGAAGTCTATGGTTCCGATGCGAGCGCTGCGCGGCCGACCTAAGTCCGCAATCACAAAGCAGCTCGTGTCCGTGCGCTATAGCCGGGAGGTCTTGGCCTACTTCAAGTCCACCGGGGAAGGTTGGCAGTCGCGCATGGACAGCGTGTTGCGCGAATATGTCACACGCCGCTCGCGTAGAGCATAAAGGTGGGCCGAACCTTCGCTCAACCCAGACCACCCACGGCAGCTGGGGTTAGCTCAAACGGTTAGCAGGATGATGCAAAACACTTCGTCACCGCCGCGAAAACGGAGGTCCAGAAATTACAGCAGAATTGATGAACTATCTGGATTCCCGCTTCCGCGCGCTTTCGCGGGAATGACGAACTCAATCAGACGTTCCATAGAGCTTCCCTATCGCTCTATTTTCCGTCGACCGAGAAAGCTAGCAGTACGTTCCCCGGCATGCCTTGGAACACGCCGTAGCCGGAATTCACATACACTACGCCGTTGACCACGGCCGCGCCTGCGGCATCGAGCGATCCGCCGTTCGCTTTCACGCCATTCACCGTGGTGTATTCCTTTGCGGTGTCCACGTCCCAAATTATTTTTCCATCGGCTGCTGCGTATGCGCGGAAGTGTCCGTCAATCGAGCCGGCGAATACGGCGCCCGGAATCGCCGTCGCGGCGGCCGACAGTGCGCCGCTGCATCCGGGGATGCCGAACGAAAGGCCACCACCCGTGGCCGCTGTCTTGCCGGTGCAATCCGGCTTCGGCGAAGGTAGCGTCCAAAGTTTCTTGCCGGTGGCAAGATCGAGCGCGTTCATGCTGCCCGCGCCTTCCGGTCCGGGATTCGCAACGTCCGAGACAGGCACGTAAATCGCCTCCTCATCGGCTGCCGATCCCCACTCGACGCCGCCGAGCGAGCTTCCCCGCCCCACGCGCGTTTCCCAAATAACCGCGCCCTTCTTATCCGGATCGATGCCGAAGACCATCCCCGATTTCTGGCCGAACGTCAGCGCCGTTTTGCCGTTCGCCAGCGTGCGCAGAATCGGCGAACCTCCAAGATCGAAATCCGGTCCGGCCGGCTCGGGGCAGTTCTCTTTCCCCCTGCTGCACGAGATGCTGTACCAATCCTTCGCCGTCATTTGACGCGCCCAAGCGACTTTGCCCGTATCCATTTCAATGGCCAATACGGAATCCGTAGTGCCGGGATCAGGCTCGCTGTACGCGTTGCCAGTGCCGACGTAGAGCAGACGCCGCTTCGCGTCTATCGTCGGCGCCGACCACACCGCGCCACCCGCGGGCCCCCACATCTGAACGCCGACTTTGTTGAGATGGGTGGGCGCCGGTGTTTCAGCAATCGTGTACGTCTTCCAGATGACTTTGCCGGTGGCGACATCGAGTGCAACTACGCTGCCGCGGAATTTGCAGCATTCGTACTGCGGGTTCACGGCCGATACTTCCTCGCCGGACGAGACCGGGACGTACAACTTATTTTCAAAAAGCACCGGCGAACCGGTGATAGTCGCGACTGTAAAATCGTCGACCTTTGTTTTCCATAGAGCCTGCCCGGTGGCGGCGTCCACTGCGTACACGGTCGCTCGCCGATCGCCGAAATAAATTACCCATCGACTAGATGCGCCGCCCGGCGCGGGTCCAATACTGATGGCCGTGCGCACGCCACCGTTGCCTGCGTCATAGGTCCAGTGCACACATCCGGTGGCCGCATCGAGCGAGTAGACCTTGCCGTTCGCCGTGCCGACGAACACACGTCCGCCCGCGACAACGGGCTGCGCCCAAGCTCGCGAGACGTCGGGAATTCCAAACGCCCATTTCAGCTTGAGCTTCGGGATGTCCTGCACTTTCAACCCCGCTGCCGCCGCAGACTGGAACCGTGCATTCGACAACTCCGCTCCCCATCCCAGCCATCGCGGACCGGACAGCGGATCCTTGAAGGTCGCACCGGCGGGGCAGGCGCCGCTCGATGTTTCGGACCGCAACGCGGCGGCAAACTTCTTGCCCGTAACGAACTCTGCAAGCGCCCGCCGGTCTTCTTCGCTCAGCGACGCGGCTTGCAACTTCATGGTCCCCTCGGTCAAGACAGCGAGCGCGCCCTCGGGGCTCATGTTGCGAAGCGCGTCCGGACGCGGGGCACGGATCGTCGAGGACTCATCGTGGCATTGCGCACAGCGCTTCGCGTAAATCGTAGCGCCATCGTCGGCGATGGATACGATGGATGACAGCAACAGAGTAAGCAGCAACACGAAGTTCTTTGTCATCGTTCTTCTCCCAAACGTTTTAACAAATCTACCACGATTCCGTGGCGACTTGGCGCACGGATGAGCATGAGTAGGATGGGTGGAGCGAAGCATAACCCATCACAATAAATCGAACCGGCAAGCATGATCGATAGCGGCCGCAATCGAATCTTTGGTAGACCTCATGAAGGAGGTTCTGGTGAACTAGCCCGATGGGTTACGCTTCGCTCCACCCATCCTACGCAAATGGAGAGGGCGCCAGAGTGCCTACCGACATCACGGAAGACACAATAAGGAAGGTTGCAGTCCGGGTCTTGTTGATATAAAGGTCTGCGCCGTCGATGCGGTATGGTCGGGCCTGAAGCTCGTTATCAGAAAAGAACTGCGAAGACCAAAAGATCCAACCATGCGTTCCACCGGACGCGCGAAAGCGGTGCGTCGACGTCGAAACTGATACGGCAATACAAGACCTTGGCGTCGCCCGCGACGGAAGTGCTTGCGCGGCTGTTGAGCGCATCGAGGAAGACCGCGCGCGCGATGATTTCCGTAACGATAGCGTGCATCTTGCCGCGACCGCATTTCCGCTTGACGCGCTCGGCACGTATCTGTTTTATTCAGCGAAGCGATCGAACCCCGCAGCACGGACAGAGTGCGGATCAATCGCGGATATCAACAATCAACTGTGCAACGGAGGCATACTATGTTCCCACTATTCGCACGATTGCTCGCTGTCGCTGCCGGCATTTTGCTTCCCATGAGTTTGGCGAATGCAGTCGGGGATCTGACGGCTCAGGAGCCCGTCGAGGTTAAGGTACAACTCGGAAACGAAAAGGACGCCCTTCGGTTCTTCCCGGAAACGATTAGCTTGGAAACCGGAAAACTTTATCGATTGGTTCTATCGAACCCGAGCCCGCAGAAACATTATTTTTCCTCCGACGGACTGGCACAGGCGGTCTTTACACGCAAGGTTCAAGTCAACGGCACCGATGGCAAACCGACCGCCGAAGTGAAAGGACAAATCCGCGAGATCGAGGTGCACCCCAAAGGCACAACCGAGTGGTGGTTCGTGCCTGTCAAGACGGGCACTTTGAGCGATCTACGATGCACCATTGCCGGCCATACCCAGGCGGGAATGGTCGGCAGCATCACTATTAAATAGATGTTCCAAGAATCGAAGAATAACCCGACGCCGTCAAAGTGCGCTGCGCCGAAGATATTCAGAGTACGGGTCCCGTGAGATCACGCGGGTATGCGCCAATCAACGGCTAAGAACGCGGCGCGCCGCCGCGCCTCGCGCGCAAGCGTAACTTGATAGCGCGCGCGTCCATCCACATCGGTCTCGGGACGCTGGTGCTCATCGGCTTCGTCCTCTCGGGCATCCATCCCTACGACCGGACGACTTGGCTGCTCGAAGTGGCGCCGGTTCTTATCGCGGCGCCTGTTCTGCTGGTGAGCTATCGACGCTTTCCGCTCACCAACCTGCTCTACACGCTGATAGCGTTGTACGCGCTCGTGCTTATCGTCGGCGGCGCGTATACCTACGCCCGCGTGCCGCTCGGCGCGTGGCTGCAAGAGTGGTTCGACCTCGGGAGAAACCCGTACGACAAGATCGGACACTTCGCGCAAGGCTTCGTGCCTGCGCTTATCGTTCGCGAGATTCTGCTGCGCATGAAGTACGTTTCGAACAAGCGCATGGCGGCATTCCTATCCGTGTGTGTCGCTTTGGCGATCAGCGCGCTTTATGAGCTGATCGAGTGGTGGAGCGCATTGGCCCTCGGGCAAGGAGCGGATGAATTTCTCGGCACGCAAGGCGGCCCGTGGGACACGCAATCGGATATGTTTTTCGCGCTGATCGGCGCGATCGTCGCGATGGCGCTCTTCGCTCCGCTGCAAGACCGTCAGATCGCGCTGCTCGCAAGCCGCACGCAACGACATACGCGTGCGCGATCCTAGATTCTCGGCAGCACCGCGCGAGCGATGCACAATCGCGGGCCTCACCGATCGCGTTGCGCGCCGAACTCCTCGCGGGACTTGCCGAACTCGTTAGAACTCCAGGTCAAGACCGAGGGTCGGACCGGAAAGCTTGAAATGGATGTCGGAACTGGTGTTAGCGTCATCGTTCCAGTTCCACCACGCCCAACCGGCGCGCACCGCTGCATTCTTCCCGAGTGCCTGGACCACAACAGCCTCGCTCCTGCCAAACGAAAAGCGCGACGATGCACCGATGGTTACTCGGCCTTGCAGGCTGGTGCTCGGGGTCAGATTCCAGATCACGCCGACGGCGCCCGCCCCAACGAACTTGCTGGGGTTCTCGGTACCGTGCTGCGCGCCCGCATCGAGCGTCGCGTCGAGCGCGCCATAGCCAACGCCGCCGAGAACTTCGAAGCCGACGTTGTTGAAGAGCTTGCGCCAACGATAAGAAAGTGTTGCCAGGGAAAAATCGAACTGCTCGCGGATCGAGAGCGGCGCGTTAAATGTAACACCGCCGAATTGAATCGGTTGTTGACCGGCACTGAGGCTCTGTGTGGAGTCACCGGAGCCGTGAGCCACGAATAGTTCCATCGCGCGCCCGCTGTGTGGCTGCGAGGAAGAAGCGGACGGCGACGACGCCGGTGAGCTGCTCACATCCCAGGCGATGCGCATCGAGGGCAGAAACGCGCTGTTGTCCGTGCCGTTTACCGTCGTCAGGCTGGTACATCCGGAAACTGCCATCCCGAATAACGCCGCAACCCAAGCCGCCGGGCGCAAATCGATTCTCGTCGCGATGCTCATGATCCCTCCGCTTTGTGCGGACGTCGTTATTTCTGCGTCAGATTGTCAGTCGCGTATGCCAGCGCAAGCTACCATAGCTCTTCCCCCATAACAAATACCGCCTACCCGCTCCGAGGCCGCGCAATCTCTCAACACGTCCCACGCGACGCGGCAGGGAGGGCGATACTCTCTTACGGCGAAGCGATATAATAGCGACAGAAAAACGCCATACGCATTAAACCCAACCGAAGGCCGCGATGTCCCAAACGAACCACCCCCTCGACGCCCTGACCGGCGTCGGCGAAACGCCGTCGCATTTCGATCACCTCGACATGACGTACCGTATCCGCATACGCGGGTTCGTCGGCATCTGCATGCCGCCGATCTTCACGACGTTGAATGCGCACTTGAAGATGATGCCGCTGCGCAAGAAGGGCATCGCGCAGATCATGTTCTACCTCGACTTCAAGAGCGGCGCGACACCGATCGCGTTCGGACGCAAGCTCACGAATGATCATACGCTGAAGCTTTACCGCAGCGTCACGGATGCAAACAATCAACCGGCCCGTGTTGGCACCGAGCGGTTACTGCTCGGTTCGCACAGTATCATCAAAGGCCGAGCGCGCTCGCACGGCAACGACGCGCTCGGTTTCGACGACGGCACCGGCGCGATCGTCGAAGCGGGCACGGCCGAGATCCTGCACGTCATCACCAAGCCGGTCGCCGCCGCGGGCGAGCGCCAAGTGACGGCGGTGCCGGATGAGCTGCGTGTGATGAAGGAGCATCGGTGGGAGAAGCCGTTGCCGTCGGTCGAAGGGATGAGCGCGGCGCCGGACGGCTATGAACGCGTCGACACGCGTGGTTGGCAAGACCGCGCCGATGTATGGGGCATGCCCAACACCGACATCAATCAGCACGTGAACGTCCAGGAGTACGTCACCGGCGGGGAAAATCAATTTTCGCGCGTGCTCCACGGCGCCGGCCTGCCGGTCGCGAAGCATCGCATCGCCCGCGCGCGTCTGCTCTTCCGCAAGCCGTTCTTTCCCGGGCAGGCGTACGTCATTCGCTCGCAGCTATACCGGCGCGAAAACTTGACTCAAATGCAAGCGGGTTTTTATTTGATGGAAGGCGACCGGCCGGGCGCGCGACCGTCGACGTTCGTCCTCTTCGACGGAGAAATCGAAGGATAGAAACACGGTGATCCGCGAGGGTGCGGTCTGACCGTCACATCGCGCCGACGTTACGCCGGCGCCTTCGACGCCTCGGTCGCGTGATATTTCGACGCAACGTTCTCGCGCCTCCACTTCAACATCCGGCTCGTCTCGTTCCTAGGAAATGTCTGAAAAAAATTTCTTAACCGCCAAGGACGCTAAGGACGCCAAGGAAAAGGGGCTGAACAAGAAGGAAAATCCTTCGCGTCCTTAGCGTCCTTGGCGGTTCGTCTGAGTTAATCAGAGGTTCCCTAACAGAACCGGCAAGCGCAGCCTGTCCATGACTGTCTCCTGGAAAGAGGTGCGAATCGTTGGCGCTAAAAAGCGCTCTTGACGACGCCACCGTCCACGCGCAAGGCCGCGCCGGTGGTCGCCGACGCGAGCGGGCTTGCGACATAGGCGACCATCGTCGCGACTTCCGCCGGCGTCGCGAAACGTTTGATGAGCGACGTCGGCCGGGCTCGCTTGATGAATTCTTTTTCGATTTCGCCGAAGGTTTTACCCTGCGACTTTGCCAGCGATTCCACGAAACTGCCGACGCCGCGGGAATTGGTCGGGCCCGGCAAGACGCTGTTCACCGTGATGCCGGTGCCCGCAACAGCTTCGGCCAGACCGCGCGCGACGGCGAGCTGCGCGGTCTTGGTCATGCCGTAGTGAATCATCTCGACCGGGATCTGCACCGCGCTCTCGCTCGAAATAAAAATGATCCGGCCCCAATTGCGCCGTTTCATTCCCGGCAGATAAAGTCGCGCGAGGCGAACGCCGCTCAACACGTTGACTTCGAAGATGCGAAGCCAGTCGGCGTCCGGAATTTCCTCGAACGGCTTCAGCTCGTAGATGCCGAGATTGTTGACGAGAATTTCGACGTCCGGGTATCGCTGCGCGACTTCCGCCGCCGCCGCGGCCGTGCCCAAGTCGCCCGCGAAGCCCAACGCGGTACCGCCGCTCGCCTCTTTCAGTTTCCTCAGTGCGTCATCGACAGCCGCCTGCGTGCGACCGTTGACGACGACGCGCGCGCCTTCGCGCGCGAGGGTTTCGGCGATGGCGTAGCCGATACCCGCGGTGCTGCCGGAGACCAGCGCGAGTTTGTCGGATAGTTGCAAATCCATGATTACACCTGTTTTGTGTGCGCGATCTCTACACGATGACAGAACATGTTATGCCCGTCGTAACGCAAAACGAAGCGCGGCGAAGCGGCGACGGTTCCATCGACCTCCTCAGCGTCATGCCGAGCTTGCGCGAGACCCGCGTGTCGCCGAGTCGCCATGGCGGAGCGCACGAGCGTGGAGCGCGCAGGCCCGCCGCGTTCTTCCCGGGGATCCGCGCCGCGTCTTCGTTCCGTTCTGAGACTCTATATGTATAGAAAGGCGAGAATCATGGCTTCCCGCCAGGTAGCATGCGCGGTGCGATTCGCCTGACCGGCGACAAAACATGATCGAAACTCGAACCCCGCTCTCCTCAAAACCTCACCGGACAAGCGTCGGGCGTCACGGCCTGATCGAAAGTTAGCTAGACCCGCACGCGATTGATTACAATCCTCGCAAACCCTGCACGGGGCTGCCGAAACGGTGGCGCCGGCTCTGCGTCCGTGCCCCAACGGCGAGGAAGATTGACCGTGAAACGCGATACGTCTGCCCCCACTACACGCGGTGAACTCTTCTATGCGCGCACGTTCTCGTTGCTCACGCTCGCACTGCTCGGTTTCCTACTTTATCTGATCCTGCTGCCGTTTTTCGCGCCGATCGCATGGGCGCTTTTCATCGCCTTTCTGATACACCCCTTGCACCGGTGGCTCGCCGGCAAGCTGCGCGGCCGGGAGAACTGGTCCGCCGGGCTGCTTACGGTTGCGACGTTGCTCGTAGTGCTCGGGCCGGTCACCGCGCTTGGCGCCGCCTTTGCCGCGCAGGTCGCGGAGCTGCTTCAGTATGCACAACAACTCGCCACCGACCATCCGACATCCGAGCTTTCCGACCTCGCCAATGTTCCCGTGCTCGGGGACGCGCTCGCATGGACGCAGCAATCCTTCGGTATCTCGTTGGCGCAGATACAGGGTTGGATCGTGGAGGCCACGCGTGCGGTTCTCCAATTCCTCGCTTCGATGGGCGGGAAAATATTTCTGGGCGCCGTTGGCACCGCGATTGGTTTCGTTCTCATGATGTTCCTGCTCTTTTTTGTGATCCGCGACGGCCGGCGGATGCTCGCCACGGTGCTCGCGCTCATCCCCGTGTCCACCGCGGACAAGAATCGGCTCTTCCGGCATCTCGCTTCCGTCACCCGCGCCGTGGTTTACGGCACCGGCGTCACCGCGCTGACTCAGGGCGCGCTCGTCGGCATCGGCTTCGCGATCGTGGGACTGCCGTCGCCGATCGTCTTCGGTGTGTTCGCGGCGCTGTTCGCGCTCGTGCCCCTGACCGGCACGCCGATCGTCTGGGTGCCGGCCGTGCTGGTGCTGGCGGCACAACAGCGCTGGGGCGCGGCGATCTTTCTGCTCGCGTGGGGCGTCTTTGTCGTCACCATCGACAACGTGTTGCGCCCGTGGCTGGTTTCGGGTCGCGCGGACGTCGGTACGCTCACGGTCTTCATCGGCGTGCTCGGCGGCGTCTCGGCGTTTGGCGCGATCGGAATTTTCCTGGGCCCCGTGGTCCTCGCGCTCGTGATCGCGCTCATCCGCTTCACGCTTGAGGTGCGTCAAGCAGCAACCGAAGAGGCAAAGGCGTCCGCGATCAAACGGCGCAGCCGTTGAGCGCCGATAGCGCTCTACTCGTATGTGAGGCAACGCTTCGGCTGCAAGCCGCGAAAAATAAATTCTACGGAGCTTTCCACGATGAACACGTTTCAAAACCGACAATTCAAATTGGCTGCTCGTCCGGTTGGGATGGTCAAGCGCAGCGATTTCGAGTTTACAACGGCACCGGTACCAAAGCCGGGCCCGGGCGAGGTGTTGGTCAAGGTGCGATATCTCTCGCTCGATCCAGCGATGCGTGGATGGATGAACGAAGGCCGCTCGTACGTCCAGCCCGTAGCCATCGGCGCGGTGATGCGAGCCGGCGGTGTCGGGCACGTCGTCGAGTCGAACGACTCGAGTGTCGCGGTTGGTGACGCGGTGAGTGGCACGACTGGCGTGCAGGAATACGCGGTCCTCAAAGCTGCCGACGTAACCAGAGTGAATGCGAAGCTCGCGCCGCTGTCGCGTTATCTCGGTGCGCTGGGTATGCCCGGCATGACCGCGTATTTCGGCTTGCTCGACGTTGGACAACCCAAGGCCGGAGAAACCGTGGTCGTCTCCGCCGCCGCTGGCGCGGTTGGCACGGTTGCCGGCCAGATCGCGAAGATCAAAGGCTGCCGCGTCGTCGGCGTCGCGGGTGGAACGGACAAATGCCACTATGTCGTCGACGAACTCGGCTTCGACGCCGCGATCGACTACAAGCAGGAGCACGTGCGCAAGGAGCTGCGCGAACATTGTCCGAACGGGATCGACGTCTATTTCGACAACGTCGGCGGCGAGATTCTCGAAGCCGCATTGGCAGGACTCGCGCGCAAGGCACGGGTGGTGCTGTGCGGGGCGATTTCGCAATACAACGCCGATGTGAAGTCGATCAGCGGACCGAGAAACTACATGTCGCTGCTCGTCAACCGCGCGCGCATGGAAGGCTTCGTCGTCTTCGACTACGCACCGCGCTTCGGCGAAGCCGCCAAGGCGATGGCCGGCTGGATCGCCGAGGGCAGGCTCAAAGCGCGCGAGGAAATCGTCGAGGGGATCGAAACCTTTCCGGAAACGCTGCTGAAACTTTTCCGCGGCGAAAATATCGGAAAACTGGTGATCAAGGTCGCCGACTGAAAACCTGCGGCGTGAATCAATTTCGGCTGTCGTTTTGCACTGGCTGGGCTGAAGGACGGTAACCAATAACTCGCAGGAGAACCATGAAGAAGATATCGCTCGTCGTCGTAGAGCTCGCGTTGCATGCGTAGCGCGTTGATGGGCCGTAAACCACCAACGATCTCGTCGCGTAGACACCAACCGTAAGGAGTCTGTTATGACCAGCGAAAATCCCTTGCTCGTGGACATCAAGGACGGCGTTGCCATTCTCACGTTGAATCGTCCGGATAAGCTGAACGCGCTGTCGCCAGACATGATTCAACAGGCCATCGCGACATTGGAGCGATGCGGCACCGATCCGGCGGTGGGTTGTGTCGTCGTGACCGGCGCCGATCGCGGCTTTTGCGCCGGAGGCGATGTCTCGGCGATGAATACCGCCAGCGGCGGGGCGCTGACATTCGAGCAGAAGCTCGACCGGCAACGCGCGTCGCATCGGTTGTCCTGGTTGTTGTATTCGATTCCGAAAGTCACGATCGCCGCCGTCAACGGCGCCGCCGCGGGAGCGGGCCTCAGCATCGCGTTGGCGTGCGACCTGCGCATCGCTTCGGACAAAGCGAAGCTCACCACGGCCTTCGCGAAGGTGGGATTCGGCGGCGATTTCGGCATCACGTGGCCGTTGAACCGGCTCGTCGGGGAAGCGAAGGCGAAGGAGCTGCTCTTTCTGTCGGACGTATTGACCGCCGAGCAAGCATTGCAGCTTGGTCTCGTGAATCGAGTCGTCCCGCACGATCAGCTCATGGCCACGGTGCGTGAGCTCGCCGCGCGCGTCGCCCGCGGTCCGCTCGTCTCGTACCGCTACATGAAAGAAAACGTTCGTCTTGCGTCCACCCAGGATTACGCGACGATGCTCGATCGGGAAGCGTGGACCCACCTGCGTTGCGGCGAAACCGAAGACCACCGCGAAGGCGTCAAGGCGTTCCTCGAGAAACGCCAGCCGAATTTCAAAGCCCGATGAGCTTAAGAATCCGCCAGGTCGTGCTGGTCGCCCGCGATCTCGCGTCGACGGTCAGCGATCTCGAAAGCGTATTCGGCGTACGCGTGGCGTTTCGCGATCCGCAAGTCGCCGAGTTCGGCGTGCACAACGCCGTCATGCCCATCGGCGATCAGTTTCTCGAAGTGATCTCGCCGACGCAGGCCGGCACCGCCGCCGGGCGACATCTCGAACGGCGCGGCGACTCGGGCTACATGATCATTTTGCAAACCGACGATCTAGCCCGCGACCGCGCGCGGCTCGACCACCTCGGCGTCCGAGTGATTTGGGAAGCGAACCACGATGACATTCGCGCCGTGCATCTACATCCGAAGGACATCGGCGGCGCGATCGTGTCGCTCGATCAACCGACACCTCCCGCGTCGTGGCGTTGGGCCGGCCCCGACTGGCGTAGCTACGTTGCCCCAAACGGCGCCCAGCGTATTCTCGGTGCGACGATCGAGGCGCGCGATCCCGAAGCGATGTCCCGCCGCTGGGCGGAAGTGCTCGGACTGGAAGGCCCCGCGAAGGATCGCAGCGCGTGGCACCTCGGCATCTCTGACGGCGCGCTCAATTTCATAGAGGCTGGTTCGCACGCAAACGGTATCGGTGCGTTCCAACTCGCGGTTACCGCGCCGGAAACAGCGCTTGTGTCCGCACGGTCGCGCGGCCTGCCCGTGAAGAACGATGTGGTAACGCTTTGCGGGACGCACTTTCAAGTAGTCGGCCGGCTGTAGTCTCATCGCACGGCGAAGGTTCTGCATTTACACCTTCGACGACTTGATTCCCTCGCGCGCGCGTTGCTTTCGAATGAACGTCATACCGCAGGAAAGTCTTTTGCTGGTTAATGCGTACTCATCCAACACACGCCAGAACGGCGTAATGTCGCGCAGTTTCGCGCCGCGCTCGTGGGCCTCACAAGCCGCTTCCGCCACCGTTCTCAAGTGAAAGCCTGTGGTGATGGGACAAGTAACCTCGGCCCGATGCTTCCGAGCGAGCTTCGTGCGCAGCGTTCTCACATCCATGCTCGTCCCTTTGGGGATCTTCCTGATAAAATCGTCTACGATCTTCGGCGTCGGGACCAGCATGATCTGTCCCGCCTTCATACCGGCGATGTCGATCGGCGCGGGCTTTACCTCGTGCGGTTTGGCGGATTTCATTTTCTCCGCCCAGGACTTCTTCGCTCTCATGATCACTACCGCTTAGCTCAACGGCAGATAGATGTCGGTCAGCAAATCCGTCGGCGCGGTGTCGCGGGGATGGTTGAGGTATTCTTCGAATACCGGCGCATTGCCGGCGTCCTTGCCCGATTGTGGCAACCACTTCCCGTAGAGCCACTGATACGCCGCCTTCATATTCGCGTAAGGCCCCTTGTGCCGAAGAATCGCGTAGGAGCCTCCGGCGATGTCGGTGTATACCAACGGTGGCGCGATGGTAAAACCCTCATCCACAATAACGCATGCCCGTGATCGCAACTTTTCCTCGGGTACCGCCGTTGGATCGTCATAGTATACGGCGACAGACCTCAATGGCACTACCTTAACCCCACCGCCATCCGTCGTTCTCGCTGCCTGAGCAGTCGCGCACGAACCAGATGTCGTGGTTGAGTGAGCAGCGCATGCGGCTTTGCGCGGCGTTTCACCGCTCGTGGCTCGACACGGTTTGGC
>JBGPKL010000077.1:0-12957 GCA_041485885.1 Sulfurifustaceae bacterium
AACCGCGTCCCGGAAGTACGCGTGACGGTCATCCAGCGCCCGATCCCGCCAGAGCTGCTTGGCGGCGACTACGCAAGCGATCCGGCGCTGCGTGTACGTGTACAACGCTGGCTGAATGAGATCTGGACGGAGAAGGATGCGGCGATCAAGCAGTCGCTGGGCAGGGCGACCGAAACGCGGCATGCAAGCTGAATTAACCCCGAACACCGACAACGTACGTATAATTATAAGGAGCCAGGCGCGGGCCAGGCTCGATATATTTTTCCCTCGCCGTTGAAGTAATCGTACCGATCCCTAGAGCCGAAAGTAGCCGTCGGCCCAGCGTTCGTCGCGCTCGGGCCAACGTGGACATAGTGCTTCCACGACTTCGGCGCCAGCCACCGCTCCGCCGTCTTGAGATCCATCTCCTTACGCCGCGCATAATCCTCAACCTGATCTTTGCCAAGTTGTCCCACGGCAAAGTAAGTCGATTCCGGATGTGAGAAGTAGAGACCGCTAACCGCAGCGGCCGGCCACATGGCGTTGTTTTCGGTCAGTTGCAATTTCGTTTTGCGCGTGGTGTCGATCAGTGCGAACAGGGTCGACTTCTCGGTGTGATCGGGGCAGGCCGGATAACCCGGCGCGGGGCGAATGCCGCGGTACTCTTCTTTGATAAGGTTCTCGCTGTCGAGATGTTCGTCGGCGGCGTGGCCCCAGAACTTACGGCGCACGCTTTCGTGCAGGCGTTCGGCGAACGGTGTTCGTCTCGATATCTCTAGATTTCGTTTGTGCTAATCTGTAGCCCAGTGAGCACAAATTTATTCGATGTCGATCCCGACACCGCCAACGCGGCTCGGGCTTTTCTTGGCCGCGTCTCCAAACGCTACAGCGTTGATCACGCTATTTTGTTTGGCAGCCGTGCGCGACGCACACACCAGCCGCAGAGCGATGCCGATATCGCCGTCGTCTTGAACGGAGAACACGGCGAACGTGCCGAGGCTGCCATCGAGATGGCCGGCATTGCGTTTGATGTCCTGTTAGATACCGGAGTACTGATTCAGGCGCTTCCCCTCTGGCAGGATGAATTTGAACAACCCGAGCAATTTAGTAATCCTGATCTCATCGAAAATATTCGGCGCGACGGAATTTGTCTGTGAACCGCGCCCGTACGCCGGCAAGGTATATGGAGAAGCGGAAAGCGCATTACGGAGCGCGAAGATTCTGCTTGACGCCGGCGATATCGAAGGTGCGTGCAACCGAGCCTACTACGCGATGTATGACGCCGCGCACGCCGCACTCCGGCGATGAAATCAAGCCGGAACGAGCAACGTGGACGGTGGAACAAGCGGCCGTTTTCGTTTCCACCATACGCGAGATGCTTGGTAAACTGGCGCCATTGGAATAGCACTACAACAATCACAAGTAGGGAGTGAACGCGGCTGCGGTTTCATGCGTCAGCTCACTCTTCCGGATCGTATCCCAGATTCGGCGCTAACCAGCGCTCGGCCGTCTTGAGATCCATCTCCTTACGCCGCGCATAATCCTCAACCTGATCTTTGCCAAGTTGCCCAACGGCAAAGTAAGTCGACTCCGGATGTGAGAAGTACAAGCCGCTGACCGCAGCCGCCGGCCACATGGCGTGGCTTTCGGTCAGTTGGATCTTGGCTTTGCGCGTGGCGTCGATCAGCGCGAAGAGCGTCGGCTTCTCGGTGTGATCGGGGCACGCCGGATAACCGGGCGCGGGACGGATGCCGCGGTATTCTTCTTTGATAAGTTTCTCGCTGTCGAGATGTTCGTCGGTGGCGTAGCCCCAGAATTCGCGGCGCACGCGTTCGTGCAGGCGTTCGGCGAAGGCTTCGGCCAAACGGTCGGCCAAGGCCTTCACCATGATCGCGCGGTAGTCGTCGTGGTCGGCTTGGTATTTCTTCGCGAGCTCGTCGGCGCCGATGCCGGCGGTGACGGCGAAACCGCCGACGTAATCTTTGAGTCCGGTTTCCTTCGGCGCGACGAAGTCGGAAAGCGCACGGTTCGGTTTGCCGGGCGGCTTTTCGTCTTGCTGGCGCAGCGTGTGGATAACCGCCGCGACTTGCTCGCGCGTCTCATCCTTATATACCTCGACGTCGTCGCCGATGCTGTTGGCGGCGAAGAGGCCAATGACGCCGTTCGCGGCGAGCTTCCTGCCGGCGATCAACTCTTTCAGCATTTTCTGCGCGTCGTCGAAGAGCTGCGTGGCTTGCTTGCCAACGACGGCGTCGCTCAGGATTGCGGGATACTTGCCGTGCAGTTCCCACGTCTGGAAGAACGGCGTCCAGTCGATGTACTTCGCCAGCTCTTCCAGCGGATAGCTCGGCAACACTTCGAGTCCGAGCCGGCGCGGGGCGGGGGGCGTGTAGCCGGTCCAGTCGATCTTGGTTTTGTTGGCGCGCGCGTCGGCGAGCGACAGCAGGCGCACATTGGATTTCTTGTTAGCGTGGCGTTTGCGGACTTCGTCGTACTCGGCCTTGATGCCGGCGACGTAGTTCGGCTTTTGTTCGGCGCTCAGCAGGCTCGATGCGACCGTTACGCTGCGCGAGGCGTCTTTAACCCAGATGGTCGGGTGGCCGTAGTTCGGCGCGATCTTCACCGCCGTGTGCACGCGCGAGGTCGTCGCGCCGCCGATTAAGAGCGGGACGGTGAAGCCTTCGCGCGTGAGTTCCTTCGCGAGGTGCGCCATCTCGTCGAGCGATGGCGTGATCAGGCCGGAGAGGCCGATGATGTCGACGTTCTCCTTCTTCGCGACTTCGAGAATCTTCGCGGCCGGCACCATCACGCCGAGGTCGATGACCTCGTAGTTGTTGCACGCGAGCACGACGCCGACGATGTTCTTGCCGATGTCGTGCACGTCGCCCTTGACCGTCGCCATCAGGATCTTGCCCTTGGCGCGCGTGTCAGCGTTCTTCGCCTTGTCCTTTTCGATGAAGGGAATGAGGTAGGCCACGGCCTTCTTCATCACGCGCGCGCTCTTCACCACCTGCGGCAGGAACATTTTGCCGGCGCCGAAGAGATCGCCGACGACGCTCATGCCGTCCATGAGCGGGCCTTCGATCACTTGGATTGGGCGCTCGAACTGCTGACGCGCTTCTTCGGTGTCGGTTACGACGTATTCGTCGATGCCGTTGACGAGCGCATGCTTCAGGCGCTCGTTGACCGACGCTTCGCGCCAGGACAGATCCGGGCCTTTGCTCTGTTCGCCTTTGCCGGCGTACTTCGGCGCGATTTCGAGAAGTCGCTCCGTAGAATCCGGGCGACGATTGAGAATCACGTCCTCGACGCGTTCGCGCAACTCCGCGGGAATGTCTTCGTACACCGGCAGCACGCCCGCGTTGACGATGCCCATGGTCATGCCGGCCTTGATGGCGTGATACAGAAACACCGAGTGGATCGCCTCGCGCACCGGGTTGTTGCCGCGGAACGAGAACGACACGTTCGACACGCCGCCGGAGATATGCGCGTGCGGGCAGCGTTTGCGGATTTCTTTGACGGCTTCGATGAAGTCTACCGCGTAGTTGTTGTGCTCGGCGATGCCGGTCGCGACCGCGAAGATGTTCGGATCGAAAATTATATCCGTCGGCGGGAAACCGACCTTCTCCGTGAGCAGCTCGTAGGCACGTGCGCAGATCTCAACCTTGCGCTCCTTGGTGTCGGCTTGGCCGGTTTCATCGAACGCCATCACCACCGCGGCCGCGCCGTAGCGGCGTACCAGGCGCGCCTGTTCCAGGAACTTCGCTTCGCCTTCCTTCAGCGAAATCGAATTCACGACGCCCTTGCCCTGGTTGCGCTTCAAGCCCGCTTCGATCACTTCCCACTTGGAGGAGTCGATCATGAGCGGTACGCGCGCGATGTCCGGCTCGGACGCCACCAGGTTCACGAACGTGCCCATCGCCTGCGCGCCATCGAGCATGGCTTCGTCCATGTTGATGTCGATGATCTGCGCGCCGTTCTCGACCTGCTGGCGCGCGACGTCAAGGCCTTTCGAGTAGTCGTTATTAAGGATGAGCTTCTTGAACGCGGCCGAGCCGGTGATGTTGGTGCGCTCGCCGACGTTTACGAACAGCGAATCGCCGCCGACGTTGAACGGCTCAAGGCCGGCGAGGCGCAGCTTCGGTTCGATTCTCGGTTGCGCGCGCGGGCGCGCACTGGCGACGGCATTCGCAATCGCCCTGATATGCGCCGGCGTCGTGCCGCAGCAGCCGCCGACTATATTAAGGAATCCTTGTTGCGCCCAGTCGCCGATTTCTTTCGCCATGAATTCCGGCGTTTCGTCGTAGCCGCCGAAGGCATTCGGCAGTCCGGCGTTCGGGTGACAGCTCGTGCGCACATCGGCGATGCGCGAGACCTCATCGACGTGCTGGCGTAGCTGCGAGACGCCGAGCGCGCAGTTCAAGCCCACGCTCAACGGGCGCGCGTGTGCGATCGAGTTCCAGAACGCTTCGGCGGTCTGACCGGAAAGCAATCGGCCGGCGGCGTCGGTAATCGTGCCGGAGATCATGATCGGCAGGCGGTAACCGATCTTCTCGAAGTACTGATCGACGGCGTAGATCGCCGCTTTGCAGTTCAGCGTGTCGAACACCGTTTCGACCAGGATGATGTCCGCGCCGCCGTCGATCAGTCCGCGCACGGCTTCGGTGTACGCCGCCAGCATTTCCTCGAACGTGACGTTGCGAAAGGCCGGGTTGTTTACATCCGGCGAGAGCGACGCAGTGCGGTTCAGCGGCCCAAGCACGCCGGCGACATAGCGCGGGCGCGTCGGGTCCTTGCGTTCGAACGCGTCCGCGCTCGCGCGCGCCAGGCGCACGCCTTCGACGTTCAGCTCGTAAGCGAACGCCTGCATGCCGTAGTCGGTCATGGAGATCGCCGTCGAGTTGAACGTGCTGGTCTCGATGATGTCGCTACCGGCCTCTAAGTACGCGGCGTGAATATCGCGGATGATTTTCGGCTGCGTCAGGACCAGCAGGTCGTTGTTGCCCTTCAAGTCCGACGCCCAATCTTTGAAGCGCTCGCCGCGATAGTCCGCCTCGCTCAACTGGTAGCGCTGCACCATCGTGCCCATGGCGCCGTCGAGCACGAGGATGCGCGTGTCGAGCAGCTTGCCGAGCTGCGCCAGGCGCTCGATGCGGGCCGAGATGTGTAGGTTGGTCACGGTCGAGTGGATGGATATCGTTTGAGCGAAGTTTACACAATTCTCTCGCCAACAGAATTAGCGGCGCGCGTTTCCAGTAACGCCGATAGGGGTAGACGCCAAGGATGGTTGACAACGTGGACGCGATCTGGCGTAGGGCCGGCGTGCCGAAATAAGCTTACTCGTTTTGGTTCTAACAGGGTGTTGAAAAAGTTCTTCCGCGGACTTTTTCACCTCGCGAGTCGCGGCGCGGGGTTGTCGGGTCGGCGCCCGGCGCGACCCTGAAAAGCCCCCCTTCCGCCCCCCAAGATTCTTGCGCCTATACGAGGAACCGCCTATCAAGTAGGTGGGAACACAGAAAGGAAGTGACGCGGTTTACTCATGGACGCCCCATCGTATCCGGTCCGTTCGTTCAGCGTGTATGTATTTGGAAGGGGAGGCCATGGCAAAACGCATTCTATCGATTGTCCTGATTGGGCTTGGTGTTGTCTGCGGTGCGCGCGCGCACGCGGAGTCCGGCGTGACGGCGGACGCAATTCTGCTCGGCCAGTCCGCGGCGTTCAGCGGCCCGGGGCAGCGGCTCGGTGACGCGAAGAGTGCCGCGCCCCAGTTGAAGCCGTCGTTCAACAACATCGAGGGCTATATCTGCGCGAAGCTCTTCGTCGAGGGTTTGCGGCGCGCCGGACCGAACCTCACGCGCGAACAATTCATCGACGCACTCGAGTCGTTTCGCGACGTGGACGTCGGCAGGTTCCGCGTCTCGTTCTCGCCGAATAGCCACAACGGTTCGGACTTCGTCGGGCTCACCGTCATCATCGGCAAGCAGGGAAGCTTCATGCCGATTTTCAAAACCGAATCGGCGCGGCGCTAGGGAAACGTGCCCGGCGCTAGCTCGGAATAACGGGCAACAGTAGGTACGATTCGTGGTCGCCGCTCGCGACGACGGTGTTTTCGCCGCCGAACTCCGTCGGATTGGGATCCTTCGGATCGGTGTGTTGGAACGGACCGGAGCCTTTGAAGAAATTCTGACTCTCGGGTCGCGCGAAATCCCGACCCTGCAACAGCAACGCCAGACGGCTCGTGTGTAGGAGGCGGATGCCCGCCCGCCTCCTACCCAAATCGTCGTCGCTGCTATGCTCTTCTCAAGAGTTTGGGCATTTCGTGCTCACCCAATTTCCGTCTCCTTCCTCCCAACAGAACGTCCATATCCGGCCCTCATCGCCCGGGAGGCGCCGCAACAACTGTGCGTACCAGGGCTCATCTGGCGGGGCGTAGTCGAATCTTTCTCCCTTGACCCAGATCGGCAGCATGCGTGTGTAAAGCACGGCATTCCCATCGTCCTGCATATCGACCTCGTAACCCGCGTAGTTAAAAGTTCCAGATGACCACATGGCAAGGGGGACAGATGGCGTTGAGGATCGATAGACGACGAAGTTACCGTCCAACTGTATAACGGCCATGCTCTCAGGCGCAGGCCATAGATTGTTGTGCGCCCATAGCGCAGCGTTATCGGTTCTACGATAAACAACTAGATTCGCGTCGCCCTGAATGACCAGCTCATAACACCGGTTCGGAGAAATGATGCGATCCCAAACCACGGACGGAGACGGGCTGTAAGACGGAGACGGGCTGTAACTGGTGTAATTGGCTCGAATGGCCGAGCCGATTAACAACCGCGACGGAGGCGTTTGACCGAAGAAATTTGTCGGCCGAGCCGGCGGCGAGCCTGCGCACCCTCCGATTGCAGTACCTGATGCCCAAATGGGTTGTTGACCGTAAACGACCAAGTTGCCGTCGTCTTGTAAGCTCAGGAGCGCGCTCTTGATAGGCACCGTTCCCGTCGCCCAGTACGCGCGATTCCACGCATCGTATAAAACGAAATTACCGTCGCCTTGCATTACCGCGTGTAATCCATAGTGTCCCCAGGTTCCGGAACTCCACTCCGCGCCGCCAGTTGCCGTGTTGTACAGAACCAAGTTTCCATCGGTTTGCATCCACAATTGATATTGGCCGCTGGGAGAAGCCATGTACTGGTTCGGCTGCATCGTGTCGCCGGCTCGGAGAATATCTCCCACGAACGGCGGTGGAGGTGGAGGCGGATTCAAACAAAGATCCGGATCGAACATGCAAGGATCGGTGGAAGGATCGGGTTCGCACACTACCCCGCCCCATCCATCGGCATAACAAGCGCCGGCATACACGTCGGCGTGGTGAGTAACCAAGAGAAAAGCGGCGAGCGTTGCGAGAGCAAAACCGACGACGGACTTTCTCGGAATGACACCCATGGAACCTCCTATATTGTTGGTGTTAAATCCAAACGACCCTCAGCCACCGCGCACGCTTCGGCCTAACCATCCCGTGGCAATCGCCGTTGATCTGCAACTCGACTGAGAAGTAAGAAGCGCTGCTCAGTTGATCCTCAGCCCAAGCGCATAGGTAGTAATCGTTGCCGGTGAATCATAGATCGTGATCTTTGGATCCGCCGGTACAACCATCCAACGAAGACAGCGTTTGGGGAACCAGCTTCCAAAGAAAATTTCCGGCTCCGTCCCAGTGAACATTCCCTCCACACCCGGTCAACGCATATCCAAACCTGACATTTGCGACACTGCTGGGGTGGCCGCGATCGAGTTTTCGGCACCCTACGCGGAATGCCCGCAGTCAATAACAAACCCCAGTGTGACACCGCCTAACCTCGTGTTCGACGTAGTACCCTGGAATGAGACCGACCGGCTCCTTGGCCATCGGATAGGTCGCCACCAACTGCGCCGGTGTCACGACGTCGCTCACGGCGATGTTCCATGGCTCAAAGTCCGTATCCCATGGATTGCCGTACAAGAAACTATTGACCACTTGATTGGCGGCATATCTGCTTCCGCCCGAGCAGTAACCCAAAGCGGCGGAGATCCACGGTCGCGCGGCAACGGCCTGCGTATAGATCGCGTTGTACATTGCGCTGACGGCACTGGCGACGGTGTCCGGGTCGTAGTATCTCGGCGATGGCCGTGCAACCCCGCACGAGTCATTCAGAAGTTCGACGCACATACCGTTGGTTACGTTGTTGGAAAAGCCCCAGAGGTCGTATCCGACGCCATTGGGTTCCCCCAGCGCATTGACATAACAACCCGGTGTGCCGGCGCCGTGAAGCACGGTTCCATTCTTGAAGTTGTCGTAGTTCGTGTCGGGATACACGTATGACTGTGCGCCGGGAGCCATGGGTCTTAGCTGGTAGGGGTTGAGCGGATGGCTGCAGGTCCAACCTTTTTCGATGCTGGCCACATCACCGACGTTGTGAGTTACGCGGCCGAAGTCGTCGACCACCAGCATGGAATGGCTGTAGCTCTCGCCGAGTGCGTCGATGATGGGAGCGATCAGAGACGACGAATCCACGTAGTTGACCACCACGTCCCCGGCGGCTGCGTTGGAGTAGCGACCGTTGACCCAAACCAGCTCGGTTACATGCTCACAACAGTTGGCCTGGGCAGCCGAGCCGTAGGCAATGCATGCCAGAGAGAGCGCGAGCCAAAACACTCGAAGCCGTTTGCGGGTGATGTCCATTCCGCTTCCACTTGTTTTACACATCATGTCAATTCTCCTTGCCATTTGGTCTGGTACGACGAACGTTGAAGATCGAGCGCGCACTCCAAACTTTTAGTGGCTGCCCGGAACCGCCTTCTTGGAGCCCGGCGGATGAAGTACCGATTCCGAAATTTGTCCGGTCTCGACGAGGCGCGCCAAATCCTCGAGCGTGACCTGGCGCTTGTTAAGCAAAGACATCGCTTTTTTGATCTCGGCAGCTTGTGCTGAATCGCGAATCTGCTCGACACCCTGGTCTTGGTCCAGTCGAACTCGCATTGAAAACGTGCCGCCAACGGTGAGTCCACCGGGTTGCGAGATCCCTTTGATTGACACGTCGATATGGCAGACGTCGTTCGAATCGTTGTTCGGCCAACGAAGTTTTCCGGAGATCGTTCCGAGAGGCGGCACTGACGCGCCGTCGAATACTTCCGCGACCGCATGCGGCTCGATCTGCGTCGCACCATTCGCGGAACACGACACTCGGCGGAATTCCATGTCAGTGAGCCTTGCGGTCTCTTCGGGATCGAGATTTTTCAGGAGCACGTCCATGACTGCGGAGCCGTCGGAATCGATGCGCGGGTGCGGATGGAATTCGGCGCGCAGTTGCAGTCGGTGGTCGGTGTATTTCAATTCCTCGATGCGATTGCGCAGAGTAATGTCGAGCATGCCGTCCGCCAGCGTCTGACCTGTCGGATCGAGCAACTCGGCGTTGACTAGGTAGGAAAAGACGCGCTTGCCGGGACCGCGCTCCTCCTCGCTCGGGAAAAGATGGCGTACCTCCGGGTTCTGGGTTCGAACTTTGGGTGAGCCGTCTCCGAAATCCCATACGTAAGAAACCGGCTCGCGGCCAGGTGGCCGAGGCTGAGAATTGCCATCCAGCCAGGTTGCTCGCAGCCACACGCTCTCCTCAATCGACGAGGGCTGCCTCGAGGTAAGCCACAAAGAGGAGGGCGCGTCACAATCCTTAAGCACGATTGACGCGCTGGTCTGCTGATACTCCACCGGCTCACCCGGCGCGTTGCGACTGGGGTCGCCAACCCGTACCGGGATCTTGTAGTTGCCGGGCGTCGCGCCGGGGACGAGCACCGAGACGGCCCATCCAACGCGGCCATTTATTACGGGAACCAACCGGCCGACCTTGCCTTCGTCGTGCGTCGCACGGACCCGCACCACGGTCCGCTCTCCCCGGCAGACCTCGGGTTTGTCCACGCTCACGCCGGTGATACGGAACGGCAACGTCGGTTTTGCGATCTCGCGAAATTGGAGCGCCCGCGCCGGCATTGCGGGCTGCACGGTCACGATCGCTTCGGCGCTTTGGGTAGTTCCGCGCGGGCTGCGAACCGTGACGCTCACGCGGTGAGCGCCGGTGTCGCCGCTGCTGAATTGAATCGTGGGACCGTTCCCTTGGAGGCGGCCCGAGGGAGATGTCCAGGTCCAGGTCCAACCGTCCTCGGCCGATGCCGCACGTGTTACCTGCGCGGTCAAGGACACGACGCTCCCCGGTGTTGTACGGACCTCCTGTGGGCTGAGCGCGATCGCCCATGAGGGCTCGCTACGGAACCACAAATACGACAGCATGACTAGGAACAGAACCAAGAAGCTCAGCGTCCACATGACGGCGCGTCGCCAGCGTTTACTAACCACGTTACGTGAATCGGACCGCATCATTAAAGAGAAGAGGATCGGCGTCGGTGCAACAGTACTTGCCACCCGTAACGATGACTATGTGTATTTCCTCATGGTTTTTTCTAACCACATGTAAAGGGAAACATTTCCCGGAAGGTGGAGGTAGAGGTCGCACTCGTTCGGTGGTGCCAAGGTTCACTAGAACATTGGCGACGGCCCCGCTTAGCCCCGCTTTCCGCGGGAGATTAATCAGAGATTCCCCAACGGTTCTTGATGAAGCGTGTTTGCTTCAAGACCGGGAGGACTGGCAATATTTTTAGGGTGTCGACGATCAGGAGGTTAAAAAGAGTTCGGCCGGGGTGTGTCCATAATTGATGTCCGCTGTTTGCGTCGCGGCACGCAGCCCGTGAATGGTCATCACCGTACCGCGGCCCTCGCGCAGCCGCGTTGGTTATTTCGCTTCCCACATCCCCAGCTGCCCGACACTCGCTGCCAGCCTTAGGCGAGCGACGCGCCAGCTCGCTTGTGCTTGGATGAGTTGTTGCGCGGCGTTCGCCAACGCCGTTTGCGCCGTCAACAGATCCAGCACATTGCCGACGCCCGATTCGTAACGCGCTTGCGAAACGCGGTACGCTTGGTTGGCGCTTTTTTGCAGTGTTCCTGCCGCCTTCACGCTCTCGGTTTGGGTCCGTACGTCTTGATAGTTCTTCCACACGTCGAGTGCCACTTGTAGATCGGCGTTTTCCAGAGCTGCCTGGCTTACCTCGATTTGCGCTCGCGCCTCGCGCGTCTTGTACACGCGTCCCATGCCTTCGAACAGCGGGAAGCTGACTTGCACGCCGATGTTTTTGTCGCGCGTGATCGTGTTGGCAGACGTCTGAAACGTTCTGCTGTCATTGCTCTCACTGCCGACGAACGCGACCGTGGGCATCCCTTCGGCGATGGTGGCATCGAGCTTCGCTCGCGTTGCACCCAGTTGACTCTGTGCCACCAGCAGCGTCGGATGATTTCTTTTGGCGATGTCCAGCAGTTCCTCGATGGAACGGTTAAATTCAACGTTGGGTTGCGCCCCCGCTTCGAAATCGATCGTCACGGCCGTATTGGAAGAGAGCCCCATGGAAATCGCGAGCGTACCCTGCGCGCTGCTCAATGCGCCCTCTGCTTTGACTCGATTCAAGACGGCTTGGGCGTACGCGATTTCCGCTTGAAGTTGATCGTTCAACGTGCCCACTCCCACGTCATGTTTTCGCTGAGAGGCGTGGAAACTCTTTTGCGCGGATCGTTCCGCTTCTTGGGCAGCCACCAAGGATGTCTGAGCGGACCATACGTCGTAATACGCTTGAGCGGTGTTGATGAAGACGGTCTGGAGCGTCACCGCATGAGACGCGTTCGCCGCGCGCAATAACTCTTTGGCGTTTTCCAAATTGGCAGAGCGCAGCCCGAAATCGATTAACACCCAAGACAGATTGAGTGAAGTGGTCTGGTCGCGAAATCGCGAATGAGAATCGAAAAACGGTTTGTCGCGCACGTCCACGTTCTCGCGGGAATGATTCAGTGCGGCATTGGCGTTCAACGCGGGGAAATAAGCGGCTCGGACGGTTCCGACATGCGACGCCTGAGCCAGAATCGACGCCCAGCTCTGGCGCGTCTGCGGGTTGTTGCAAAGCGCGCGGTTGACGGTTTCGTGAAGCGACAGCGGGGATTGAAGCGCGCCGAATCGGCATGCGTCTTCTCCCGCGTTTCCCTGCAACATCGGCGCGGACGGAATGGGCGGGACACCCTCGGGAACTTGCCACGGCGCCGATTCGCCGTACGCGGATGCGCTAAGTAGAAAGCCAACAACAAGCGAATGAATGGCGAGTCGCAACATTGTTAGAACGAAACGCAAACCACTAATCGCCACTCTCTATCGTGGCCCTTAGTCTGCCTGGCACCGATCCGCTGATCGGCTTTAGCCGGATGACGCGGTCCGCCGAGGCGACCGTTTCCTCGCGATGGGCGACGATCACGCGCGTGAGCTGCATGCCGCGGATCGCCGTGTTCACGATGGATTCGTTTTGCAAATCGAGATGGCTGGTCGCTTCGTCCAAGAAAATTATTTTCGGCTTCCGGTATAACGCTCGTGCCAGCAGTAGGCGCTGTTTCTGCCCACCCGAGAGCGCCGTGCCCATGTCGCCGATGAGGGTGTGGTATCCCATCGGCATCGCCATGATTTCGTCGTGAATCGCCGCCTGCTTGGCGCTCGACTGAATCAACAAATGATCGGGCGTTTCGGCGAAGAAACAAATATTGTTCGCAATCGATCCCGCGAACAGCTGATCGTCTTGCATGACGACACCGATCATGTTTCGATAGTTGGACAATCCAAGCTGCTCGATGGGTATGCCGCCGACGAGCACGTCACCGAATGTCGGCCGTTGCAGGCCGACCAGAATTTTCAGCAATGTCGTCTTGCCGCAACCGGACGGCCCGACGAGCAGGCATCGTGGGACAACATCATGTATGAGCTGTACGTGAAGCAGAAGATCGAGGAAGGGTTGGCCGATATCGCGGCCGGTCGTACGGTTGCGCACGCAGCCCCAACTCGGCCCCGCCAAGTTTATCGCTTGGGCACT
>JBGPKL010000078.1:0-12913 GCA_041485885.1 Sulfurifustaceae bacterium
GATCACGTTCTTTGCGAGATCAATACCGATCGCGGTAAGCTTCATGTCGGACGCCCTCTTTCGGTTAAGTGGTTGAAACGCGCTTCCACTTTGGCACTTCGATGCCGTTGATAGGAAGGGGGCGTCCATTCCATTAACCTATCTGAAGCATAGGGGTCCGTTGAGGAATAGCAGCAGCCACCCTTCGAGGAGCCGTATATACTTTCCGTCAATCCCAGTAGCGTTGATAAGCGTTACGGACGGCAAATGCAAGAAGTTGATCTCGAATCATGGAAGAACTTTGAGGAGCGTATATCCGAACTTGTTCGTCAGCGTTCCGAACGCAAGACTGCTGCCGGGGGGAACTATATCTCGCAGTATCTGTTTCGTGGGCAATCGAGTAGTTCGTGGCCACTGACTACCACTCTCGAACGCTACAAGGGACCGCTGAAGCTTAACGAATACTACGGAATTGTTCTCGCCACGAAGTCACACGTTGAAACGGTCACTAGTCAAACATGGCCGACACCGTCTCACTCAGAATATTCGAAACACCTTGTAGACAAGGGTGTTCCTGGCGGCAAATTCCCAGGTTGCGAGTACTTTGTCTACCTGCGTCATCACGGCTTCCCATCGCCCTTGCTTGACTGGACACAGTCACGGTATGTCGCAGCCTATTTCGCATTTCGTGACCCTCCTGCATATGCAACGAAGATCTCAATGTTTGTGTACTGCGAATTCACAGCGGGACACAAATCGTCGTCGAGCAATAAGCCAAAGATCACGAGTCTTGGTCACAACATCCCAAGCCATCGGCGCCACTTCCTGCAGAAAAGCGAATACACCATTTGTACGATAGGCCGAGCAAACGACCTTTCGTACGCATGCCATGCAGATGCCTTTCTGGACGACACTGAAGATCAGGACCAGCTTTGGAAATTCAACATCCCCGTTTCAGAGCGGTATACGGTTCTAAGCTCTCTCGAACAATACAACATCAACGCATTTTCGCTTTTTGAATCCGAAGATAGTCTTATGGAAACGCTTGCTATCCGCGAAATTTTTCTGCGAAGTAGAACGGTGTGAGGCAGCGAGACTGCACATGTAGGTTGGGTGAGCGCAGCGAACCCCAACGGTCGTTACAGTTGTAGTTGCTGTTGCAGTTGAAGTTAATCCCCGTAGAGCAAGCCGAGCACCGCAGCCAACCCCGAGAGTTGTCGCGAGACGGTGTTCGAGCCCGAGCGCGCGCTGTTATCTTTTGCGCGCCGGCGAGTTCGGCTCGCGCTTGGGGTTGGCGAGGAGCGCAGGGCACCCGCGCGTGATTCTCGCGCGGGCGCAGCGACCGGGGTGTCCTTCTCTTTGGTGACTTTCTCTTGGACAAGCAAGAGAAAGTCACTTGCCGTGGGTCAACCACCCACAAGTTAAATTTATTACCACTCGACTAGATCGCGCCGAATGGCGCGATCGACTAAGCGGCACGCAGGACATCGTCCACAAGTTTCGGCACGATAGAAAAAACATCCTTCTGCGCCGCAAAGCGTATCTCCTCCTCGAAGCCGCGCGTTACCATCATCCGCCCCACGCGTGCCCGCGTCAGACATTCCATCGCGTCGCCGTGCTCGTACAGCAGGGACGCGGCGTGCGCGGCGTCGGTCAGCTCGTAGCGACCGGGATCGAGGCGGCGAAACAGCGACACGAAATGACCGGCGCCGTAGAAATCTTCGAGATTGAAATTGTCGGCGGAGCCGGAGCAGACGATGAGGACGGTTTCATCGCGGTGCTCGCGGGCGATGCGATCGACAGTGGCGCGACCGTTGATCAATGCGGCGGCGTAGACGTGATCGGCCTCGCGCGCCTTGTGCAGCGCCACGGTGCCGTTGGTGGTGCAGTACAGCACGGTTCGGTTCGCCACGTTCTCGCGCAGGATCGCGAGCGGAGTCGGATGGCAAAAACCGGCGAGGGTTTCGGCGTTCAACTCGCCGGATAAAATATAGGACGCCTTCTCACGGGTCTTGGCGGCGGCGAGCGCCGCCGCGCCGTTCAGCAGCGGCACGACTTCTTTCGCGCCGTGCGCGAGCGCGGCGACGATGGAGGTGGTGGCGAACAGGATGTCGAGAACCACGACGACCTTGCCGGGCAGTCGTTGGTGGTCCAGCTCTTCCTTCTTCAGGAGTACGTGGATTTTGGGCACGCGTCAGCCGTCGAACCGTTCCTTGCCGGGAATCTGCGCCACGCCGGCGAGGATCATGAATACGCCGCTCGCTCGGAGCGCGCATTTTTCGCCGACCATCAAATTGCAGCTCGCGAACGCGAGATGCACGCCGAGTCGTTGCACCGTGACGTGCGCCTCGATCCAGTCGCCGATCTTGGCTGGCTGGAGAAAATCCGTCGAGAGACTCACCGTTACCATGGGGCGCGGCGGCTCTTCGTAATAGGAGAGATTGATGCCGAGCGCGCTGTCGGCGATCGTCACCAGCGTCCCGCCGTGGGCGATGCCGCGCATGTTCATATGTTTTTCGGCGAGGCGGATCGCGACGATGCGCTTCTTGCCGATGCTCTTCACGTAAATCGGCCCGATCATATCGAGGAAGGGCGCGATGCGTTTGATCGGGACAAAACCCTCAGGGACGGATGTGTCGTTCATCGAAGCAGTGTTGCGAAGGCGGTGTACTCGAAGAGTTGAAAGTCCAGATCGCGGCGGTTGATGATCTTGGAGGACATGTCGTCTACATATGTGTCCCTCTCCCGCAAGGGGAGAGGGGACGATTAAATGATTTCAGCATGAAGTCAGTTGTTCGAGGAACTAGTGATCCGAGACACTAGTTTCGTACTATTGTCGGCGGCTACGCTATCCGACGCCTCCGTGGACTTTTCCGCCCTCCGTCGCAAGCCGCGGCACGGACTGAGACGCCGGAGCGTCGAGCAGCGTATCGCTGAACTTGCCGAGGTGATGATCGACGTCGCCGAACGTCGTATTGATCAAGGTCAGGCGCTTGAACCAGTGGCTGACGATGAGCTCATCCGTCACGCCCATGCCGCCGTGCAGTTGAATCGCCTGCTGGCCAACGTAGCGACCGGCCTGGCCGATGTAGGCCTTGGCGGCTGACACCGCGCGGCGGCGCTCGGAGGCGTCGGTCGAATCGACCTTCACGCAGGCGAGATACATCATCGAGTGCGCCTGCTGCGCGGCTACCGTCATGTCGGCCATGCGGTGCTGCAAGGCTTGGAACTTGCCGATCGCCACGCCGAATTGTTTGCGCGTCTTCAGGTATTCCAATGTCGCTTCGTTCAACGCGCTGATGAGACCTACCGCCTCGGCGCAAAGCGCCGCGATGCCGTAGTCGATGGCGCGCTCGATTACCGGTAACGCTTGGTCCTTCGCGCCGATCAAGGCGTCGGCGCCGACGCGCACGCCTTTCAGCGTGATTTCCGCCGCGCGTTGCCCGTCTTGTGTTGGATAGCCGCGCACCGATACTCCGCTCGCTTTGCGATCGACCACGAAGAGCGAAATGCCGTTGTTGTCGCGCGTGCCGCCCGATGTGCGCGCCGAGACGATCAGCTTATCCGCCGTGGCGCCGTGCAGCACCACGGACTTCGCGCCATCGAGCGTCCAACCGCCGCCGTCGGATTTCGCGGTGGTGGCGACGTGATTCAACTCGTAGCGCGTGTTGGGTTCGTAATGCGCCAGCGCGAGCATCAATTCGCCGGCGCCGATCGCGGGTAACAACGCCTGCTTCTGCGCCGCATTGCCGGCATCGCGCACGACGCTGCCGCCCAGCACCACCGTCGCGACATACGGCTCGAGGACCAAGCCGCGACCGAACGCCTCCATCACGATCAACGTGTCGACCGCGCTGCCGTTCAAGCCGCCGTATTCTTCCGGGAACGGCAGGGCGAGCACGCCGAACTCCGCGAACTGGCGCCAGACGTCGCGGCTGAAACCTTCCGGCGAACGCACCAACTCGCGCCGCTTTTGAAAGCTGTAGTCCCGGTCGATGAAACGCTTGAGCGTATCTTGCAGGACGGTCTGTTCTTCGGTGAAGTTGAAATCCACGGCTTCCTCACAATCCCAGAATCATTTGGGAGATGATGTTCTTCTGAATCTCGTTCGAGCCACCGTAGATGGTGGTCTTGCGAAGGTTGAAGTAGTGACCGGTGACCGGCGCGCTGTAGTCAGGGCCGACCGGCGCGCCTTTCCAGTTCGCGTCCATGGCGTCGTGCAGATACGGCAGCCCGTAATGGCCGACCGCCTGCATCGCGAGCTCGGACAACATCTGCTGAATTTCGGAGCCCTTGATCTTGAGAATCGAGGCTTCCGGCCCGGGCGCGCGTTTTTCTTTTTCCGCGGAGATGACGCGCAGGTTGGTGATCTCGAGCGCCATCAAATCCAACTCGACCTGCGCGATCTTGTCGCGGAAACGCTGGTCTTCGATCAGCGGACGGCCGTTGGCGGTTTCCTGGCGCGCGATTCGCTTGAGACGTTTGAGCGCCGCTTTCGAGCGGCCGACACCGGCGATGCCGGTGCGCTCGTGCCCGAGCAGAAACTTCGCGTAGGTCCAGCCCTTGTTCTCCTCGCCGATGCGATTCTCGATCGGCACTTTCACGTTGTCGAACCAGGTTTCATTCACTTCGTGCTCGCCGTCGAGCGTGATGATCGGCCGCACGGTGATGCCCGGCGTCTTCATGTCGATCAGCAGGAACGAAATGCCTTCTTGCGGACGTCCTTGCGTGCCGGTGCGCACCAGGCAGAAAATCCAATCGGCGTAATGGCCGAGTGTGGTCCAGGTCTTCTGGCCATTGACTATATAATGATCGTCCTGGCGCTCGGCGCGCGTCTTGAGCGAAGCGAGGTCGGAGCCGGCGCCGGGCTCGGAGTAGCCTTGGCACCACCAGTGCTCGCCCGAAAGGATTTTCGGCAGGTAGTAGCTCTGCTGTTCCGGGCTCCCGAACGCCATGATCACCGGCGCGACCATGCGCACGCCGAACGGAATGATGATCGGCGTTCCGGCGTCGGCGCACTCCTCATCGAAGATATGGCGCTGCACCGGGTTCCAACCGGTGCCGCCGAACTGCACCGGCCACTCGGGCGCCACCCAGCCTTTCTTATGGAGAATCTTATGCCAGCGTAAGATGTCGTCCTTTCCGAGGCGCTTGCCGCCGCGCATTTTGTCGCGAATGTCGGCCGGGAAGTTCGCATCGATGAATAGTCTTACCTCGCGGCGGAACGCCTGCTCTTCGGCGGTGAAATTGAGATCCACGGTTCAGGCTCCGTTGTTCAAGGTTTCCGCGGCAGTCATCCCGCCGTCGGTAGTTTGTAATCGCGAAAGTCTTCGCGCAGCTTGATCTTCAGCAACTTTCCGGTGGCCGTGTGCGGCAAGCTGTCCACGAAAACCACATCGTCCGGCAGCCACCACTTCGCGATCTTGCCGTCGTAGAATTTCAGCAGCTCCTCGCGACTCACGTTCATTCCCGGCTTCTTGACGATGATCAGCAATGGACGCTCGTCCCACTTGGGATGGCGCGCGCTGATGACGGCCGCCTCAGCGACGGCCGGATGACCCACGGCGATATTCTCGAGCTCGATCGAGCTGATCCACTCGCCGCCCGATTTGATCACGTCCTTGGAGCGGTCGGTAATGTGTATATAGCCGTCTTCGTCGAAGGTGGCGACGTCGCCGGTGGGGAACCAGCCATCGCGCAGCGCGTCACCGCCCTCGTCTTTGTAGTAACCGGTCGTGACCCAATATCCGCGGATCATGAGATCGCCGAACGCTTTGCCGTCGCGCGGGAGTTCTTTCCCCTCGTTGTCGATGATCTTCAGATCGACGCCGAACAGCGGCCGGCCCTGCTTGGCTTGCAGCGTCAATCTATCTTCGTTCGACCAGTCCGCGTGCTTAGCTTTGAATTGGTTAACCGTTCCGAGCGGGCTCGTTTCCGTCATGCCCCAGCCGTGCAGAATCTGCACGCCGTATTGTTCCTGGAAGATGCGAATGATGGCCGGTGGACAGGCGGAGCCGCCGATCGTCGCGCGCCGCAGCGTAGAGAACTTGAGTTTGTTCTGCTGGATGTATTGCAACAATCCCAACCAAATGGTCGGCACGCCGGCGGTGTAGGTGACTTTTTCTTGCTCGAAGAGCGCATAGAGATTGGCGCCGTCCAAACCCGGCCCGGGAAACACCAGCTTCGCACCGGCGAGCGGACCCGAATAAGGAATGCCCCACGCGTTGACATGGAACATCGGCACGACCGGCAGAACCGCGTCGCGCGCCGAAAGACCGGTGCTGTCGGGTAACGACGAGGACAGCGCGTGCAGCAGCGTCGAGCGATGAGAGTAGAGTACGCCTTTGGGATTTCCCGTCGTGCCCGATGTGTAGCAGAGAGACGACGCGGTGTTTTCGTCGAACTCCGGCCACTCCAAATCGTCCGAATGCGCGTCGATCAGCTCCTCGTAGCAAAGCGGGTTCGGCAACGTCGTCTGCGGCATGTGCGCGCGATCGGTCATGATCACGTAATTCTTCACGCCCTTGCACTGGGGCGCGAGTTTCTCCACGAGCGGCACGAATGTAAGATCGATGAACAGACAACGGTCTTCGGCGTGGTTCACGATATAGGCGACTTGCTCGGGAAAGAGCCGCGGGTTGATCGTATGACACACCGCGCCGATGCCCGAGATGGCGTAATACAGCTCGAAATGCCGGTAATTATTCCACGCGAGTGTTCCGACTCGGTCCGCCGGTTTAATACCGAGCGCGCGCAGCGCGTTGCCCAGTTGGCGCGCGCGCCGGTGCGCGTCCCGATAGGTATAGCGATGAATGCCGCCTTCGGTCAGGCGCGTGACGATTTCAGTGTCGCCGTGATACCGATCCGCGTGACGAATCAACGACGAGATCATAAGGGGGACGTTCATCATTAGACCATGCATGGCTCGTCCTCGCGTTTTGTAAGAACCGGTGGTTGTGGGGAAGATAGCGCTACGTCACCCCGGAAACGAGTTGAATTATCAGTAAAACGCCGTCTCGTTCAAAGCGAAATTAACCCGTAGCCCGTAACGTCGGAATGGTTCCAGGGCGCGCCAGTGCTACTCTATAGAGCGTCGCCGTTTACAACGCCGAGGAACGACAATACCATGAATTTCTAGGGCGTGAAATAAAGGACTGCAAGGCGGAACGCGTCCCGTACTCCAAGGATATGTGAGTTCTCGCCTACATCGCATTGAAACTATAGGAGGAGACATGTCGGGTAATTTATCGAGAATCGTAATGGCCGGCCTCGCCCTCGCGGGGACCGCATTCGCCGCCGCGGCGGCGGCCGACGTCAAGATCGCTTACATCGACCCGCTGTCGGGCGGCGCCGCCAGCGCCGGCATATTGGGTCAAAAGCATGCGACTTATTTCGTCGACAAGATCAACGCGAACGGCGGCCTGAACGGCGGCGAAAAGATCGAGCTGCTCGTGTACGACAACAAAGTCAGCCCGCAAGAGACGCTCATCGTGCTGAAGAAGGCCATCGACGATGGCGCGCGCTACATCATGCAAGGGAACGGCAGCTCGGTCGCGCACGCGATCACGGAGGCGGTGCTCAAACACAACGAGCGCAATCCGGGGAAGGAAGTGATTTATTTCAACTACGCGGCGGTCGATCCCGCGTTGACCAACGAGAAATGCAACTTCTGGCACTTCCGCTTCGACGCGGACGCGGATATGAAAATGGCCGCGCTGACCGACATCATCGCCAAGGACAAGAAGATCAAGAAAGTCTATCTCATCAATCAGGACTATTCGTTCGGCAAAGCGGTGGCGGCCGCCGCCAACAAGATGCTCGCGGAGAAGCGCAGCGACATTAAGATCGTCGGCGATGAGTTGCATCCGTTGCAGAAGGTCCAGGACTTCTCGCCGTACGTCGCCAAGATCAAGGCGTCACGCGCCGACACGGTGATCACCGGCAATTGGAGCAACGACATGTTGCTGCTGATCAAGGCCGGGAAGGACGCGGGCCTGAAAGTGAATTGGTATACGTATTATGCCGGAGCGCTCGGCGCGCCAACCGCGATCGGCAAAGACGGGATCGGCGTGGTCAAGCAGGTCAGCGAGTGGCACAAGAACGTCCTGCCGGAGATGGATGCGGATGCGGTCGCCTACGAAAAACGTTTCACCGGCAAGGAAGACGATTTCATCTTTTGGCGCATGAAGGAGATGTTCGAAATGTTGACCGCCGCCGCGAAGCAGGCGAAATCAACCGACCCCGTCAAAGTCGCGAAAGCAATGGAAGGCATGAAGATGCGCACCGCCTTGGGCGACATCGAAATGCGCGCGGACAATCACCAGTTGCTCCAGCCGCTGTACGTCTCGACGATGTCCGATAAAGTGAAATACGACGTCGAACATACCGGCGTCGGGTTCAAGACGGACGCTAAAGTCGACGGCAAAAGCACGGCGCTCCCGACCGTGTGCAAGATGGATCGGCCTGCCTAGCCTTCTAGAAATAAACGAACCGGGGGGCCCCTTGCCGCGTTGCATCGAGCGGCAGGGGACTAGGGACAGCAAACCGACACCCGCGAGGAACAGGGGCGCGTGCTAGAGCTTACGACGGTCTCGCTACTCAACGGAGTGGTGTACGGCCTGTTGTTGTTCATGTTGTCGAGCGGGCTGACGCTCATCTGGAGCATGCTGGGCGTGTTGAATTTCGCCCACGCGAGCGTCTTCATGCTCGGCGCGTATCTTTCCTTTCAAATCGGCCGTTGGATCGGATTCTGGCCGGCGCTCGCGATCGCGCCCGTGCTGTGTGCGCTGATCGGCGCCGCCATCGAGCGTTACGGATTGCGGCACGTGCACAAAGGCGGGCACGTCGCGGAGATTCTCTTCACCTTCGGCCTCGCGTATTTGATCGAAGAGCTGGTGACGATGATCTGGGGCCGCAACCCGTTGGCGAATCCGGTTCCGGCCGCGATCGACTTCTCGCTGTTCTCTATTTTCGATACCAACTTTCCCGCGTACAAAGGGCTGATGATGCTGATTTCAGTCGCGATGTTCGCGTTTCTGTATTTGGCGCTGAAGAAGACCCGCATCGGACTGATCATTCAAGCCGCGCTCACGCACCCGACCATGGTCGGCGCGCTCGGACACAACGTGCCGGGCGTGTTCGTGCTGGTCTTCGCCGTCGGCAGCGGGCTCGCCGGGCTCGCCGGCGTGATCGGCGGCTTCGCGCTGCTCACGCAACCGACGCTGGCGCAGACGGTCGGCGCGATCGTGTTTGTCGTCGTGGTGCTCGGTGGTCTCGGCTCGTTGGCGGGGGCGTTGATCGCCTCGATGCTGATCGGCATCGTCCAGACGTTCGCCGTCGCGGTCGATTATTCGCTGCTCGATCTATTTCGCGTCCTCGACATCAACGTGGCGCGCACCTCGCTGTTGTACGACCTTTACTCCATCAAAGTCGCGCAAGCCGCACCGATCATTCCGTATCTGCTTCTGGTGTTGATGCTCATCGTACGACCGAGAGGCTTCATGGGCACGCGCGACGTATGAGCGATACCAGTCCCGTCGTGGTGTCGTCCCGGACGCTCGCGCCCGCGCAGACGCGCTGGCTACAAAAATATAAATTCTGGATCGCCGCCGCGGCGGTGCTGATAGTCCTCCCGCATATTCCCGGCCTGAACAGCAGCTTCATGCACTCGCTGCTGACGCAGATGGGAATTTCGGCGGTATTCGCGCTGTCATTTAGTTTGCTGCTCGGGCAAACCGGGCTGCTTTCGTTCGGGCACGCCGTGTACTTCGGCTTGGGCGGGTACATTGCGATTCACTTCATGCGCCTCGTCAACGGTGGTCTGCCGATTCCAATCGTATTGGTGCCCGTCGCCGGTGCGCTCGGCGGTCTAGTCTCCGGTGTTTTGTTCGGTTCGGTCACGACGAAGAAGGCCGGCACCGTTTTCTCGCTGATCTCGTTGGGCGTCGGCGAGCTGGTGTACGCGGCGTCGTTCATGCTGAGCGGTTTCTTCGGCGGCGAGGAAGGCATCACCGCCAGTCGTACCCGCGCGCTTCCATTGTTCGGACTCAACTTCGGGCCGCAGCTCCAGGTGTACTACGTGATTGTCTTTTGGGCGTTCGTTTCCGCGGCGTTGATGTACGCGTTCACGCGCACGCCGGTTGGGCGCATGTGCAACGCGGTGCGGGACAATCCGGAACGCACCGAGTTCGTCGGCTACGATCCGCAGCGCGTACGCTTCGTCGCGTTCGCGGTCGCCGGTCTGTTCGCGGGCTTGGCCGGCGGGCTGCACGCGCTTAACTACGAAATCGTGGCAGCCGACTCCGTGAGCGCGATTCGCTCGGGCGGCGTATTGATCATGGCGTACATCGGCGGCGCTGGTTACTTCATCGGCCCCATCATCGGTGCGATTACCATCACGTGGTTGCAAATTAGTTTGAGCGATTACACCGCCGCGTGGCTGCTCTATCTTGGTTTGTTCTTCATCGTGATCCTTATATTCGCGCCCGGCGGCCTCGCCGGTTTGATCCTGATGCATGCGCCGATCGTGCGCACCCGCGCGCTGTCGCGCGTGTTGATCGCGTATCTCGCCGCCGCGCTACCCGCCGTCGTTGCGATCATCGGTGCCGCGATTCTGATCGAGATGAGCTATCGGTTGTCGACGAATCCCGAGCTCGGCACCAAGATGCGACTGTTCGGGATTAATGTCGACGCCGCTACGCCATGGCCGTGGATTACGGGAGTCGTGTTGCTGGCGGCTGGTTTCTACGTGTTTCGTCTGACCTGGCCGATCGTTGCCGCCGCCTGGGAGCGCGCGACGGAGGAAGCCAACGCGAAATCGATGGCGGGTGCAGCGCAATGAAGAGCGACTCGCGTCAGTGCGCATTGCAGTTGCAAGACGTGCACAAGAGCTTCGGCAAAACGCCGATCATCCGCGGGGTAACGCTCGACATCTACAAGGACGAGCGCCACGCGATTATCGGGCCGAACGGCGCGGGCAAATCGACTCTGTTCAATTTGGTCACCGGCCGTTTTCCGCTAACCAGCGGCACGATACTGCTCAACGGCCGGTGCACCACGGACGTTCCGACGTATGAAATTAATCGGCGCGGTTTATCCCGCAGCTTCCAGGTGACGAATATCTTTCCGCGCATGAGCGTTTACGAAAACATCCGTTGCAGCGTCTTGTGGTCGCTCGGTTATCGTTACACCTTCTGGCGCAGCGTCGATAAGTTGCGCGACGCGAATGAGCTGACCGAAAAGACTCTCGAGGAGATAAAAATGACCGCCCGCCGGCACACGCCCGCGGGCGTCCTGACCTACGCCGAGCAGCGCGCACTCGAGATCGGCATCACCATCGCCAGCGGCGCGGAAGTGATTTTACTCGACGAGCCGACGGCCGGCATGAGTCGTCACGAGGCGAACAACGCCGTGGAGCTGATTCGCTCGATGTCGAAAGGCAGGACGCTCGTGATGGTCGAGCACGACATGGGCGTGGTCTTCAACCTCGCCGATCGAATTTCCGTGCTTGTCTACGGCGAGATCATCGCGACCGACGTGCCCAACCGTATCCGGGAAAATAAAGCCGTGCAGTCCGCTTATTTAGGAACTCACTGACCGTGCTGGAAGTGGAAGACTTGCACGCGTATTACGGCAAGAGCCATATCTTGCAAGGCATCTCGTTGCGCGTCGACGCAGGTGAAATCGTAAGTCTACTCGGACGCAACGGCGCGGGTCGCTCGACCACGATCAAGACGATTATGGGGGAGGTGCCACCGGCAGGCGTCGTTCGATTCAAAGGCGAGCGGATCGACGGATTACCGTCGCATCGGATCGCCCGCAAGGGACTCGGTTACGTGCCGGAGAATCGCGATATCTTTCCGGGTCTCAGCGTGCGCGAGAATCTGCTGCTTGGCATGAAATCGAAAAAGCAGAACGGCCGCTGGACGCTCGACGACATGTTCAATCTGTTTCCATTGCTGCGCGAGCGCGCCGACGCGCCGGGTGCGGTACTTTCGGGCGGCGAGCAGCAGATGCTGACCATCTGTCGCACCTTGATGGGCGATCCGCAGCTGATCATGGTCGATGAACCGACCGAAGGATTGGCGCCGAAGATGGTCGAGCTAGTGCGCGGTCTGCTCGAGCAGATCGCGAAGCGCGGCGTGGCCATTTTGCTGGTCGAGCAAAAGCTGACGATCGCGCTGACTATTTCTCATCGCCTGTACGTCATGGGTCACGGGCACATCGTTTTCGAAGGCACGCCGCAAGATCTGCGAGCGAATGACGCGGTGCGCAAGGAGTGGTTGGAGGTTTGAGTAGAGTCGGGGCCGCGGAAGAACCCACTACTCATACTGCCGTCACTACGTAGGTAGCAAAATAAAAAAGCGGCGGCGCTTGCACGCCGCCGCTGCGGTCACGGAATGACGTTAGTAACCTCGGGCTCCGGTATTCCTCAACCTTGCGGGTGCGTAGCCATACCTGGCATACGAGCATCCTTAACATTAGATGACGCGCGAGTGAGCGTCCTGCGGGTGCCTTCCGAATCGTTCGTTGGGTCGCCTGCGAGTGTCGCCTCCTCATCAGAAGTGACCATATTGCGCTTGGGGGAAATTTGATATAGTCCCACCGATAGCAAGGTTACCTGAACAATCGACACGCCCTGAGAAAAGCGGGGCAATCGCGCAGGGACGCAAAGGGCGGCCGGTTGTTGATCAAGGCGCCGCACCGAGAGGAATATAAGAATCGGGAGAGGAATGGTGCCGTACGTGCGAAAAGATTTGCATTCGCAAATCGTTCGTCAGTGGTTTCGTCCTTTGCCATGGACCATCGCACCTCTTACCGCGGCGTGGCTGGTTATGAGCGCCACTGCGGTTTTGGCGGCCGACTCCGAGAAGGTCGAGCTTACCTGTCCGGTGCCGCTAGCTGGTGCGGAGCCCACGCCCGAAGTATTAAGCGC
>JBGPKL010000079.1:0-12903 GCA_041485885.1 Sulfurifustaceae bacterium
GCAGCTACTGCACTGGCAGCGTGAAACGGTGCGCTCGTTGTCACCGGCTGATTTTTGGAACTGGATGGGAACGGAGGTACAAGCGCTTCTTCCGACGGACGCGCGCGACATCTTCATCGACGCGGTGCGGCCCAACGTCACTTTTCCGAAGGATGCGTTGCATTGGGCGCGCGTCGTTTATGCCGACGACTTGCCGCTCTCGCACGGTGCGCACGAAGCGATCAAGGAAAATGATCGCCGATTTTTCGAGCAGACGTTGAACGCGTTAACGACTCATCGAACCGACTTTCGCGGATTGAGTGCCGCGCTCGGCCAGGAGACGGGGTATTCCGGAAAGCGGCTTTACCGACCGTTGCGCGCGGCGCTGACCGGCGAGTTGGACGGACCGGAGATGGCGCGCCTCCTGCCCCTGATCGGCGTCGAGCGCGCTCGCAGCCGATTGCAGCGTGCGGTTGAAGCGGCGGCGAAATAGAATCGAAAAAATAAAACTCATGCTGAGCATCTACAACAGCCTCACTCGCAAGAAAGAAACGTTTGTTCCCATTCAGCCCCCCAAGGTGCGGATGTACGTCTGCGGGATCACCGTCTATGACTACGTTCACCTCGGACACGCGCGCATGCTGCTGGTGTTCGACATGGTGGCGCGATACCTACGCGCGCTCGGTTACGAGCTGACCTACGTGCGCAATATCACCGACATCGACGATAAGATCATCAAGCGGGCAGCCGAGAATGGCGAAAGCATCGAGGCGCTGACCGAGCGGTTCATCCGCTTCATGCGCGAAGATTTGGCGACGTTAGGATTGCTGGCGCCCGATCACGAACCGCGCGCCACGCGGTCGGTCGCGGGCATGATCCGCATGATCGAGACGCTGATCGCGCGCGGCCATGCGTACGTGGCGAAGAACGGCGACGTGTACTATGACGTCAGCTCGTTCTCCGATTACGGGCAGTTATCGGGCAAGCGGCTGGAAGACCTGCGCGCCGGCGCGCGCGTCGAGATCGGCGAGGCCAAAAACGATCCGCCGGATTTCGTGTTGTGGAAATCGGCAAAACCCGGCGAGCCGAGCTGGCCGTCGCCCTGGGGGCCGGGTCGTCCCGGCTGGCACATCGAATGCTCGGCCATGTCGATCGAGCTGCTCGGGCCGTACTTCGACATTCACGGCGGCGGCATGGACCTGCAATTTCCGCATCACGAGAACGAGATCGCCCAAGCGTGCGGCGCCACCGGCGAGCGCTTCGTCAAGTACTGGCTGCACAACGGCTTCGTGCGCGTCAACGAGCAGAAGATGTCGAAGTCGCTCGGTAACTTTTTCACTGTGCGCGACGTGCTCGCAAGGTTCAAGAAGGCGGAGGTGGTGCGCTATTTCATTCTGGCGAGCCATTACCGCAGCCCGCTCGATTACACCGACCAGAATCTGCACGCGGCGAAGAGCGCGCTCGATGGCTATTACTTGGCGCTGCGCGGACTCGCCCCGTCGGCGCCGCAGGGTGGGGAGGAATTCGCATCGCGCTTTCATCGGGCGATGGAGGACGATTTCAATACGCCGAAAGCGTTCGCCGAACTTTCTGCATTGGCGAGCGAGATCAACCGCGCCAAGGCGGCGGGCCAGACGGCGCGCGCGAACGGGCTCGCTGCCGTTTTGCGTCAGCTAGGCGGAATACTGGGGTTGCTGCAGGCCGATCCGGAGGAGCATCTAAAGCAAGTGATAAGCCCTGCGAGCATTCCCTCCAGCGAAGCCTTCGGTACGCCAAGCGTTACGGCGGGGTTGAGTAGTCAGGAGATTGAGCGCCTGATCGCTCAGCGCGCGGAGGCGCGCCGGCAGAAGCAGTGGGCCGAATCCGATCGCATACGGGCGGAGTTGGAACGTGCCGGCGTTGTCTTAGAAGACGGTCCCAGCGGCACCGCATGGCGACGCGCATAGGTTTTCCTGCGGAATGCTCGGGATTTCCGCCCTCTGCTATTGACCCTGTCCATACTTATTAAGTAACTTCTGCTACATATCGTACGTATCGTACTTACCATAGGGCGCCACGTGTGCCCGTCGTCGAGGCAATCGTGGAACTGACCGGCGCCGAGATCTTTATCCATTGTCTCCAAGACGAGGGGGTCGAATACATTTTCGGCTACCCGGGTGGTGCCGCGCTCCATATATACGACGCGCTCTACAAGCAGGACAAGGTCAAACACATCCTCGTGCGCCACGAGCAGGGCGCGGCGCACGCGGCCGACGGGTACGCACGCGTGACCGGCCGGCCTGGCTGTGTGCTCGTGACGTCGGGCCCGGGGGTGACCAACACGGTGACCGGCATCGCGACGGCTTACATGGATTCCGCCCCGCTCGTCGTATTCAGCGGGCAAGTGTCGACCAAATATATAGGTCAGGACGCGTTCCAGGAGTGCGACGCGGTCGGCATTACCCGGCCGTGCGTGAAGCACAATTTCCTGGTCAAAGACGTTCGCGACTTGGCGGAGACGATCAAGAAGGCGTTCTACATCGCCACGACCGGCCGTCCCGGGCCGGTGTTGGTCGACATCCCGAAGGACATCACGGCGCATCGCACCGAGTATCACTATCCGAAGAGCGTGACGATGCGCTCGTACAGCCCGGTGACCAAGGGCCATCCGGTGCAGATCAAGAAGGCGGTCGATCTCATTCTTTCGGCCAAGCGCCCGATGATCTACACGGGCGGTGGCATCATCATGGACGAAGCATCGGACGCGCTGACTGAGTTCGTGCGCATACTCGGGTTCCCGTGCACTAACACGCTGATGGGCCTCGGCGGTTTCCCGGCGACCGATCCGCTCTTCATCGGCATGCTCGGCATGCATGGCACGTACGAAGCGAACATGGGAATGCACGAATGCGACGTGCTGATCGCGATCGGTGCGCGCTTCGATGATCGCGTCACCGGCGATCTCGATAAGTTCTGTCCGCACGCGCGCATCATTCACGTCGATGTCGATCCGACGTCGATCGCGAAGAACGTGCCGGTGGAAGTCCCGATCGTCGGCAGCGCCAAATCGGTGTTGGAGGACATGATCAACGCCATCAAGAGCGCGAAAAAGCGGCCCGACGCCGCGGCGCTCGCCACTTGGTGGCGCCAGATCGACGCCTGGCGCGCGTTGAACTGCCTCGAATACGATCGCGCGAGCGAATTGATCAAGCCGCAGTACGTGCTGGAGAAATTGTACGAGCTGACGAAGGGCGAGGCGTTCGTCACCTCCGACGTCGGCCAGCATCAGATGTGGGCGGCGCAGTTCTACAAGTTCGACAAGCCGCGGCGCTGGATCAACTCGGGCGGCCTCGGCACCATGGGCTTCGGGCTTCCGGCGGCGATGGGCGTGCAGATCGCGTATCCGAAGAGCACGGTCGCTTGCGTGACCGGCGAAGCGTCGGTACAGATGTGCATCCAGGAGCTGTCGACCTGCAAGCAGTACGATCTGCCGATCAAGATCATCAATTTGAACAATCGCTACATGGGCATGGTGCGCCAGTGGCAGGAGTTCTTCTACGACCGGCGGTACTCGCACTCGTACATGGACGCGCTGCCCGACTTCGAGCAGCTCGCGCGCGCGTACGGGCACATCGGCTTCAAGATCGAGAAGCCCGGCGACGTCGAGGGCGCACTCAAAGAGGCATTGCGCGCGAAGGATCGCTTGGTGTTCCTCGATTTCATGACCGATCAGACGGAAAACGTTTACCCGATGATCCAGTCGGGGGGCGGCCACCACGAGATGCACCTCGCGCCGCGAACCGCGGTCGTGTCGACCGACCGCGAGCTCGCCTGATGCGCCACATCATCTCCATGCTGCTCGAGAACGAGTCCGGCGCGCTGTCGCGCGTCGCCGGCCTTTTTTCCGCGCGCGGCTACAACATCGAGTCGCTGAGCGTCGCGCCGACCGAAGACCCGACGCTGTCGCGCATGACGCTCGTGACCGCCGGGTCCGACGAAGTCATCGAGCAAATCACCAAGCAGCTCAACAAACTCGTTGACGTGGTAAAGCTGATTGATCTGACCGAGGGGCTGCACATCGAGCGCGAGATGCTGCTTATTAAGGTGAACGCCGCCGGCCCCATGCGCGATGAAGTGAAACGGCTGGTCGATATTTTCCGCGGCCGCATTATCGATGTCACCGATCGCGCCTATACCATCGAGCTGACCGGAAACGGCGAGAAGCTCGACGCCTTCATCGAGGCGGTGCGCGGCGCCGGCATCGTCGAAGTCGTCCGCTCCGGCGTGCTCGGCATCGCGCGCGGGGAGAAGGGATTGCGCATCGAAGAAAAGCAAAGCGCAGGCACCGCGAAGGCGGCGAGTGCGCTGTAAAGTATTTGTAGACGTGCCGACCCCAGGGAACCGCTTATTAAGTTCGTCATTCCCGCGAAAGCGGGGTGAAGCGGGGCCTTCGCAAATGTTCAGTGAACATTTGCGCCGCTGAACGGGTGCAACCGATCTCTGTTGCACCCCGGGCAGCAACAGGTTTGAAAAACATCGGCCGTTAGACCGATTCTGGATGTCGGTTTTCAGCGGCATGACGAAATTTCGACTTGATCAGAGTTTGGACTAAGGACGATATGACAACTGCTTATCTCCCAGGTGTCGTGCGGGCCCGATATATCTCTGACTATGTGATCCAGGTCCATTTTGACGATGGTACGGTCAAGCGTGTCGATATGTCCCAATGGTTCAAAGGCCCCGTCTTCGAACCGCTAAAGCGCAAGCCCTACTTCAGGAAATTATTCATTGAAGGAGCTACTGTGGCGTGGCCGAACGGCGTCGATATCTCGCCGGAAGCGCTTTACGCGGCGGAAGACCGGCGAAAAACGTCGCGCCGCCACGCGCGTATAGCGCCGGTGGCACGTAGGGTGGAAACGCATAGTCACGCGCGTCGCGAAGGTTAAATGCGCGGCGCATGCCGAGAGGTCGGGTAGCTCGATAAAGACGCGAATCGGATACGGTCGGCAGCGTACTCTTCAGAGGGTTACGCGCTTGCGTTGAGTCTATTGCATAAAATCAGATCTGTTCTTACTTAGCTCAAGCCCCTCTCCCTCTCAAGAAGCTGTGATCAGAAGTAACGCAAAGAGGTAATGAGCGTGGTCACCGTAAGATACGCCCGATCCCATCAACCAGCGCCTGCTAGTCCGTCTCCGTAAGCCGCCCGAGTTTCTTTGATGACGAGGCCGCGCTCGATCGTCGTTGTTACCGGCTTGACCATCGACGGTTTGATGAGTCCCGCCGGCTGCCAGTGTTGAAGGGGGATGTCGAAGCGGTTTTCGGGCCACGCCTGGCTCGTTACCGCCATCACGATCAGATCGGGTCGTTCGGCGTTATAGGCGCTCCACTCACAATCACGGCTGGTCGTTGTTTGGTAGTCGATTGATCGGTGAACGGGAATGGGACTAAAACGATATCGCCACTCCGTACACGTCCGGTTTAGCCGCTTGTGCCGTTCTTGGCACCAATTCCACCGTTTCAGGATTGCTATGGCGCGCCGCACGCGCTTTTAGGCCCCGCCCCGGATGGATAGCTGGGAACACCGTCCGGCGTATTTGTTACGTCCCTCGTTAACTCTCCAGCCCAGGGCAACACCCCCTAGATCACGCATTCCCCGGCCTGTCCACAATCTATACATCGCACCCCGCCGGTTCCGGCGCTTCTCTATTTCGCTCGTCTTCAACTGCTTGGTTGCAGGCTCGAAGCGAACGCCGCGCACCATTGACGGCCGGAGGATTTCCCGCGTAGCCTGCCGCAGGCAAGTGGGATAGACGCCATCTACCAGGGGCGCTCGATCGTTAACGTCAAACCATGAACGTAAAAAGGGGAGGGAGCATGACCCGGTCATTCGATCTGGATATCAAGGCACGCCTGCGTCGCGTAGTTTCCATCTGGCTCTCAAGAATTTCTGCGAAGCGGTTTCGGTGGGGAGATGAACAAAGTAACGCCGACCCTCTGTCTGCTCGTGTGTTTGTTGGGGTTCGCTTCGCTTATCCCAACCTACTCAGGCTGCCAATCAGGAAAAGATCGAGGGGATATATGAACAAATCTTTAATTGGTACTGCGCGTCATTTTCGGCACGCGCTGCTACTGAACTCGGCTCTCGCCTTTTTGTGTTTTCTGTTCGCTTCGCCTGTCGCATTTGCCGTTTGTCTTAAGCCGATATGGCGCAGTAACCTCTTCCAACAGGATGTCGGACCGATCGTTGTCGTTCCAACAGAATTTCGAGAGAATGCGATCGCTACGCTTGACGCTGTGACGCAAGACGTGGTTGCACAGCTACTAGGCACTACCTGTCGGACAAGTTCCGATACCGCCAACTTCCGCATCGAGGACACCGGGCCCGTTACCAGTTTTTCGGCCAATACTATCTGCGATCCGTCATTCGAATCAGCCAATGCCTTTGGAATACTTTGCAGTAGATCACTCACGTTCTTTTCGAGTGGACAGCTTTGTCAATTTACTCCAGACCCTAGTTTGCCGATTCTATTCGCGGTCAGCGTTGGCGCAGAGCACTTGACTGAACGTGTAGATTGCCCCGTCGATCTCCAAAAGGAAAAAGATGACGGGCCGCCGAACGAGTGCGCTGGCAATCCCTGCAATCCAGCAAACGGTAACAAGTATCAATCGGAAGTGGATTATCCAGGAACTGACGGGATTGCCTCGCTCGTTCGTAGCTACAACTCCCAATCCTCCAACGACTTCGGTTTAGGCTTTGGGTGGAGTTCAGCTCCGTCCAAGAGTCTCGACATTACGAATAACGCCGGCAACCGCACAGTGATCGTTCAGATTCATCAGAGTAATGGTCGCGGTGAATCATTCATATGCGCGAATTCGGTTTGTAAGGGTGACGTAGATACCCGCATAACGCTCACCCCCGATGCCAGTGGATACACGCTCAAGCGGATGGACGGGTCAAGTGAGCGCTATAACACGAACGGAGTGCTTCTGAGCGAAACCGATCCATCGGGTCTGGTAACGACTTACATTTCTAACGGTTTCGGAAGGCCGATCTCTGTCGTTGGGCCATACGGTCACACCTTTAGTTTTACGTACGACAAGACGCACGTGGCGTCCTTCACCGACCCTGCTGGTGGTGTTCACACCTACGCGTACGACATCAACTCGAACTTGATCCAAGTCACCTACCCGGATGGCGGCGCCAAACGTTATCACTACGAGAACACGAGCTTTCCGCACCACCTCACTGGCATTTCCTACATCGAGGGTAACGGGACCACGACGCGCTACGGTACGTACGCGTATGACGTCAATGGTAAAGCGATATCCACGGAGCATGCTGGCGGCATAGAACGTTACAGTTTGAGTTACGACTCCGATACCCAAACTACTGTCACCGACGCGGCCGGCACACAAGAGGTAATGACCTTCTCCACGAAGCTGGGCGTAAAGAACTTGGTTGCCAAGACAAACCAAGGGGATGGAAAAACGGTTGAGCAGGTCTTCGATAACCAAAATAACTTGACGTGCCGGAAGGACGAGGAAGATAGAATAAAAATGTATGCCTCCAATAGCGCTAATCAAGTCACGTTTATGGTAGAGGGATTCCAGGGAACGTGTAGTTCTCCAAGCCCAACCGGCGCGCTCCGCTCGACCAACTATCAATACGTCTCCTCAACGCTTAGTGCGCCGACGGTTATCGAGATCCCAAGCGTGGCAGACGACGTCTCTCAGAAAATTACGATGACCTACGGAGACGCGCGCTTCCCGACGCTTCCAACACAAATTACGCGAAGCGGCTTCACCCCGGACGGCGTTTCGATAAGTCGCGCGATGACCTTTAGCTACGATAGCTTTGGCCGAGTGACTGCAGTTGATGGAGCGAGGACCGACGTTAACGACGTCACGACATTTAGCCACTTCGCTTGCACTTCGGGAGGGGCGTGCGGGCGATTGCAGAGCGTTACCAACGCGCTCGGTCATGTAACGACCTTTGATACTTACGACGGAGCCGGTCGATTACTCCAAAGCACCGCTCCGAACGGTTTACGAACGAGCTACACCTACGATGGCCGGGGACGCGTAATAACCGTCGCACAGGCTTCGACGGGTGCAAGCTCCAGGTTGACTCAGTACAGCTATAACGCCGCCGGTAATATTACCCGCGTGGTTTTCCCCGATGGCATCACGCTCATCTACACCTACGATGCTGCCCAGAAGTTACGCCAAGTTACCGACAATCAGGGCAATCAGATCGTCTATAGCTACGATCTCAAGGGCAATCGCGTCCAAGAAGTCACTTACGACCCGAACAACATCCTGGTCAGACAAATCGATACCGCCTATGACATAAGAAATCATGTGGCGAGTATCAATGCCGCCGGCTCCCTCACCCAACAGATCTACGACGCCGTCGGTAATCTCGTTCAACAAGCCGACCCCAACCAAGTGGCAGCGGGTAGCGATGTTGCCACTACGCACGACTATGACGCGCTCAATCGGTTAGCACAGACCGTCAACAACTTGGGCAATATCACGGCTTACGCCTACGACAAACGGGACCGCGTAGTCCAAGTGATCGCGCCTAACGACGCGACGACGCAATACATTTACGACGATCTTGGGAATCGTTTACAAGAAATCTCACTGGACAGGGGCGCGATTAACTATACCTACGATACCGCGGGAAACGTCACGAGCGTTACGGATGCGAGAGGCGTGACCGCCAATTACATCTACGATGCCCTGAACCGCGTCGTCAACGTTACCTACCCCGCCTCCCCGAGCGAGAACATTGCGTTCGCGTACGACAGCGCGAGCGCAGGAGTAGGCACCTGCGCGTTCGGCATCGGCCGCCTCTGCTCGGTGCAAGATGAAAGCGGTATCACCCAATACGCTTATGACGCGTTCGGCAACTTGGTACAACAGGTAAAGACAGAGCTTGGGATCAACTACCTCACCAGTTACACGTATGACGCCGGGAACCGAGTCAGCAGCGTCCGCTATCCCGACGGAAGAGTGGTGAACTACGGGCGCGATTCTTTAGGACGCATCCAAGCGATCGCCGCTACGATCAATGGAACGAACCAAATCATTCTATCGGGGCGCACCTATCGTCCGGACGGTTTGCCTCTGACGCAAACCTACGGCAACGGCCTAAGCGAGACCCGAAGCTACGACTTAAGAGGGAAGCTCATCGATCAGTTCATCGGAACCGCCGACACCCGCGTCTATAGCTACGATGCCAACGGCAACCTCACCCAAAAGCAAACGCTGCCCGAAGGCGGGAACTACGTCTACGACGCCTTGGACCGCCTAACCGATGAAGCGACTTCCGATAACAACCACAACGCCTTTACCTACGATCAAAATGGCAACCGGGTAAGCGATCTCAGAGCCAATGGAACGACACGGCCCTATACCTACACCGCCAACACCAACCGCCTGCAAACTCTCGGCACCCAGACGATCACGCTCGATGCCAACGGCAACACCACCATCGATCGAAACGGCAACCGGCTCTTCAGCTATAACAACGCCAATCATCTGACTCAAGTCACGATCAATGGTGTCCTCAAAGGGACCTACACCTACAACTACCTCAACCAAAGAACCAGAAAGATCAGAACCACGACGAATGCGACAACCGGCGTAACCACCACGACGACCTTCATCTATCACTACGATATCAACGGCAACCTCATTGCCGAAACCAGACCGAACGGCAAACTCATAAGAGCGTACCTCTACAGCGACAACGAACCGATCGCACAGATCCAAACGAAAGGCACCAGCCCCGAAGAACTGAGCTACTTGCACGTCGATCACTTAGGGACACCGAGGCTTGCGACGAACAGTGCCCAAACGGTCGTGTGGCGGTTTGCGAGTGAAGCGTTTGGGACCGGAAAACCCGACACCGACCCAGATGCGGATGGGGTGAATGTGCAGGTGCGGTTGCGTATGGCGGGGCAGTATGCGGATGGGGAGAGTGGGCTCTATTACAACTGGAATCGATACTACGATCCGAGGACCGGAAGGTATATCACCAGTGATCCGATCGGGTTGGATGGAGGATTGAATACCTTCACGTACGTACGCAACAACCCGTTGCGTTACACCGATCCATCCGGATTGTTTGATCCGAGCACTTGGGTGGTGCCAATCGTTGAAACCGTAATCGAAGGTTCTGCGGCAGCAGGCTCCGCGATATTAGTCGGGGTTGGTGCGCTGTTGTATCCGTCACCGGCTGGTGATCCGAATGGCGGCGATATGCTTGATCCTGACACCGGGAGCCGGAGAATCCCGGACCCTGACAAGCCGAAGTGTGGATGTACTTGTATTTGCAGAGCCGATGCGAATGACAACATTCCCGGCAATATTAAACCGGGCGATAAGACCTTCGCGTTTGGAGAAGCGAGCGCGCAGAATTGTTCTGAGGCCAGCAAGCTAGCGAAACGAGCCGCGACCCGCGCGCTAGGAAAACAACCAAAGCACGTTGGTTGTAAGTGCAGTGGAAAGTAACGGGCGTGGGCCAAAGAATGGTTAAACGTTACGAGCCTTTGGACTGCAACGGTAAACCGATTTTTGCCGGTGACAGCGTTGTGCTCGTGAGAGCGTCAGAAAAACTTATTGCAGGACTCCCTGACGAAGACCAGAAAGCCATTCAGGCCCAAGTCGGCAACGTGTTAAAGGTAAATGAATTTGATGAGTACGGACACGCAGAAATCGAATTTGTCGATGCCGAAGGAATGATGCACACAATTTGGATAGAACCTTCCTGCCTTCGCAAGCAGGGATAGCTTGCGGGGGTGCAATCGTGCAGCGCTATATTCGCTTGAAGTACGTTCGCCTTTTCGGCGCATCGATATTCGTTCATTGGTCAGTTCTTGTTGTCGCCGGCATCCTCTTTGTCTTTGCGTTGAGCAGCCCAGTCCGGGCACTGATCACGATGGCGTCCTATCTCGGCGTCATTGTCGTTCATGAAATGGGGCATGCCCTGATGGCAACCAAGCTTGGCTGCGAGGTAATAGCCATTAGAGTGGGCGTCGTCCACGGGCGCTGCGAGCACGAAGAAACCTCCAGCGAATGGGACGAGGTATTGATCGCGTGGGGAGGCGTGATCGCCCAAACCATCGTTGCCGTCGGCGTTCTTACGGTTGCGGCATTGGTTGGTGATCGAGGTAACGGCTACTTCGGGCCGGTGGTCGTGTTCTTGGGGTATTTCAACCTTGCGATCGCAGCGTTCAATTTGGCACCGACCCCGCCGCTCGACGGTCACAAAGCCTGGCGGATCGTGCCTTTGCTCCTACATCGAATTAGGGCACACGGTCATCGGTGGCGTTGAGTGTTAGCCTACCTGCCGCCGTCCTCTCACCCGCTCGCCGCCTTCTTCAACTTCCCGCGCTCGATGAAGGCGTCGAGCACCTGAAGCACTTGGCGCTTCTCGTTCGGTGCCAACGTCTCGATCTGTTGCAAGCGCCGCTCTAGGCCCCGCCTGGCTCAACACCCCTTCCAACATCTCAATCACAAATGAACAGCAACAAGCAACTAAAGAAAAAAGCGCTACCACCGAAGTCGAGGCTGACGCTAAAATCGCGTCTCACGTTGAGGTCAGTTAAATCAAAACTCGCCTCTAGGAAAAATTGATCACGCTCCGATCTCGCATCGAGAGCGAACGTTCTTTAGACAGCGGAAGGTGGTTGGGAAAATCGGATCGATAGCGCGGCGCGCGCGTCAGGGCAAAGTGTTTACAGATACGCGCTCGACAACCCTCTCCGTTACATCGACCCAACAGGGTTGGATCCTGCTGGTCTACCCCCAACTGCTGATTGCAAGACGAGTGAATGGAAGCACTGCGAGGCAGTGTGTTCGCCACGGCAGGTGGCCGGCTGTTACGTCTCGATAAATTGGAAAACGGGCGGAGTCAGAGATGGACAACCGATTCGGTCGGAAGAACGTACCGTTAACTGCAACTGTAAGGACCCGCCGCAATCATGCGGAACCGGTTGCAAAACGCTCATCGCCGCTGGCGCTATCGCAATAGTCGTCGGAATCTGCTTAGCTCAACCAGAGCTGGCGGTGTTGGGGGCGGCTGGAATGGCAGCTACGCAATAATAGCGAGGCGAGCAAACATGGATGGATCGATTAAATATCGCGAGGGCGGAGTCTACTATCGGCTCACGTTCCCCGATGCCGGATTGCTCTATCCGCAGGTCGAGAGCCTCGTTTTTGTTGGTAAGAGTCTTTCCGACGAAGACACCGAAGACAGTTGGTACTTCCAGTTCGCTGATAGCTACGCCAAGGGTGGCTCGATCCTAAAGAGTACAGGCGGCGATCGGAAAGTATGCATAGCAACACGCCGCGACTTGCCGGACATGCTTGACTTGGCTGCGCTGATCAAAGAGCTAGAAGCGGCTGCAAAGCGTCGCGGCATCTAACAGCGAAGATCGAGCGACCGAACAGCAGACGAAACAAAAACTCGCGTGCTAGGCGGCAGCAAGAAAGGCGATCTTGGGTTCCCCGAACCATGAAGAAGATTTCCTGATGGCAAAGACCAAACTTCGCTCCCTCATCATCGCAGTCGGCAAATGGGCGTCGTTCGCGATGGGAGCCGCGTGGCTCCTGATTTACTGGCTAGCACGAGTAGGATGGGTGTAACCCATCATCAACATCTCGTGATGGGTTACACTTCGCTCCATTCATTCCCGCAAGTCAAAAGGGGAAAAGCAGGACAAAGGAGTCGGAGTCATTTTTCGAAAAGAAACGTAGATGAGGTAAACATCAAATGAAAGTTTATTACGACAAAGACGCGGACCTCTCGATCATTCAGGGCAAGAAAGTCGCGATCGTCGGATACGGCTCGCAAGGCCACGCGCACGCGCTGAACTTGAAGGACAGCGGTGTCGACGTCATCGTCGGGCTGCGCGACGGTTCCCCGTCCGCGAC
>JBGPKL010000080.1:0-12868 GCA_041485885.1 Sulfurifustaceae bacterium
TGTGCTGTGGTCGAACGCCGATGCAAACGTTCGAGGACGGCAAAGAAATCTGTCGGGAGAAGACGATCGCGTAACTTCATCTGACAGACAGGACCGGAGAATCGGGTAACTGTCAGATCGGGTCGGGACTATTACAAATTAACAAATACACAGATCCAGGCCCCGGCCACTCCCCGCTTTCGCGGACATCGGGCAGTGCGGTTTGATCCAACCAAGATCAAGCGCTGCAAGGAACCCAGAGCCGGTGTTGTACTTAAGGGCGGTTATCGTCGCAGCTTACAAACGCCGGGCACGGAAACACGAGAACGAAACGTAGCCGCTCATGATTGCCTGAAGCTGCCTGGCATGCTCGCGGACGCCTTGCCGATGGCTCTGCTCGTCCCCATGCGAGGCAGTTGGGTACAAGACCGACCGCGATGTGTTGATGATTATTCCGAGCCTGTCCTTATCAAGACCTGCTCTTAGCACCGCCTCCAGATCGCCACCTTGAGCGCCAATACCGGGAACCAAGAAGTACAAGGCAGGATACTGCGCGCGCAGGAGGCGGAGATCTGCCGTATATGTCGCGCCCACCACCAGCATCGCGTTCGGATTGCCGGTTGCTTGAACGGCGTCGGCGATATGCCGGAACAACTCCTTCCCCTCAAACACCATATCCTGGAATTGTCCGGCACCGGGGTTTGATGTCTTACATAAGACAATCACCCCGTGGTCCTTGTACTCGAGAAATGGTTGTAACGCTTCCAGTCCCAAATACGGATTAACAGTAACCGCGTCTACCCCATATCTCTCAAATGCTTCGACGGCATAATGTTTCGCGGTGGAACCGATATCACCGCGCTTCGCATCAAGTATTATCGGTATCTCCGGATAGGTGTCGCGAATGTATTCGATAGTCTTCCCGAGCACCTTTTCCTCCCCGATACTCGAGTAGTAGGCAACCTGGGGCTTATACGCGCAGACTAAATCTGCCGTGCTGTCTACGATTGCTTTATTAAATGAATAGATGTCCTCGTACCCATAAGCCTTGATTTTGGCCAGCTCTGGGTCAAGGCCAACGCACAAGAGGGACCTATGTTTCTTTGACAAAGACTCTATACGTTTTCTAAACACGATGTCTCATCTATGTATTTAATCGATTGCGAAACCACATCGGCCACGGATAATCGGCTATCGATCCGCACGAAATCTTTAGGAAACACCGACAGTAGCATGTGCTGCACCCTCGCCAAATAGGCGGGATCCTTTTCTTCGAACTTTCTCGTATTTCCATCGCGCAATAAAATTCGCTTTGAAGCGATCTCGGCGGGAAGGGTTAATAGAATTCCGAAATCGGGTTTTCGTACCTTGGCGTTTATCGCACGGACGAACTCATAGTCCGCCCCGCGGCATTTGAAATACGCATAGGACGAATATACATATCTATTGCAGATCACCCATTCGCCAGCGCTCAATCGGGGCGCTATATCCCTCTCAATATGCAACATGCGATCCATGGCGGCGATTAATGCAATCGTATCGATGCCGACGCTACGTTCGCCGGTATTCAAGAATTGACGAACCTCCGGGTGCGAGCGATAGAAGTCCGTCGGCTGCTTCGTGACATGGACTTTCCTTCCGCGGCGCCGCAAATAATCGGCGAGATTTTGCTCGAGCGTGGTTTTGCCTGTCCCGTCGATACCGCAAATGACTATCAATTTGCCCCTTGCGTGTGCCATTTCAGCATTCACCCAGCATGGCACCAACGCATTCCGCCACACTCATTCTTTCGCGAACTTTCCCTCCGGTTTTCAACCTGATGACCTCGGAATGGTCTTTTGTGGGAATGCCGGTCAACATGAGCGTTACCGCTCCGCTCGGAGAGGTGACACGATGCATCAAGCTGTCGTGCACGTAGTGCATCCCGCCCGCTCCGATCGTAGTCCTGTTATTCTCCCAGTATTGGACTTTGTCGACGACGCGCGTTTGCTTTACCAAGCTGTCGTCGGCGTTTGAGAGTCTCAGCAGCTGCACCGCCTTTTCGCTCGCGGAGCTCGCGATCGTAAAATTTGACGCAACGATCTCGCCGGAAAGAACGTAAGAAAAAAAGTTCCAGCGGTGATTATGTATGGAGGCATCCTCCACGCCCTTCGGCCATAAGTGCACGCGTATCTGAAACCCGGTTATTGAATCCTTATAGATAGAAATCTTCTTGAATCCGTTCTCGTGCGTCAGGCTCTCACCCGTAGGATATCGGCCGCTCTCGAGCAGTCTCGCCGAGTCGGCCAAGAGCGACTTGGGGCCGCGCGACTCGATGTGCTGGCGTACCAGATCACAGAACCCGAGACTATTTATATCGAGGCCGTGCGCCGCGCGATGGGCAGAAACGATTTCTATTATTTTTTCCATGCTTCCATCCCGCTACAGAATATTGTTCAGTTCTCGTATCTTCGATTCCAAGTATCGTTCCAGCCTGGGATCGTCGATGAAGAGCGGAATCCTGTTGACCTTCACCCCCCAGGCTCTCGATCGCGTCTATCTTTCTCAGGTTGTTCGTTAAGAGCGATACGGCACGCAACTGGAAGTGGCTGAAAATGTTTCCCAGGTAGTCATAGTTGCGAATGTCCGGGACAAGACCCAAGCGCACAAACGCTTCTTTGGTCGATATCTGATACTTGCTCATCAGGTGGTAACTGTTGACCTTGTGACTTATCCCATGCCCTCTACCCTCCTCGTGTAAGGGGTAGATGATCATCCCCTCCTTGTTCTCCTCCATTAGACGAAACGCGTTGTCCAGTTGCTGCTTGCAATCGCACCTCCCCTCGTCCCCAAAAACCTCAGATGTCAGACAAGGGCTATTCACTCGGATCAGGACACCGTCTTTGACCGCTCCGTGATATAAACAGATGACCTCGTACTCCTTTTCTGGAGCGCCCAAAAACCGCCATACGTTCAAGTTCCATTCCATCTTCCCCCTCATGATGCTGCATGTCTCGCTTATTGATATTAGATGTGCCATGTCATCTCCTAATGAGCCCACCGTCGATGTCATATACGGCCCCGGTAATGATGTCGGGCGCGTCAAACAACAAATACGCCGCCAAGTTAGCCACCTCGTCCGCCTCGACCAAGCGTCGCTTAGGGATTGACGCTGCGTAATATAGTTTTCGCTCTTCTCCCATGACATCGGCCATTTTCGTATCAACCGGCCCCGGACAGATGGCGTTACACGAAAGCCCGCCCGCCGAGTACTCGCGCGCAACTGACTTGGCAAACGCCAATACGGCTGCCTTTGATGCGGCGTAGTACGCGTCCTTGGCACCGAAATGCGCGGCAACGCTGGAAACCAAAACGACCCGGCACGTCCGGCGCTCCGTTAAATCTTCGAGGGACGCTCGAACAATATTCGTAGTGGCCAAAAAGTTGTTCTTGAAAACGTCCCACACAAGGCCGTCGTCATACTCGACGATACCTTTGCGAAAATAAACGCCTGGCGTCGAGAAAATGTAACGCGGTACCCCGTATTGGGATCTAATCTCCTGATAGCCAGCCTTGAGGTTCGAAAAATCTCCGGCATCGATTTCGAAGAAATCGTCTAACCGGACGTCACCGGCGCACCGGTCTATGCCTATCACCGGAATCTTTTTTTGTGCTGCGCAATTACAAAAACTTCCACCAATGCTGCCAGATGACCCGACAACCAACACGTAGTCCTGCATCTACGCCGCTCCCGTTTCTTTACCAGACGGCTCGCCCGTCGCTTGGGCGACGCCCTGCGATCAAAAGCTTCTCATTTAAGGAGTCATGCGCTCAAGTGCGTCGAGCGGTCGCGATTGCCAGCTCTTAAAATCATCGATGACGGCGTCGGTGACGTCCGAGATCAACGCCAGCGACACCTGCGCGCCGTAGAGCTCGGCGAGATGGCCTTGGATCTCGCGCGTCGTCATGCCGCGCGCGTAGAGCGAGATCAATTGTCGTCGAAGCCATCGAGCCGGCGCTGGCGCTTCTTCACGAGCTGGGGTTCGAAGGCGCCGGTTCGGTCGCGCGGCGCTTCGAGCTCGAGGCTGCCTGAGTCGGTCAGGACGGTCTTGGTGCCGTTGCCATTTCGGTGTTGTCGCGCGGGACGGGGCCGCGCTCGTGCGGTTCGTATCCCAAGTGCGCGGTGAATTCCGCCTGCAGCGCTCGCTCGACCATGCGCTTGGTCATGTGCTTAATGAGCCCGTGCGCGCCGAGAATCTCCTCGGGCGTTTTACCCTTTAACAACTCATCGATCAGGCAATCAGTGTCTTCGTTCCTGTTGGTAACTTCGCATCCGGCGAGGCTACTATATTCCACGCAAAAGGCGTTATACTTCGCCAACTGCAACACTAACCCAAAATATTCTGCAAGACTTGCTGGCGAGACAATCACATTAACAAAATCGCAACACTACCAGAGAGTAGTAGGTTTGAAAATGGATTAGTCAGTCGGTTCAGGCCCCGGCCACTCCCCGCGTTCGCGGACATCGGGCAGTGCGGTTTGATCCAACCAAGATCAAGCGCTGCAAGGAACCAGAGCCGGTGTTGTAGTTAAGAGCGGTTATCGTCGCAGCTTACAAACGCTGGGCACGGAAACACGAGAACGAGAAGAGGTAACCCCTTGCCCCGTGTCGTCATAGAGCGCCGCATGTCGGGAGTCGACCCCACGGCAGTCTGGGAGATAGCACGCAATCTCACCATGTATCCGAGCTTCATGGATCAGGTCCTTCGGGTAGAGCCGAGCGACATCGCCCCCGGGCGGAGCGCCACCGCCTGGGTGGTGCTGTTCAACGGCAACGAATTACGCTGGATCGAAGAAGACAACTACTTCGAAAACGAGCGGCGCATGACCTTCAGCCAAATCGAAGGCGACCTCGCCGAGTGGCGCGGTTCCTTCGCCGTCGTTTGCGAAAACGGCGCTACCATCGGGCGCTACGAAATCGAATTCGACCTCGGCATCCCCGCCCTCGCCGACGTGCTGCACCTATTGGGCGAGCGCGCCATCCGCGCCAACTGCGAACAGATGCTCCAGGAGATGGAAGCCCGCAGTAAGGTTGCCGCCCCGCAGTCATGACTACGTTCGATCGGGTTATGGTTTCGGGCGCTTCCGGCACGATCGGAAGCGTCGTCACGCGGGATCTTATGGAGAGATATCCGCTGGCGGAGATCGTTTGCATCCTGCGAAATCAGCGCTCATTGGACCGCCTGCGGCGTGTTCTCACGGAAGCGCAACAGCAGCGCATCAAGCCGCTCTTTGCCGACCTGGTCGGCGAAAAACCGTTCGATATCGACGCGTTCGGCTCGAACAAAGCGCAACGATGTCTCGCCGTGCATTGTGCCGCCGATGTGTCGTGGACCAAAGCGGAACGCTTGCTGGGACCGATTAACGTTCAAGGTACGCAGCGTTTCGCGGAGCTGGCGGTGTCGGCCAGTACCGAGAAACCGGCTTTCATTTTTCTCTCCACCGCATTCATCGAAGAAGGCAAACCGTTTAGAAATGCCTACGAAAAGACGAAGCTGGAAGCCGAGATCCTCCTGCAAGAGCATTTTGGCGATCGGCTCGATAAAGCGATAATCAGGTGCAGTCTCGTGGTCGGATCTTCCGAAGATGGCGCAATACCGCAATTCAACGGTTTGTACCCGCTGGTTCGATTAGTGGCGCTGGCAGAAGTCCCTTGTGTGATTGCGGATCCGGCCTATCGAGTCGATACGGTGCCGATCGACTACGTGACGGCGGAGATAGCGCAATGCGCCGAGCGTCTCGGCAGGGGCGCGGCGCTCATCAAGACCGTGGCGGCTACCGGTCAGGACCAGGCCATATCGATCGCGAATTTGGTCAAGCGAATTCTCGCGAACACCGACAGCTTCCGCATGACCGCCGGCCTCGGCCCGGTGACGCCGATCTCCGTAATCACCAACCGCCAGTTCCGTTTCCTGATACGAGCGGCGAAAAGCTGGGAGATGGCGGAGCGATTCGATCAAATAGAACGGATCAGCAGCGTGATGGCGGGTTACATTACGCATGGGGAGAGTGGCCGCGCGATCAGGCCGGGTTGGTTGGGGTCCGCGGCACCCGCACCCGAATCTTATATAGATAAGGTGATCCAGTACTGGTTGCGACAAAACAGCGAGCGCGTGGCCACAAATCGACAGCACGTATGGCAGGTCGGGTTGGAGACCTAGCTCGCATGGTTTTCCCGGAGGAAATAGAAAGCTACAAGCTCGGAGCCGAGGCCAGGGCGCGCCAAAATACGCTTGCATTCCTGGACAAGTACGAGCTGGAGCGCCGGGGAGCCGAAGAAATGCTGGCTCGCCTATGTCCGCTTCCATGCGATATCTACTATGTCAGTACCGTTCCCGCCGGGCTCGCCGGATCGAAGAGCGATCTCGACATCATTTTGGTGCCGCCGGAGTCCGGTACCTTCGAATCCCTGTCCAGCATGCTGTTCTACGGGGGGCGGCGGGTCGGGGCGAAGATCATTCCGGCGGCGACCATATCGCGTGCATTGGAAATTCTACGCGACGCGACATCGAGTGCGCTGCTACATTCCGGCGGCGATGCCGAGTCGTTGGATTCGGTGATACCTCTCAAATGGGCGGACTTGGAACGTCTCGTGAACGGAATTTCGCTTACCCGAGGCGCTACCTACCTTCCGGCGCTGAATGATGTCGTCGCATACGCGGTGGCAAGGACCTTCGCGAATTATCGGCAGCAACGATTTGCCTCGAAGCTCGCCGGCCGCGCGGGAATCGATGCGGCAGTGACCGGCTATTTGACAGGTGCGGTGTTGTCGGCGATGGAGGCGTTAATGGCGGCGTGCGGCCGCGTTCAGGCCACCAATTCCAAATGGACACTGGAGCGATGGTCGAGGTTCAAGACCGCCACGGATAATTCCGGCGCCGCTGACGACAGACGGATCATAAGCGCTGCGTGGCAAGCACTGTCTCTGGGGACGGTGCGTGAGCCGGCGAATTGGCTTGTCGCGATCGACCAACTTTTCGACCGGATGATCGGTGCAGTCCCCGCCGGGAAATCCCACGGGTTGCGCCTGTCGTCCAAGGCCGTGTCGAGCGCGTTTCTGCCCGGCGCCGTCTGCATCAAGGCACCCGGGCGGACGGTCGTGATTCCGTCCCGATTGATGGAACAACTTCCGGCAATCGATGGACAGGATTTCGCCGAGTTGTCGACGCCGGACGCCGCTATGCTGTTGTGGCTTCTTCAACTCGAGTTGATCGGCTTTGCCGATCGCGGAGGCAGTCAGTGAAACCGGAAACGACAACTGCCGCGGTTGAGGACGCCGGTGAAGCTGAGATCGCGATAGCGGGAACGGATCTGGCGCATGTGGTGGATTTCTATTGGCTTTCGCTTTCTAAGTTTCAAAATCTGCTCGAAGATATCGAGGGAGCGGATCACCGCCTTGAATATTTGAAGAGCCTGCGTTACCAGTTTATCGTGTGTCTCCAGGAAATGGACGGAATTCTGACCGGAGGCGTGCGGAGGGTGGGCACCTTGCACATGTTGTCTTATGCGCTCCAAATGGGCGTAGGTTTTCTCGGCATGAGCGGGCCGCAGCTGGCAGCCGCCGTCAGGCTTCACGATGAGCTGGAGTACGCGGAGCTGCAGGATTGCCTGCTCCGCCTCGGCAAGACGATGATTGCGCGATTGCCCGGCGCGATTCCGGCCGCGCAGGGCGGTCAAGGGCAGCGCGAGGTGCTTCGTGCCATGCGCGTCTGGTCCGCGGCGGCGAAAGAGATGGGGGAAGATCTGAGTTTTCTCGCGTCTCGGCTGCGCGAGCTTTGATCGATATCGCTCAGTGCCAAACCCACGGAGGCTCGCATGACGTCACTGGACCTGGTCAAAAAAGCGCTACAAACCGAATGCGGCGTCGATCCGGGTACGATCAACGAGCAAACCGATTTACTGAACGATCTGCGCGTCGACAGCCTGGACCTGTTGAATGCGTCATTCTTAATCGAAAAGGACTGCGGTGTCGCCTTACCGGTGCAAGAATGGCTGGCGGAGGAGTACGGCGAAAACACCACGAACGTTCGCCGTTTCACTGTGAGCGAGATCTGCGCGTACATCGATCGAGAAATGTCGCGCTTGCAGAAGCAGGTCACCCCTCGACGCTGACCCCGGGTAACCCGCGCCGAGTTGAACCGGTTGCATCGGAGTCGACGTCTGATCGGGTTGTGGCGTCGACTGGGTTGATCGGCGTGACCCTAGATATCTATCGCGAGATCGGCAGAGTCGGCCGCCGACGTTGCAAGAACACCGGGAAGGGAGTCGGTCGTGACTAACACTAAAGTGTGGATGTGGCGTTTCCTCAGCTTCGTTCCATTCTTGTTGCCGGTAGTCATGCGCTATCGTGTGCCGCAGTACCACCACGTTTCGCTGCTTTGGTCCGTGCCGCTAACGTTTCTCTACCTTTATTTGTCTATCCCGTTTTTCGATCATATCGCCGGAAGATCGCGCGGCAACCCCGACCTGGCGAGCAAACCTTGGATCGCCAGCGGCGGCGAATACGTGTTATTGCCGCAGTTGCTGTGCTTGCAGGTCATGGTCCTAAAAGTCGTGGCGTTTATTTGGATCGTTCAAGGAAAATTCACTACGGTCGATCTTGTCGGTACCGCGTTTCTGTGCGGCCAAGTGCTGGGTTCTTACGGGATATACGTCGCTCACGAGTTGATGCATCGCCCGTCGCGATTCGACAAGGCGCTCGCTGAAATCCTGCTGGTCACGGTCATGTATCCGCATTTCTGTATCGAGCACGTCGTGGGTCACCACAAGCACGTCGGAACGTACCGGGATCCGGCGACTGCAAGATTTAACGAATCGCTTTACCGGTTTGTAGTGCGCTCCGTGTTCGGCGGGGCAGTAAGCGCGTGGCGGATCGAAACCGAACGCCTGCGGGCGCGCGGCTTGCCTTGGCTGACGATGCACAATCGCATGCTGCGCTATTCGGTCGAAATCAGCTTGCTCAACGCCGCTGTCTATTACTTCGGCGGAATATGGGGGAGCATCGCATTCCTCATTCACTGCGCTATTGCGATCTTCGCGTTCGAGACAATCAACTACGTCCAACACTACGGGCTGCAACGCAAGGAGTTGGCGCCCGGTGTATTTGAGCCCGTTAGCACCCGCCATTCCTGGGACTCCAGCCATCGCTTTTCAAACCTGTTCTTGCTGAATCTCGGGCGCCATGCCGATCATCATCGGTCGCCGGCCCGTCCGTTTCAGACGTTGCGCCTGTTTCGAGAACATGAAGCGCCGGAACTGCCTTGGGGAATAGTGACCATGTTCGTGGTGGCGTTCGTACCGCCGCTGTGGTTTCGTGTCATGAACCCGCGCGCGCTCGCCTGGAGAGAGAAGTCTGTCGTCCCGCTCACGGCCGCATATTCCAGGCTGCCGACCAGCAACGAATTGGATCCGGACGCGGCGCTCTCGGCGTTGCGGCGCGCCTACGCGCGCGGTGAAACCCGGATCGGGCTGACCGGCCTGAACCATCAAACCCGGCGAGCGATTCTTCTCAGTCGATACGAAATGCTTTTCGGCTTCCTTATCGTTCCAGCCATCGCCATCACTATCGTCATCAACAACGTTTGGCGGCCGGTGTGGGGCCTGACCTTCCTGTTCGTCGCGTGCTTGGTCGCGCTCGCCGCCAGACGCGTGCTCGCGAACTACGGCTCGAGCGAGGCAGTGATTCCCGCCGCGTTAGGAAGCTTGCATACCTGGGATCTGTTGTGGCGTACGGCTAACGTCGAAATCCGTTTTGACGACGATCCATCGAAGCGGTGCAGCTCCCCGGCGGACGACTGGCATCGCTTCGTGTGCCGCTACCTGCCTTATAAAGAGTCGTCGCCGGCCATTGGTTGGTCCGAAGAACCGGCCGGCTGACCGGATTGCCATGGCAAACGTCGGTGATCCCACAACGCGAGCGCCGGCCGGTTTGCCCGATGCCGTCGCGCTTACGGAGGCGGCTTGAAGAAGGCGGTTATCACTGGAATGGGCTGCGTCTCTGGTTTGGGCGGGAATGTTCGGGAGGCGTGGCAAAACGCGCGCGCGGGTGTTTGTGGAATATCGCGCAACGCTATCGAAGCGGAAAATCAACCGCAGCTCGTATTCGGAGGGCCGGTAGCGGCCGTCGCGGCCCGCAAGTTCGAGACTTTGGTGGAGCGCTTCGGGCACCGTGCGGTAAACAGCGTCGATCGGTTTTCGAATCTAGCGGCGCTCGCCACGCTCGAAGCGCTTTCCGACGCCTCGCTGCTGGAGCGCAAGCCCGAGATCGAAGCGGCGGCTATCGTCTACGGCAGCGCTAGCGGCGGAAATAGCTCGATCGAAGCGGGATATCAGCGACTGTTCGATGCGCGCGCGTCGAGCGTTCACCCCCTCACGATCCCGCGTTACATGAGCAGCGCCCCGACGTCTCACCTTTCGATGTTATTCGGAGTCAAGGGCCTGTGCTTCTCCGTTGCCAGCGCCTGCTCGTCATCGGCGCACGCGATCGGCGAGGGGATGCATTTGATCCGCTCGGGTCGCGCGCAGATCGTAATCGTCGGCGGTAGTGACGCGAGTCTTACGTATGGTTCGCTCCATGCATGGCGGGCCCTGGGCGCGGTTTCGACAGACGCCTGCCGGCCGTTTTCGTTGGGGCGGAACGGGACAATAATCGGCGAGGGTGCGGCCACACTGGTGCTTGAAGAGGCGGAAAGCGCGGCACGCCGAGGCGCCACGATATACGCGGAGGTCGCCGGTTATGGCGCTTCCTCCGACGCCGCGCACATTACGAAACCGGATGTGCAGGGCGCGGTGCGCGCGATCAGAGCGGCTCATTCGGACGCGCAGTTGCCGACGACGCTTCCGTTGCTCATCAGCGCCCATGGCACCGGAACCACGCTGAACGATAGTTGCGAAGCCGCCGCGCTAAATGCCGTCTACGGGGAAGCGCTGCAACGTTGTTCCGTTATCGCCACGAAATCCGCACATGGACACATGCTCGGCGCTTCCGGAGCCATGGAGTTTATTTTGGCGGTGCTCGCGTTGCGCCAGCGAATTTCACCCCCGGTTTTGGGATTTTTGGGGAAGGATCCTGAGTGCGATTTGCCCCTCGCATTGACGGCGGCCGCTATCGATTATCAGGCCGCGATTTCCACTTCCCTGGCGTTCGGCGGCCTGAACTGCGTGCTGATTGCGCGGATGATCTAAGGATGCTCTGAATAATCCGACGTCTGTCATTCCCGCGCCAGCGCCCGAATGCCGCGAAGCGCACAGAACGCGCGAGAGCGGCCGCGGGAATGACGAATGATGAATTAATCAGACCTTTCCTACGCACGGCCCAAACGACGCGGGCGATCCTCATCGGGGAACACGGTGCTCGTACCGTCCGCGGCTGGAGCCCGAAACCATTTACCTTTGCGGCGAGCGCCATCGTTGGCGGCGTTGCAGGCCGTTGCCGTTCGAGCATTTGAAAATGCGGAACTTGAAACAAATATTACTTCCGTCAGCCTCCCAGGAAAAACATCTCTCGTTCGAGTCGCTATTCGTAGTGATGCTGATAGATTCGTTCGGCTATTCGCTTATATTACCGACGTTGCCGTTTCTCGTACTGCAGCACAACGCGGGTGCCGAATTCGGCGGAATTCTCGTCGCAAGCCATGCACTGTCGGCCGCGATCTCGGCTCCGATATTGGGTTGGCTGTCCGATCGGCTAGGAAGGCGGATCGTCATCTACTTCACGTTAATCGGCACGCTGATCTCATACGTCATTTTCGCTTGCAACGCCAGCTTGGCGGTGCTTCTCGTGTCCCGGATTCTCGCGGGTGCCATGGCCGGCAACATGGGCGTCGTGCAGGCGGCTGCGGCCGATCAGACCACTGCCTCGGAACGCGGCAGGGCGATGAACTTGCTGATGGTCGCGTGGGCGCTGGGTTTTGTTATTGGGCCGGCGGTCGGCGCCGTCGTCCCCGCTCCAGCGGAACAAATCGGGCTTTGGTCGGGAATTGTCGCCGCAACGGGCAGCGGCGTGTCGTTTTTAGCGGTGTTGCTGTACTCGTCGAAGCGATCGCACATCGCCGCGGCGGGCGACGCCTCGCTTATTCCTTCCACCGACAATCAACCTCCGTGGTCTCGACCCGAGCTTTTGTTTTTGATTGGCGTGGTCGCGCTGAGTCAGACCGGTATCGTTTCAATGACCGGTTTCTGGGCCGAAAGCATTTTCGGCTGGACGGCGCGCCAGGTCAGCTTGCTATTTTTCTGGGTGTCGGCGTGCATAGTAGCCGCTCAACTATTCGTGTTGCCTAGATTAGTCCGTCATATCGGCGAGTCTGCAACGTTCTTGATCTCGGTCACGGTCTTGTCGGTTGCGTGCACCGCAATTATCGTCAATCCCAAGTCGGCCTCTTTTCTGATATTCGCGGTGCCGGTCATGTTTTGCGGAATAACTATTACCCAAACCCTGTGTGCCACATTCATGTCCAAGCTGGCGACGAACGAAAACCGAGGAGCGGTCATGGGAGTTGCGAGCAGTACCGCTGCTATCGGCCGGGTTGTGGGACCGATCTTGTGCGGCGTTCTGTTTGCTCGAGTACATCCGGTGGCGCCTTTTTGGTTTGTCTCCGCCATTGTCACTTTGTCGTTAGTCTGGTTTGCCGGTCGACGAGCTCTCGCGAGAACTTCGTCGGTGCAACGGCCCGGTTCTCAGGAGAACGACACTTCTTCTTGAAGACTCGTCTAATTTGTAATAGTCCCGACCCGATCTGACAGTTACCCGATTCTCCGGTCCTGTCTGTCAGATGAAGTTACGCGATCGTCTTCTCCCGACAGATTTCTTTGCCGTCCTCGAACGTTTGCATCGGCGTTCGACCACAGCACA
>JBGPKL010000081.1:0-12232 GCA_041485885.1 Sulfurifustaceae bacterium
AAACGGCTTATGCTGTACATGGGTTGTGGATCTCGACTGTTGAGTTGGCGCTCAGGGTTTTCACCCAAAACACCGAGATTCGCAACCTCTTTTCATCGTTTCGCAAAAATATTCCGGACAGTAGTGCGCAAAAGCGGGAATGACAAGAATATCGGGAATGAAAAAGAGGATGGATGTCAGCAATCGCGCGAAGCGCGATACCACCCCACCCGCTACCGCCCTTCTTTACTCATCTTCTCCAACCGTTGCTCGGCCGATCTCGCCACAGCGGTGTTCGGATAGCGCGTGACGATCTGGCTCAATGTCTCGCGCGCCTTCGGGTACGCCGACAGCTCGTACTGGGTGTATCCGATCTTGAGCAGCGCGTCCGGCACCTTGGGGCTTTGCGGATAATTGTTGACGACTTTGCCGAACTCATCGAGCGCCGCGCGAAAGTCACGCCCGACGTACGCTGCCTCGCCGATCCAGTATTGCGCGTTGTCGGCGAGCGCGCCCCGAGGATTGCGCGCGATGAGTTCGCGAAAGCTCTTGGCCGCTTGCTCGTAAAGACCTTGCTTCATGAGCGCGAACGCGGCGTCGTACTGTTGCTGTTCCGAGGTTGTGGGCGCGGCGCGCGAAGCTGCCGCCGAGCCGCCGACGGGAGGCGTCACGACCGTCACCGGTGGGCCGCCGGTTCCGCCCTCGGAGGTCTGGCCGGTGCCGCGACGCTCGAGCTCGCGCAGCCGCCGGTCGAAGTCGACCATGGACTGGAGCTGGCGGTTCTTCATCTGCTCGAGCTGATGCGCTTGCACTTCGAGCTGACCGCGCAGGTCGCGCAACTGCGCTTGCAGAGCCTCCAACTCGTTGAGCAGCTCGATCAGACCTTGGCTTTGCGGCGCGACCGGCGCACCGGTCGGCGGAGCACCCGGGCGAACCGCACGTCGATCCGGCGGCGGATCGGCGGCGTACGCGCCGCCGATCCACACAGCCGCTAACGACGCCGCGATGAAACGCCTCAGATGCGGACCACGATTCACCGGTAGAGGATCTCCACGCGGCGGTTTTGCGCCCAGGCGGACTCGTCGTGCCCCGGAGCAACCGGCTTCTCTTCACCGTAGGAAACCGTCGTTATGCGGTTCGCGGGAACGCCGAGCACGCGCATGGCGCGCTCCACCGTTTGCGCGCGGCGCTCACCGAGCGCGATGTTGTACTCGCGCGTGCCGCGCTCGTCGCAATTCCCTTCGAGATGCACCTTCAGATTCGGATTGGAGGATAAATTGCGCGCGTGCGCCTCGACGATCTTGCGATTCTCATCGTCGAGTTGGCTCGAATCGAATGCGAAATAGACCCGCCGCTTCGCGATCAGCGCGGCATCGGCGGGAGTGCCGGAAAGCTCGCCCGCCTTCGGGCCGCTCGGCGACGGCAGCGGCTGCGTCGGCGTTTGCGACGGCGTCGTCTTGTCCTCGACGGGTGGCGTCGTGCTGGTACCCGTGGCACAACCGGCAAGCCAAAGGCTTCCGGCCACAACCACTACGGCTAGGCCTAATTTTGTCTGCATGTCGAACACTCCTTATATAGTTAATGGTGTAATTAGTAATGAAGTTCCCGATTGTACGGCGACCACGCCGGCTCGCGCACGTCGCCTTCCTCAAGACGGTAGAGTTGGCGCACTCGTCCGTCGGCGGAGACCGACGCCAACACGCCGCGGCCCTGCACTTCCGTCGCGTAGAGAATCATTCGCCCATTGGGAGCGAAGCTCGGCGACTCGTCGAGGGACGTGTCGGTCAGGACTTGCAGCGCCCCCGTGTCCAACCTAATCGTAGCAATACGAAAGCGTCCTTGCACCGAGCTGACGAGGGTCAGCGTGCGGCCGTCCGGCGCGTACGAAGCACGTGCATTGTAGTCGCCCTCGAAGGTAATGCGTTCAACCTGGCCGCCCTCCGCGGTCATGCGGTAGAGCTGCGGCCGGCCGGCCCGATCCGACGTGAAAATGAGATAACGCCCGTCCGGCGACCACGCGGGTTCGGTGTCGATGGCGGGATCGTTGGTCAGGCGCTTCAAGTCCTTGGTGGCTAGGTCGAGCACGTAGATTTCGGGGTTCCCGTCGCGCGAGAGCGCCAGCGCGAGGCGCTTGCCGTCCGGCGACCAGGCAGGTGCGCCGTTGATGCCTTTGAATTCCGCGATCAGATCGCGCCGGCCGTCGACCAGATTCTGGACATACACCTTCGGACGTTTGTCCTCGAACGAGACGTAGGCGATGCGCCGCCCGTCGAGCGACCAGGCCGGCGACAGCAGCGGCTCGGTGGCACGCACGACCGTACGTGGGTTGTAGCCGTCGGAATCCGACACTTGCAGCTTGTACGTCGCGCTGTTCGGGCCGGCGTTCTCGCGAGTGATGTACGCGATCCGCGTATTGAACGCCCCCGGCTCGCCCGTCAGCTTCTCGTAAACGACGTCCGCGATCTGGTGCGCGACGGTGCGCAGCGTCTGCGCGTTCACGGTGTAGCGTAACCCCGCGAGCTGTACTTGCTTGAACACGTCGAACAACCGGAATTGAACCTCGTACCGCCCGTTCGCGGCCGGCGTGACGCTGCCGATCACGAGCGCCTCGGCCTTGATGACGCGCCATTCCTTATATACGACGTCGCGATCGTCGGTCGGTGACGATACGAAATCCGTGCGCGGTAGGGTTAAGAAAAGTCCGCTGCGCCTGAGATCCGCGTCCACAATGTCGGCGATCGCTTGCGGCGGCTGGCCCGGACCGTTCCAGCCGAACGGCACAACGGCAATCGGAATGCCGGTGTCGACGCCCTGGGTAATTTCGATCGTGAGGATCGCTTGCGCCGGCGGCGCGGCGAAGAGCAAACAAAGCCAAGCCGCGGCAAACCACCGACGATTCCTGCCGCTTCTGTTCTCACCGGTTTGTTTCATCGTCATCGAGGCTTAAAAATAAAATCTATTTCCCGATAGTATTCGAACAGATCCGGATCGTTCGGAATCGGCAACGGAGACGCCTTGTACACAGCGGGTGGGACAGATCGATCGAAGATTGGGTTCCCACTTCCTTTAATTACCGTCGCCTGAAGCACCTCGCCCCCGGGGGCCAAACGCACACGCACCAGACATTCAAGTCCTGGGGAGGTACCGACCGCCGTCCAATTTCGCGTCACCTTCTGTTGGATGAGCGGCTTGTACTTGTCCATCTCGCTCGCGGCCCGCCCTGTGCGCGCCGCCGCAGCGCGTGTCTTCTCTTCATCCGCGAGCTGCTGCTTGAGTGAAGCTTCCGCCGCTTTGCGGCTCTCCTCGTCTTCCTGCTTCTTCCGCGCCTTGCGTTCGGTCTCGGCCTCCACCTTCTTCCGCTCTTCCTCGCGGCGCTTGGTGTCTTCCTCCTGTTTGCGCTTCTGCTCCGCTTGACGCTGCTTTTCGACTTCCTCTTTTTTGTGACGCTCCTCCAGGCGGCGTTCCTCTTCGCGCTTCCTTTGCGCCTCCGCATCCTGGCGCTTGCGCTCGGCTTCGGCCTTCTTGCGTTCTTCCTCCGCGCGCCGGCGCTCGTCTTCAAGTTTTTTCTTTTCCGGATCCTCGGCAACGACCGCCTGTATCGTGTTCTCCGGCGTGGCGGTCGTCGGCGAGCTCGTCCAGCGGAAACCGATCACGAGCCCCGCGATCACGACGACATGCACCAACAGCGCGTAGGCGATCGCGCGGTAACGGCCGGGATTGCGTCGGATGCGGTTACGCACCGCGATCGGTCGGGGCCGGCGTTTCCGTGATGAGACCTACGCTCGGCGCGCCGGCCGCCTGCAACAGCGTCATCGCCTTGACGACATGTCCATACTCGGCATTGCGGTCGCCGCGAATCATCACCGGCGTGTGCGGACGCGCCCGCAGGATACCTTGAACCTTGCGCTTCAACTCCTCGGGCGCCACCCGCCGATCGTCCAAGTAATAACGTCCGTCGCGATCGATGGTGACCACGAGCGTTTCGCGATCCTGAGTATCGACCGCCTTCGCCGCCGCTTGCGGCAGATCCACCTTCACGCCCTGAGTAAGGAGCGGCGCCGTGATCATGAAAATGACGAGCAGCACCAGCATCACGTCGATGTACGGCACGACGTTGATCTCGCTCATCAGGCGGCGGCGCTTGCGGCCGAATCCTTCCACGCTCTAGCTCCGTGCCGCGAACGCCTGGCGTTGCAAGATGCTCGAGAACTCCGCCATGAAGATTTCGTAGCGCGTCACCAAACGCTCGGTCTGACTCGAGTAGCGGTTGTAGGCGATCACCGCGGGAATGGCGGCGAAGAGGCCGACCGCTGTCGCGATCAACGCCTCGGCGATACCCGGCGCCACGTGACCGATGGTGGGCTGCTGTACCGCACCGAGCGAGCGGAATGAATTCATGATGCCCCACACCGTGCCGAAGAGACCGACGTAAGGGCTGGTCGACCCCACCGTCGCGAGAAACGGCAAATGCATCTCGAGATAATCCAGCTCGCGCGTGAGCGTGACGCGCATCGCGCGCTGCACACCCTCGAGGATCTCCATCGGCTGCATGTTCGGCTGGCCGACGAGGCGCTTGTACTCGCGGAAGCCCTCGACGAACAAGCTCTCCATGCCGGTCGGGTTCGCGCCCTTGGCGGCGGTCTCGTTATACATTTGCACGACGTTGCCGCCCGACCAGAACCGCCGCTCGAAGCGGCTCGCGACCGCTTGCGCCGAGCGCAGCGCATACCATTTGCGGAAGATCATGGTCCATGAAACCACCGAGGCCAGCATGAGCAACGCGATGACGAGCTTGACCGGCAGGCTCGCGTTTAGAATGAGCGTGAGCAGGGCCAGACCTTCGGGCGAAGCGACGACGTTCATGCGGTGACCTCATTCAGGCGCGCGGCGAGCGCGACCGGGAGCGCGCGCGGCACGAACGTCGCCGCATCCAGACAGGCGACGCGTACTTCGCCTTCGCACAGCAGTGTATCGGCGCGCCGCACGGGTTGCGCGAACGTGATGCTGGCGCCGCCGCGGTCAGTGATCACCGCGCCGACGTCGATCACATCGTTGAAGCGCGCGGGCTTGAAGAATTCAATGCGGGCGGAACGCACGGCGAAGATTACGCCTTCGCGCCGCGCGAGCTCATCCTGCTCGACGCCGAGCGACCGCAGCCATTCGGTGCGCGCGCGCTCCATGAACTTGAGATAGTTGGCATAGTAGACGATGCCGGCGCCATCGGTGTCTTCATAGTAGACGCGGATTGTAATCGCAAATGGTCGCTGCATGCCGATGCGGTCGTTAGATTTTCCAAAGCCGGCGAGGCGTGGACATGCGCGACGCCGAAGTGAGTTGAAACAGGACAAAAATGGACTGGTTCAACGTCTTAACCCCCGTCAAAGATGCCGCGTTGGGCGGACTCGGCTCCCGCGGGGGCGGCTAAACCAAAGTGGCGCCACGCGTCCGCCGTCGCCTGACGGCCGCGGGGCGTGCGCATGAGAAAACCGCGCTGAATGAGAAACGGTTCGATGACATCCTCCAAGGTGCCGCGCTCCTCGCCGATGGCGGCGGCGAGGCTGTCGATCCCGACCGGCCCGCCGCCGAAGCGGTCGAGCACGGCGCGCAAGAGCTTGCGGTCCAGCACGTCCAGACCTTGCTCGTCTACCTCTAACATGCGCAGCGCCCCATCCACAATACCGAGCGTCAATCGGCCGTCGCCTTTGATCTCCGCGAAGTCGCGCGCCCGGCGCAGCAACCGGTTGGCGATGCGCGGCGTGCCGCGCGAGCGTCGCGCGATCGCGGCAATCGACGCCGCTTCGCTCGCGAGCCCGAGAATCCCGGCGGAGCGCGCGACGATGCGGGCGAGCTCGCTTTCCGTGTAGAACTCGAGACGCAGCACGATGCCGAAACGATCGCGCAGCGGCGAGGTGAGCAGTCCCGCGCGCGTGGTCGCGCCGACCAGCGTGAACGGCGGCAGCTCGAGCTTGATCGAGCGCGCGGCCGGGCCCTCGCCGATGATGATGTCGAGCTGGTAATCCTCCATCGCCGGATACAGCACCTCTTCCACGATCGGGCTCAGCCGATGAATCTCATCGATGAAGAGCGTGTCGTTCGGTTGCAGGTTGGTCAGGATCGCCGCGAGATCGCCCGGACGCTCGAGCACCGGGCCCGAAGTGTGGCGCAGGCCGACGCCCATCTCGTGCGCGATGATATTGGCGAGCGTGGTCTTGCCCAATCCCGGCGGGCCGAAGAGCAGCACATGATCGAGCGCCTCGCGACGACCGCGCGCCGCAGCGATGAAGACCTCGAGCTGTTCGCGGATCGGCTCTTGCCCGACGTACTCGGCGAGCCGCGTCGGGCGCAGCCGATTCGCTTCGACGGGATCGTCGTTCGCGTCGAGCACGGCTCCCGAGACTAAACGGTCGGTTTCAATCATATAAAACACATCAGCGAACCAACTCTCCCTCTCCCTCCGGGAGAGGGATGGAGTGAGGGTTGCCCGGTTCAACTCCCTCCCTCATCCCCGCCCCTTCTCCCGGAGGGAGAAGGGAGTTAAGGGCTCCACTGCCTAGGAACGGTCTCATACTGCCATGGCCCTGAGCGCCTGGCGAATGATCTCCTCGGTGCTCAACCCCCGGTTCGGCGCGCCGCGCACCGCGCGCGACGCCTCCTGCGGTTTGTAACCGAGCGCGATGAGCGCGCTCACCGCCTCGCCGACGGAATCGCGCTCGACGGGCGCCGCGGACGATATGGCCGGCGCCGCCGAGGTTTCGCTCAACAATTTATCGCGCAGCTCGACGATCAAGCGCTCCGCGGTCTTGCGACCGATGCCCGGTACCTGGATCAAGCGCGCAACGTCCTCTGCGGCGATGCAGCGGACCAATTGATCCTCGGTAAGACCGGACAACACCGCGAGCGCGACGCGCGGGCCGATGCCGTTGACCTTGAGCAACTCGCGAAACTGCCGTCGCTGCGACTCGCGGCCGAAACCGTAGAGCAAATGCGCGTCTTCGCGTACAACCAAATGCGTGTGCAGCAGCACGGTATCGCCGACCGCCGGCAAATCGTAGAACGTCGTCATCGGCGCCTCGAGCTCGTAACCGACGCCACCCACGTCCACCAACAGCGCCGGCGGCTCTTTGCGCACCAACGTGCCGCGCAGCCGGCCGATCATGCCACGCCCCGCGCGTAGTCTCGGCGGGACAGGCCGCGGCGCAACGCCAGCACCCCGAGGGTGTGGTGCGCATGGCAGATCGCGCACGCGAGGGCGTCGGCGGCGTCTGGCGGCGGCGCGCGGTCAAGATCGAGCAGCACCCGCACCATGTGCTGCACTTGCTGCTTCTCCGCCCGACCGCGGCCGACGATCGCGGATTTGATTTCGGTGGCGGAATACTCGCTCACTTGCAGCCCGCCGTTGACACCGGCGCAGATCGCCGCGCCGCGCGCCTGGCCGAGCTTGAGCGCCGAGTCGGCGTTGCGCGCTAAGAACACGCGCTCGGCGGCAAACACCGTCGGTTGAAACGACGCGATGATTTCGCCGACGCCGTCGTAGATGCTTTTCAAACGATCGGCGAGCGCGCCGGCGGGAGCGCGAATGCAGCCGCTCGAGATGTATTGCAGTCTGCCGTTGCGCAGCACCTGCACGACGCCGAAACCGGTCACTCGCGAGCCGGGATCGATGCCGAGAACACGCATCAGCGAAGTTGACCCGCGATCGTTGCGCCGATCTTATGAACCGCATCAGCGAACCAGCTCCCCCTCTCCCTCCGGGAGAGGGATGGGGTGAGGGGATGCGCGTGCCGAACCTTGGCAACCCTCACCCTCATTCCCTCTCCCGGAGGGAGAGGGAGGCGAGCCGTTGCGCGCTTGCGCGCGCGTTTCGTTAGATCGCGCATCAGTGCGTCTGCCGCGCCAACACGGTGTCGGGAAACTCGGCGTTGGTGTGGACGTTCTGCGCGTCGTCGAGATCTTCCAGCGCTTCGAGCAGCTTGAGCAGCCGCTCCGCGTCGTCACCCTCGACCGGCACGGCCGTCGCCGGCCGTTCCGTCAGCTCGGCGCCGGCGGGCATCAGGCCCACGCGCTCCAGTTTCTCACGCACGGCTTGGAGCGAATCGAGAGCGGTCAACACCTCGATCGCGCCGTCGGCATCGGTCATGATGTCCTCCGCGCCCGCGTCGAGCGCCGCTTCCATCACCGCGTCTTCGTTCGTTCCCGGCGGGAACCCGATCACGCCGACCTTCTTGAAGAGATAGGCGACCGAGCCGTCGGTGCCGAGATTGCCGCCATGTTTCGTGAATGCATGACGCACTTCGCCGGCCGTGCGGTTACGATTGTCCGTCTGACACTCGACGAGCACCGCGACACCGCCTGGACCGTAGCCCTCGTAGCGCACTTCTTCGTAATGCGCGCCTTCGAGCTCGCCGGTACCGCGCTTGATCGCGCGCTCGACGTTGTCCTTCGGCATATTCTGCGCCAGCGCCTTGTCGATCGCGTGGCGCAGCCGCGCATTGTGGGACGGGTCGCCGCCGCCGGTGCGCGCGGCGACGGTGATCTCGCGAATGAATTTGGTGAAGACCTTGCCCCTACGGGCGTCCTGTACGCCTTTGCGGTGCTGGATGTTGGCCCACTTGGAATGGCCAGCCACGAATACGCTCTCCTATTTACATCCGGATGCCGCGCGCGCCGCAAAGGCTCGAACGTACATGCCGTCCCTGCGAATGTTGGCCCACTTGCTGTGTCCGGCCATGACGTCCTCGGTTGCCGCAATGATCCGGGATATAAAAGCCCGGGCTTGACGGCTGAGTCTACCACCAGGCGCCACGTCGCCCAACGCCGGCCATGGAGCTCACCGATAGGTGACCACGCCTCATCGGACGAAGTGTCCGAACCGTAAGTACTGGCACGCGCACACGCTGACGCGCGAGGAAAGTAGCATCACCGTGTGCGTTACCCACAGGCTGATCTCGTCGGTCGCGCCCGGAAGGCGCGACTCGCTGGCGGCGACGACGCCGTCGTTCGGTTTCTCGAGCCCGGGAAACAACCGTCCGAGGCCGATCGGAAGATGGCCTTTGATCAAACCGATCTCGCGGGACAGCGCCCGGGTGGGCGGCTCACCGCGGAGCAGGTCGGCGATGCTCGCGCCGAGCATGCGCCGGCCCCAAGACGCGCGCGCGAGCGCTTTCGCCGAGTGGCTGCCGGCGTGCGGGGAACCGAGCGTGACGACGCGGCCGGGGCGCACCGGCGGACAGTAAGCGAGCATCGCCTGAATCACCACGCCGCCCAAACTGTGGCCGACGAAATGCACGGTGCTGCCCTCGATCTTGTCGCTAAACGCGCGAAGCGCTTCGGCGTTTTGTCGCAGTCCACTGCGCACGCTCGGATAGGAAAAGAGATACGTTCTAAACCCGCAGCGGCGCAAGCGCCAAGCGACCAGCCCCATGGACCAGCCCGACAGCCATAGGCCGTGCACGAGCACGACGGCGGGAATGTTTTTGCGTAGCTGCATGCTAACGCGAACGCTCGTGCGTCGCGCCGGCAACACGTTTGATCGCCGCGCAGTCGGTCCAGGAGGTCGCGCGCGCCGCCGCGAGCGCGAACGCAAGCCACGCATATTCAGTGTGCTCGGGATGATTCGCGAGCGGCACGTCGTGCGGCAACTCCAGCGCGAACGCGTGCTCGGCGTTCTCCGCGACGTCGGGCGCGTAGCGATGGCGCCATTGCGGAAGGATCGCGTAGCGCTGCACCAAACCCAGATCGCGCAGCTCCTCCGGCGCGGCGGTCAAACCCGTTTCCTCGCGCAGCTCGCGGATCGCGGTCGCGCGCGGATCGCGCTCGTCCCAACGCATGGCGCCCGTCACCGATTGCCAGAACTCCGGATGATCCGCACGCTTAAGAAGCAACACTTTTCCATCGCGCGTGGAAACCACGATCAGAACGGACTCGGGGCGTTTGTACGGCGGCGCCGACGGTGTCACGCGAGGTCCTTCACGCGAGCCCCTGAGCCAATCGGCCGACGGTCACCAACGCTTGCTCGACCTGCTCGTTCCACGGAAGCGCGTAGGTCAGCCGAATAAAGTGACGGTACTTCTGCTTCGCGGAAAATAACGGACCGGGCGCGACGCTCACACCGCGCTCGAGCGCGCGCCGATGCAGCTCGAGCGCGTCGACCGTGTCCGGCAGCTCCACCCACACGACGACACCGCCGCCGGGTTTGGTCGCGCGCGTACCCGTGGGAAAAAAACGTGCGATCGCCTCGGTCATGCGTTCGGCGTTGCGCGCGTAGAGCGGCCGCACGCCGCGCAGATGGCGATCATAACCGCCGTGCGCCAGAAATTCCGCGAGCACCGCTTGCGGCAACGTGGCGGTCGCCATCGTGCTCACGTACTTCAGATGCTCGATTTGCGTGTAGTAACGTCCCGGCGCGGTCCAACCCACGCGCAGGCCCGGCGACAACGTCTTCGAAAACGACGAGCAATAAAGCACCAAGCCCTTGCGGTCGTAGCTCTTCGCGGCCATCGAACGTTGCGAGGCGAAGCCGATATCGGCGTAGATATCGTTCTCGATCAGGGGCACGTCGTGCTCCGCGAGTAGCCGCACCAAGCGCCGCTTGTTTTCATCGCTCATGCAGGCCCCGAGCGGATTGTGGTACGTCAACACCAGCAGGCAGGCACGCACGCGGTGGCGCTCGAGCGCGAGATCCAAGGCTTCGAGGCTCACGCCATCGCGCGGATGTGTTGGAACTTCGAGCGCCTTCATGCCGAGCGATTCGATCGCCTGGAGCGTCCCATAGTACGTCGGCGATTCCACCGCGATGACATCGCCCGGCCGCGCCACCGCGCGCAGGCAGAGCGTCACTGCTTCCTGGCAACCGCTGGTGACGACGATTTCTTCCGGCGAAACGTCGCAACCGCTTTCGAGCATGCGCCGCGCAAGCTGCTGGCGCAACGCCGGCAATCCGGGCGGATACTCATAGCGATGGACCTGCCCGCTGTCGCGGCGCGCTATAGCGGCGACGATGCGGTTGAGCCGGCGTATCGGCAGGAACTGCGCGTGGGGCACGGCGACGCCGAGCTGGACGATATCGGCGCGTCGCGAATTCTTCAGCACCCGCATCGCGAGCTCGGTAATGCCGACCGTGGTCGGCGAGCCGGCGGGACGCGACACCTCGGGCTCCGCCGGCGGCTGCCAGCGGCGCGCGCGCACGTAATAACCCGACTGCGGGCGCGCCTCGAGCACGCCTTCGTCCTCGAGCAGCCGATACGCCTCGACGATCGTCGCGATGCTGACCTTCAGTTGCGCGCTTTGACGCCGCACCGAGGGAACGCGCTCGCCCGCGCGGTAAACGCCCTTTTGCACCTGTTCCGCCACGCGTCGGGCGACACGCCGGTACAGATTCTCATCGGGCCCGGCGAGCGTCGTTCGACCCGCCGCGGCCTTCGCGCCTTGCACAGTTCGCCTCCGTTGCTGCCAATACAGTATTGCTTCATCTAGCACTGTAACGTATCAATTTAAAAAAATCTGCATCTGTACCGGTCGGCAACTCTCGCCTAGGCTGGCGCGGATCAGCAATCGCGAGGCCGAGTTCGCCGACTTCCAAAAGGACCGAACGGAATGAATAAACCGATCAGCGCGGGTGCTTCCCAATTTCCGCCGCCGACATCGCGCGCACAGGCGGTCTGTTGGCTAAACGGCCGCATCGTGCCGCCGTCGGACGCGCGCGTATCGGTGTTCGATCACGGGCTGCTTTACGGCGACGGCGTATTCGAAGGAATCCGCTTCTATCATCGCCGCGCGTTTCGGCTGGCACGGCACCTCGAGCGACTGCAACGCTCCGCGGCGGCGATCCGCCTGAGCATTCCCTACGACGCCGACGCGCTCGCGCGCGCGGCGGAGCAAACGATTTCGGCTTTCGGCAAATCCGATGGCTATCTGCGGCTCGTGGTAACGCGTGGCGAAGGGCGCCTGGGCATCGATCCGGCGTCGTGCGGCCGTCCGACCGTGTTCATCATCGCGGATGAGCTGGCGCTGGTGCCACCCGATGTCCGACGCCGGGGCGCACGCGTTATCGTCGCGGCGACGCGCCGGATCGCCCCCGACGCGCTCGACCCACGCATCAAGTCGCTCAATTATCTGGGTCTTCGTGAAATCGTGTGGGTGATTTCGATCACTTTAGAGCACCGGCAACATGCATGTCAGTATCTTGAGCCGCAGGTATTCCTCGTCGCGCAGACCGTATGCACGACGCTGCAGGACGCGGATCTTGTTGTTGAGC
>JBGPKL010000082.1:0-12045 GCA_041485885.1 Sulfurifustaceae bacterium
CCGGCTGCGCGGTTTCTCCAAGATCACGCGCGATCTAACCGAGCGCAAGCGCATGGAGACGCTCGAGGAGGAGGGCCGCCATATGCACGAGTTTCTCGCGATGCTCGCGCATGAGCTGCGCAACCCGCTCGCGCCGATACGCAATGCGACGAGCATCATGCAGTTGCGCACGGTGAGCGCCTCGCAGCTCGCTTGGTGCCGAGAGATGATCGACCGCCAAGTCGTCCATCTCACCCGGCTGGTCGAGGACTTGCTCGACGTCAGCCGGATCACGACCGGCAAGATCAAGCTCGAGCGCGAGCCGCTCGACATCAGCGCGATGTTGGCGCAAGCCATCGAATCGAGTCGCGCGGTCTTCGATGCGAAGCGCCATACGCTTGAAGTGAATCTGCTGTCTGAGCCGATGCGCGTAAACGGAGATATGACCCGCCTGTCGCAAGTCATATTGAATCTGCTCCACAACGCCGCCAAGTACACGCCGGAAGGCGGCCGGATTCAAATCAACACCGCACGCGACGGCGACCATGTCGTCATCAAGGTGCGCGACAACGGAATCGGCATGCCGGCGTATCTAATAGATAAGGTATTCGATCTTTTCATCCAGGGCGGCCGGACGCTCGATCGGTCGGAGGGCGGGCTCGGTATCGGTTTGACGCTCGTGCAGCGCATCGTCGCGATGCATGGGGGCAGAGTCGAGGCGGCGAGCGACGGTGTGGGCAAGGGCAGTGAGTTCACGGTGTGGCTACCGATTCTGAGCAACGAATGGCGCGAACCGAAAAGTTCCGCCGATCAGGATCCGCAAAGCCGGCTCGGCGCGACGCGCCGGCGCGTGCTGGTCGTCGACGACAACAAGGACTCGGCCGAAAGCATGGCGGTGCTGCTACGTCTCGCCGGGCACGAGGTCGACACCGCGCATGACGGACTCGCCGCGCTGTCTTGTGCGGTTCGATCGCGGCCCGAAGTCGTGTTGCTTGATATCGGACTTCCCGGCATGAACGGATACGACGTGGCAAAGGAAATCCGCTCCTCGGCCGGTTGCGATGGCATCCGCTTAGTCGCGATGACGGGTTACGGACAGGAAGAGGATCGCCGCCACGCGATCGAAGCGGGCTTCGACGCCCACTTCGTGAAGCCCTTATCGGTTGATGATATCGCCGAGATAATCAGTCAACTGAGATCGCCACGTCCGCTTTCATAACGGATTCAACGCGGCCCAAAGTTAAGGCGTGCCGGTCGTCGAGTTGACCCACACCATGAGTGGTCCGGTCACGGGAGACGACTTCGCTCAGCTTGCCACCTCAGCTTGCCACCTTCGCGTTACGCCGACCGCGGAATCGGCCGAACACCGATCCGGATACAGGCTAGTTCGTCTTGGTCCCGGTTTCGGGATTGACGAGGTTGCTGGGACGAACCGCTTGGTCGTATTCAGCCTTCACATCCTCGCGCGTCTTGACCGTAGCCGTGGATTTGGCCGGATACGCCGCCGGGTACAACTCGTTCAACTTTTGCGTGGTGATCGGCTCGACGATGTCGCCGGTACGGACCGCTTCGTCGTACTCCGCCTTGACCTGCGCCCGGGTCTTGCCGGCGTCGGCCGCTTGTACGCTCGGCAGCACCCCGATCAATGCAGCGGCAACGATGCCCGCCGCGACGGCCTTGCTAAGTTTGTAGGATTTCATGGCTTTGCTCCTTTAGTTGAAGTTAAAACCGGCAACAACGGAGCACAGCCGCATTTGCCATTCGCTTCGCGGATGGCTGGTACGGTTTACCGTTACGGTTGCGCCCATCGGTTGTCCTCCAGTTGCGAGGACGATGTTAGGCGGCGCGCGAGGGAAAGTAGTTCGGAAACGGTCTGGGTTTGGTCTGCTATCCGTCCGACTTCACTCGGACGGCGGCGCGCCGGTGCGTGCGAAGCAACTCGTCGGCGCGCATGACGAGCATAGTGTCGAGACCTCCGGTGAACTGTGGCCGTGCTTCTTTGAGCGCATCGATATCCGCACGCCGAGCGTCGGGAAGGTCGCATTGCGCGACCAAGACGGTTAGTTCAAGCCATACCGACTGTTGATTGCGTGCTTCTGTTAATGCTGCCTGCATCGCGGCCCGCGCGGCGTCGGAGTCGCCCTGTGCCAGGGCGATGCGACCTTTCAGCAGCAGTATTTGTGTTAGATAGACACGCTCGCCGAGGCGTTGCGCGAACTCCATCGCCGCGTCGAGCTGTGTCTGGGCTTCCGACCAGTCGCCCATGAGAGCGAGCGCCTCGGCGCTATAGGAGAGCACTGCCGGGGCGCCGGAGTACATGCCAATACTCCTGTTGTGCACGAGGGCTTCCTGGATGCGTCGATAACCTTCGCGCGGCATACCCTGGTGTGCCTCGGCCCAGCCGCGAAACCACTCGCTCGGGCCATCGCCCAGCACCAGCGCCGCGTCATCGACGATTCGCCGAAGCTCCGCGGCGAACGCAGCAACGCGGTTCGGATTGGACAGTCCGATTTCCAACAGCGCGGCATACCAGTTCGCCATCAATTGCGGCATGGGTTGAGCCAAACGGCGCGCCCGCGTCAGCGCCGTGTCGATGCGCGAGCGCGCCTGGTCGATCTTGCCCAGGTACAACAACGGAATCGCCATCGCACCGTGCATCGCCACCGCGGGGTCGACGACGAACGCGGCTCGCAGGGCTTGCTCGCCAACCGCATCGCAGTCCGCGATGCCGCGCTCGAGCCATTCGATCGCTTCGCGGTAGTTGCCGCGCAACGTACTAACCTGTCCCAGCATGTTGCAGGCGCTTAGCGCCAGCAGCCGATCGTTTTGGCTCTGCGACATCGCGAGAACGCAGTCACCCAACGCGCGCACCTCCGCGTATTCGCCGCGCACCAGGTGCACTTGTCCGAGCGCGTTGACCACGAGTCCGCGTAGCGGGTGTTGCGGAAACGCCGGAAGCAGGGCGAGCGCGCGCTCGAGCGCATTCTTGGCTTCGAGCGAGCTGCCGCCCAGCGCTTGCGCGGCGGCGGAACCCCGGAGCGCCGACAGCTGCAACTCCAGCTCGTCGCGCCCGGTGCACTTCGGACAGCGGCCCAGCAGTTCGAGCGCGCGCGCCGTGAGATCCAGCGCTTCCCTCGGCGCGAAGTGTCGCAGCGCATTCTCCGCCGCCTCGGCGTAATAGCGCAGCGCCGGCAGCAGTTCTTGGCTCTGTTCGTAGTGCGACGCGAGTTCCGCCGCGGTCACCGCAATTCCGGCAGCGCGTGCGCGCTCCATCGAGGCGGCGACGCGCCCATGCAGTTCCGAGCGTGCGTGCGTACCGACCCGCTGGTAAAACACGTGACGGTAGAGCGCATGGCGGAACGTGTACTGCGCATCGAGCGAGCCGTCGTCGAGCCGATCGACGATCGGCCCGCTCAACCACTGTTGCCGGCGCGCAAGCTCATCGCACGCGTCCACAACCCAGCGCGCATCGCGGCCGAGCGCGTCGGCCACCGTGGCGGCACGAAACTCCACGCCGCCTACGCTGGCGGCTTCGAGCAGGCTGCATTCGTCCGCCGTCAATCGCGCGATCTGCTTTTCGATCACGCCGGCCAGACTCTCCGGCACCTGCAAGGTCGCGATCGAAACATCGGCGAGCGCCGCGGGCGGCCCGGCTTGAAGGATGCCCTGCGAGACGAGATCGTCGATGACGTTGACGACGAACAGCGGCAATCCCTCGGTGCGGGCATGAAGCGCGCGCGCGAACGCTTCCGAGAATTCACTGCTCGGAAAGCGCTGCTCGACGTAGTCGGCGACCTCGTCCTCGGAGAACGGGTCGAGCACGATTTCATCGCAGAACCGGTGCAGCTTTAGCTCGTGACGCAGGGGCTTCAGCGGATGATCTTCGGCAATGACCTCGCTCAGGCGAAAACTGGCGAGCCACATCAGACGCGCCGGGCGGCGCCGGCGCGCGACGTGATTGATCAAGTCGAGCGTCGCCTGATCGCTCCAATGCAAATCCTCGGTGATGAGCAAGAGCGGCTGTTGTTGCGTGTATTGTTCGAGCAGCTCGCCAAGCTCTCGCAGCATGCGTTGCTGCCCCACGCCCGCAAGTTCCCGGCGCAGCACCTCGCGCTCGGCCTCGCTGCTGAGCCAGGGCAGTTGCAGGAACCACGTCGGTGCCACCGCCCGGATCATGGCGGGCAGCGCCGCGTCGTTACGGCAAAGCGCGCCGAGCGATTCGAGTATGGGCAGATAGGGCTCGCCGGCGCCGTGTTGCTCGACGCATCCTCCGTACACGCAAGCGACCGGCCCGACCTCGGCGACGAAATTTTCGATCAACGTCGTCTTCCCGACCCCGGCTTCGCCGGCGATCCAGAAAATTTTTCGTTCACCGGCACTGGCGGCGCTCCACGCCTCGCGTATTTGCGCGAGCGCGCTTTGGCGGCCGATCATTGCGGGCTTTTGCGTCCGCGCAGGCAGCGCGTCGAAACTCGATGCGGGCTGAAGGCTCGCCGTCTGGGCGCCGCGTGCCGGCAGCGGCTTCACCGCAGCGATAAAGCGATAACCGCGGCGAGAAGCGGTTTCGATGTAGCGCGGCCGCTTCGGATCGTCCGACAGCGCGTCGCGCAGCTCGCTGATGAGCGTCTTCAGCACCGACTCGCTGACGTGTTGATGGCCCCACACCGCGTCGAGCAAAGCGCTCTTCGTCATCAACTGCCCGGATTGGCGCGCGAGCGCGCACAGCACCGCGAACGCCTTCGGCGCGAGCGCCACCGGCCGGCCGGCCCGTGCGAGACGCGCATCCGCCTCGTCCAGCTCGAAATCGCCGAATTGCACGTGCAGAGAACTTGTGTCGTTCATAAACCGAGCGGTGTCAGACGACGACGTTACGAAACGCAAGCGATGCGCCTACGAAGCGGCTACTCCAACGAAGTTACATAGGGTCCAGCTGCGCATTATACAAGAGTCGTCAGTCGCGGTTGGTCCAAGTCGACGGATGAAGAGCGCCGGCGGAGAACCGCCGAACGTTAAACTCGCGGTATTTTACGGAGTAATTGAGAACGTATCGTGAAACGCACCGCGGGGCTCCATGTCGGTGCACGCGGACAACCAACCCCGATCGGTGCGGGGTCTCGCTCGCAACCCACTTTAGAGATGCCAATCATCCGGCTGTCGTATGGGCTTATCGTTTGAGTTGCAGTACTTCGATGTTGTAACCGTCGGGGTCTTTGATAATGCAGTAGCGTAACGCACTCGCGTCAATCGGCCCCTTGGAGAAAGTAACTCCCTGTGCGCGCAGATGCTGAACGGCCGCATCCAGATCGGACACCATCATGACCAATCGGCTGTAGCTATCGCCGTACTGATACGGCGTCGTGCGTTTTGTGTTCCACATCAAAATCACGCCGGCGCCTTTGCTGTCCGGGAAAGTGAGGATCACCTCCTGCACGCCGTCGCCCAAGTCGAATCGCTGTTGCTCCCGCATGCCGAGCACATCCCGATAAAACTTGAACGATCGCTCGATGTCGGCAACGAAGTACGCCGTGTGCAGAATGCGCGGTTTGAACGCGTTGAGACCGGCGGTCGATAGTGCATTAGTCATAGGTTCGCTGGCCATGATAGGAACTCCCATTGTTGAATTGTTGAGTACGTCCTCGATTGTCGTTCTTGGTTTGCTAAGCGATAGGCTTGTAGACTGCCGCGGTGCGCCGGATTCCCTCGGCGTAGGAAGTCGGTTCGAAATTGAAAGCCTTCGAGAACTTGGTCGAGTCGAAAAGGTACTCCGAAGCGCTCTGATATAACATCTCGTAGGACTCCCGAATATTCGAGTCGAACAGGCCAGCAACGCGGATGAGTATGGGCCTCAAGACTCGGTACTTTGGCGCAACTCCAAATTCCTTCGCCACCATCTGGATAAAGTCCTTTCCGGTGGGTGGATTCGATGCCGTCGGGACATGCCAGGTTTGATTCCACGCCGATGCGGCAGCCGCCAGCAGCATCAAGCTTTTCGCCGCATCCGGCGTATAAGTATACGAGTGCGGCACCGAATCGTTGGCCAGCCACGAAGCCGTGGCTCCCTTTGCAAATTTGTCGAAGACCAAAATGTTGGGAACGCTCGTCCTTACCTGCGGGCCGTAGAAATCGGCTGAGCGCGCAATCATCGCGTCGAGCTTGCCGGCCTTGATTTCGTTGAGCAGCGTCGTCGCTATCTGCGCGCGGACTTCCCCCTTTTTGCTGAATGGGTTGAACGGGGTCTCCTCGGTCATGTGCCCGCTGACCTTTCCATACATGTAGACGTTATCGAAAAAAATCAGCTTCGCCTTCGCCCGTTTGCAGGCTTCGATCGCGTTGTACATGATGCGCGGCCACAGCTCGCGCCAGACTTTGTGATCGTATTTCAAGCCCACCACCAAGTGCACCACGGTAGAACCGGAAACCGCCTTGATGGTTTGATCCAGGTTCGAGATGTCCGCGGACACGGTTTCCGCGCCCTCGACCGGCTTGGGATTGCGCGCAACCAGACGCACCGGTTGCCGCGCACGCACAAGCTCTCTCGCCAGTTCCGTCCCGATCGCGCCACCGGCTCCCAGTATCGTTTGCATTCGGTCTCTCTTTGTCGGCGCAAGCCGTCGTCAAAAGCGGGCAACCATGTCCGCACCCATGGTATCGCAAGTCAAATGTTTGTTCCCAGCCGACGATGCCCGCTTGCGTTGATTGTGAAGACGGCGTCAACGAACGCGTCAACAATAACGTTAATACAAAAAGCGTGTCGCGCACCTCGGCACCTTCTGCGGATCGCACTAGGCCCGCGGGACGGTCACTGAAACCTCTATACGAAAGGAGAGAGCCATGCAGTACCCAACTAAGAAATCTTGGCGACAGCCCCGGTACGTCGCGAGCGTTTTGGCATTCGCGCTGCTGGCGGCATCCGGGTTCGCGTTCGCCGAGCCCAGGGGGCCGGGTCCGTACTTCGGCCTGGGCTTCGGGCAATCGACGATGAAAGATGCCAGCACCGCGTTGCTCGGCACTCCGGCAGACGACACCGACACCGCAGTGAAAATCTTCGGCGGCTATATGTTCAACCCCTATCTCGGCCTGGAGCTCGGCTACATCGATTTCGGCACGTTCAGGGGCTCGTTCCCGCGCGAAGACTGGAGCGCGACGAGCTTGGATTTCTCCGTCGTGGGCGTCTTGCCGGTGCCCGATGTCAATTCGAATTTCTCGTTGTTCGGCAAATTCGGCGCGAACTTCTGGGGTGTGGCTGACCACGTCGCTGGGTTCGGTACGGTGAGCACGAGCGGTACCGATGCGAGTTACGGCCTCGGCGCGGAGCTCGGCTTGAGCCCCAATGCCGGCCTCAATCTCCAATGGGAGCGATTCACGAACGTCGGGGACCCGAACATTACCGGAAAAAGCGACCTCGACCTCGTCTCGTTGAACTTCGTTTACCATTTCGGGGAACCGAGGAATCGAAACCCATACCGGCGCCGATACCCATATTAGGTAAGGCGCAAGCGTTGCTCACGAAGCGGCTGCAAAACAGAAGTAAAGTAGCCAGCTCTGCAAAAGAAAAAGCTGTGAGGGCACGACGAGAGTGCTGCCCTGCGGCGATCTTTGGAAGTTTCTTCCGTCGACACCGCCACCGTGCCCATGGGCCGAGCTTAGCGCCGCATTCGAAAAGGTCTCAACGTTAGTTTGTGTAAAGTTTCTCGTAAATTCCTTTACACTGCCCGGACGGGTGTCTAGTTGGCTTTACACTCGATCCGCCTGCCATAAGCTGGGCGCATGAAGACCTACATCATTCTGCTGCGCGGCGTTATGCCCACCGGCAAGAACAAAGTGCCCATAGCGCTGTTACGCGCCGCACTCGAGAAAGCCGGGCTCAAGAATGTGCGAACGTACATTCAAAGCGGAAACGTCGTCGCGGAATCGAGTCTGAGTCAGTCGCGGATCGAAAAGCTCGTGCACGATGTAATCAAGAAGCGCTTCGGCGGCGACATCGCGGTTCTCGCCAGAACAGCGCCGAGCTTCGCAGCATCCTCGCGCGCAATCCGTTTAAAAAAGCCGATACGACGAAACTCTACTTCACCCTCCTCGCCGCCAAACCGGAAGCCAGCCCCGTCCGCGAGTTCCTCGCCGCGGGACACGCGCCGGACAAAGTGAAGGTGATCGGCGATACGGCATACGTGCTCTGCGCAACGAGATACAGCGACCTAAAGGCAAACAACAACTTTATCGAACGAAAGCTCGGAGTGGCCGCGACGACGCGTGTTTACAATACAATCGCGAAGCTGATTGAGTTGAGCACGGAGGGATGATGTTGTGCTGCTCGAAAGCGTCGTCGAGGTCTCGACCTCCACTCTGAGCCATCTTGAACTCGATTGCCCCGACCGAGATCGACAAAGCGTCCGAAGACGCTCAAGACGTGTGCTCGGGACAACGGTCCTCGTCGGTATGTCGCAACCGTCGGAAGCGTTGCATCTGCCGACGCATTCACGATTCTGTACCGAACCCACCTGCGTTGTTCCGCGACTCTCGTCACGTGCGGCCTCGGGAAGCTGTGGACGTGGAGAGTCAAACTCGCGCCAGAGGCTCCCAATGGGTATCTCTTTCCGCGGCCTCCTAAACTAATCCAATTTGCGGAACCCCCCCGGTTTCGTATTATTCACTTTACAAAATACGATGACTGTGCATAATTGCTTTACTCAAAAGCGAGAAAGCTCCGTGATTGATGCGCGCCCGATCTTAAGTAACTTCGTAGACGTTGTCGATTACGAAACAATCGGTCAGGCAGTGTGTACGGGATATACGAGCTGCTTTCAGACTAATGAAGAATAACCCCGCGCTCGGCAACTTTCTGTGCGGGATCCCCCAGTGGTCGCATCTAGTGAGGTCTTTCGTCGAGCACGCGATGAGCCTCGCCTCCATCGAAAAAATGCATTATGAGTTTCGAACTAACGCAGCGCGAAATTGCTGGCATACCCGCTTTCACAAGAACGGGGCAGCGTGGACTGCGCATTTCGTTGGTGGTGGAGAAAACAGGCGCAGCATGGCGAGACATGCGCTTTGCCGAGCGGAGTTGGTCGGAAGAACGATGCCGCTATTTCCCCATGACTCAACACTTATCGATGCTGATGAAACGCATGTGTATTTCCAAGTACTCCACGCGGGTTACGAAAAAATCCCGGAATCCATCGTTGCTGTGATTCCGTCTCGGGATCAGCAAGCGATAATTGCGGGTATGCTGTTGCCGATTATGCAGCCGTCGGTCGCGGCCATCGAGCAAGTGAAAGAAGAGATGCATATCAAGCTCGTCAATTCGAGTCAGGGCAATGCCGAACAAAAAGACTCAACGGGCTGAGTTTATCCCCGCTCGTCTGCGCCAATCGCGCGAGGCAAAAGCTTGGACCATGAGTAAACTTGCCGACGAGGTGCAACTCACACGGCAAGCAATATCCCAGTTCGAAAAGGGAGAATCTAAACCGTCGCCGGAAAAACTAAGAGAGTTGGCGAAAGTTTTGGAGCAGCCGGAACATTTCTTTACTTGGCCTTTGACCAATACCGAATCACGCAAACAGTCCCCACCGACATTTCGTTCGATGGCTTCGTCGACCGCACGTGCGAGGGATCAAGCAGAAGCGTTGCTTGAATGGTTGGCTGCAATGGTTGCTGTTTTGTCGGAAAAGGTTCAGCTTCCGACCGTCTACTTGCCCGTGTTTTCTATTGATGACTTCACCAGGTTATCCGATGATGACGTCGAACAGTTCGCGGTCTTAACTCGGAAACACTTTGGCCTCGGAAATGGGCCAATTAGTAACTTAACGCTCCTATTGGAAAACAGCGGAGTCGTTATTGCGTTTAAAAAACTAAACCATGAGCTCTCCGGGTTATCGCAGTGGTTCGATGGTCGTCCGTTTGTATTGATCGATCCGTCATCCAGTGCGGCAAGGACGCGGTTTAGTCTTGCTCACGAACTTGGCCACATTGTCCTGCATAGACAACTAGCTTCCGCATCCGAATTATTGGATAAGGAACTATTGAAGTTAATTGAGCACCAGGCAAACTATTTCGGCAGTGCGTTTATGCTGCCAGAGGAATCCCTAGCGGTTGAAGTGTACGGAGTAGATTGGCAGTCGCTTGTTACTTTAAAAGCGCGCTGGCGAATGGCCATCAGCGCGCTTGTAATGAGATTACACGCAGTCGATCTTATCAACGAGAATCAAAAGACGAGAATCTTTCGAGAAATCAGCGTGAGAAATGCTCGCAAAAGAGAACCATTGGATAGCGATATTCCACATGACTACCCTCGACTGCTTAGGAAGGTAGTCGATTTGCTAGACGCCGAATCAGTATTAGAAAGCAGCAGTATCCCGAACGTGATTCGATTAAATGTAAAATTGATTTCAGAGTTAGGTCAAATACTGCCAGAATCATTGTTACCGAAGGGTTTGCCCGACAATGTCATTTCAATCCGAAGATAATTTCTTCTGCCAGCCTGGATTTTAATTTCGGCATTTAGGTGTTGGAAAACTAATATGCGGCAGTTTTCAACTGCCGCTGTCACTAGAGTTAAGTCGAAACTCATAATTAGGGCTGACAATGGACGGTACACCGGCGCGCTCAACTGAGTTCTTGTCTGGCGATCCGTTGCGACCGCACGACGGCCCCGAATTAGTGATAGGGATTATTGCACCGGTTGGCGCTAACTTAACTCTTGTTTGTAATGTTGTGGAAGCGGAACTAGCCAAGTTCAGCTACATAAGCAAGGTTGTGAGGTTGAGCGCATTGTTGCCGCAGTTAAAACCTTATGAATCCCTAGATACGGAGAAGTTTCCATCCGAGTACGACAGAATAAAGTCGTACATGACAGCGGGAACCAACTTACGAACGCGCACCGAACGAGGCGACATCATGGCGCTTCTCGCCGTGAGTAAGATTCGCGAGTTCCGTGAACAAGAGAACCAACGAGACGCTGAAGTTGCAGCGACCAATCGATCGGGAAAACCATTACATCGTACAGCGTACGTACTCCGCTCGTTGAAACATCCTGACGAAATCGCAACTCTTAGATCTGTATATGGACGTGCGTTTCTTGTCGTCTCTGCTTATTCCCCACGCGAGAATAGAATCGATACCCTATCTGGAGTGATTGCGGAATCTGCTAATAAGTCGGATATCACCGAATGTCGCAAGCAGGCCGAAGAACTTATATGGATTGATGAGCAAGAACAGGGAACAAAACTCGGGCAGAACGTTGGCGATGCGTTTCCTTTGGCGGATCTCTTTATCGATTCTCGATCAAGAGAAAAAATTGAGCAGAGCGTGGGCAGATATTTCGACTTGGTGTTCGGTTATCCGTTCCACACACCGACCCGCGATGAGTATGCGATGTTTCACGCGAGAGCGGCAGCCCTGCGTTCGGCGGACCTGTCTAGGCAAGTGGGCGCGGCGATTTCTACAGATGACGGAGACATTGTTGTGGTGGGATGCAATGAAGTGCCGAGAGCGTTCGGAGGTTTGTACTGGTCTGGCGACGCTGGGGAAGACAGGGATTTTCGGCGTGGATATGACAGCAGCACAAAGTCGAAGACGGACATACTCGCTGAAATATTGGAAAAGTTTTTGAGCGGCGGATGGCTCACGGAAGAGAAAAAGAAACGTGACGTCCCGTCTTTGGTGAGCGAGCTATTGCACGGCCCCCGAGGCGAAGGGGATGGAATACTTCGGGATACGCAAGTAGCAGGTCTCTTAGAGTTCGGTAGGCCTGTTCATGCCGAGATGGCTGCGCTAATGGATGCGGCGAGGCGCGGCATTGAAGTTAGAGGATGTACGTTATACACAACAACGTTTCCATGCCATATTTGTGCTCGTCACATCATTGCCTCTGGCGTTGGCCGCGTTGTGTACATCGAACCATATCCGAAAAGTGCGACCAAAGATTTATGGGTCTTCGTGAAATCGTGTGGGTGATTTCGATCACTTTAGAGCACCGGCAACATGCATGTCAGTATCTTGAGCCGCAGGTATTCCTCGTCGCGCAGACCGTATGCACGACGCTGCAGGACGCGGATCTTGTTGTTGAGC
>JBGPKL010000083.1:0-12024 GCA_041485885.1 Sulfurifustaceae bacterium
CGTCCCGATACCGAACGCCACCGGCACCGGCAATGGCGCGAGCGACGAGTCGAGTTCGCTCTGCGGCAAACGGAGCTGTTCGCATGAGTTTATTCCGGACAGTAGTGCGCGAAAGCGGGAATCCAGGTTTGAAAAACATCGTCGATCTTTCGGAACGATTCGAGTGCGCTTCATGCCGCGGCGCACTGTGTTACTTCTTGCGATACACCGCCTCGATGATCGCGACGCGATTCTCTTCGATATTGCGCAACTGATTCGCTAATGCGGGCCGAAAATTCTTGCCCAGCAGCAGATGCAGGCCAAGCGCCGGCAGCTCCTTGCCCGGAATAGCGGCAGCACGGTCGCGGAATCCGTCGAGCGTCGCTTGCGTGCGGTCATGAAAGATCAGCTCGCCGAATCCCGCGTTCTCGATAATCGCCCGCATGTCGCCAATCGTTCGCAGGAAACTTACGTCCGGTTGCGTCGCCCAAGGCACGGGAAAATGCACCGGTTGATTCTGGCCGGCCACGATTTCATGGATCGCCAATCGCCCCTCGGCACAAAGCACGCGATGCGCTTCGGCGTAAAGACGATCCTTGGCGTCGATGTTCATGTTGGAATGCTGCGTCCAGACGACGTCGAAACTTTCGTCGGCGAACGGCACATCGAGCGCACTCGCGCAGCGAAAGCTCACTCGCTCGCTCTGCCCGGTTCGCCGGGTGAGCATTTCGCCAACGCGGCAATACTCCTCGGTGACATCGAGCACCATCACGCGGCAGCCGAATTCCGCCGCGAGCGTACGCGCCGCACCTCCCAACCCGCCGCCAACGTCGAGCATGCGCAAACCCGGTTTCAAATCCGCCAGGCGCGCCAGATCGACAGTGGCTGCTTTGCCGCGTGAATGAAATTGATCGAACGGCGCGAGATCGTCCGGAGACAGATGCTCCGGATCCTTCCCCGCTTTGCGTAACCCATCGAGGATCGCTTCCTCTAAACCCGAGGATGCGTAGTGACGATTGATATGAGCGGAGTAATCGGGTGTCGTCATCGCGTCTTTGCTCTGTGGGTGCCAGTAGCATTCCAAATGTAGGTTGGGTGAAGCCGCTTAGGCGGCGGTGAAGCGGAGCCCTCGCGAATGCACTTAACGTGCATTCGCGCCGCTGAACGGGTGCAACTGATTTCGTTGCACACCGGCAACAACCAACAAAGTAATATCTCCGTGGGTTTCGCTTCGCTTCACCCACCCTACATGCTACCTATAATTGATGCCGAGGATGGACAGACCACGCGCCCGACGCGAGAATGCCTGCGCCCAGCGGGGCGGAGAGGTGGCCGAGCGGGCGAAGTGGGGATTTCGCGAACACACTTGCTATACAGGAACGTACGAATGCCGCGAGCGCAGGATGCGCAGGAGCGGCGCAACGTGTGTTCGTGCCGCTGAGCGCGAGACAAGGATGTCGAGCTGGCCGACGCACCACGGACGGGTGCAGTGGGTAGAAAACCAAACACCGGAGAGGTGGCCGAGTGGTTTAAGGCGGTGGTCTTGAAAACCACTGACCCGCAAGGGTCCGGGGGTTCGAATCCCTCCCTCTCCGCCATTTATTGCAGTGTACCTGCCATCCGTGGCGCGACTCTAAGCGCTTCGTTAAATCCCGGCCCGCACCTCCGTGTGCGGGCATTCGACGGCACGAACACACGTTAAGTGTGTTCGTGACATCTCCGTCTCACCCTCTCGGCGATAGCTCAGCCCGAGCGCGTGAGGCGCGTCAGTCCACCCGCGTAGGGACGCAACACCTCCGGAACGATCACGTTTCCTTGCGCGTCTTGGAAGTTTTCGAGAATAGCTACCAGCGTTCGACCGATCGCGAGCCCCGAACCGTTCAAGGTGTGGACCAGCTCCGGTTTGCCGGAAGCCGGATTGCGCCAGCGAGCTTGCAGGCGTCGCGCCTGGAAATCTTCGAAGTTGCTGCACGACGAGATCTCGCGATATCGATTCTGTCCCGGTAGCCAGACTTCGAGGTCGTACGTTTTAGCGGACGCAAAGCCGAGATCGGCGGTACAAAGCGCGACGACGCGGTAAGCAAGCCCGAGACGTTGCAGCACCTGCTCGGCATTCGCGGTCAACTGTTCGAGCGCGGCGTACGATTCCTCCGGCCGCACGATCTGCACCAGCTCCACCTTCTCGAATTGGTGCTGGCGAATCATTCCGCGCGTGTCCTTGCCGTAGGAGCCGGCTTCGCTGCGGAAGCACGGCGTGTGGCAAACGAATTTGCGCGGAAGCGTGGCCACGTCGAGGATCTCGTCGCGCACGAGGTTCGTGACGGGGACTTCGGCGGTGGGGATAAGGTAATAGTTGTGCTCACCCTTCAACGCGAAAAGATCGGCTTCGAACTTCGGCAACTGCCCGGTTCCACGCAAGCTCGCCGCGTTGACGAGATACGGGACGTAGACCTCCTGGTAGCCGTGCTCGCGAGTATGCAAGTCGAGCATGAACTGAATCAACGCCCGGTGCAGGCGCGCCGCCGCGCCGTACATCACGACGAAGCGCGCGCCGGTCAACTTCGCCGCGGCGTCGAAATCGAGCAGACCCAGGCCCGCGCCGATGTCGACGTGATCCTTGGGCGCGAAGTCGAATCGCGGCGGCTCGCCCCAGCGGCGAATTTCCTTGTTAGCGCTTTCGTCGCGCCCGTCGGGCACGCTCTCATGCGGCAGGTTCGGGACGCCGAGTAATATTTCATCGAGTCGCGCTTGCACGTCCGCCAGCGTGGCCTCCTGCTGCTTCAGCAACTCCGGCAGACGGCCCGCGGCTGTCATCAGCTCGGTCGCGTCCAGGCCCTTCCCTTTCGCCACGCCGATTTGCTTCGCCAGCTCGTTGCGCTGCTGCTGCAAATGCTGCACTTCGATTTGGATGATTTTGCGCTTGTCTTCGAGATGCTTAATCGTGGCCACGTCGAGCGCAAAGCCGCGCCGTGCCAGCCGTTTTGCCGTGCCTTCTAATTCCACGCGTAGCAGTTTTGCGTCGAGCATGCCGATATTCTCTTGCTTTGCAGTCGGTCGCGACTCGGTTCGATGCGCCGCATTATAGGGGAATACGGCGGTATTGCCTCGGAGGAAAACCGAGTTTCAACTTTTTCCGGCCGGCGCGCGCTCAGCGTACGATCGTCACCGCGCATTCCGCATAACTGATCACCCGATGCGACACCGAGCCGAGGCGCCAGCGATCCAGCACGCCCTTGCCGCGATGCCCGAGCACGATCAGGTCCACTTGACGCTGCGCGGCGTGATCGAGAATCTGCTGCGCCACGTGCCCGATGGCGATCTCGAAGCGCGCGTGGATGCCGGACTTATCGGCTCTTTCCTTGAGATCGTGGAGCAGCTTCTCGTGATAGTCGCGCGATTGTTCCATCACGGCCTCGGTTTCGACTTCCTCGGCGAACTCCGGCAACTGCGCCACCGATAGCACGTACAGCTCGGACTGGTAGCGCTTCGCCATATCGGCGGCGAAGTGGAAGGCTTTGTTCGATGAATCGGAACCATCGTAGGCGACCAGGATTTTCTTGATCATGGCTCGGCCCTCCTAACAAGTGTCTGGGCGTTCGCGGCGGTTTGCGCTTCCGCCGCGGACGGTGCGGCTTCTTCTTTCGGTAAATGATGACGCGGAAAGAAAAACGCGTTGGCAATGAGCGTCGGTACCACCGCGCTCCCGATGACGGCGGCCACCAACGCGGAGTATTGCGATTGATCGACGAGCTGATGCGACAAGCCGAAGAGGGCGGAGATCGTGCCGAAGGTCAGTCCGGTCGACATGAGTAGCGTCGTGTACATCCCTTCTCGCGCCGGTGAGCGGTAGGCGCGCGTCACCGGATAGACACCCCCGATCTTGGTCACCATCTTGCCGGCGAGCATCGCGATAAACGCAAGCGGCGCCGCCACCAGCGCGGGCACCGAGACGAGCGATCCGGCGCGGATGAAATAAAACGGCGTCAACAAACCGAAGGTGAGGGTACGCAACCGTCGAATCAACACGTGGTCCTTGCCGACGCTGCCGGCGAGCACCATGCCCATGAGGTATGCCGGCAGCACCGCCTCGCTATCGGCCCAGGTGGCGAGCGCCCCGAGCCCGAACAAACAGAGCATCAAAAATTTCGCCTCCAGCTCCGCGGGCCGGTTACCGTAACGACGGAAAAAGCGCGGCGTGAACCAAGGCAACACAATGAAAGCGCCCACGCTCGCGCCGATAAACACCAGCGTCTTGAACGTGAACGGCGCGAAAATCAAACCCAACGCGACGACGGTCGCGAGATCGGTCACAAAACAAGCCGTGAGCACGATCTTGCCGTAGTCAGTGACGTTCAGTCCGAACTCCAGCATGACGGCGTAAACGACCGCGACCGACGTCGTCGACATCGCGATGCCGGCCAACCAACTCGCCTCCGGCGACCAACCGAGCAGCCAGCGCGCGATCGCGGCGCATCCGAGAAACGGCGCGGCAAAGCTGACGAGCCCGATCGCACCCGCCTGTTTCCATTCTCGCCGGAATACCGCGGGGTCCAGCTCCGCGCCCGCAAGGAACGTCAGCACGATCGCGCCGGCGCCGGCGAGAAATTTTAGCCACGAGGGATCACCCGCGAGGAGTGCGCCGCCGAACACGACGCCGATGATGAGCTGCGCGATCGTGCCAACCACGATTTCAGACAGCGCCGTCGCGACGCGCAGCCAGATAGAGATAAGTGTCGCGAGCAGCGCGAGTCCCAGCCAAAGCGCCGCCTGAGCCCAGATCTCCGTCATGCCGGCTTCGTGTTGGAGTTCATAACAAATTCCGCTCGGCTCAACAGCGTTCCCTCACCCCTTCCCCTCTCCTGAAGGGAGAGGGGTTCAATCCACCCATCGTCGGTCTCCTCGCTCAGTAATTCTGCTTCTCCGGAATGACGCCGCGGACGCCGCCGCGTGGATTGGTCGCGTCGCCGCGGTAACGCGGAATCAAATGTAAATGTACATGCGCGATTGTCTGTCCGGCGACTTCGCCGACGTTGATACCGAGATTGAAGCCTTCCGGCGCAAACTTCGCACGCAACAGCGTCCTCGCTTCGTCCGCAAGAGCGAATACCGCTTGCCGTTCTTCGGGTGTGGTCTCGAACCAGTCGGCCACGTGCCGCCGCGTGATAACGAGCAGATGTCCGCGGGTAACCGGGAATTTGTCGTAGCGCGCGTATGCAAACGCGTTTCGGATAACGGCGCTGTCGCTACCGCAAAACGGGCAAGCGGAACCGCTCACGTTCATCGCGCTCGTCTTCCTCGCACCCACACCGTGGTCACCATGCCGAACGCCACAACCAGAACGGGAACTATGAATTCGATTCCGATTTCTTCGTCCAATACTCGGCTTGTTTCGGATCGACCGGAAACCCGAAGCGACCTTCGGCGTAGGCTTGCCCCAAATACTTTTGCGCTTTGCGGTGGCCGCCTTCGGCGGCGCGGCGCAACCATTTGCCCGCCTCGTTCTCATCCTTCGCGAGGCCGGCCATGCCATAAGCGTAACCGATGGCGAGACGGTACTGCGAATCAGGATATCCACCCTCCGCGGATTTGCGATACCACTTCACCAGCTCGTCCTGATCCTTCTTGTCGCCGATCTTTTGATACGCGCGAGCCATGTAGTACTGCGCTTCCGGATCGCCCGCTTCCGCCAACGGGCGATAGAGCCGCAACGCTTCGTCGTACTTCTTCGCATCGAGCGCGGCATGTGCTTGTGTTTTCGCCGCAGGATCAGCAGTCGTGGCGTTTGCTGCGGTGCCAGCGGCTGGCGTCTGCTCGGCGACGCTCTTCGCCGCTGAGGCATACAGCGCTGGAGTCGCGATAAGCAGCGCGATCAGCGCCGCGATCACTCCGTGTTTACGCGTCATTCGTCCTCTCCTGCCTGGTCGGGCTTCACCGGCGCCCGATCGCCGGCGCCGCGATCACGCCGCCGGAATTCCGCGAGGCGCGCGGCAATGCGCTCTTCGAGCCCACGCGCCACCGGCCGATAGTACGTTTGCGGCGCCATGCCGTCGGGAAAATATTGTACGCCCGGCGCGTAGGCATCGGGCTCATCGTGCGCATAGCGATAGTCCTTACCGTAGTCCAGCTCCTTCATCAGTCGGGTCGGCGCATTGCGCAAATGCAGCGGTACGTCGAGCGAGCCGGAACGTTTCGCGTCCTCCATCGCTTCGCCGAAGGCGAGATAAACCGCGTTGCTCTTCGGCGCACACGCGAGATAGACCACGGCTTGCGCGATCGCGAGCTCGCCCTCGGGGCTGCCGAGGCGCTCCTGCACGTCCCACGCATCGAGCGTCAGATCGAGCGCGCGCGGATCGGCGTTGCCGATGTCTTCGGTCGCCATACGCACGACACGGCGCGCGATGTAAAGCGGATCGCAGCCGCCGTCGAGCATGCGCGCGAACCAATAGAGCGCCGCGTCCGGATCGCTGCCACGGACCGATTTATGCAACGCGGAAATCTGATCGTAGAACACCTCGCCGCGCTTATCGAAACGGCGCACGCCGCCGGCCGCCACCTCGCGCGCGCGCTCGACTGTCAGCTTCGGCGGTTCGTCGCCGACGGCGGCGAGATCCGCCGCCATTTCCAGTAGATTCAGCGCGCGACGCGCATCGCCGTCCGCCGCTTGCGCCAGCAACTCGATCGCCTCCGGCGCCGCCTCGATGCCGCGCTCGCCGAGGCCGCGTTCGCGATCGCGCAACGCACGCTCGAGCACGCGCTTAATGTCATCGACCGTCAGCGCCTTCAGCACGTAAACGCGCGCGCGAGAGAGCAGCGCATTATTCAGCTCGAACGACGGGTTCTCCGTGGTGGCGCCGATGAACATGAGCGTGCCGTCCTCGACGTACGGCAAAAAGCCGTCCTGTTGCGCCTTGTTGAAGCGATGCACCTCATCGACGAAAAGCACGGTGCGGCGGCCTTGCACTTGATATTGCTTTGCTTCGTCGATGGCCGCGCGAATTTCCTTGACGCCCGCGAACACGGCGGATATCGCGATGAAGTGCGCCTGACCTCCCGCCGCGATGATGCGCGCGAGCGTGGTCTTGCCGGTGCCCGGCGGTCCCCAGAAGATCATCGAATGCAGCGCGCCCGACTCGATCGCCTGCCGCAGCGGTTTGCCCGGCCCGAGTAAGTGCGACTGCCCGATAAAATCATCGAGGCTTCGAGGCCGCAGCCGGTTCGCGAGCGGCTCCCACGCGGCGGGTTGCAACTGGTCGAACGAACCTTGCATGTGTCCGCCTCCGGCCGGCGGTTGCCGATCATGTCGCTTCGACAGGGTCATCATTACCTCTACGGTTCTCCGACCACGTCGACACCGGGCGGCGGCGTGAACGTGAAGCGGTTGGGATCGATCGGTTGATTTTCAACGCCGCTGTTGAGCGTGTAACGCGTCGTCTGGCCGAGACCATCCAACAACTCGAACGTCTTCAGGCGGCCGCGCTCGAAGCCGAGGCGCACCTGATCGATGCCGCTGTCTTTACGTTTTGGCAAGAGCCGGACCCATTCGAGATTGTTCTCGGTGCCGGCGTCCTTCACCTCGAACTGATCTTCCACGCGGCCTCTGCCGGCGAGCAGCATGGCGGGCGTGTCGAGCAAGCCTTGCTTCAGCCGGCGCACCGTGACTTGTTTCAAGTCCTCGTCGTATACCCAAAGCTTGTCGCCGTCGCTCACGATTTGTTGCTTCGACGGGGAATCGTAGTTCCAACGAAACTTATTCGGTCGCTCGATCCAGAGCCGGCCCTTCGATTCCTGAATCGGCTTATGTGCATCATCGACGACGACCTGATTGAAGTACGCCGTGTAGCGGCTCACTTCGGCGAAGAAACGATGGAGGCTTTGCACACCGTTCGGCGACGCTTCGGCCGCCAAAACGTCTGCGCACGCGGCGGCCACGACTACGAAGAAACTAATCGTGAGTAAAGCGCGACGCACCGCACCCCCTCCCTTCCCTCTCCCTTCCAGGGGGAGGGTTAGGGTGAGGGTCGAAGATCCGTGACCGCCACATTCGCTCGGGGATCCGACGCCGCGAAACATCACTCGACTCCAACCGGCGGCGGCGCGAGCACTTCGCGACTGCCGTTCGGTTGCAGCGGCCCAACGACTCCGGTTCGCTCCATCTCTTCGATCAGCCGCGCGGCACGGTTGTAACCGACGCGCAATCGGCGCTGCACGCCCGAGATCGACGCGCGGCGCGACTCGGTGACGATGCGCAGCGCCTCGTCGTACAGCGGGTCGGCCTCGCCTTCGACGGCGCCGTCCGCCGCGCCTTCGCGCAAAAATCCGCTTTCGTTCACACCGGAGTCGCCGCTCAGCACTTGCTGGTCGTACACCGGCCGGCCGCTCTTCTTGAGGAAACTCGCCACCTTGTGCACTTCGTGATCGGCCACGAAGGCGCCGTGAACGCGCACCGGCGGACCGCCCGGGAGCAGGAACAGCATATCGCCTTGCCCGAGCAACTGCTCCGCGCCCATTTGATCGATGACCGTGCGCGAATCGACGCGCGCGGACATCTGGAACGCGATGCGTGCGGGAATGTTCGCCTTGATCAAGCCGGTGATGACGTCGACCGACGGGCGCTGCGTCGCGAGCACGAGATGCAGTCCCGACGCGCGCGCCTTCTGCGCGAGCCGTGCGATCAGCTCTTCGACTTTCTTGCCCACCACCATCATGAGATCGGCAAGCTCATCGACCAGGATCACCACGAGCGGCAGCGGCTTGAGCGCGGGCACGGCATCCTCGGGATTCGTCGGTGTATAGAGCGGATCGGGAATCCACTTACCGTCGTCGGCCGCCTCTTGCACTTTACGATTGAAACCGGCGAGGTTGCGCACGCCGAGCGTGGCCATCAGCCGATAACGGCGCTCCATTTCCGCGATACACCATTTGAATGCGTTCGCCGCGTGCTTCATGTCGGTCACGACCGGCGCGAGCAAATGCGGAATACCGTCGTACACGGCGAGCTCGAGCATCTTCGGATCGATCATGATCATGCGTAACTGCTCGGGCGTCGACTTATAGACCATGCTCAAAATGAGCGAGTTGATGCACACGGATTTTCCCGATCCGGTCGTGCCGGCGATCAGGAGATGCGGCATCTTGCAGAGATCCATCACGACCGGATTGCCGGCGATGTCCTTGCCGAGCGCTAGCGCAGCCGGCGTCAATTCTTCTTCGTACACGCGCGAGGCGAGGACTTCCGACAACCGCACGGTCTCGCGGACTTCGTTCGGGATTTCGAGGCCGACACAGGTCTTGCCCGGAATGTTCTCCACGACACGGAGGCTCACGACGGAGAGCGAGCGCGCGAGATCGCGGGCGAGATTGGTGATCTGCGACGCTTTCACGCCCGCCGCCGGCTCGATCTCGAAGAGAGTGATCACCGGACCCGGATGCACGGCGACGACTTGCGCCTCGATGCCGAAATCGAGCAGCTTCTTTTCGAGCAGCCGCGACATGCTCTCCAGCGATTGCTTCGAGAACTGCGGCGCCTTCTGCCGATCCGGCGGATCGAGCAGCGAAAGCGGCGGCAGCTCCTTGACCTCGGGCGTTTCGAACAGCGGCACTTGCTTCTCGCGCTCGACGCGCTTACCGGTCTCGACGCGAGGAATTGCCGGCTCGATCTTCGGTGGCGGATGCCTCTCCAACATTTTCTTGTCCACGATCACGGCTTCGCGCCGTTCCTTGCGGGCGCGCATGCCGATTAACCGATCGTATAGAGTCGACAGCAAACCTCGCAACCCACTCAAGAACGCGAGACAGGCGCGGCCCGTCGCATCCATGACGCGCAGCCATGAAATGCCGGCGTAGAGCGTTACACCGGCGAGGAAAATCGCCAGCAATAGTACCGTCGCGCCGGTGAAGCCAAACGCCGCCGTGAAACCCGAGCCGACGCCGTTGCCCAACCAGCCGCCGGCCGAGAACGGCACCTCGTGAGTCAAATAGTGCAGATTCGAGAGACCACATGCGCCGATCAACACGAGAATGAACGCGCCGCCGACGATGACCCGCTGTTTGAGACTCACCGGCTCCGGATCGTTGCGATGCACGGAAATGCGCCACCCGCCGATAGCGATCAGAATCGGAAACAAGAACGCCACGTAGCCGAAGACGGTGAAGAGAATGTCGGCGAGCCACGCGCCGACGCGCCCGCCCACATTGGCGACGACCGTGCTCGGGCCGCGATGCGACCACGCCGGATCGCTAGTCTGGTAAGTCCACAGCGAAATGAGTAAATAGATCCCAACCGCGGCTAACAAGTACAGCGCCGCCTCGCGAAGCAGACGCACCAGTCGAGGAGTTAAGGGGGTCGTGGTTTTCTTCCAGGTTGCCTGACTCACGAAGTTTCGTCGCTGAGACTCAAGGATTCCGCCGATTTTCGCCTTTTCCTCGTTGCCCCACAAGCGAGCGGCTACTTGGCATTAAACGCTTCAGCGACGCGCGGACGGACGATCCGACCGTCGGCCACATTCACGGCACGGGCGAGCACCGGATCATCCGCGATGCCTTTGGCTCCCGCTCGCGCGGAGACGCAGCACGTACGGGGTCAGCACGCTCGACGCGGCTTGCGACGCGCTGCGCGGAACGGCGCCGGGCATGTTCGCGAGGCGAAGTGGCACGTCTTCATATATATAGGTAGGGTCATCGTAGGTCGTCGGGCGAATCGCTTCGATGCAGAAGGAACCAACGCGACCCGTCCTTCCCTGGTTTTAATTTCCTTCGGTATGCCGATCCGCATTCCGCGTTTCTCCTTTACCGGTTTTCTCTTGATAGCGTACCATTACGCCCCCATTTGCCTTTGAACAGCGCTAACAAGTTACGAACTCCAGCAAGCCCGGACCAGTAAAACAAGATCAGTAAAAAATGTCTCAGCCCAAACACAACCGCCTGCTTATCCTCGGCTCAGGCCCCGCCGGTTATAGCGCCGCGGTCTACGCCGCGCGCGCGAACTTGACCCCCGTACTCATCACCGGCTTGGAACAAGGCGGACAGCTGATGACCACCACCGACGTCGACAACTGGCCGGGCGACGTCGAAGGCCTGCAAGGGCCCGCCCTCATGGAACGCATGCGCAAGCACGCGGAGCGTTTCAAAACCGAAATCATCCTCGACCAAATTAATAAAGTCGAGTTGCGCGAGCGGCCGTTCCGGCTGACCGGCGACAGCGGCGTTTACACGAGCGACGCGCTCATCATCGCGACCGGAGCGTCGGCGAAATATCTCGGCATCGCGTCTGAGGAAAAATACCGCGGCAAGGGCGTGTCGGCGTGCGCGACGTGCGACGGTTTCTTTTTCCGCGGGCAGAAAGTCGCGGTCGTCGGCGGCGGCAACACCGCGGTCGAGGAGGCGCTCTACCTTTCCAACATCGCCTCGCACGTCACGATGGTCCACCGGCGCGACAAATTCCGCGCGGAGGCGATTCTCGTCGACCGCGTGAAGGAGCGCGTTAAGGACGGGAAAATTGCCGTCGAGTGGAACCATCAGGTCGATGAGATCCTGGGCGACGACAACGGCGTCACCGGTGTGCGCATCAAGAATAAGGACGCTGGTGCGAAGGAACTCGAGGCGCAAGGCGTCTTCATCGCCATCGGCCACATTCCGAATACACAGCTATTCGAAGGCCAGCTTGAAATGAAGAACGGCTACATCAAAACGCGTACCGGACTGGAAGGAAATTTCACGGTGACCAGCATAGACGGCGTCTTCGCCGCAGGTGACGTGCAGGACCACGTCTATCGCCAGGCGGTCACATCGGCGGGAACGGGATGCATGGCCGCATTGGACGCGGATCGATACCTGCAAGGGCTGGAGAAGTAGCCGCTATAGTCCGTACGGCGTCGGCTTTCGATCCCCCGCGGTCTCCTTTCAATACGTCATTCCCGCTTTCGCGCACTACTGTCCGGAATAAACTCATGCGAACAGCTCCGTTTGCCGCAGAGCGAACTCGACTCGTCGCTCGCGCCATTGCCGGTGCCGGTGGCGTTCGGTATCGGGACGCTGGAACAGTGTCGC
>JBGPKL010000084.1:0-11859 GCA_041485885.1 Sulfurifustaceae bacterium
CTCAACAACAAGATCCGCGTCCTGCAGCGTCGTGCATACGGTCTGCGCGACGAGGAATACCTGCGGCTCAAGATACTGACATGCATGTTGCCGGTGCTCTAAAGTGATCGAAATCACCCACACGATTTCACGAAGACCCCTATTTATTAACATCGACTAGCTCGCGCGAAGCGCGAACAAACATAATGCGTCCTTCGACAAGCTCAGGACGAACGGAAGAGACAAACTATCTCCCCTCACCCCTACCCCTCTCCCGCAAGGGGAGAGGGGATTGACCGTTGTACCAGGAGAGAAGGATCACCTCCGCAAGAACCACATGATCACCGATATCACGACGCTCAAAATAATCATCGTGATGATCGGAAAGTAAAAGCGAAAATTTTCCCGCTCGATGACGATGTCACCCGGCAAATGAAATAAACCGAGCTTGGTCAGCCACGGCCAGACAAGACCGACGACCACGAGCAGCACACCGACGACGATCAGCCAGCGATTCATTCCGTCGGCTCGCGGCCGAGGAAGGCTAAGATCTCTTTACGCCGTACCATCGCGTCGGCGTAGCCGAGCGCGATGAGGGCGCGGCAGTAGGGCTTTTCGAACAAGAGATAGCATGTATGCGCCCTCGCGTAAAGCCTGTGAGCGCACCCGCCAGGCTTTCGAGCTGCGCTACCGCAAAACCCATCCGAAGGCTTGCGCGACGCTCGAGCGCGATTGGGATCGAATGGTGACGTACTACGACTTCCCCAAGGAACACTGGATCCATCTGCGCACGACCAACATCGTGGAGTCGCCCTTCGCCAGCGTGCGCCTTCGCACCGAGGCCTCGCGGCGCTTCAAGAAAGTGGAGAACGCCGAAGCGATGGTCTGGAAGCTGCTCACCGTCGCCGAGAAGAGCTGGCGCAAACTCAATGCACCGAATTTACTGAAGGCCGTTTACGAAGGAACCCGATTTAAAGACGGAATTGCCGTGAAGACGAGACGTGAGGAATCGAGGATCGCCGCCTGAAGGAATTTACACACCTCTTGACGGTGGCTCGACCACGAGATTCAATGATCAAATGATCATAGGATAAAAACATGAAAGTTCTGTTAGTCGGGAATCGCGCGATCCAGCATGCACTAGAGGTGAGGCTGCGGTATGAAGGCGTAGATGTTCACGTCTATCCCGGACAGCGCTTCGGTGGGTATGCCTGTGTCAATGCAGAGCAGGCTAGAGACAACTCCTACGACCTAATCATCATCGGCTCGCCAAGGTATATCAACGATCCGATCATAAAGACTCAGGCGGCCCGGGGTGCCAAGATCTTTGGCCCAGATTCCAAATCGATGGAACTCGAAAGCTCGAAGGATGCATTCAAGCGGTTTTCCGCTGCTTATGGAATTCCCACCCCCCCTAGCCGCACGTTTACGAGTTACGTAGAGGCTCTGGACTACGTGCGCACGGCGTCCCCGCCTTTTGTCATAAAAGCGGATGGGCCAGCTAGAGGTTGTGGTGTCTCAATCTGCGAATCGATCGAAGATGCAGCCGCCGATCTCGATCGAAAGCTGCGCGACAAAGGGAGCATTTACTACTGCGGAAAGGTGCTCATCGAGCAATACGTGGCTGGTTTCGAGGTCGCCATAAATATACTGGTTAACGCGTCCGGATACCTCGCGTTACCCCCGACCCGCCCGCACAAGAGAAGAAACAATGGGGATACGGGGCAAATCGTTGCAGGGATGGGATCTTTTGCGCCCGTCAAACTGAACTCTGTTTTTTACCAAGAACTTCATTCACGCGTGCTGCTTCCCACGTTTCGAGGCATGCGCGCCGAAGGTTGCATGTTTGCCGGATGCCTTTTCGTAAACCTAATGGTCAATAATGAAGAGGGGATTACAGTTCTGGAGTTCAATTGCCGCATGGGCGATCCGGCTATGCTAACGTCGCTGATGCTCATACGCAGCCGGGTGTCCGAGCTCCTCTCGGCCACCGTTGAAGATAGGCTGGCGGGCTTCCCGATCGCGATGAATCACGGCGTTGCGCTCGCCGTAACTCTTGTGGATCACGCGTATCCGGACGGCATGGTCACTAAGAAGCGGCTTTTGATCCCGAAGCAAGACTGGCTGGCGGGCGATAGGAGCGCGGGACTGGCGATAGCGGGTGTGGAGCAAGACAACCTGGGAGATGGAAAGTTCGTCGTGAACAGCGGCGTCGTGGCCTGTGCCGTTTCACATGGCGCAAGCTACCCCGAAGCGGAGGCGACTGTATATGCGATAGCCGCGCGACATTCCGACCTTTACTTCAGAACTGACGTCGGAACCCAAGTGACCCCCCCAACGCGATATCAGCCGCCGCCGAAAAACGAGCGCGCTGTTGATTACGCGTTCCAGCGTGCCTGAGCTCGCGGGATGATAAACATGTCGCCGCCAGACGCCATCGCAGAGCGAACGTTCCTTAGTCCGCCGATTGCGACGCCATGCTGCGCGGAGAACAATGAGCGGACCTTTACTGCTGCGACTCAGCAGCGGCTTCAAAGCTTAAAGCTGGAAACAAGCATGAGAACACTGCGCGACAGTGCGAGCTTGGTTGAAAGGCTTGCGTGCGCACAGCCAGGCACTCGATGAGGCCCGGAAGATATGACATTGGCGGCACCTGCGATTGAAAGGCTTGAGCGCCCGTTGGCTTCATTGGCTGAAGTTGCCCGGTCGCTCAGCAAAGGAAACGTATGCATCGTGCTGGCCAGCGACTGCCCTTCGGGATCGAGCTCTGCGTGGATCGAATCGCCGAGCGTGTTTTCTAGCCCGAGCGTCGACGGATGCTGGCTGGACCAACCACCGCCGGTTGTGGGCTTGATGTGCGCTGCCGAAAGCGATGGGTGTGACTGCGTATTCGTCTCCGCCGCAATTTTGTGGGAAGCCCTTTCGGCGCGGTTTTCGGAGAATGAAATAGCCCCTCTTTTCGGGCCGGATGCCTTGAGCCTGAAACTAGGATCCTCAATGGTTCACCGTCCCGGGTTCATTCGAAAATCTTCGCTAAGTGCAACTCGGATTGCGTGCAACTTTAGCGCCCGGCTGGACTGGCATGCGAGCCCTAGCGCGATGGCCAGGCCGGTTTTCGACTTCTGCCGGGAGTTTGTCCTTCAAGACAGCAATCAACTGATTTGTCGTTTGAAAGTTGGCGAGTGTGCTCTGGTGCCCAATATGCTGGTAATGAATGGCTGCGCGGCGGCGCCTGATTCCGGGCGGCTCGAGCACGTCTGGTTTACCGGCTCTGCAGATATCAGCGCCGACGTGCGATCGTTCGCCATAGCGGCGCGTCTAGACTGCGCCTAAAAGCTGAAACGACTGAATTGGAGGACAGTTCCGTGTCTGAAGAAGGTGCCGGAATGCTGGCTAGGATTCCTTTGTTCCCTCATACCTACCCTGGTTCTTTGATCGCGATAGAGGGTTTGGACGGTACCGGCAAGACCACATTGATCTCGTTGGTACAAAGGGCGCTAACCGATGCCAGTGTGACAGTCGTTGTTGCTAAGCACCCGACGAACGCAATTCGGCAGACCGACATCTTCAACAAGTATCAATACGAGCCGGAAAGAAGATCGCATATCGACTACCGCGCATTGCTGGCCACGCTTTTGAGCGACAGGTTTCAACATGTATTTGAAGTGATTCGCCCCGCATTGGCCCGTGGCGAAGTGGTCATCATGGACCGATACATCCACACGCTCGTGGTGATGATGCGGGCGAGAGGTTACAACGAGAGTTGGATCGTGGACGCTTGTTCCGCCTTTCCGAAACCGGACATTGCTTGGTTGCTGGATGTGCCGTTTCCGGTAGCGGAGTCGAGGATTCGGGCGCGACGCGATGCGAAGGATTCGTACGTTGAATTCGGCCTGTTCAAGAGGATTCAGCAGCACTTTCGCCTGATTGCCGAACAGGGAGATCTTCAGCTGGTGAACTCCGAGACGAACACGCCGGAGCACTTGAGCCAGTTATTGCTGCGCGAATTGTCGAGTATTCGCGTTCCGATCAGTCCAGCAACTTAATGTCATGGCCCGCGCGACCCGGCGGCTCGCTCCACAATCGCCCTAGCTTGCGCTCGCTTGGACACCGGAGTCGATTGAAGATCCAAAGAGTGCAGCAATGTGAGGAGCGCCGTCAGCTCGGCAAGATGAAGATCGAACGTTGCCCCCTTGATTTCTAAGACCCAATCGGGCAGGTCAGAGATTACGCTTAAGCTCCCGTTGTCCAGTTTTGAGGACAAAACGGAGACATCCGTATCAAGCGTGACGCTGATCTCCCCTGGGAGCGAAAAGTAGAGACGGCGATATCTGACTCCATACTCCGAGGATAGCTGTCCTATTCCGCCGTAGTGGCGCACCAGCTCTGGGAAAAAGTCGACGGGCCGCAAGCGAGGCGGCGCGCACAGTTGTTGCTGTGCTTCATGCCAGCTGCCGAAAGATCGGCGCCACTTTACCTGAGAGGTTGAGGACGTCTCGACCTTTGCATCCACTATGCAGGGTTGCTCAAATAAGCCATCTAGCCCTGCTGCTAAGTAGGTGCGCTGCCGTATTGACGCATTGTTGTCTGCTCTAATCTTGGCGCACTCATAGTAGAGCGAAACGATATTGGAGCTAGCGTCCTTTCCATGACGTACAGCCGCCGCACTCGTCTGCAGAAAACCCAAAATGCGGCTGCGCGCGTGCGCGGTGACAGAGTATCTGCGCTCTGTTCGGCGTGCTGAATACGTCGCGCTAGAGGGTATCAAGGCAGCCAAGTGGTGCGTTCAATGCGCTGACAGACCGAACCTGGTGAGCAAAGCGCGTAAGGCGCCAACGCCTTGCGCACCATCGTAAAGCGCCGCTTGGAATCCTAGGCGGCGAGCGCTTTCAACGTTCTCCTCGCGATCATCTATGAATAGTATGGATGCCTCCTCGAAGCCGACGTCCGATAACACCGTCTTGAAAAATCGCTGATCTGGTTTAGCTGCGCCCAAAAAGCATGAATAGAATTGATGCTCGAAGAGAGATCGATAGTTCAGGACTTCGGACATGTAGTGCGCTCGTGATGTCTGTTGATTGCTTGCGAGATAGCATTTGATGCCGGTCCGTCGAATTCGCTGAAGCAAGTGCATGTTGTCTTCATATGCGCGAATTTCAAGCATCACATCGATTATCTGCTCCAGTTTCTCTGACTTATTCCATTTCTCTAGCGCGAGCTTTAGTTCCTCCAAGAAACCATGCGGCCGCGTCAATGCCGCAGTCTCCGCTGCGCAAATGTCTAGAAAAAATTGCATTTGTTCCCGCGGATCGTCTGAACCGAGCAAGGCACCAAACCCTATTGACCAGTGTCTGGGTGCATACTGGATCACTCCGTCCCCGTCGATAAGAAGCGCCTGTATGTTCAAAATAGGTATCCGTTTATACTAACGGTCGAGAGGGTGCCTCAGTCGCGATCGTGGTATCCATTTCGGCACAGCGCGCAATGCTACAATGAACAAAACGCCGATGGAAACCATCGTTCGTGGATGAAAATCAAAAGCTCATCTCCTCCGATGCTCACCTAGATCTCAGCATGTTGCCGGCTGCTCTGGACCAGCCGGATGCCCGCTGCACTTCGTATTCGAGCACCTAACGTGGAGGAGAGGCGTGCTGTTTGGGTCTGCGATCGCCATGTGGGGGGCAAGAGTTCGCACTCGCTCGAGACCATGCTGCGGTCTCCGTGCAGCGCGGCGATGCCTTCGCCCGAAGGTAACTTCAGGAGTTCGCGGGTCGTGGCGTAGAGTGGACGGATGATGGCGACGAACGGTGACGAGTCCCTAGCGTACATACGACGCCTGGCGGCACTGGCTCTAGAAGATCCCCAGCTCCGAACCCTGGTGCCCGAACCGGCCGTGGAGGGCGCGCTCGCGACACCGGGCCTGACGTTCGCCCAGGCTGTTGCTAAGGTTCTGGACGGCTATGCGTCTCGGCCCGCGCTGGGCGAACGCGAGTACGACGTTGTCCGCAATCCCGAGACCGGCCGAGCCGTCAGGGAGTACCGGCCGATCTTCCGCACGATCACGTATGCCGAGATGCGCCGCCGGGTCGAGGCGCTGGCGAGCGCGTGGCGCTACCTCGATGAGTGGCGCGTCGACCCCGGCAACTTTGTTTGCATCCTGGGCTTCAACGGCATCGACTACGCGACGGTCGATCTCGCGTGCCTCTATGTTCAGGGCGTGAGCGTTCCACTGCAGAGCACGATCGGCCGCTCCGCGATCGAAAAGATCTTCACCGACACATCTCCTACCGTCGTCGCCACGACGGCGAACGACGCCGCGTTTGCCGCCGGACTCGTCGGCGCGCAGGAATCGGTCAGGGCACTCATCGTGTTCGATTACGATGAGCAGGTGGACGATGACCGCGACCAGTATGCGGCCGCGCGCGCAGCGCTCGCACAGAGCGGATCGCGGGCGCGGCTCGTCACCCTCACCGAGTTGATCGCGGCCGGCGATGCGTTCGAATGGGAACCGCTGCCGGCGAGCGAGCAAGGCGCCGATCGCGTCGCCATGCTCATGCACTCATCGGGCACGACGGGTACGCCGAAGGGAGCCATCCTCTTAGAGCGGCACGCGCAATCGTCGCTGGAGCCCTCCAAGATCTACCTGCCCAGGGTGCGGCTGTGCATCGCCCCGATGAACCACACCATGGGCCGAGGCACGATGTACGGCACGATGGCGCACGGGGGCACTGCCTACTTCGTCGCGAAGCCCGACATGTCCACCCTCTTCGATGACATCCGGTTAGTACGCCCGACCGATATGTACTTCTTTCCCCGCGCACTCGAGATGGTCTATCGCCACTACCAGGTGGAGGTCACGCGACGCCTGGAGCGCGGCGACGGCAACGAGGACACTGCGCGCGCCGAGGTTCTGGCTGAGATGCGCGACAGGTTCCTTGGCGACCGCCTATGCATGATCAAAGGCGGCGGCGCGCCGATCATGCCCGAGGTTCGCCGGTTCGTGGTCGAAGACCTGCAGATCGCGTTCTTCGAGCGGTACGGAACGACCGAGGCGGGGTCGATCACCGTGAACGACCGCGTGCGCCGACCGCACGTGATCGACTATCGGCTGCGCGATGTCCCCGAGCTCGGCTACTTCACGACCGACAAGCCATATCCACGCGGCGAACTTTGCGTTAAGACCGCCTCCGCCATCCCGGGGTATTTCAAACATCCCAAAGCGACCGCAGACCTGTTCGATCCGGACGGCTTCGTTGTCACCGGCGACATCGTGGAGGAGCGTGAGCCCGATCACCTCGTGTACATCGATCGCCGCAACGACGTCCTCAAGCTCGCGCAGGGCGAGTTCGTCGCCGCCGGCGCGCTCGCGACCGTGTTCGAGAACGACAGTGACGTTATCCACCAGATCTACGTGTACGGGAACTCGACACGCGCGTACCTGCTCGCGGTCGTCGTGCCGAACGTGGACCTACTGCGGGTGACGCTCGGACACGAGCCCGACGAGCCGGAGTTGCGCGCCCTGATGAAGATCGAGCTCAAGCGGGTGGCGACGAAGGCAGGCCTAAAGGCGTTCGAGATCCCGCGCGACTTCATCGTCGAGAGAGAACCGTTCAGCCAAGAGAACGGCCTGCTCACTGCGCTGCGCAAGCTCGCCCGGCCGGCGATGCAGCGCAAGTATGGCAACCGCCTGGAGCAGCTTTACGCGGACTTGGAACGCAAACACTCCGCGAATCTGGTCGCGCTGCGCAGCGATGTCGCCGAGCTGAGCGTGATCGAGAAGATCGGCAAGGCGCTGACGGCGGTGCTCGGTCTCGACGACGTCGATGTCGAACAGCCGTACAGTTTCGCGGAGCTCGGCGGCGACTCTCTCGACGCGGCCGGGTTGGCGGCGCTGCTCGAGGACATCTTCGGCGTAGAGCTCCCGGTCAGCGCGATCTTGAGCCCGACCGGCAATCCGAAGCAGTGGGCGCGCCGGGTCGAGGCCGAGTTGACCGATGGATCGCGCAGGATGCCACGGTTCAACACGGTGCACGGCAGGGGCGCGCGACATCTCGATGTCGCGGACCTCAACCTCGCCGCCTTTCTGGACACAATCGTTCTCGACGAGGCGCCGACGGATGCCCCACCTGCGGTCTCGCGCACCGTGCTGCTGACGGGCGCGACCGGATTCCTGGGACGGTTCTTGTGCCTGGAGTGGCTCGAGTCCCTCGCGGTTAACGGCGGGAAGCTGATCTGCCTCGTTCGCGCTCCCGACCACGCGTCGGCCGTACGGCGTCTCGACTCCGTCTTCACCGGTGGCGACGCGCAGCTCGAGGAGCGGTACCGTACGCTCGCGAAGGACCACCTCGAGGTCGTCGTCGGCGACGTGGCCGAGGTCGCGTTGGGCCTCGGCGAGTCAGAATATGCGCGGCTCGCGAGTGAGGTCGACCGTATTGTGCACGCCGCCGCGCTCGTCAACCACGTCCTCGGCTACGAGTACCTCTTCGGCACGAACGTCGCGGGGACGGCCGCGCTCATCGGTCTGGCTCTGACCGAGCAGCAGAAGGCGTTCGACTTCGTGTCCTCCGCGGCGATATCGGGCCTGCTCGATCGCACCGAGCGCAACGATGAGGACTCGCCGCTGATGGAGCGGGTCACCCTCAGCCAGAGCTACGCCAATGGCTACCGCACGAGCAAGTGGGCGGCCGAGCACCTGCTCCGCGCTGCGGGACGTCGGTTCGCTCTCCCAGTCAACGTATTCCGGAGCGACGTGATGCTGCCGCACCGACGTTTCCACGAGCAGATAAACGTGGATGACATCTTCACCCGCCTGCTCTACAGCATGATCGTGACCGGGATCGCGCCGGCATCGTTCTACACCCCGGCGCCAGACGGCTCGCGAGCGAAGGCGCACTACGACGGGCTGCCGGTGGACTTCATCGCCGCAGCGATCGCCGGGATCAGCGCAAAGCCACACGAGGGCGTGCGGACCTTCAATGTCCTCAACCACCACACCGACGACGGCGTGTCACTCAACGTGATCGTCGACTGGATCGAAGCAGCCGGGTACCCAGTAACGCGCGTCGCGGACTACGACGAGTGGTTCGCTCGCTTCGAGGCTGATCTGCGGACGCTCCCCGAGCGCAAGCGCCAGCTCTCCTCGCTCGCCCTCCTCGAGTCGCTGCGTCATCCTTCGACGTTGGGCAAGCCGATGGCGGCCAGCCGTCGTTTTGACGATGCGCTCCAGACGCTCAAGATCGGGCCGGAGACTCCACACCTCACACGGGACTACATCGACAAGTGCTTGGATGACATGTGCCGCCTTGGTCTCATCCGGATGCCGAATCGGAATGAGCCGCGCGCCATAACTTCAGCCGGCCAGCGCTGAGCTCGGGGAAAAAAACGTATGCAAAATTTTGAATTCTACAACCCGACCAAGATCGTATTTGGTGCTGAAACCATCGCTAAACTGGCTGATCTGGTTCCTGCCACGGCGAGAGTATTGATACTGTACGGCGGCGCCAGTGCCAAGAATACCGGCACCTTAGATGAGGTCAAAGCGGCTCTAGGAACACGCCTGGTGATGGAGTTTGCCGGCATAGAGCCAAATCCTAGTTACGAAACCATGATGCAGGCAGTCGAGCTGGTACGCCGTGAAAAGCTCAATTTCTTGTTGGCTGTGGGTGGTGGATCAGTGATAGACGGTACTAAGTTTGTCGCCGCCGCTGCCGGTTTTGAGGGCGAAGCCTGGGAGATCCTGAAAAAACGTGGCCGCAAACCCCAGAGTGCATTGCCTTTCGGTACGGTGCTGACCTTGCCTGCGACCGGGTCAGAAATGAATAACATCGGCGTCATCATGCGCAAGTCCACGCAGGAGAAATTCTCTTTCAAGAACCGTTTTGTGTTTCCACAGTTTTCTATCCTCGATCCGACCAAGACCTATACCTTGCCGAAAGCTCAGATCGCCAATGGCATCGCCGATGCTTTCGTGCATACGGTAGAGCAATACCTGACTTTTCCTGTTCAAGCCATGCCACAAGACCGCTTTGCCGAAGGTTTGTTGCAGAGTCTGATCGAGATTGCACCCAAAGCCATGTCAATGGAGCACGAGTACCATACCCGTGCCAATCTGATGTGGGTGGCGGCGCAGGCAATGAATGGTTTGATCGGCGCAGGTGTGCCGCAAGACTGGGGCACCCATATGATAGGACATGAGATTACCGCACTGTATGGCATTGATCACGCACGTACGCTGACGCTGGTGTTGCCGTCTTTGCTGAATGTGCAGCGCGAATATAAGCGTGCCAAGTTACTCCAATACGCCGAGCGCGTCTGGCATATCAGCGAAGGTAGCGAAGAGCAGCGTATCGATGTAGCGATATCGCGCACCCGTGAATTTTTTGAGAGTTTAGGGATGAACACCCGCCTCTCGGAATACCAGTTGGGGGCAGAGGCGATCGAGGCCATCCTGGCACAGTTGGCTGCGCACGGCATGACGGCGTTAGGCGAACATCAGAATATTACGCTCGAGGTCAGCCGCGTCATTTTGCAGCAGGCGCTATAAAAATTTAGCAGCACATAGCCAGCAGCTGGTTTATTTAGGTAATTCGGTCCGCCGTCGCCTTCGGGCGAGGGCCCCACGATGTTCTGCATCAGATCCTTGATATCGCAGGCCTTGCAGGGCACGCAGTTCTGTGGCGAAGCTCTGCAGCCGCGGATTTGAGCTCGCCCCCGAATTTCGCCTACCGAAGTAGCCGTGGATAATACAGCTACCGACGTAGAAGATGAAAATCCCAAGACAGAGCTACATCGAAGAATTCAAGAGCCACCGTCAATAGGTGTGTAAATTCATTCAGGCGGCGATCCTCGATTCCTCGCGTACGTTAAGCCAAGATCATACCTCGATTGCCGCGACGGCGAGAGAGTTTCTTCCGCCACTATAAAGTTTTCATTCGTGGAGTTTCCGAACGAAACGATGAGGGAATACATGCGTTGGGCGGTAGAGCGTGCTGAATCTGGTAATACCGACCGATAGTCGCCTCGTAAATCCTGGTCGTATGTAGTCAAAGACCAATGGGAGAACAAAGAAGAAGGGTACTTGTAACGGGTGGCGGTACAGGCATTGTAAAAGGCATCGTGCAGTGCCTCGTGCGCGACGGTTACGACGTCGACTTTACGAGCGACGCGCGCTTACACGGTCCTACTTGTAGGTGCCTGGTTAGCGTTCTTTCTCGCTGCCGCGTACTTCGTGCTCCCTTATTGGTTTGGTGACCGCGTGAGCGTAGCTATCGGTGCGTCGTTTGTCGCGGGCTCGGCGTTGCTATCATAGCGTACCGAAATTTCGCGAGTGTCGGGTATCTATATCCAGCCGCATACCAAGACGCCGCGCCATCCCGGCGAATGATTGCGTGACCAAAGTATCGTGCGCAGCGCTTAGTCGCAAGAACATATGCCCGCGCATTCCCTTGCTATCGTGTGCCGCGATCTCTTTCAGTCCCAGCAGCTGCGCAGATAGAAGCAAGATGTCCGTGTAAGCTGAACCGCTTGGGGAAAAGCAGGATAAAGTCGGATGAAACGACGCTCGCGGCAGGGTAACGGGCGGTGATGGGGTTCAATTTACACCGACTGAAGCGACCTAGGCAGGCGCTGATGAGGCAAATCCGACCGCAGCGGCTTCGCCATCGCTGTCGTCACAGCGCAAAGACACCCGGTCGGGTATTGGTGGTGGTGCTATTTGGGTGTGTTTGAATTTCACGCCACTGTAGTAGTTCAGACCTGATCTGACACCCCTCTTGCAAAAGACGGGGTTACTCGGTTCGATGGTTGTTGCGAAGCAAACATCAAACCAAAAAGGAGTAACCCCGTATGAGTTTTGTAACCCAGAGCATCATCAAGCACAAG
>JBGPKL010000085.1:0-11060 GCA_041485885.1 Sulfurifustaceae bacterium
ATTTAAAGTGGTACGCGAGCTGGGTTCAGAACGTCGTGAGACAGTTCGGTCCCTATCTGCGGTGGGCGTTGGAGATTTGAGAGGATCTGTCCTTAGTACGAGAGGACCGGGATGGACGAACCTCTGGTGTTCCGGTTGTCATGCCAATGGCATTGCCGGGTAGCCAAGTCCGGACGGGATAAACGCTGAAAGCATCTAAGCGTGAAACCCACCTCGAGATGAGATCTCCCTGGGAGCTCGACTCCCCTAAAGGGCCGTGGTAGACCACCACGTTGATAGGCTCCATGTGTAAGCGCCGTAAGGCGTTGAGCTAAGGAGTACTAATTGCCCGTGCGGCTTGACCATATAACACCCAAAACGTTGGGTGTGACTGGTCAGGCCACGCAACTAAAGTCCGAAACCTTACTTCTAACTTCCTGAATTCTTGTCGTCGCAGAAGTTGCGTCGACAGTAACGGCTTGCCTGGCGGCTATAGCGAGCGGGAACCACCCGATCCCATTCCGAACTCGGAAGTGAAAACGCTCAGCGCCGATGGTAGTACGGGGCTTCCCCGTGTGAGAGTAGGACACTGCCAGGCTTTATATCCCGAGCCCTCGGCTTAACCGCTGGGGGCTTTTTGTTGCTACGGGCCCCCGTCCCAAGCTTTCGACACTTCTAGCCGCCGGTTCCTGCAGTAGGAACGTCCCGCGCGCGAACAGCACGCTGCGGCCGGCGCGCGGCCTTCCATGGCCAAACCCCTATCACGACGGATCGATGCGGACGCCCAGCGAGGCAAAGAATTAAACGCGTAATACAACGGAAGGCGGATTCGTATCGCGAAACAAATGCCGTGCATCGACTGACGCCAATCGGTGCGGTCGACGCTCCAATGAGAAGCGTGTATGGCCGATCGGCAGCGTTCCATCGGCGATCTCCGCGCCAGTAATTATTCGCTCGCGTACCTGAGCCACTCTGTCCCGACTCGCATCATCTCGCTTTGCGCGTCCATCCGCACTCGCGGTACGGAGCAAGCGGCATCGCGAATTGGCGCAGGATATTGCACTAGCCAGTCGCTTCCTGTGGACGAGCTGGCACGTTCGATGCGAAAATCGCTTTTGAAAAAAGGGCCGGTGCATGTCGGTGTGACCCGTTCCGGCGCGCGACGGTAAAACGCCGCCGCCGCGCCACTCGTCGGTTGAATGCGCGCGCCGCGCGCCGCCGCTTGCGTCGACGAAAAACTACGCTAGCTTTAAGAGGAATCCATTGTTTAGCAACTCATCCATTGAACCGGTGATCAGTCCGCCTCTCGTCGACCCCGAAGAAGCGCACGCCGGTGACGGCCAGTGCCGCTTGCGCCTGCTGAGCTTCAACATCCAGACGGGCATTACTACCAGCAAGTATCGCCACTATTTGACGCACAGCTGGAAGCACGTGCTTCCCTGTCCGGAACGGCTAGATACGCTCGATCGCATCGCGACACTCGCGGGGGATTTCGACTTCGTGGGCTTGCAGGAATCCGACGCGGGCAGCCTGCGTAGCGCGTTCATCAATCAGACCGAGTATCTCGCGACGCGCGCCGGCTTTCCCTACTGGTACGACCAAACTAATCGGAATCTCGGACATCTCGGTCAGCACAGCCTCGGCCTGCTCAGCCGTTTTCGCCCGAGCGAAATCACCGAAGTTCGGCTGCCCGGGATGATTCCGGGGCGCGGCGCGCTGTGCGTGCGATTCGGCAGGGGTGCGGGAGCGTTGCTGCTCCTGATCGTGCACCTCGCGCTCGGACGGCGCGCACGCGAGCGCCAGCTCGCGAGTCTTGCCGAATTGATCGCGGACGAGCATCACGTGATCCTGATGGGCGACCTCAACTGTCGTTCCGAGAGCAAGGAGATCGAGTGGTTGCGGGGGCGCAGCGACTTGAGCGAGCCGATCCACGGTCTCTTTACCTTTCCGAGTTGGCGCCCGCGGCGCAACATCGATCACATTCTTGTGTCCGCGTCCATTCAAGTGGACAGCGTGCGCGTGCTGAACCAAACGATTTCCGATCATCTCCCGATCGCGATGGATGTGACGCTCCCCGACGGCGCCGGTCTCATCGGTGCGCAACCGCATCTTGAGCGGCGCGCCGCCGGTTTCTGACGTTCGCTTCTTCTCGGGCGCCCCTGGGCATTACCGGATTTCTGGCCGATTTCGACATCGCGCCGATGATCGCTTTGTTGCAACGCGTAAGCTCCGCATCGGTCACCGTGTCCGGCGAACGTATCGCGTCTATCCGCTCCGGACTATTGGCGTTCGTGGGCGTCGAGCGCGATGATGATTCCGACAAAGTCGAACGTCTCGCGACGCGCATGCTGACCTATCGCATTTTTCCCGACGGAAACGGCAAGATGAATTTGAGTGTGCAGGATACGAACGGCGCGCTTCTGCTGGTCCCGCAGTTCACCCTCGCCGCGGATACGGACAAAGGCACTCGCGCGAGCTTCACCCCTGCCGCCGAACCCGACGTCGCCGCTCGGTTGTTCGATCAGTTGGTTTCGCGCATGCGCTCGCGGGGAGCGACGGTTGAATGCGGAAAGTTCGGCGCCGAAATGTCGGTCGCGCTCACTAACGAGGGGCCGGTCACATTTTGGCTCCAGGTTTAGCAATCGGTCTGGAAAATAAGAGCGTGACGGCTATGCGTCGTCGGTGGATTCCGACACTCCTTCTCCTCGGTGCTCTTTCGGTAACGCCCGGCTGTGCCGGATCGTCGGATTGGCTGAAGGAGGAAATCAACCGCGCAACCGGTACGAGCGCGAAACTCGATCCTGCCACGGTCGCCGCCGGCTTGCGCGAAGCGCTGGAGCAAGGAACCACGCGCGCGGTTCAGCAGTTGGGACGCGAGAACGGGTTCTGGTCGCATCCGACGCTGCGCATACCGATGCCCGAGAAGTTGCAGAAAGTAGAAAGCGGATTACGTCGATTCGGGCAAGACAAACTGGCCGACGATTTTATACGCTCGCTCAACCGCGCCGCCGAGCAGGCGACGCCCGAAGCGCGCCGCATTTTCATCGACGCCATCCGCCGCATGACGATCCAAGACGCGTTCGATATTCTGCGCGGCCCGCAAGACGCCGCCACGCGCTACTTTCGCCGTCAAACGGAAACGCCGCTCACGCAGGCGTTTCGTCCCATCGTGGTCCGCTCGACCGAAGCAGTCGGCGTGACGTCCGGTTACAAGCGCCTGGTCAAGCGCGCAGAGCCACTCGGATTGGCCGATGCAAGTCAGTTCAACATCGACGACTATGTCACCCACAAGGCGCTCGACGGCTTGTTCCAACTCGTGGCCGACGAGGAGCGCCGTATCCGCGTGGATCCGTCGGCGCGGACCACCGAGTTATTGCGCAACGTGTTCCGCTAAGAGATTCGCCGGATCCTCAGGTGCGATCGAAAGGGAAGGCGACCACGTCGGCGATCGAGCGCGCACCGCTTGCAAGCATCAGCAGACGGTCGAGCCCGAGCGCGACGCCGCTGCAAGTGGGCAAGCCATATGCCAATGCGGCGAGCAGCCGCCGGTCGCTCGGAATAGAAGCGAGATTTCGCTCGGCCCGTCGCCGCTTATCTTGTTCGAAGCGCCGGCGCTGTTCGTCGGCGTCCGTCAATTCTTGAAACCCGTTGGCCAGCTCGACTCCATCCAAATAGAGCTCGAATCGCTCGGCAACCGGCGGGTCGCTGGGCCGCAGGCGGGCGAGAGCCGCGGCGGAGGCCGGGTAGTCGTATAGGAAAGTCAGCCGGCCACGCCCCAAGTGGGGTTCGACGACATGGATCAGCAACAGATCGCGCCATGCGTCGCAATCGTCCTCAGCTAAGTTGGCGACCGCGATTCCGTGCGAGCGTGCCGCTTCGGCCAGTTGCGTGGCGCTGGCGGTATGCGGATCGACTCCCGCGTGGCGCGAGAACGCTTCGACGTAGCTCAGTTTCTCCGGCGTATCCAATCGCCGAAATCCCATCATCGCTTCGGCGACGAGATCGGCGACCTCGGTCATCAGTCGGTGATAGTCGAAGTCGACGCGATACCACTCGACCATCGTGAATTCCGGATTGTGCAGCCTTCCGATCTCGCCGGCGCGAAACACCTTGCCGACTTGATAAATCGCTCCGCTCCCCGCGGCGAGCAACCGCTTCATCGCAAACTCCGGCGACGTATGCAGGTAGAGCGGCACGGGCGCGTCGCCCGGAGCGAGCGATTGCGCCGAAAAGCTATGCAGGTTCGGATCGGTCGTGCCGGCGTGGGAGAGCAGCGGCGTCTCCACTTCGAGCACGCCATGCTTCGCGAAAAACTCCCGTACGCGCGCGAGCAACTGCGCGCGTAGCTTGAGGACCGCAAGCGACGCGGTCGGACGCCAGTCGTCAGGACTATCCGGCGCCACGTTACGTCAAGCGGAAATTACGCGCGCGAGACGTACTCGCCGGTGCGCGTGTTGACCTTGATGCGCTCGCCCTGCCGCACGAAGAGCGGCACGCGCACGACCGCGCCAGTCTCGAGCTTCGCTGGTTTGCCGCCACCGCCGCTGGTGTCGCCGCGCACGCCCGGATCGGTTTCGACGATCGTCAGCAAAACCGTGTGCGGCGGTTCGACTGCCAGCGGCGTTCCGTTCCACAATGTCACGATGCAGGTGTCTTGCTCCTTGAGCCATTTGGCGTTGTCGCCGATGGCGGTGCTGTCGGCTTGCACTTGCTCGTAGTTCTCCGGCTGCATAAAGTGCCAGAACTGTCCGTCGTTGTAGAGATACTGCATCTCGACGTCGACGACGTCCGCCGCCTCGATCGTATCGCCCGACTTGAACGTGCGCTCGATGACCCGGCCGGTCTTCAAGTTGCGAATCTTCACGCGACTGAACGCCTGGCCTTTGCCGGGCTTCACAAATTCGTTTTCGACGATGGACGCCGGGTCGCCGTCGAGCATTACCTTCATCCCCGCTCTGAATTCATTCGTACTGTAAGTCGCCATGAAATACCTTGTAGAAAATTAAATATCCTCTCGACTTCTTCCCTCTCCCCTTGCCCTCTCCCGCGAGGGGAGAGGGGGAGTCGGTGAGAATCTTTATTTCGATCGGGATAAAATCGAGCGCGCTATGATAACCGGAACCCCGCTCATAAGGCAGCCGCCCGCGTGGCAACGGGAGCTGACGCATGCCGTCACCGATGCGGCGGAATTGGTTCGGTTGCTCGGGCTCGACCCCGCGCTCATCGAGCCGGCGCGGGCAGCGGCGCGCCAGTTCGGCTTGCGCGCGCCGCGCGGCTATGTCGCCCGCATGCGCCCCGGCGATCCGGCCGATCCGCTACTGCGGCAGGTGTTGCCGCTCGCGGCGGAGAATGTTGCGGCGCCCGATTTTGTCCTCGATCCGGTCGGTGATTTGTCATCCATGGCAGTGCCCGGTGTATTGCACAAATACCAAGGACGCGTGCTGCTGACCATCACCGGCGCGTGCGCGGTTCATTGCCGTTATTGTTTTCGACGCCACTTTCCGTACGGCGACGCCAATCCCGCTTCGGAGCAATGGGGCGCAGCGCTCAAGTACATCGCCGACGATGCGTCGATACGCGAGGTAATCTTGAGCGGCGGCGATCCATTGACTCTGACGGACGACAAACTCGCCGGCCTGTTGCGTCGATTGAACGACATTGCGCACCTTGAACGCCTGCGCATCCATACGCGCCTGCCGATCGTGCTGCCGGCGCGCGTGACCCGCGAGCTTTGTGGAACGATCGGTGCGTCGCGGCTTCAAACCGTCGTCGTCGTGCACGCCAACCACGCGAACGAAATCGACGCGGACGTGGCGGCGGCATTGCGCGACCTGCGCGACGCCGGCGCGACGCTGCTCAATCAATCGGTTCTGCTTGCCGGCGTCAATGACGACGCCGACGCGTTGTGCGCGCTTAGCGAGCGGCTCTTCACCGCCGGTGTGCTGCCTTACTACCTGCATCTGCTCGATCGCGTACAGGGCGCGGCGCATTTCGACGTCGATGGCGCGCGCGCCGAGCGCCTATGGCGCGTTGTCGCAGCGCGGCTGCCGGGGTACTTGGTGCCGCGGCTCGTGCGCGAAGTAGCGGGCGCCGCTTACAAACTTCCACTCGCCGTGGGGTCGAGTCCGCCCAGCGATCCGACAATCATCCCTCCCTCCGCAATGTTCGAGTAGTTTCACCGCTTGTTCGCGGCAGAGTGCGATGGTGCTTCGCATTTTGCCGTGTCGGTTTGAATGCGGCGCCTATGTCGCGCACGCGGGGAGCTGACAGCGGATCCGGTGCTCACGGCGAGAGGCACTTACACGACCTCCCGAGACGCGCCAACGTTCGCGCCGACGCGCCTCGGTGAACGCCGTCAACGCCGGTCGGTGTTGAACCGCCAACCGGCGGCTTGGCCGCTCGCGCCGGTGCGCTTCGACTTCCTCAAGAGTTCCCGCCACCCGTTTCGTCGACGTATCCGGCGACCTTGAGAGGCCGCGTTTGGGTTAGACTACTTAGTTCGCGAATTTGGTCAGTAACGCGAGCGAGGATCTGTTAGTAGCGGCGCGTCCAGCTCAAGGAGATTCGAATGGCTATCAAGGTCGGTGATCGTCTTCCCGCCGGAACGCTGTATGAGCTGACCGACGACGGCCTGCAGCGTCGCACGGTCGGTGAGCTTACGCGTGGCCGGCACGTGGCGATTATCGGATTGCCCGGCGCGTTCACGCCGACGTGCTCGACTCGGCACGTGCCGAGCTTCATGGAGCGCCATCCGCAGCTCAAAGCGCGCGGGATCGACGAGATACTTTGCATCTCCGTGAACGATCCGTACGTGATGCGCGAATGGAGCAAGAACCTGAATGCCGGCGGGAAGATTCGCATGCTTGGCGACGGGAACGCCGAGGTCACGAAGGCACTCGGGCTCGAGAGCGACCGATCCGATCAGGGAATGGGGATCCGCTCGCGCCGTTACTCGCTCTACGCGGATGACGGTGTGGTCAAGACGCTTAACGTCGAGGAGCTCGGCAAGTACGACGTGAGCGACGCGGGGACGCTTCTCGCTCAGCTCGAACGTATTCAGCAACGATAGCTGAGCGATCTCTGTGCTCCGTTCCACGGTCGAAACGCCGCGGAAGGTGAAGGTCTTACCCACTTTTGAAGCGGGGCGTTTCTGGTAAACACTTTTACGGCGGCGCTCGCCCATTCCATCGGCTATGTTTATCCGAGCCGTGCCCTAGAGTTGAAGACCACAGGAACACCCGGGCGGATAGTCACCAGGGGCATTTAGGCATAGTATTTACGCCCGCCAGTTTGCCATCCCCCAATCCCAGGAGGCGTCATGACTCATCAGAGAAAGAGTAAGCAAAAAGCTGTTGCGACCAAAACGTCGAAGGTTTCGCGCCGGCGGTTTCTGGCGGGCGCGGCGGCCTCGGTCGGCGGTGCCGCGGCCGTCGGATTCCCGGCCATTGGAAGGGCCGAGGTGACCACGATGCGCTTTCAAAGCACGTGGCCGACGAAGGACATATTCCATGAGTACGCGCTCGACTTCGCCAAAAAAGTGAACGACATGACCGGCGGTGACCTCAAGATCGAGGTGCTGCCGGCGGGTTCGGTGGTGCCGGCCTTCGGTTTGCTCGATGCGGTGTCGAAAGGCACTCTCGACGGCGGCCACGGCGTGGTCGCCTACCACTACGGCAAGCAAAATGCCTTGGCGCTGTGGGGATCGGGTCCGGCCGGTGGTATGGACGCCAACATGGTGCTTGCGTGGCACAAATACGGGGGCGGCAAACAGTTGCTCGAGGAAATCTATAAGTCCATCGGCGCCAATGTCGTGTCGTTCCTCTATGGGCCGATGGCGACGCAGCCGCTGGGGTGGTTCAAGAAGCGGATCACCAAAGCCGATGACTTTAAGGGAATGAAGTACCGCACTGTTGGCCTGTCGATCGATATCTTCACCGGCCTGGGCGCGGCGGTGAACGCGTTGCCCGGCGCCGAAATTGTGCCGGCGATGGACCGCGGCCTGCTGGACGCAGCGGAATTCAATAACGCGAGTTCCGACCGTTTACTCGGCTTCCCGGACGTCTCCAAGATCTGCATGTTGCGGAGCTACCACCAGTCCGGCGAGCAGTTCGAGATCACATTCAACAAGACGAAGTACGACGCCCTGCCGGAAAAAATGAAGGCAATCATCGCTAATGCTGTTGAAGCGGCTTCCGCGGACATGTCGTGGAAGGCGATCGACCGCTGTTCGCAGGACTACATCGAGATGCAGACTAAGCAAAACGTCAAGTTTTACGTCACGCCCGATTCCGTGCTCAAGGCGCAGCTCGACATCTGGGACACGATCGCCGCGAAGAAGTCGGAAGAGAATCCGTTGTTCAAGAAAGCGTACGCATCTCAACTGGCGTTCGCTGAAAGGGCGGTCAAGTGGCAGGTGGATACCATGGTAACCGCCGGCATGGCCTACAACCAAGTTTTCGGCAAGGCGAAGACCAAACCCGCCGCGAAGAAGGGCTGACGCCGACCACGCTCGCGGGAGACACCATCCGGCAACGCCGGATGGTGTTTTTTTGGGCGCCGCGCAAGCGGGGCGGAGGTGGCACAACAGGTTCCCAATCCGCCGCTCCATCATCACAGGTTTTGAACCATGCAAAAACTGTTGCTGTTCGTTGATGAGGTGAGCACGTGGGTCGGGCACGCGTTCTCCTGGTTCATCGTCGGCCTCACCGTGCTCATCTCGTGGGAAGTGTTCTCGCGTTATGCGCTCGACCACCCGCATGCGTGGGCCTTCGATGCCATGATCCAGATGTACGGGACCCTGTTCATGATGGCCGGCGCCTACACGCTGGCGAAGAACGGCCACGTGCGCGGGGACGTCATCTACGGCTTCTTCACGCCGCGGGCGCAGGCCACTCTCGATCTCACGCTCTACATTGTGTTCTTCATTCCCGGCGTCGTCGCGCTCGTCTGGGCTGGCTACACCTATGCCGCCGAGTCGTGGGCGATCAAAGAGGGTTCGAACATCACCGCCGGGGGCCCGCCGTACTACCCGTTCAAGACCATCATCCCGGTCGCCGGCGCGTTCGTGCTGGTGCAGGGCATCGTCGAAATCATCCGCTGCGTCATCTGCCTTAAGCAGGGCAAGTGGCCTTCGCGCGAGGCGGACGTTCAGGAAGTGGACGTTGAAAAGCTCAAGGAGATGGTCCACGTCAAGGACGAGGACATCCAGAAGCTTGACGCGTATGTCGTACGCCAGGAACCGCACAAATGAAAATGCGCAAAGAGCTGTGGTTCGGCTTCTCGCTGATGGCGCTCATCATCATCCCGCTGATCGTGCTCATGCCCTGGGCCCACCTCACGAACGGGCACTTGGGCCTCATGATGCTCGCGCTGATTTGCGTGGGCATCATGCTCGGCTTTCCCACGGCCTTCACGCTCATGGGGATGGGCGTGTTCTTCGGCTGGCTTTCCTACCGCAGTGTCGACCCGGCGACCGCGGACCGGAAGGTGCTTGATCTCTTCGTGCAACGCACCTACGGGGTGATGTCGAACGACGTGCTGATCGCGGTCCCGCTGTTCCTGTTCATGGGCTATCTCGTTGAGCGGGCGCAGCTGATCGATCGGCTGTTCAGGAGCCTGCATCTCGCCATGGCGCGGATTCCGGGGGCGCTTGCGGTGGCGACCATCGTCACCTGCGCGATTTTCGCTACAGCGACCGGCATCGTGGGAGCGGTGGTGACGCTGATGGGCCTGCTCGCGTTTCCGGCGATGCTCAAGGCCGGCTACAACGTCAAGGTGTCCGCGGGCGCGCTGACCGCGGGCGGCTGTCTCGGCATCCTGATCCCGCCGTCGGTGCTGCTGATCGTTTATGGAGCCGTTGCGGGTGTGTCGGTCGTCCAACTTTACGCCGGCGCTTTCCTGCCCGGCTTTATGCTTGCGGGGCTCTACATCGGTTACATCATCGTGCTCGCGAAGTGGAAGCCTCACCTCATGCCTCCGCTCCCCGAGAGCGAGCGGCGCGTGGAGCTTCCGCCCTTTGCGCAGAAGCTGGCGCCGCATGGCAGCAACGCGTTGACCGGTCTCTGGCGCGCACTCATCGCAGGCGGCAGTTCCGGCGTCGCGCAACGCACCGCGCTCGGACAACTGTTCGTCACGTTGCTCCCGGCGTTGTTCATCGCCGCAGTACTGTGCGTCACCTATCGGGTGGCGACAGCGCCGGAAGTCGAGGCCAGCACGGCCGGGCTGATCGAGGTGAGCGGCCTCGTCGCGGCGCCCGAAGCGGAAAGGGAGATGTCAACGGGCATCATCGGCGCACCCGAAGCCGAGGGGAAGGAATCTGGAGTCAAGGAACCCCCGGCTGAAGGGGTCAAGGAAGTCGCTCCATCACCCGGTGCGGAGGGGGCGAAACCCGAAGGCGCACAGGAGCCGCCGGGCGCGGCGACGGTAGGCAAACCGGACGAGAATGCCGCCACGACTGCGGAAGGCGAGCGGCTGGCCGTGCCGCTATGGTTGTGGATCGCGTTCGGCATCGGCTTCGGCGCCGTCGCAGTCATCTACCGGCTTTGGAACTGGGAGCGGCTCGAGGTATTCAAGATGCTGCTCTCCTCGTTCTTTCCGCTGGCGTTGATGATCATCGCAGTGCTTGGCTCGATCGTGTTCGGGCTCGCGACGCCCAGCGAGGCGGCGGCGGTCGGCGGATTCGGCGGATTCCTCCTCGCGGCAGTCTACCGTTTCATCACCCATTCGCGCGAGGCGCCGGCCAGCGGCTCGAATCCCGGCGCCACAGTCTGGAAGACGGTGAAAGAGCTCGGGGTGATCGTCAAGGAATCGTCCTTTCTCACCGCCAAGACGAGCGCGATGGTGTGCTGGCTGTTTGTCGGCTCCGGCATTTTCTCGGCGGCGTTTGCGCTGCTCGGCGGGCAGGAGGTCATCGAGAAGTGGGTGCTGTCGCTCGACATGACGCCGGTGCAGTTCATGATCCTCGCGCAGTTCATCATCTTCATCCTCGGCTGGCCGCTCGAGTGGACCGAGATCATCATCATCTTCATGCCGATCTTCCTGCCGCTGCTGCCGCATTTCCACATCGATCCGCTGTTCTTCGG
>JBGPKL010000086.1:0-10865 GCA_041485885.1 Sulfurifustaceae bacterium
CTTGTGCTTGATGATGCTCTGGGTTACAAAACTCATACGGGGTTACTCCTTTTTGGTTTGATGTTTGCTTCGCAACAACCATCGAACCGAGTAACCCCGTCTTTTGCAAGAGGGGTGTCAGATCAGGTCTGAACTACTACACTGAAGGCACCGGCTACTGCCAATACCACGCGGGATGTGTCGGTGATCGTGAAGGCTATGCGCTAATCGTTGGCGATAAAGGCGCAGGCAAGACGACTTTGACACTTCTGGCGATGAGCTGCGGCGCGACCTATCTGGCTAACGACAGGGCATTCGTTGCTGCAAATAACGGTGGAGTCACCGCCGTCCCTTTTCCGCTATCTGTCGCTGTCGGCATGGGGACGCTTCTGCAATTTCCCAAACTGGCAGAGGTGGTCAATGATCCACTTCTAGCAACCTATCCGAGGGTGCGGTGGGATCTCGATAAACTCCGTGCGCTGCCGCGGGATCAGTGGTTAGTGCACGGCGATAAGATTGAGTTCATGCCCTCAGAGCTTGCCACTTTCTATCCGCTCCCGCCCCCGCGGCTAGTGGCCGCGTAACCGCGATTGTCGTTCCCGCAGTTAGTAAGTCGCCATGCGCGCCCAGCCGTACGCGGATTTCGACTCTTCGTGCAAAGGATCTGTTGGAGCGAAACAGGTTCGGAGTGGGAAGCAACGCCACCTATCCGGCGTGGACCGATCTTGGATTCCCGGCATCGGGCTCCAACCACGAACAACTCCTTGGACTGCCGGCCTACGAACTGGTCTTCCATGTTTCCGCAGGAAATCCGAACTCCGGAAGAGCTGCGTACGGTTTGCTTCAAGGCGCGATCCGATGCGAGTAATGATCGTGGGATATCGCGGCAGAGAGCATGCTCTCGCGCGAATCATGAGCAATAGTGGGCACGTAGATTCAGTCATCGTTGCGCCCGGCAGTGCACACATGAGTGATGCCTTCGAATGCCTTCCAGTCGATATATCGAGTGTCGAATCCCTCCTGGCCCTCGCTAAACGATGCGACGTAAGCTTGGTCCTCGTAGCCAATGAGAAGTTGATTGTGCGCGGCATAGCAGACCACTTCATGGGGAACGGCATCTCGCTGTTCGCCTGCTCGAAGGAGTCCTCACGCATAGAGTCATCGAAAGCGTTCGCGAAGCAAGTCCTACGGGAGAGCGATGTTGAGTCGCCTCGGTTCGTTGCCTGCAGCCGAGGATGCGATGCGTTAGAGGTGCTCGACCAGTTTGCTGCGCCTTGGGTCGTGAAGCTTGACGGGTTAGCGAGTGGTAAGGGTGTCGTTGTCACCGAGGACCGGAAATACGCGGAGCATCTTCTTCTTAAGGACCATCGGTTCTCTAGTAGTGCTGTGATTCTCGAAGAATATGTTCGGGGCGTGGAGGCGGGATTGTCGGGGTTGGTTCACGGTGGACGCGTGACGCTGTGTTGGGAGGTCTGGGATTATAAGCGGCTGCACGATGGTGACAACGGTCCACTCACGGGCGGCGGCATGGGCGCGGTGGTGCAGGCGCCTCGGCGGACCGCAAAGCTAATTCCAAGCCTTCAGAGGATCGTGTCTGCCGTCGGTATTGAGAGCGGGTTTGTTAATCTGAACACGATTGAGGCGGATACTGGGACCGTTCTAGCGACGGAGATGAACATCCATATTGGAACACCGGAGTGCGAGGCGCTGGCCGTTTCGCAGCCGGAGGCAATCGGGCGAGGCATTCTTGGCTTGCCGGCACGTTGGAACGAAAAAACCGCGGCAGGTGTCGCCGTTACATTGACGGCGGATGGCTACCCTGGTCAAAGCCGCTCAGTCGAAGTAGATCTCGGTTCTTTCGGAGACTGCGTGGTGTTCGCCAACAACGCCTCTAAGAATCAAAGCGGAGGAACTAGCGTTGGAAGCGGCCGTATTGCTACGGTGGCGGCAGCAGGGACGGATGTCCATGAAGCTACTAGAACTGTGTACGCCGGCCTCAATAGTGCGGTCGCGGTTCGCGGCTTAGGATGGCGAAAGGATATCGGATTGCGTCAACCAGCCACGTGGATGACTCCACAGAAGCTTAAAACCTATAGAAGGGGTAGGAGTGACTCTAAACGTTGAAGACGACGCAGCTCAGGACTGGCTGCAAATTGAAGTACCCGGTGATGAATATGCTGAAAGGACACTAGACTTCGTCACCGTGCCATATCACAGGAGTTTGTGTCCCTTGCGACGGGGGTGTAAAAAAGTTTGTGTAAACGGTCATTCGGCAGGAGACTGCCGCACCAGGAGACAAAATGACCGTAGACAAGAAACCACTACCCTAAGACCTCATCGATGGGTTGCTCGCCAACTACAAGAAGCCTGAAGATTTAATCGGCGAGGACGGGTTATTAAAACAGCTCACCAAGGCACTCGTCGAGCGCGCCCTGCACGCCGAGATGGCCGAACACCTGGGCCATGGTAAGAATGAACCGGTAGAAAACATCGCCGGCAACACCCGCAACGGTAAGAGCAAAAAAACGTTGAAGGGCGAGTTCGGCGAGCTCCCGATCGAGATTCCCCGCGATCGGCACGGCAGCTTCGAGCCGGAGCCTCATCGCCAAGCACCAAACCCGTTGGAGCGGCTTCGATGACAAGATCCTCTCGCTCTACGCCCGGGGCATGACGGTACGCGAGATTCAAGCGCACCTGGAGGAGATGTACGGCACCGAGGTTTCACCGACGCTGATCTCCTCAGTGACCGACGCGGTGATGGACGAAGTGAAAACCTGGCAGACGCGAGCGCTCGATGCACTCTATCCGATCGTCTATCTCGACTGCATCCACGTCAAAGCCCGTGACAGCGGTGCGGTCAGAGTGAAAGCCGTCTACCTCGCGCTCGGTATCAATCTCAGCGGCGAGAAGGAACTCCTCGGCCTCTGGATCGCCCAGACCGAGGGTGCCAAGTTCTGGCTGCAGGTCGTCACCGAGCTCAAGAACCGAGGGGTGGCCGATATCTTCATCGCCTGCGTCGATGGCTTGAAGGGCTTCCCTGAAGCTATCGAGGCGGTGTATCCGAAGACCGCGGTGCAGCTGTGTATCGTGCATCTCGTGCGCCACAGCCTGAACTACGTCAGCTGGAAGCTGCGCAAAGCGGTGGCCGCTGACTTAAAGCGCATTTACCAATCGGCCACCGCCGAGGAAGGGGAGACGCGGCTCACCGAGTTCGAACAAAAGTGGAACGCGAGCTACCCGCCGATTGCGCAATCCTGGCGGCGCAACTGGCCGCGCATCATCCCGTTTTTCGATTATCCACCGGAGATCCGCAAAGTGATCTACACCACCAATGCCATTGAGTCGGTGAACATGAGCTTGAGAAAAATCACCAAGAACCGCGGCGCGTTCCCGAGCGATGAGGCATTACTGAAATTGTTCTATCTCGCACTGAGGAACATAGCCAAGAAATGGACGATGCCGATTCGTGACTGGAAGGCGGCGCTGAATCGTTTTACTATCGAGTTCGACGAGCGGATGCCGCAGCATTAAGAGAATTTAAACGAAACGCCGTTTACACAAAACTTCGGACACCCCCGTGGGACTCTACGGGATATTCGGACATTTAGCGTCTCCTACACTTGCTGCGCGATTACACCTTTACACCACATATGGCCGGCAATATCTCCCCGATCGCTCCTTGCAAGACGGCATCCGCCATTTCATCGAACGGCGTTGGCTCCGCATTGACGATGACGAGCCGCGCGCCGGCGGCTTTGGCGGCGGGCACGGCGCCGGCGACCGGATAGACCTGCAGGCTCGAACCGATCGCGAGCATGAGATCGGCCTCTCCGGCGACTTGCATGGTGTGTTCGATCACTTCCGGCACGAGCGGTTGTCCGAAGGAAACCGTCGCGCTCTTCAAAATGCCTCCGCATCCTTCGCACGACGGATCCTCCTCGCCCGCGCGCACGCGCTCGAGCGCGACCTGCATCGGCGCACGCCAATTGCAGCCCATGCACATGACGTCTCGCATCGTGCCGTGCACCTCGATCACGCGCGCGGGGTCGTTGCCGGCGCGTTGGTGCAGGCCGTCGATGTTTTGTGTGATGAGCGCATGCAGCTTGCCGCGGCGCTCGAGCTCGACCAGCGCGAGATGACCTTTGTTCGGCTTCGCGTTCCAGGTGGGCGATTCGAGCCGGGTTTTCCACGCGAGCTTGCGCACGTCGGGGTCGGACATGTAATAGCGGATGTCGGAAAGCTTCTCGGCGAGCGGATTCTTCGTCCACACGCCTTGCGGGCCGCGGAAGTCCGGAATACCCGATTCGGTCGAGATCCCGGCGCCGGTCAGCACTACGATGCGCGCCGACGCGTCGATCCAACCGCACACGGTGTCGATTCTTTCGTTCATCGCGTTAGTGTCCCGTCCCATAAATAACTATCAAAAAACATGTAGCCCGGATGGAGCGACAGCGGAATCCGGGAGGTAAGAATGCCCCGGATTACGGCGCTACGCGCCTTCATCCGGGCTACCCAAGAACTATTTTTGTGGCCGGATTCATGCAGCGTATTTTCAGGACACCACACTAGTTTAAACTGCGAGGCGAAATGAAGCTCGGCGATTTAACCGTCAACCGCCTCGGATTCGGCGCCATGCGCGTATGCGGGCCGGACATTTGGGGCGAGCCGAAGGACCGCGCCCAGGCGAAGCGGGTGCTCGTGCGCGCGTTCGAGCTCGGCCACAACTTCTTCGACACCGCCGACAGCTACGGGCCGGAGGTCAGCGAGAATCTGATCGCGGAAGCGCTGCATCCGTATCCGCCGGAATTGGTGATCGGCACCAAGGGCGGTTTGGTGCGCCCGCACCGCCACGCCTGGAATAGCGACGCGCACCCGGAACATTTGCGCCACGCGCTTGAAGGAAGCCTGAAGCGCCTCCGGCTAGAACGCATCGATCTCTATCAACTCCACGCCCCGGACCCGCGAGTGCCGTTCGCCGAGTCGGTCGGCGCGCTCGCGGACATTCAGCGCGCCGGCAAGATTCGCCACGTCGGACTCTCGAACGTCGGCGTAGCGCAGCTCGAGGAAGCGCGGCGCATCGTGCCGATCGTCTCGGTGCAGAATCGGTACAACCTCGAGGACCGCAGCTCGGAATCGGTGTTGGCGCATTGCGAGAAGCTCGGGATCGCGTTTCTGCCGTGGTACCCGCTCGGTGCAGGCGAGGCGTTGCGGTCGTCGTCCGTGCGGAAAATCGCCGCGCGTCTCGGCGCAACACCCGCGCAGGTGGCGCTTGCCTGGCTGCTCGCAAAATCGCCGATGATGCTGCCGATTCCCGGGACGAGCTCGGTCGCGCACCTCGAGGAAAATTCCGCCGCTGCGTCGCTCGCCTTGTCGCGCGAGGACGTCGCGCAGCTTGCTGCATGATTCCCGGACTAGCCGGCGTTTTGCTGCCAGGGATCGTGAGTTGCGCGTGCGCGATCGTGTTGTCTTCGCATACGGCGGTTTGTCATTGCGGCTAAGCGCGCAGCGCACCCAGCGAGAGATAAATCGCCATCGCCGTGCCAAGCAGTGCGACGACGACGTTCGCGTACACCGCTAGATGAATCATGTAGCCCTTGGGAATCTCCGCCGGGTTCAACGTTCTCAGCGCCTTTTCATACTGAACAATGCCGAGAACGGCAAGCAGCACGCCCAATATGACGAACGCTACGCCGATCCAAACCGCGCCCGCCGCGTCGAAACGCGGTGGCGCGTCGAGGAGTGCGCGGGCAAATAGGGCGGAGCGCTCGATGACGAAGCCGAACGCGATGAGCGCGATGCTGGTCCTATTCCACGCGAGCAACGTGCGTTCCGCCGCGAAAAGAACTCTGGGATCATTCAGCTCTGACATCGACATCCGGCGCTTGCCCGGGGATTCTGATAGCCGAATCAATAGCCGTTCGCGTGAACGTCTGCGCCAGCGCCGCGCCGCATTCCTTGAACGCCACATTCGCGGCATCCAGTACTTTGCCCATGTTGATAAAACCGTGAACCATTCCTTCATAACACTTGTACGTTACCGGCACACCCGCGGCGGCGAGCCGATCCGCATAGGCTTTGCCTTCGTCGACCAGCGGGTCGTAGCCGGCGGTAATGATCAGCGCCGGCGGCAGCCGCGATACATCGGGCGCGATGAGAGGCGAACAGCGCCAGTCGTTGAAATCTTCCGGTCCTCTGACATAGTTGCTGCGGAAATAATTGATGAGATCGCGCGTGAGCAGGTAGCCTTTCGCCAGCCGTTCGGCGGAGCGAGTGCGGTGCGGCGGATGCGTACCCGGATAGATGAGCATTTGAAATACGAGTTTCGGCGCGCCGCGGTCGCGCACGATCAATGCCGTGACGGTCGCGAGATTTCCACCCGCACTGTCGCCGCCCACCGCCACGCGGTCGGCGTCGATGCGCAGCGTTGCCGCCTGCGCCGCCACCCAGCGAGTCGCCGCAACGCAATCATCGACCGCCGCCGGAAACTTGTGTTCAGGGCCGAGCCGATAGTCGATCGATATCACGGCGCAGCGCGCTTCGTTGGCGAGCGAACGGCAGACGACGTCATGCGTGTCGAGATCGCCCACCGTGTATCCACCGCCGTGAAAATAAACGAGCGCCGGCAATAACTCCGACGCTTGCGTTCCGAGCGCGCGATACGCACGCGCGCCAATCGGGCCGTGTGGACCCGGAATGCTCAAGTTATCGACCGAGGCGACTTCCGGCGGCTCGGGGTGCAGCGCCCTCCTCGAACGCCGGTACTCCTCGCGCGCGTCGGGTGGACTCAGCGTATCGAGCGTGGGCCGACCGGCGGCGGCAACACGTTCCAGCAAAGCTTTGGCTTGAGGATCGAGCATGGGTGTCTCCCAAAAAGGGGTAGGCTTATATGCCGCTTCGCTATTCAACCGCAATTGCGGGCTTCGAAACAGCCGTGCAGACATGAACGCCGATATGCTGTAACGCGTATCGACCTACTCCTGCCTCGCCGTCGCCCGCGGCAAGATGTAGGGTGCGTCCTACGCACCACTTAGTCGATTGGTGCGCAGAGCGCACCCTACATTTTTGAATCAGAACTTCCCTACGTGTCTTAGCCGTCGCGCGTGTATTCAATCATAACCTCGAGCTAGCGCCTACCATCTTGAGGGCGAGCGCCCTTGATCGCAGCACCCGGACATTAACGGTTCGTCTCGCCCAGCAACCGCGCCGCCTCGGCGGCGAGCTTGCCGCGGTACACCAGCAAATGCCAGCGGGCGCCCCCGAGCTGGCGCCACAATACTGCCGAACGGATGCCGGCGAACAACACCGCTCGCACGCCCGACGCGATGCGTGCTGTTGCGAGGTGTCCTTGTTCGCCGGTCACGATGATTCGCGGGCTCAAGGTGCTTAGTGTGTGCGTATAGAGGTCGGCGAGTTTTTCCGTGAGTCGAGTTTGCGTATCCTTGTCGGCCTGCGACTTGAAGAACTCCATTTGCGAGCCGATGGATCGGATCCCGGTTTGAATCGCCTGCGTCACTTCGGCTCTGCGCGCGAGCGCCGCTTCGAGCTGCATCAACGCGACGACGTACTTCGCCATCTCGATGTCCTGCGGCGTGGTTTCGCCGCCGAGCTTGTCGCGCACCAACGCCAGTCCGAGCGCGACGCCCGGCGCGTCGCCGTAGACGTCGGCGACGCTGCCGGCGTCGATCAGCAGAACCGAGCGGATGCTGGCGCCGAACGCGGTCGGGTCCGCCTGTCCCTCGCGCGAAAATTGCTGGACCAACCGCGCGGCCTGGAAAATTCCGGCGAGGGCGAGTGTTCGGTCTTGCAGTTGGCCCACGCGTCGCTCGACTGCGTCGTTGCTCCAAACAGGATGTCGAAGAAGTCCTTCCATGGGCTTTTTCAACTCGCGAGTTTACAGTGCATGTCCGCGCCTCGCGCGGCACGTCCACTGCCGCTTTAGCAGGCTGCTCTTCAACGGCCGGCTAACCAACGGTACGGTGGCGCGTTATCTTAGCGGTGGCGGCGGGTGCCGTCATCCGGTCGTGCGACGTTCGATTGACTCCGTGCGCGCGAACGGCTAAACCGTCCAGCGAAATGGGAGAAAATTGTTTGATGGGAGGCGAAGTCGTATGAGCGCGCCGCCGAAGCGGCCGGTGGTGGGGTTGGTGATGGCGGGCGGCGGGGCGCGGGCGGCGTATCAGGTCGGCGTGCTCAAGGCGATCGCCGAGATGTTGCCGGAGGGCTCGCCCAATCCGTTCCCCGTGCTTTGCGGCACATCCGCGGGCGCCATCAACGCCACGGCGCTCGCGATTTACGCCCGGCAGTTTCATAGCGGCGTGCGCCGGCTGAACTACGTGTGGCGCAACTTTGGCGTCGACCGCGTGTTCCGTTCGGACGCTCTCGGCATCATCAAGACCGGCGCGCATTGGCTGGCGACGCTCTTGCTCGGGGGCCTCGGCAAATACAATCCGCAGGCGTTGTTCGACCGCGAACCGCTGCGCGCGCTCCTCGAGCAGACGCTCCCGTGCGAGGAAATTCAAGCGTCGATCGACGCCGGCGCCCTGCGCGCGCTGTCGATCACGTGTTCGGGCTACAACTCGGGGCAGTCGGTGACGTTCTATCAAGGGGTGGACTCGCTCACGTCGTGGAAGCGCGCGCGCCGGGCGGGCGCCGCGGCGCGCATTACCATCGAGCATCTCATGGCGTCCTCGGCGATCCCGTTCGTGTTCGCCGCCGTGCATTTGAATCGCGAATATTTCGGCGACGGTTCGATGCGCCAAGAGGCGCCGGTCAGCCCGGCGTTGCATCTCGGCGCGGAGCGCGTGCTCGTCATCGGCGTGCGCCACGAGGCGCCTTCAACCGTGCGGCCGGCGGCGCAGTACCCGACACTCGCGCAAATCGCCGGGCACGTGCTGAACAGCATCTTTCTCGACGCGTTGGACACGGACGTGGAGCGGCTGCAACACATCAACGAAATAACCAGCCTCATTCCCGGCCACGGCTTCCCAGAAGCGACGATGCAGTTGCGTCCGGTCGACGTGCTCGTGATCTCGCCGAGTGAAGACCTCGAACGGATCGCGTCTAAGTACGCTCACTTTCTCCCGCGGCCGGTGCGTTATTTGTTCCGCGGCCTCGGCGCCATGCGCCGCGGCGGATCGAACTTGGTAAGTTATCTATTGTTCGAAAAACCGTACTGCCGCGCGCTCATCGGTTTGGGCTATGCCGATGCGATGGTGCGGCGCAAGGAGATCGTCGAGTTTCTCGGAATGGAGGTCGCCGGTTGAACCGCTGGCTCATCGCCGTCGGGGTGCTGCTCGTCGTGATCGGGCTCGCTTGGCCGTGGTTGACGAAGCTTGGATTTTTTCGGCTGCCCGGCGACATTTTCATTGAGCGGGATAATTTTCGGTTTTACTTTCCGATCACTTCGATGATCGTCATTAGCGTGGTGATTTCGGTGATCGCGTGGTTCTTGCGGAAGTAGGTGGATCGCGCTCTCGCGCGATCCAATCGAAGTCGGGCGCTCGACGCGCGGGTTCAAGACCCGATACGTTGTTGTTCCCCGCCACCGTTACGTTCACAATAACTGCCGCAATAATAAGGAGGGCATAGTAGCGCCATGCTAAGGCACTATTTTATCAGCGACGATCTAGACGACCTGGAAGTCCTTGAACAGCAACTGGAGGCCGCCGGCGTTTCCACACCGCAGATCCACGTACTCAGCCGCAACGACGCGGAGGTGGAGCAGCATCATCTCCACGAGGTCCAGTCATTTATGAAGAAGGATATTGTCCGCTCAACGATGCGAGGTGCCGTGGTCGGGCTTTGCGCCTTCGTGCTAGTTCTTGCCGTCGCTTATTTTGCCGGCTGGACGAAAATCGCCGTCGGCTGGGTACCTTTTATTTTCCTCGCTGTCGTGCTGCTCGGCTTTTGCACGTGGGAGGGTGGATTGATGGGAATCCAAAAACCCAACCACAACTTTGCCCGTTTCGAACAAACCTTAAGCGACGGCAAACATATCTTTTTTGTGGATCTCGATCCCCGCCAGGAAGCGGTATTGGAGCGGGTGCTTAAGTCTCACCCACGAGTGGTGCGCGCAGGAACGGGGTCATCCGCCCCGCACTGGCTTATCGCTTTGCAGCACAAGGTGGGGATGATTCGCCATTCGTGATTCAGGGTAATGCCGCCTCGGAGCCCGTACCGAGAGAAACTCTTGGCGGTTAGTCGGTCGCTGCCGACTATTTCGAGCGTGCCACGATGTAGTCGACCGCCGCCTTGACCTCGGCGTTGCTCAGCGCGGTGTTACCACCTTTGGCCGGCATCATTCCCGCGCTCCCTTGTACCCCATTGATGGCGCTGGCGTAGAGGGTGTTGAGGCCCTTGGCGATACGCTTCGCCCAGAGGGCCGCATCACCCACCTTCGGCGCGCCGGCAATACCGGCGCCGTGGCAGGCGACACAGGTGCTCTCGTAGACCTGTTGCCCGTTGACCTTGGCCGGTACGACCGCCACGACTCGGACGGTCTGCCGCTGGGGTTCCGCCGCGGCGACGTTGATCTGGCCGACCGCTTTAATTCGCTCGGCTACAGTTGAATCGGTGTTCAACAGCGCGTTGCGGTGCTCTCGCACCCGCTCGGGGATGTCGCGGTGATGGGCCACGAGTAGAAAGCCGAACAGCATCAGTACGGCACTGATCCCGAAAAAGATCCAAAATTTCTTTGCGAAGCGCTTGTCAGTCATTGCTAATCGTTGTCGTCAGATGCGGATTTTAAATATGGGTCATCGCGTACTCGTGTGGGTAAAAACAGAGCGTGAACCTCGCTTCTGTCCTGTAATTCCCGGCGTAGAACGCATTTGACGTATCGCGGAGATTCGCCATGATGCTCCGATGCCTACTCTCAAACGTAAACA
>JBGPKL010000087.1:0-10544 GCA_041485885.1 Sulfurifustaceae bacterium
AGATGGCCAAACCGCGCGGCATCAAGCTCTTGCTATCGGTCATGAGTCCGACCGCCGGCATCTACGTCGGCCCGCGCGCGTTCAGCCTCGCGTATGCGATCGATGGTTATGACAATGGGTTTATCTGGCGCGCGGATGATTAAAGTGGCGTGCCCGCTCGGGCGCCGCTGGTCGATGTAATGACTTTTTACTTGTGAGTGGTTGACCCATCGCTCCCGCGCGTGTCGCTCCGCGCGCATCCTGCGCGCCCGCGACATTAACACGTCCCTGTGTGGCACCTGCGCTCTCGCGAAATTCGTACGTCCCTGTACAACACACGCAAGGGACTTTCTCTTGCTTGTCCAAGAGAAAGTACGCTGACCGCGGTTCGGGAACCGCAAGGTAATTTAATATTCGACGAGGCCGCGCGAGAGCGCGACCTTAACTACGTTTTCTCGTACTCCAACAGAAGCTCCACCGCTTCCGAGCCGGTGTTTTCCCACATGAGGCAATAGTCCTGCGCTGAGGCGGGAGCAAAAGAGTTCTTTTCGCTCGAGGTCAAGTGTTCCGGAACGGGAAAGTGGATGTTATCGCCGGCATGATAATGAACGCTGAAGTTTAGCTTCCCGGTGGCCGTGAACGAGTAGCGTAGTTTCTCCGGTGGCGTGAGCCTCACGCATACTTCCTCCATGTCCTTCGCGGCAATCGAAGCCTGGCTCGTTTTCGATTTCGTACCGTCGTCCTGGCCGGCACCCCATGCGCCACCCGCCCCGACCGAGCTACCGAGGATCGTTCCGATAATGCAAATCAGCGCCGTATTCGTTCTCATCGAACCGATATGGAATTCGTCCGATTGCGGCGGTAGGAGGTCATGTTTTGGTTTCGATGGGTTGCGCTTCGCTCCACCCATCCTACGTTACTACAACAGCAATAACCGCGATGGCATCGGTTTGATGCGTTAGCAATAGATGACTTTGTGTTCACATCCAATGGCACGAGCGACGCGAACGAAACATTACGGCGTTCGGTGCTTTATTTCCCACTTATAACTTCTCAAGAGCTTAATGCGGACCTCGGTGTCCTTCTCTCCGTGGACATCCGTATGAGCTCGGTTCTGATCCAAAGGTGTATGAACCACGGTAAGCCTACTAACACTACGCACTTGTTCAACAGCTAGACTAATAACGCCGTACTCCTCTGGACCTTTCCTCCCGCGTCGTCGAGTCTCCTCGGCGGTAGAATATTTGTTCCAGTCAGTGGACATGTCACCATTGTGATCGCGAAATACACCTGGGATTATGGATTCCCTATCCAAATGATTCACGTGTACTCGCATAAAAACTTTGTCGGCGTTCGGTATATCTTCGATGGGCCACTTTCCTACGCTCATTCAGGGCTCTCAAGAAACCAACCGAGAATTCCGAGATTATATGTTTCGGGGTCGAATGTTCCCTTGATCTTCACCTCGCCATAGTCATCTCCATAAAAGTTCGCCAGCTGTTTAGGATCGGCGGGAACATTCACTAAGAGTTCGCGGGTGTCGGATTTCCAATGTATATCAATGCTCCCATGTGGACCTGGCAGAACTTTTGGAGGTTCAATTGCTACGCCAAACAAACTTCTAACCCTAAGTGCATAGTTCCAGAGGAAACTGGTCGCGCGCTCTAGAACCTTTTCGGAATAGGCTTGCCCCCCTTCTCCGTCCCAATCATTTTCCAGGGCTAATATTTTTTTCGAATCCGCGATGACTTCCTTGATGTGCGCAAGCCCCAAGGTATCAGTTGCCCTCTTAGCCCCTTTTTCTACTCGCGTCGACGATTTCGGCGTTGAAAAAATTAACCATTCATGGCTAGACCGGCGAGGAGCACGCCAACTAAGCGCTTGTCGACGACGAGAGCGCGCCAACGGGAAAGCGAAATCCATCTCAACCACTACAAGTCTCCTTTCTTACTCAATACCGGCACACTCCATTTCTCAGCCAGAGAGCTTAGCGCTACTTCCTTCTTAAGACCTCTCAGCATAACTTTCTGAATAGCTCGCAAATCATCCGCGTCGAGTGCGACATAAAACTCCTTAGGTCCGTCACTGCCCGCTTGATAGTAGGCGATGCGAAGTGAGTGAGTAACGACAAACGCTTTTGGACGCGCTTCAACTTCTTGAGAGAAAATTGGCCTCAGGTTACTCACGACTCTAGCGTCGATGAAGATACGCTCCTCTTCATTCAGTACCTCCTGCGCCTTAGAGATCGTCTCGAGTGAAGTATTCGCATAAAGAAGTTGGGACACGAATTTCTGAAAACGTTTCCAATTCTCAGGAGTCGACTGAAGCTCACGTTTGCCCGTGATCTTGGCTGCTTCCTGTATCTCTGATAAGAGCTGATCAGTTGGTCCAGAATATCGGTCACGAATGCCAAAGATACTTGAGAGAAGCTCAAGTAGACCCTCGACAGACTTGATACGACCCTTTAGGCGTGAAGCAAGTTTTTCAGTGTACGCACTAGCCGGAAACGCCGGGGTCTCTTCCTCGAGGGCCTTCAATACCCGGTTCCATTGGTCTTCCGTCAAGGAAAGAAGGTGGCCTAAGGCCTCGTGTTGATGATCGGGAATTCGAAGAGACATGGCTAGGGGTCAATTTACAGTAGATTTGATCCTTTATCGATACGCCGTTGATGTCTAGTCAACAAACTTCACTTCGCCACGCGAGCGCTACGGCGTAGCCGCGCCAACAACCTCCGCGCCATCTCCCCGAATAATTCCGTCTGCGTCGGATGCGGATGTATTGCGTTGCCGACTTGTTCGAGCGTCATATCGCCCGATACGATCATCACCGCTTCGCCGATCAAGGTGTCGGCGTGGTCAGTCAGGAAATGCACGCCGACGATACGATGCGAGTTCTTGTCGGCGACGAGCTTGATGAAGCCGTCGGTCTCGCCGGTCATCATCGCTTTCGCGTCGATGTTCATCGGCATTTTTACTTCTAGGGCGTCGACGCCTTTGGCTTTCGCCTGCTCGACCGTGAGACCGACGAAGGCCGATTGCGGGCGGGTGAAGATGACGCCGCAGTCTTTATCCTGGTTGTAGACGGCGCGCTCGCCCAGGATCGACTGCGCGGCGACGCGGCCTTGGGTGGCGGCGGTGTGGGCCAGCATTAGGCCGCCGTTGACGTCGCCGACGGCGTAGATGTGCGGGATGTTGGTGCGGCAGGTTTGGCTAACTTTGATGGCGCCACGCTCGGCGACGACGCCGGCTTTGTCCAGCTCCAAGGGGCCGAGGATCGGGCGCTTGCCGGTTGCGACTAGGACATAGTCGCACTTATAGTTCGCGCTTTTGCCGGCGCTGTCGCTATACGAAAGCGTCATTGCGCCGGGTTTGCCGGCGATTTTGCTGACCTTCGCGGATGTCACGACGGTCAGGTTCTTTTGCTTCTTGAGCAGCTCGGCGAGGTTCTTCGATATCTCGGCGTCCATCTCGGGCAGCACGCGGTCTTGCTTTTCGACGACGGTCACTTCGCTTCCGAAGTCAGCGAAGATTTGCGCCATCTCCAATCCGATCGCGCCGGCGCCGATGATGGCGAGACGCTTCGGTGGGCCTTTCAAATCCCAGACGGTGTCCGAGGTCAGCACGCCTTTGGAATCCGCTCCCGGAATCGGTGGGATGAAAGGCGGCGCGCCGGTGGCGATGACACACGCGCCGAACGTGACGCGCTCCGTTTTCTTGGTCGCTCCCGGCGTCCCGCCTCCCGCGACCCTAGCACGTCTCTGTGCGTCGCCGGGATTACTAGCGCGAACGAACGGATCTTTGACGTTGCCACCGGTGTCGAGCGTGATGCTGTTCGGACTATCGAAACGCGCGAAGCCTTGGCGTATCTCGATTTTCATTCCCTTGTCGGTCTTGAACGCCATATCGCCGCGCGTTTGCAGCACGTTGCGGCGGTGCTTCTCCAATAGTTTGAAATCGAGGCGTGGCTTGTTGGTGCCCAGCACGCCGAGCAGCGAATCATGCGCGCGGTCGCGAATGCGATCGGCGCCCGCACGCCACGCTTTCGACGGGATGCAGCCGCGCCACAAGCATTCGCCGCCTGGCAGCGGCGCGTCGTTCACCATCAATACTTTCTTGCCGTGATCGGCGAGATCGCGCGCGCAATCTTCGCCGCCCGGGCCGCCGCCGATGACGACGACGTCGTAATCCCACTGGCCGGGCGCGATGGTGCTCGTCGTCGATCCACCGGCTGCCGGTTGCCCGCCGGCGAACCACGAATCTGGATTCTCGACGACCTGCTTAAAGTAATTGAGAAACTTCGCTGCATCCGCGCCGTTAATGATGCGATGATCCGCGGTGATCGCGACCGGCATCATCCCGTTCGCTCCGCGCGTGGCGATGGCGAAGATCGCGGAGGTGCCGGGCGATGGCAGCGCGTCGAAGTGCGTGACGCCGAGCATGCCCATGTTGGAGATCGAGAACGTCGGGTTCGAGTACTCCTGCGGCTTCAGGCGCTTGATGCGCGCGCGCGCGACCAGGTCCTTCCACTCGTCGTTCAGCTGCTTGAGCGACTTGCGCATCACGTCGCGCAACACCGGGACGACGAGCCCCATGCCTTGGGTTTCGACGGCGAGCCCGATGTCGATCTGCTCGCGCTCGACGATGCGGTCTTCGTGCTGATATGCGGCGTTGACGCGCGGAAATTTCTGAATCGCATGCCCGGCCGCCTTCGCGAGCGCGACGGTGAACGAGTAGCCTTCTTGCTTCGCCGCCGCGGTGAGACGGTCGGGGTTGACATCGAGCGTGGCATGGAACAGCGGCATCGACACCGCGTACTCCATGTTGTGCGCGACGGCTTTCTCCATCGCGTCCATCGGACGCCCCACGCCCGGAACCTGGTAAATGCGCTTCACCATGCCGGGCGGCGTGCGCGGCGCGAGCACGTCGGCGGCGACGAGCACGCCGCCCGGGCCGCTGCCGATCAAGCTGTTGATGTCGATGCCATGCGCGCCCGCGAGCTGGCGCGCGTAGGGCGTGGCGCGCCCCTGGCGCGGACGCGGCGCGGGCGTGGCACCGCTCGGCATCGCCGGGATGTGGGTCTTGGCCTTGTGGGTTCCGTACGGTTCGAAGGGCGCCGGCTCGGCCGACACCGTTTCGGCCTTGACCCGCTCGGCGGCCTTCGGCGCCGGCGCCTCGCCACCACGCACTTCATCTTTGCTCGCAACGAGATAAGCAATCGGCTCGCCGACGGGAACGACGCTGTTGAGCGGCGCCAACGGGCCGGAAAGATATCCTTCGCGGAACACTTCGACGTCCATGATCGCCTTGTCGGTCTCAACCGTCGCGACGATGGTGCCGCGCTCGATTTTGTCGCCCGGTTGTTTCTCCCAGGTGACGAGCGTGCCCTCGGTCATGGTGTCCGAGAGCTTGGGCATTTTGATTACGTAAGGTTCAGCCATCGATATATTTCTTTGGAACCGCAGATGAACGCAGATAAACGCAGATAAAAATGGACGAAAGACAAAATGTGGTGACTAAAAATCCGCGTTTATCCGCGTTCATCTGCGGTTACCTCTATCTTCAAATACGGCCCATCACTTTAAGCGCGCCGCGATACACGTCGTCCACGTTGGGGATGGCGGCCTTCTCCAAATTCTCCGCGTACGGCACGGGCACGTCGGCCGCGTGGATGCGCATGGGCTGCGCGTCGAGTGCGAAGAAGCACTCCTCGATCGCGGTGGTGATGATCTCCGAGCCGACACCGACCGACGCTTCGTCTTCTTCCGCCACAAGCACCCGATGCGTCTTCTCGACCGAGCGCCGTATGGTTTCGCGGTCGAGCGGCTTCAACGAGCGCAGGTCGATCACTTCGGCGCTGACGCCGTCCTTCTCCAAACGCTTGGCCGCTTCCAGACACAACTGCAAGCTCAGGTTGTAGCCAATCAAGGTGATGTCGGTACCGCGGCGCACGATCTCCGCGCCTTCGAGCGGACGGAAAAATTCCTTGTCCGGCACTTCCTCGCGCATGTTGTACATGCGCTCGTGTTCGATGAAGATCACCGGATCGTTGCAGCGCACCGCCGACTTGAGCATGCCGCAGGCCTCGATCGGACCGCGCGGCGTGACCACGCGCAGACCGGAGGTGCTCATGAACAACCGCGCGAGGCGCGCCGAGTGCTGCGCGGCGAGCTGATTCGCGGTGCCGCCCGGGGTGCGCATCACGATCGGGCAGCTCACGCGTCCGCCCGACATGTAGCGGATTTTGGCGGCGGCGTTGATGAGGGTGTCGAGCGCGAGCAGCGCAAAGTTGATCGACATGATCTCGATGATGGGGCGCAGCCCCGCCATCGAGGCGCCGATGCCGATGCCACAGAAGGAATTCTCCGAGATCGGTGTGTCGATCACGCGGCTCTCACCGTACTTCTGGTAAAGCCCCTGCGTCGCCTTGTAGGTGCCGCCGACGATGCCGACGTCCTCGCCGATGACGATCACGTTCGCATCGTTCGCGAGCTCCTCATCGTGCGCGCGGCGCAGCGCTTCCCAGTAGTACATTTCCGCCATTCGATTCGATCCTTAACGATCAAAGGCAACCGCAGATGAACGCAGATGAACGCAGATAAAAATAGAAATTCCAAATCCGCGTTTATCTGCGTTCATCTGCGGTTCCAACATTATTACGTGTTCTGCAGCGGGCCGATCCAGCGCGGATCGGGATTGTCGTCGAGCACGTACTTGTTCAGATCCTCCACGCGCGGCGCGGGACTTTGCTCGGCGAATTTCACCACCTCGTTCTCGATCTCCTCGTGCACCTCACGCTCCAGCGCCTTGATATCGTCGTCGGTGATGACCTTGGCTTTCTTGAGCTTGTCGCCGTAAACCTTGATTGGGTCGCGCGCCTGCCACTTCTGTTCTTCTTCCTTGGTGCGATACGCCGCGGTCTTGTCGGACATCGAGTGGCCGCGCAGGCGATACGTCAGGTACTCGATGAAATACGGCCCCTTGCCGCTGCGCACGTGATCGATCGCCTTTCTCGCCGATTCCATGACGATTTCGATGTCCTGACCGTCGTGCTGGCTGGATGGAATGTTGTAGCAGGAAACGCGTTTGTACTGATCGACGACCGCGGTCGAACGGTCGATGCGCGTGCCGATGGCGTAGAGATTGTTCTCGCACACGAACAGCACCGGCAGTTTCCACAGCGACGCCATGTTCAGCGTTTCATGAAAGGTGCCTTGATTGTTCGCGCCGTCGCCGAGAAAACAGATGGCGATCTGGTCGGTTTTTTTGTACTTGCAGGCGAGCGCGAGGCCGGCGCCGAGCGGGAACGGCTCGCCGACGAGCGCATAACCGCCCATGAATTTTGCGTTCGGATCGAAGATGTGCATGGAACCGCCGCGCCCGCGCGACGAGCCGGTTTCCTTGCCGTACAGCTCCGCCATTACCTCGCGCGGCGGTGCACCCGCCTTCATGGCATGCACATGGTCGCGGTAACCGGTGATGACGTAATCGTGGCCGCGGCGCGCCATCTCGAGCACGCCGGTGGCGATCGCCTCCTGCCCTATATATAAGTGCAGGAAGCCGCCGATCTTGTGCTCCATGTAGGCTTCGAACGCGCGCTCCTCGAAGCGGCGGAAGAAAGTCATTTCGCGTAACAGGCGTTTCTGGTCCGCGGCGTTCATGCCTCTCCTGATGGGGTACTGCCAGAGGGTCTGGGTGTTCCCGTCCGTTGGCTGCGAAAGCGTCTTTGATGCCCGAGCCGACCCCGCGCGCGGTATGATCGTTTTTTTGATCCGACAAATCAAGGCAAGCTGCGCACTTCAATCGAGCGAAACCCACGATGGCACAAGAACGAGCACCGCTGTTACGCACACCCAAAATTCGAACGTCCGCCGCCGCTCTCCCGGCGAAAGATCTCAACACTTTTAGTAGCGTCGCGATGCTGGTCGCCGCCGACGCGTCCTCGCGGCGCGACTTGCCGTTCGCCGATGTCATCGAAACGCGAATGAAGCGAGCGGGTTACAAGCTCGGCGACGCGAAGCCCTTCGTTACCGATCTGCCGAACCGGCGCGGTACCCGCCTCACGCTGGCGGGCCTGAAGCCGGAGGCGAACGCGTTCGAGCGGCTGACGCTCGCGCGCAAGCTCCTCAGTGCCCACATGGAACTGCGCCCCGAGCACATCGCGCTCGCCGTGGCCGGGCTCGACAAAAATACCGCCGCGGCGGCGTTGGAGGCGCTGGTGGCGGCCACGTTGGCGGCCGATTTCAGCTTACCCGACTTCAAGAGCGCCACCGAAAAGCCGCGCGCGCTCGCCGAGATTGCCGTCTATGGAAACCTCCCGGAGCCGGCGCTGGCGCGCGCCGTCGCCTCGGCGCGCGGCAACAATCTGGCGCGCTATCTCACCGCGCTGCCGCCGAACGAGCTGACCCCCGGCGCTTACCGTCGCCGCACGGAACAGCTAGCCAAAGCCAACGGGTGGCGCAGCAAATTTCTCGACTTGAAGAAACTCCGGCGTCTCGGCGCCGGCGCCTTCGCCGCCGTGGCGCAGGGCAGCCCAGAAGAAGACGCAGGCATACTGCATCTGCGCTACGCGCCTAAGAAGAAATCGAAAACGGCGCCGATCGCGCTCGTCGGCAAGGGCATCTGCTTCGACACCGGCGGCACGAATCTAAAAAGCGCGAAACATATGCACGGCATGCACGAAGACATGCAAGGCAGCGCGGTCGCGCTCGGCACGCTCCTCGCGCTCACCGAGCTCAAAGTCGACTTTCCCGTCGATTGTTGGCTCGCGCTCGCGCAGAATCACATCGGGCCGAAAGCATACCGGCAGAACGAAGTCGTGAAAGCGGCGAACGGCACGACGATCGAGATCGTCCACACCGATGCCGAAGGGCGCATGGTGCTCGCGGATACGCTGCATCTCGCCGCGCGCGAGAAGCCGAAGCTGATCCTCGACTACGCGACGCTCACCGGCGCCTGCATCGGCGCGCTCGGCACGCGCATGAGCGGCGTGCTGACGAATCGTGTCGAGTGGCTCGCCACGCTAATCAGAGCCGGAGAAACGTCGGGCGAGCGGGTGTGGCCGTTCCCTTTATCGGATGACTATGCCGAGCTACTAAAAAGCGATATCGCCGACATCAAGCAATGCACGGTCGAGAGCGAGGCCGATCAAATACTCGCGGCGCTATTCCTGCGCCGCTTCGTGCCGAAGGAAACCGGATGGGTGCATATCGATCTCGCATCCGGGAACAACAAGGGCGGGCTTGCGCATATCCCATCTGACATCACCGGCTTCGGCGTGCGACTGACGCTCGGCTTGCTGCTCGACGAGAGAATCGCCGGCTGAGAGATAGCGCCCGAGCCGTGGGGTGCGAGCGGAGCGATAGGAGATTCAACATGTCGCGATCGGTACTTTTCCTCTTTTTGATTTGTAGCACGGCCGCTATCGACATCCGCGCCGAGCCGACCGACGCGCTCGCGTCGCAGAGCATGGAACGCCGCATTCGAGTCGGCGAGTTGCAGCGCCGCTATCGGCTCCACGTTCCGCCGAAATTGCCGGCGACGGAAAAGCGCGCTCTCGTCATCGTACTTCACGGCGGCGGCGGCACCGCGATCGGCACCGAGCGGCTCACGCGTTTTTCCGAGCTGGCCGATCGCGCGGGGTTTATCGTCGCCTACCCGGAAGGCATTGGTAAAAGTTGGAATGACGGGCGAGACACCACGGTCTCCAAGGCTCATCGCGATCGCATCGACGACGTCGGTTTCATCGCGGCCATCATCGACGCTATCGCCAGCGACTACCCGATCGATCGCAAGAGAATCTACGCGACCGGCATTTCCAACGGGGCCATCTTCTCCCATTATCTCGCGGCGAATTTGTCCTCGCGCATCGCGGCGATCGCGCCCGTCATCGGCGGTCTGGCCGATCCCTTCCACAAAAACTTCAAGCCGGAGCAACCGGTTTCGGTGCTCATCCTGCAAGGAACCCGCGACCCGCTCGTGCCGTTCGACGGCGGCGAAGTGGCGTGGGGGAATCGCGGAAAAATAATCTCGACCGCGCAAACTGTCAAAGCATGGGTCAAACACAACGGTTGCACCGCGCCATCGCGCTCGGGCTCGCTGCCCGACAAAGACGCGACCGACGGTTGCACGGTGCAGTCGTCGAGCTGGTCCGATTGCCGCGACGGTACCGGCGTAACGCTTTACACGCTCGAGGGTGCCGGCCACACATGGCCGGGCGGCGCGCAGTATCTGCCGGAACGATGGGTCGGCAAAGTCTGCCGCGACATCGACGCCACGGAGATCATCTGGGAATTTTTCCGGAGCCACCCGAAGCGATGACGCGCGGACGGGGCGCTGACCTAGGGAAGCTCTGATCAAATCGAAATTTCGTAACGTCGATAAAAGCTATTAATTGAGAATCGGCCTAACGGCCGATGTTTTTCAAGCCTGGATTCCCGCTTTCGCGCACTACTGTCCGGAATATTTTTGCGAAACGATGAAAAGAGGTTGCGAATCTCGGTGTTTTGGGTGAAAACCCTGAGCGCCAACTCAACAGTCGAGATCCACAACCCATGTACAGCATAAGCC
>JBGPKL010000088.1:0-10524 GCA_041485885.1 Sulfurifustaceae bacterium
GGATGTCGAGGTACGCGCGCCGATGGCGCTACGCAAACAGATTGCAGATCGGCTGCGCGAGGCGCTCAGAGAGTACGAGAAGCCGATCAGTCAGCCACCAGCAAGCGAAGCCCGACCGCGGAAGCGGCGGCGTTGAGCGCACGATCGAAAGAGACAAAACACAGGAAGCCGCTTCCATGGCCGATAAGCAGCGATTCAGCCGCCGCCAAATGCACGCTGTCGTAGCCTCGCAGGTTGTAACGCTCGGTCAATTCGCCCGCCCGGCGCAGGGAATGCTCGGTCGGCAGGACGGCGTTGAGCGCCCGCCAGTCTGCCTCGAACTCGTTTTTGTGTACCCGGTAGGCCTCGGGGGTCTGGCGACCCATCCGATGCAGGCGTGCCAGCGCCGCGCGCATTTCAGGATAGGCGATCCAGTGCGTATGAATCCGTTCCGCTCCAGCAACCGCGGTGCGCACGACTTCGGCGCCCGCTTCGTTCACATACAGTTTGATAAACGCGGAGGTATCGAGATAGAGGATCAAATCCGGTCCTCAAGCACCATTTCGGCGGCGGTCTTGTCACCCGGTTTCAAACGGATCGGACGCTTGGCGCCTTTGACTTTTTTGCCGTTGCCCGGCCGTACCCACGGTAGAGCGTTAATGCGGGCAATGACCTCCTCCTCCGTTTCCGCGGCGGGCTTGACCGGCGTCAATTGCGCAACCGGTTTACCGCGGTCAGTGATCACCACCTCCTTACCCATACGCACGAGCTTCAGGTATTTCGACAGGCGGTTTTTCATGTCGCGGATCGAGACTTCCATCGCGGTTTCCCTATGTAGCTACATTGTTTTTAATTGTAGCCACGTGAGATCGAGCGGTCAAACGCCTGGATTGCCGACCGCCAAGACCCGGCCCGCCGCGCATTCCCTGGAGCGCGCCCGCTGGATCGCCGCCGAACGCTGGCATCCCGACCAGCGCGGCCGATTCGAAACTGGCCACTACATTCTCGAATTCCCCTACGCCGACGACCGCGAGCTCGTCCTCGACATCCTGCGCTACGGCGCCGACGTCGAAGTCCTGCGCCCGAAATCCTTGCGGCGGAGAGTGTTGGACCAGATTCTTCGCACGGTGTCTCAGTACCAGAGCTGACTTCACGCTATCACTGGGTGAGCGAGTGAGTAAGGTAGTGTGTGTTAGCGGCTGATCTGTTCGTTTGCCTGAACAACGGATTTCCGCTGTCGTGGGCGTAGCATAAATCGGAGATTCACAATTGGGATCGACAAAGAGAGATTCCTAACTGCTCTTTGTCTGTCATTCCAGTGGAATCAGGTTTAGTTGGAAGTTGGAGGTTGTGACGCAGTGAATGACACGTATACAGCGAATGGCAGCGCTCCGCCCGAGCGCTACTTGGCACATGTTCGCGAGGAAAACGGATCGTTCGTCATCCACGATCTCGAACAACACCTGTCTGGCGTTGCGACGCGTGCCTCGGAATTCGCGTCGCTATTCGGGAGTTCCGACTGGGCGCGCGTTGCGGGTCTTTGGCATGATCTTGGAAAGTACAGCAAGGAGTTTCAGAAGCGCATCAAATCGCTATCCGGTTTTGATCCCGATGCGCACTTGGAAGGTAAACCGGGTCGAGTCGATCATTCCACGGCGGGGGCGTTGTACGCGATAAACCAATTTGGGATTCCGGGCCGCATTCTCGCGTACTCAATCGCGGGACATCACGCAGGACTTCCCGATTGGCACATCGCGGAAACCGGCGGTGCAGCATTGAAGGCGCGTCTAGGGAACAACGTTCACCTTGAGCGTGTGCTGAGTCAACCGGTGCCGAAAGCAATTCTAGACCAGCCCAAGCCCACGAGTCCGCTGCTTGGCAAGTCCGACGGATTCGCCTTGTGGATTCGTATGCTGTTCTCCTGTTTGGTCGATGCAGACTTTCTCGACACTGAAGCTTTCATGGATGATAACAAGGCGGCGCAACGTGCGGACTATCCGACGATTCCGCAATTATTGCAGCGGTTCGATTCCTATATGACCCAGAACTTTTCCGGCGCCGAATCAACGCGTATAAATCACGTCCGCGCCGAAGTACTACGACAGTGCCGAGAGAAAGCGAACGACGCGCCCGGCATGTTCTCGTTGACTGTCCCCACTGGTGGAGGCAAAACACTTTCAAGCCTTGCGTTTGCGTTACAACATGCCTCCAAGCACGGCAAACGCCGCGTGATTTACGTCATTCCCTATACCAGCATCATCGAGCAGACCGCGAACATCTTTCGCGATATCTTTCCCGACGCAGTGGTCGAGCACCACAGCAACTTCGATCCCGACAACGAAACGGTTAAGAGTCGCCTTGCGGCCGAGAACTGGGACGCGCCTATTGTCGTCACCACCAACGTACAGTTCTTCGAGTCCTTGTTCGCGGCCAGAACCAGTCGTTGCCGCAAGCTGCACAACATCGTCAATAGTGTAGTGGTGCTCGACGAAGCGCAATTGCTGCCACCTGAATTTTTGCAACCCATCCTGAAGACGATAAATCTGCTTACGCAGCATTATGGTGTAACGTTCGTTCTTTCCACGGCAACGCAACCCGCCTTGAATAGCCGCAGCGGTTTTGGCTGGACCTTCAAGGGATTGGATGGTGTGCACGAGATCGTCAGCGACCCCGATTCGCTCTACCACGATTTGGAGCGCGTGATTGTCGAGTTACCCGAGGACCTGTACCAGACACAGAGTTGGGATGAGATTGCAGAGCGCATGCAACGACACAAATCTGTGTTGACGGTGGTTAACTCCCGCGCTGACGCACGTGAACTGCATCGGCGCATGCCGAAAGGCACGTTGCATTTGTCGGCGCTGATGTGCGGTGAACATCGCTCGCGCGTCATCGCCGACATTAAGCGGCGACTCAAGGACGGCGAAGCCGTGCGCGTAGTGAGCACGCAGCTCATTGAAGCGGGCGTGGATGTGGACTTCCCCGTCGTGTATCGCGCGCTGGCTGGTCTCGACTCCATTGCACAGGCAGCAGGCCGTTGTAATCGCGAAGGCGAACTGGAACGTGGACAAGTGTTCGTGTTCGTGCCGCCCAAGCCCGCACCGCCGGGCCATCTGCGCCGTGCGGCGGAAACAACGGTGTCGTTGTTGTTCGGGCTACGCGAGAACCCGCTGCGTCGGGAATTATTTCAGAGCTACTTCGAGCAACTCTATTGGAAAGCACCATCGCTGGACAAGCAGGGTATCGAAGGCTTGTTGAAAGCCAACGGGCAAGGCGAAGTCCAATTTCGCACTGCTGCGCAACGTTTCCAGTTGATCGACGAATCGGGCTACCGCAGCGTGATCGTGCGCTACGGTGACAGCCCCGCATTGATCGGCAGCTTACGGAAAGAAGGCCCGAAACGCTGGCTGATGCGCAAGCTCCAACGTTACACCGTGTCGTTGCCGGACTATCAATTCAAGAAGCTGCTGAGTAACGGCGACGTGTACGAGGTGCATCCGGACATGTACGCTCAAACGGCGGATGCGCTCTACCGAGAGGATTTAGGTGTGCTGGTGGATGATACGAATCCCGATCCAAGTGCCTTGATCGGCTAGCGAGGAAAGATGAAAACATATTGTTTGGAAGTCAGCGGCGACTTTGCTTGCTTCACGCGACCGGAGATGAAAGTCGAGCGTGTCAGTTACGACGTGATGACACCATCGGCCGCGCGAGCGGTGTTCGAGGCGATTCTGTGGAAGCCCGCGATTCGCTGGCAGGTAAACAAAATCGAAGTACTGAATCCCATCAAGTGGATCAATCTGCGCCGCAACGAAGTCGGCTGCGTGGCGTCGACACGTAACATCGAAACCGCCATGAAATCGGGCTCAGGACAGCTCGGCATTTATGTCGAAGACGAACGCCAGCAACGAGCGGGGCTGTTTCTGCGCGATGTGAAGTACCGCATCCATGCGCATTTCGAGTTGCGCGATCCAAGCTTTCACAAGCCTAACTATCCACACCTGAGCAAGCGCAAGATCAGCGACGACGAGAGCCACTTAGAAAACGAGCCGAACGCGGCGGTGAAGTTCATGAGCATGTTCGAGCGCCGTGCCGCGAAAGGCCAGTGTGTCAATCAGCCCTATTTGGGTTGTCGCGAGTTCGCGGCGCATTTCAGTCTGGTGGATGCGAACGCGGTATCGTCGGTGGTTCCCGAAACCCGCGATCTGGGGTGGATGCTGTACGACCTGGACTACAACGATGCCGCCGATCCCAAGCCGCGCTTTTTCCGTGCGCAGATTGTGAACGGCGTATTGAACGTGCCGATGTGGGACAGCGAGGAGGTGCGGGGATGATTATTCAGTCTCTCTGCGAATACTACGTTCGTAAGCAAGGGAGCGATCCAAACGGTATTCCGCCAATAGGGTATGAAGAGGGCGCAATTTCGTTCGTTGTCGTGCTTGAGAGCGACGGCCGCTTCATCAATATCGAAGACTGGCGTATCGGCGAGGGAAGACGTCGGCGTGGTAAACCAGTCTTTGTGCCTCAGGGCGTAGACAGAACCGGAAAGGATTCGTGGAAGACGGCATTCTTGCTCTGGGATCACCCGAGGTATGTATTTGGTATACCCAGAGACGGAGACGACAAAGGCACGGCTGCGAAACGATTGGAAGTATTCGAGCGGCGCATCCACCAGAGTTTCCCTGACGCTTCCGTTGATGTTGGAATAAATGCAGTTCTCCAGTTTTATGCGGCACCAAAGGACCGCGAGCCACTAATGCGCCACCCGCTTTGGCCCGAAATTCGAGGCTCCAACGGCAACGTCAGCTTCAAACTCCGTGGAGCAACTGATCTTGTATGCCAGAGTCCGATCATTGTGGAAACTGTAATTCGTGAATTCAACGAAAAGAGCGAAATTGGACAAGGTCAATGCTTGGTTAGTGGAAAGATAGGCGCAATCGCAAAGCTACATCCGGCTACCCCAGTCCCTGGATCCCAGGCTACGGCAAAGCTGCATTCGTTCAATCTCGACGCTTTTAATTCTTATGGAAAAGACAAGGGCGCAAACGCGCCGGTAAGTAACATCGCTGCTTTTGAATACACGACAGCCCTAAATCATTTACTGTCGAGCCGAGACAGTCCAGCGCAGAGGCAGTGCTTACAGGTTGGTGATACTTGGACAGTATTCTGGGCCGACAAGCCCACAGAATTGGAAACGAGCATTGTCAATATTTTCGGCGAGCCGCCGAAAGACGATCCTGATCGCAACGTGCGCGCGGTTGCGAGTCTCTACAAGTCCATCGACAACGGGTTGATCGAGAAAGACGAAGGTAAGACCCGATTCTTCGTGCTGGGCTTGGCGCCCAACGCGGCGCGCATCGCCATACGCTTTTGGCACAACACGACGGTTGCGGAAATAGCAACGCGAGTCCGGCAGCATTTCGATGACCTTGCGATTGTGCGTGCAGAGTTCGACCCGCCCTATCCGACGTTATTTCGCTTGCTTGTCTCCGTGGCTACGCAACGCAAAGCGGAAAATATCCCGCCGAATCTCAGCGGCGAGTTGATGCGCAGCGTTCTTGCGGGCTTGCCTTATCCGCAAACCTTGCTTGCTGCGGCGGTGCGGCGCATTCGGGCAGAGCAATCAAAGAAGGATGACAAGGGGCGATCAGTTCAAAACGTAACTTATGTACGCGCCGCTTTGATTAAGGCCTGTATCAACCGGGCCATGCGCAATTCCAATTCCAACATGAAGGAGGAACTCAAAGTGTCCCTAGACGAAAGCAACACCAACGCCGGTTACCGGCTCGGGCGCTTGTTCGCCGTGCTGGAGAAGATTCAAGAAGAAGCTAATCCTGGCATCAACGCCACGATTCGGGATCGTTATTACGGCGCGGCATCGAGCTCGCCGGTGACGGTATTCTCAACGCTGCTGAAATTGAAAAACCACCATATCGCCAAACTCGACAATCGCGGCCGCGCAGTGAATCTGGAAAAGCGCATCGGCGAGATCATGGATGGCATCGGTGATTTCTCGGCGCAATTGCCGTTGGCGGATCAGGGCCGCTTCGCTATTGGCTACTACCACCAGCGGCAGGATTTCTTCAAGAAACATGGCACATCAAACGAGGGATCATGATCATGACGATTCAAAACCGGTACGACTTTGTGTTGTTGTTCGATGTAAAAGATGGCAACCCCAACGGCGATCCTGATGCGGGCAATTTGCCACGAGTAGACGCAGAGACCGCGCGAGGGCTGGTAACCGACGTGTGCCTAAAGCGGAAAGTAAGAAACTACGTAGCGATGAAACATCGATATGAAAGACCGCACGACCGCGCGCATGTCAGCGCCTTCAAGGAATTGGGAATAGGGCTTGGAGAGGATGTATCTGTGAAAGTGCCGGATGAATTGGTTGATGCACTCGGCGAGGTTGCTCTACCGGAAGGCTTGGGACTAACTGCTGACGAAGAAGGCGGTACTGTACTGAACGTATCCGGGGTTCTCGATAAGAAAGAAGTTCAGCAATGGATGAAGGACACCGAACTTACGAAGCCGGTAAAAACCTTTCTCAGCAAAACGCTGAAGGATGTCAAAGCTAGAAAGCCGACCAGAGACGAAACGGAGAGCGGAAGGGAGAAAATGTGTGAGTCGTTTTACGATATTAGAACGTTCGGCGCGGTGCTTTCGCTAAAATCCGCCCCAAACTGTGGCCAAGTCCGCGGCCCGGTGCAACTGACCTTCGCGCGCTCGGTCGACTCCATCGTGGCGCAAGAACATTCCATCACACGCATGGCAGTGGCGACCGAAGCGGAGTCGGAAAAGCAGAGTGGTGGTAATCGCACCATGGGCCGCAAACACACTGTGCCTTACGGGTTGTATGTCGCACATGGTTTTGTTTCGTCGCACCTTGCAGCGCAGACGGGCTTTTCTGACGGCGATCTCAAGCTGTTTTGGGAGGCGCTCTCCAATATGTTCGAACACGACCGCTCCGCTGCTCGCGGCGAGATGACGACACGTGGACTGTACGTCTTCAAGCATGATTCCGGACTCGGCAATGCCCACGCTCACAGTCTATTTGCGCGCGTCCAGCCCAAGCTCAAGAATGGTGTAACCGTACCGCGCGACTTCAAGGACTACGAAGTCGCCGTGGACACTGCGGACTTACCCAAAGGCATTACATTGGAACGATCCGTCGGCTAGCGGATGGCTGCATGGGAAGAACCCGATCTCGTGCCGATCTCGGCGCTGCAACATTTCAGTTATTGCCCGCGTCAATGCGCGCTGATTCATATGGAGCAAGTATTCGACGAGAACGTCCATACGCTGCGCGGGCGCGCGGTGCATGAGCGGGTTGACGAACCGGCAGCCAGCGAAGAGTCGGGCGTGCGCGTCGAGCGGGCGTTGGCGCTGTACTCGGATCGCCTGGGCCTTACCGGCAAGGCGGATGTCGTCGAGTTTCACGCGGACGACACGCTTTACCCGGTCGAGTACAAACACGGGCGAAAGCGAACGCAAGAACACGACGACCTGCAACTCGCCGCGCAAGCGATGTGTCTGGAAGAAATGACCGGCAAGCCGGTTCGGTTCGGGGCGATCTATCACCACAGCTCGCGCCGCCGGCGCGAAGTGGAGATTACCGACGCGTTGCGACAACAGGTGACGGAAGCGGTGGCCGCCGTTCGTGCCTTGCTCCGGTTGAAGGTATTGCCACCGCCCGTGAACGATCACCGCTGCCCGCAGTGCTCGTTGATCGAAATCTGTCAGCCGGAGGCGATGTCCGCCACGAAGCGCCTACATTCTTTGCGCGCAAAGCTTTTCACGCCGGACGAAACGTGAGGGGTCGATGCTTTTTTTGTTGCTTGAATTGGGAGTTAAGGCTAAATTCTCGCTATGGATTGGAAAACCCGCATCGTTGCTGACCCCGCCGTTCTCGCCGGGAAACCTGCGATCAAAGGCACGCGCCTGTCGGTTCAGTTCCTTCTCGATCTTCTGGCGCAGGGCTGGGACGAGCAGAAGATTCTCGCTAACTATCCGCAGTTGACCGCTGAAGACTTGCAGGCGATGTTTGCCTACACATCGGAATGCTTTAAGGACGAGGAGTTTCTTTCACTCAAACGGATTTGACGCCGCTTGAAGATCCTCGCCAACGAAAACATTCCGCTTACAAGCGTGCGCGAGCTGCGTGCCGTCGGTCACGATGTAGTGTCTATTTCCGAACGGACACCGGGGATCGACGATCTTTCGGTAATTCGTCTGGTGAGAAACGAGAACCGTATTCTTGTTACCTTCGACAAGGATTATGGCGAGCTTGTTTACGGTCGCGGTCTACCAAGTCCACCGGCCATTGTGTATCTGCGTTTTATCCCGGCTACCCCCCTTGAACCCGCTGAAGTGTTAAAAGCTCTTTTCGCTAAAGGCGATCTTGCTGTTAACGGTTATTTCATCGTGCTTAATCGTGAAAACATGAGAAGACGCCCACTGCCTTGACGCCGGATTGGGAAAGATGCGGCAAATTCTAAATACGCTCTACGTCATGACGCCGAATGCCTACGTGCATTTGGAGAACGAAACATTGCGCATTGAGGTGGAACGCGAGAAGAAACTGCAAGTTCCGCTGCATCACATCGGGTCGATCGTGTGTTTCGGCGACGTGATGATGTCACCCGGTGCGATCCACCGTTGTACCGAAGACGGGCGCAACGTCGTGCTGCTCGATCGCAACGGGCGATTCAAGGCGCGGATCGAAGGGCCGGTCAGCGGAAATATTCTTCTGCGCCAAGCGCAGTTTCGCGCCGCGGATAACGCCCCGTTCGCGCTCAATACCGCCAAGGCTATTGTCGCGGGCAAACTGCGCAATGCGCGCCAAGTGTTGTTGCGTGGCGGACGCGAGGCGAGCGGCGATGCCGATCGCGATAAGCTGAGCCAAGCGGCGGACTCGCTCGCCGCGGCGATCCGCAATCTGCCCGCCGCTGAAAATCTCGACACCGTGCGCGGGCTGGAAGGGGAATCGGCCAAGACTTATTTCGGCAGCTTGAGCTACATGGTCCGCGCCGATATCCGCGAACCCTTCGCGATGAATGGGCGTTCTCGGCGTCCGCCGCGCGATCGGTTCAATGCGTTGCTGTCATTCGTTTATTCGATGGTGATGAACGACTGCCGCTCCGCGTTAGAGAGCGTGGGCCTCGACCCGCAGCTCGGATTCCTGCACGCCGTGCGGCCGGGTCGTGCGGCGTTGGCGCTAGATTTGATGGAGGAGTTTCGCGCGATCCTCGCGGACCGCCTGGTGCTGACGCTCATCAATCGCGGACAGATCGCTGAGAAGGACTTCCTGGATAGGCCCGGCGGTGCGGTACAGTTACAAGACGACGCAAGAAGAACCGTCGTGGTCGCCTATCAGGAGCGCAAGCAGGAAGAAGTCACTCATCCTCTGCTCGACAGTCAAGTTCCTTTCGGGTTGCTTGCCGATCTTCAAGCGCGCTTCCTCGCAAGAACGATTCGCGGGGAGATGGAAGGCTATCTGCCCTTCCTCATCAAGTAACCGTGCTGATCCTCGTCAGTTACGATGTTTCCACGGAGACCCGGGCGGGTAGAAGGCGTTTACGGCGCGTAGCCAAGGTTTGCCAGAATTACGGTCAGCGGGTACAGAAGTCCGTGTTCGAATGCCAAGTGAACCTGATGCAATACGAAGCACTGGAGCGCGAGCTACTCGCCGAAATCAACGAGGAAGAGGATAATCTGCGCCTCTATCGGCTGACGGAACCGACGGAGAAGAACGTAAAGGAATACGGTAATTTCCGGGCGACGGACTTCGAGGAGCCGCTGATAGTATGAAGTCCGCGAACCTATAGCGATCGTGTTCAACCGGAAGGATCGCGCGTCGTGTAACGTGGTGACAAGAATGGAAAAAGTTACTCTGGTGCTTATATCGCCACATTGTCAGGCTCCAGACATGCAAGGGTTCGCGCGTACCTGCGAGAAAACCGCAGTAATAGAATTATTTACATTCGTGGAGTTGCGCCCGCTCACGTGAGCGGGCGAGGATTGAAACGATCGCATCGAGTTACATAGTCCGTATACCTGCCGGTTGCGCCCGCTCACGTGAGCGGGCGAGGATTGAAACTCGTTTGGATCTGACCGCGTGGCACTGAACGCCACGTTGCGCCCGCTCACGTGAGCGGGCGAGTATTGAAACAACAGTGCGGACTTCGTTGGCCGGCTTCACCAGGTTGCGCCCGCTCACGTGAGCGGGCGAGGATTGAAACGACGGTATGCCGACCAATGATTGCCAAATTCACAACGTTGCGCCCGCTCACGTGAGCGGGCGAGGATTGAAACCGCCGCTGGTGATGTAGTAGTAATCCGTGCCGGTCGCGTTGCGCCCGCTCACGTGAGCGGGCGAGGATTGAAACTGGCCCCATAACGACTGAGCGCGTGCCGGAACTTGTTGCGCCCGCTCACGTGAGCGGGCGAGGATTGAAACTGATGCTTCTGACATTGCTTTGCTCCTGTCGGCGGGTTGCGCCCGCTCACGTGAGCGGGCGAGGATTGAAACACCCTGACGAC
>JBGPKL010000089.1:0-9856 GCA_041485885.1 Sulfurifustaceae bacterium
GCCCTCTTTCGGTTAAGTGGTTGAAACGCGCTTCCACTTTGGCACTTCGATGCCGTTGATAGGAAGGGGGCGTCCATTCCATTAACCTTCTCCCTTAAAGGGAGAAGGAGCCGTAGGGGTAGAGCCGCCTTCAGGTGGCTCGCGCGCTGGCCGGCCGTACTCGAACCTTGGCTATCGCCGGAACGGCGCGCTCGTTCACGCCTGCCGCGCGTCGACCGGTCGTGTTCGGGCGCGCGGATCGCGAGCCAGGACGGTGGGCTAAAGATCGTCGGCGTCCGGCCGTACGCGGTGTTGCGCCATGCCGGGGACGCGACGAAACCGCCGATCGTCACGCTGTCCGCGGTCGGCGGCGACGTGGCCCTCTACGGGTTGATCAATGGGCGCATGGTTAGGGAGACCACGCGCCATCAAAGCTTTCAGTACCGGTTCAAAGACCCGGGCGTCTACGACATAACCGCTCTCGATATACTCGGCAACTACGATAGAGTCTCTATCAAGATAATTCGATAAATCCTTTTTCCGACTCGATCATTTTTCCGGCTCGGTATAATCTAGGCTCCGTCGCCCAGGATCCCAATAAGAAATGAGCTGGCACCCCGATCCGCTCCTCCCCGGTTTTGAAATCTTCGACCTTCCGCTTCCCGACGACTACGACGGACCCGTCGTTGCAACGCTCATAAGGTTGCCCGCGGCCTCCGCGCCCAAGGGGGCGGTGCTCTACGTGCACGGCTTCATCGACTATTTTTTCCAGCGACATATGGCGGAACGATTCGCAGCCGAAGGCTATGCGTTTTATGCGCTCGATTTGCGCAAGCACGGCCGATCGCTGCGCGTGCACCAGCATCCGAATTTTTGCAAGTCGATCAACGAGTATTACGCGGATGTTACGAGAGCACTGCTGGTGATAGGTCAGCCCGTGGTGCTCGCGGGTCACTCAACCGGCGGCCTCGTCTGCGCGTTGTACGCGCATGAGGGCGAGCGGCGCAAACAGATCCAGGCGCTATGGTTGAACAGTCCATTTTTTCAATTCAACGTCCCGCCGGCCCGCCGTCCTCTCATGGCGATCGCGGCACTGATCGGCCGTGTGTTTCCATTCCTCAACGACCCCCACGCGGTATCGCCTGTCTACCCGAAGAGCATTCACAAAGACTACGTCGGTGAGTGGGATTTCGACTTGCGCCTAAAGCCGATCGAGGGGTTTCCGGCATACTACGGTTGGGTTCGCGCGATCCGCCAAGCGCAGGCTCAAGTACAAGCCGCGCTGGCGATCCGTTGCCCGGTGCTGTCGATGCACTCGGACGAGTCCGATATCGTGCTCAACTGGCATCACATCGCGCGTTGGAGCCCGGGGCTCGGCAAGGATGTTACCGTGCGCGCCATCCCCGGCGGACTGTACGATTTGATTCTCTCGAAAAAAGAGGTCCGCGATGCTGTCTTCGATACGCTGTTCGCGTGGCTTGCGGAACACCGGGACGCAAGCCCGGTCGTGCCACCTTCCCAGCGCGAGGGGCAAACCGGAAAGTTTAGGCGTTAAGATCTAGATTCCCGCTTTCGCGAGAATGACGAAAGTTTCCGCCTGGCACACAGCGCGTTCGCGCTGGCCCGAGAGCGTAGTTAGGTGCATATACCTTTTTAGGGTTCAGCCGCCCAGCGGTCGAGTAAGCCTTCCTGCTTCAGCCAGTTCACGCTGTCTTCGACCATCGTACGCAGATTCACCGCGCGAAAACCGAGTTCGCGTTCGGCCTTCGAGCTGTCGCAATACATAGTGCGCGTGATCATGCGCACCATCTCCGGCGTGACGCTCGGCGGTTTGTCGGTAAGATAAGAAATCCAATTTGCCACGCGGCTGGCGACGATCATCGCGGCCGGCGGCGTGGGTTTGCTCGGGACTTCGCGCCCGAGCATTTCCCCGATCGTTTGCACCAGTTGCAAGAAGCTCGCGTCGAACCCGCCGAGCAGATAGTTTTCGGCCTTACGTCCTCGCTCGGCCGCGGCGATGTGCGCTTTCGCGACCTCGCGCGAGTGGCAGAACGAGAGCCCCCCGGGCGGTATGCGCGGCAACTTTCCGGTGTAGATCAACCGAATCAAGCGTGCCCAGCTGCTGGTGTCGTACGGTCCGAAAATACTCGCCGGGTTGATGATGACAGCGTCTAAACCCTGGGCGATGCCCTTGCGGACCTCTTCCTCGCTCAGGAACTTCGAGCGCTGGTAGTTGATCCACGACACGCGCCCGCGCTGCTCGGCGGTTTCGTCGATTTTGCCTTCGTGGATGCCGTACGCCGAAATGCTCGAGGTGAGCACGAACCGCTTGGCCTTCGCGCCAAGCGCCGCCTCCACCATATTGCGGGTGCCGTCGATGTTCACTCGGTCCTGCTCGGCGTTACGCCGCGACCACATGTTGGTATCGCCGGCGACGTGAAACACAGCGTCGATGTCGCGCGGCATGCCGCGCGCGAGCGAGGCCGGATCGTTGATATCTCCCGCGACCGGCTCGACTGGAAAGCGCTTCAGATATTTCATCTCGGAGGTCGGACGATGCAGCGCCAGCACCCGCCATCCTTGCCGGGTGAGCTGCTCGATCAGATTGATTCCGAGAAAACCGGTGCTGCCGGTGACGAACGCGGTCTTGGTCATTTTTTACTCGCGATATCAACAGTTGCCGATGAGTTCTTTGGAGATAATCGAGGATTTGGGATTTAGACGCGATCGCGGGAATGACGGACTAACGTGAGTAAGTGTTCCAGAACTTATCGTCCCGCGGCTCGGTAACGTGCTTGCCGTCAGCCGGCTTTTTGTGCGGCAAATCGTGCCGGCGCTTTTTCGAATTCGTGCCGGCAGCCGGCGCCGCAAAAATAGTACGCCGTATCCTTATATATAAAGGAATGCTCGGCGGTGCCCGGATCGACGCTCATTCCGCACACCGGGTCCACCGAGGCCGATTCTTCAGGCACGGGCTCCCCGGCGGACACCGTCTTATCGGCAACCGCGTCTCGACGCGCCTGAATCAACGCGCCGAGCACCGATACCGCGATTTCTCCCGGCGTCACCGCGCCGATGTCGAGCCCCGCCGGCGACACGATCGCCTCGATGCGCGCGATGTCGTGGCCACGCTCGCGCAAGTACTCTTTGAGTTTCGCCGCTTTGCGGCGACTCGCTACCATCGTGACGTAGCCCGCGGACGTACCGAGTGCCGCCTCAAGCGCTTCTTCGTCGCGCTTGCCTTGGGTGGCGATGACAACGAAGTCGGCGTTGACGACGCCGAAATTGAAATGATCGAAGACCTGATCTGCGTCCGGCACCGCAGCGCGATCCAGATCGGGCGAAGCGATGTGCACGGAAAATCCAGCGCCCGCGCCAAGGTTCGCGAGCGCCTGCGCAATCGCCGATGCGCCCAAGATCAGGAGCCGCGGCCGCGGCAGCACCGGCTCGACGAAAATATCGAGGCTGCCGCCGCTGTGACAACGCATGTCGTATTCGACGACGCCTTCCACGGTGGCGTCTTCGCCCGACGGGCTGATGCGCACGAGATACGGCCGGCCTTCCTTCAGCGTTCGTTTCGCGGCTTTGATCACCGCCGGCTGCGCGCAACCGCCGCCGATCCAGCCGTGAATGGTGCCGTCGGGTTCGACGATCGCCTTCGCGCCCGCCTTCGCCGACGCCGGCATGCGGCTGTGCACCACCGTGGCGAGCACGAACGGTTGACCCGCGCGCTTGAGATTTAACGCGCGCTCGAGCACTGCGTCGTTGTCTAGCATGAGTTCGTTTCCATCAGCCGCGGGCGACGAGACTTGGAGGAGTTCTAAAAAATTCGATGTAGGGTGCGTTCCACGCACCATTTATCGTTCGGTGCGCAGGGCGCACCCTACATTTTCTTAGTCGCTGTCCATCATTGCGCTTTCGGTCCGGAATTTATCTCAGAAATCGCAACCCTCACGTAGGTTGGGTGGAGACGCAAAGCGGCGATACCCAACAAAATAATATTGTGATGGGTATCGCTGCGCTCCACCCATCCTACATGAGGTGGTGACTATGTCGCCGCTACTTATCCAATCCCAACTTGTGACACGTCTCCCACACGCGCCACGACGTGTGCGGCATCGGCATGTGCGTCACGCCGAGATGGGCGAACGCATCGATCACGGCGTTGGAGAACGCCGGCACGCCGCCGACGTTGGGCGACTCGCCCACGCCTTTCGCGCCGATCGGATGATGCGGCGATGGTGTGACGGTGAAGCCGGTTTCCCAGTGAGGCGTTTCCACGGCGGTCGGCAGAAAATAATCCATGAGACTCGCGCCTTGAATGTTGCCTTGCGCGTCGTAGATCAGTTCCTGTCCCATCGAGATGCCGAACGCTTCGGCGAGCCCGCCGTGTATCTGCCCTTCGATAATCATTGGGTTGATGCGTGTGCCGCAATCGTCGAGTGCGTAGAAGCGGCGCACCTTGATCTCGCCGGTGTGTTTGTCGATATCGACTACACACACGTAAGCGCCGAACGGGTACGTGAAGTTCGGCGGATCGTAGTAGTCGACCGCTTCGAGACCCGGCTCCATGCCCGCGGGCGTGTTGTTGTACGCCGCCCAAGCGATATCCTTCATGGTCTTGAATTGATCCGGCACGCCCTGAATACGGAAGCGATCGATGTCCCATTCGAGATCCTTCTCGCTCACTTCCATCAAGTGCGCCGCGATCTTGCGCGCCTTATCCTTCACCTTGCGCGCCGCCACTGCGCATGCGGCGCCCGCGACCGGCGTCGAGCGCGAGCCGTACGTGCCGAGCCCGTACGGCGCGGTGTCGGTGTCGCCCTCTTCCACTTGGATATTGTCGGACGGAATGCCAAGCTCGGTCGCGATGATCTGCGCATACGTCGTCTCGTGCCCCTGACCCTGAGACTTCGTTCCGAGGCGCGCGATGATGCTGCCGGTCGGATGCACGCGCAGCTCGCAACTGTCGAACATGCCGACGCCCAAGATGTCGCAATTCTTCTTCGGACCGGCACCGACGATTTCCGCGAACGTCGCGATGCCGATGCCCATCAGCTCGCCCTTCTTGCGCTTCTCCTCCTGCTCCTTCCGTAGTGCTGGGTAGTTCACCGCGTCCAGCGCTTTCTTCAACGCCGGCACGTAGTCGCCGCTGTCGTATTCCCAGCCGAGCGCCGACATATAAGGGAACTGCTGCTTCTGGATAAAGTTGCGCATGCGAATCTCGGCCTTGTCGATGCCGAGTTTCTGCGCGAGTACGTCGATCATGCGCTCGATCAAAAACGCCGCCTCGGTGACGCGGAATGAGCAGCGATACGCCACGCCGCCCGGCGCTTTGTTGGTATACACGCCGTCGACGCGGCAAAACGCCGCCTTGATGTCGTACGCCCCGGTGACGATGCTGAACAAACCCGCCGGCCACTTCGTCGGATTCGCGTGCGCGTTGAACGCGCCGTGATCGGCGAGCACGTTCACGCGCAACGCTTGGATCTTGCCGTTCTTGTCGGCCGCAAGCTCGCCGGTCATGTGGTAATCGCGCGCGAACGCGGTCGTCGACAAATGCTCGATGCGGTCCTCGATCCACTTGACCGGCCGGCCGATCACGATCGAAGCGACGGTCGCGATGACGTAGCCCGGATAAACGCCGACCTTGCCGCCGAAACCGCCGCCGATATCCGGCGAAATGATATGGATCTTGCTCTCCGCAATGCCGGAGAGCAGCGACACCACGGTACGCACGATGTGCGGCGCTTGCGTGGTCATGTATACCGTCAGCTCGCCTGTGACCTTATTAAATGAAGCGACACAGCCGCAGGTCTCGATCGGTGAGGGATGCACGCGCTGATAGGTCATTGTCTCCTTGACCGTCACCGGCGCCGACTTGAACGCGGCATCGGTCGCCGCGGCATCGCCGACTTCCCATCCGAAAATATGGTTCGGGTGCTTGCGCTTGCCGTAAGCGCCATCCTTGCCGGCGATATCCTCGCGCAGCACCGGCGCGTCTTTGTCCATCGACTTGTGCGGATCGACGAGCGGCGGCAGCTCTTCGTATTCGACTTCCACCAGCTCGACAGCGTCCGCGGCGATGTAACGCTCGGTCGCGATCACCATCGCGACCTCTTGGTTCTGGAACAGCACTTTGCCGTCGGCGAGCACCATCTGCGTATCGCCGGCGAGTGTGGGCATCCAGTGCAGCTTGACCGGTTTCAGATCCTCGGCGGTGAGCACGGCGAGAACGCCGGGCAGCGCCTTCGCCTTCTCGGCGTTGATCGACTTTACGCGCGCGTGCGCGTACGGGCTGCGCACGATATCGCCGTAGAGCATTCCTGGCAATTTAATATCGTCGACGAAGTTGCCCTGACCTTGCAGGAAGCGCGGGTCTTCTTTGCGCTTGCGCGAGTGGCCGACGCCGGCAATGGCTTTTTCGCGATCGATGACTTCCGCTGGTGCGCTCATGCTTGCACTCCTTTAGATTGCATCTTGCGAGCGGCGTACTGCACCGCCTTGACGATATTTTGATAACCGGTGCAACGGCAGAGATTCCCCGACAGACCCATGCGGATTTCTTCCTCCGACGGGTTCGGGTTCTCCTGCAACAGCCGATAGGTGCGCATCATCATGCCCGGCGTGCAGAAGCCGCATTGCAGCCCGTGCTCCTGCATGAAACCTTCCTGGATCGGATGCAGCTCGCCGTTCGGCGCCAAGCCCTCGACCGTCATCACCTGCGCGCCGTTCGCTTGCACGGCGAGCACGGTGCATGACTTGACCGACTGCCCGTTGAGATCGACCGTACAGGCGCCGCAGTGCGTCGTCTCGCAGCCGATGTGGCTGCCGGTTTTGTTCAACTGCTCGCGCAGCAAGTGAATCAACAAGGTGCGCGGCTCGACCAGCACTTCGACCGGCTCGCCGTTCAGCGTGAACGCGATCGGCATCTTCGCGATTTTCATGGAATGAACTTTCATCGGTAGCTCCTTATTTCGCTCGCGCCAGCGCTTGGTTAAGCGCGCGCCTCGTCATTTCGCCGGCCATAGCGCGCTTGTATTCCACCGGTCCGCGCATATCGGCCGTGGGGTCGCAGGCCTCCATCGCCAGCTTCATGGCTTGTTTGATCAATGCATCATCGATCCGCTTACCCGTGAGGAGCTGCTCGGCTTCGCTCAGATGCAACGGCGTCGGCGCGACGTTGGTGAGCGCGATGCCGATACGGCTGCACGTACCTTTGTCGAGCGTGAGCTGCACCGCCGTCGCGGCGGTCGCGAAATCGCCGACTTTACGTTTGAGCTTTTGGTAGGAGTAGCCGCTCCCGCGCGGAGGAATCGGAATCCGGATCTCGGTCAGTATCTCGTTCGCCGCTATCGCGGTTTGCAGCGGCCCGAGATAAAAACCGTCCGCCGCCACCACCCGCTCCTTAGAAGGTCCACGCAACACGAACGACGCGCCGAGCGCGAGCATGACTGCGGGGTGATCGTTGCCGGGGTCGCCGTGCGCGACGTCGCCGCCGATGGTGCCGCGGCTGCGAACTTGCGGATCGGCGATCACGCGCGCGGTCTCGACGATCAACGGGCATTTTTCTTTCAACAGTGCCGACGCGATCAATTCGTTCTCGGTCGTCATCGCGCCGATATGCAGCGTGCCGGACGACTCGCGTATGCCTTTCAGCTCCGCGATCGGATTCAGATCGATCAGATGCGCGGGCGCGGCGAAGCGCAACTTCATCATCGGCAGCAGACTATGTCCGCCGGCCAACACTTTCGCGTCCTCGCCATACTTACCCAGCAGCTCTACCGCATGCTTGAGGTCGGCCGGCGCGTGATATTGGAATGGACTTGGGATCATTTACCCTCCTTATGAACTCCTTATAAAAAAAGAAAACAGCGTCCCCAAGAAAGTGGCGGAAAAGCGGACGCGGTGATCGGCGTGACAGGGGAAGAAGAAAGCGCTCGATTGCTCGAGCCGTCGCGCAGGCGCGCGATCCATAACGACGCCCGGCGCTACTATACGACCGTGGGTGGGGGGTGTCACGCGGCGGTTGCGGGCATTTTTTGAGCGCCGTTCGGCTGGCGGACGACCGCCGATCCATCTCCTTCCCCTCTCTCCCCTTGCGGGAGAGCGATGGGGAGAGGGGGAGTAGTACGTGTAGCCCGGATGAAGCGAAGCGCAATCCGGGGTTTAGATTGGTTCGTGCTCCGCGCGAGCTGTCGAGTATGAAATTAACTTGTGGGTGGTTGACCCATCGCTCCCGGCATCCTGCCTCCCGCGAAATTCGTACGTCCCTGAACAGCACGGCAAGTAGCTTTTCTTTGCTCGTGGTCGCTCCGCGCATCCATGCGCTCTCGCGACATTCGTACATCCCTGTACAGCACCCGAAAAGTCACCAAAAGAAACACGCCCCGGTCGCGGCGCCCGCGCGCGAGAATTACGCGATCGGTGCCCTGCGGTTTCTGCGCTACGCAATCCTGCTTCGCTTGAAACCAGGGTGCGCCATCCATGGCGCACCCGTTCGGCGGCGCGAATGCACGTTGCGCCGCTCCTGCGCATCCTGCGCTCGCGAGCATTCGTACATCCCTGTACAGCAAGTGCGTTCGTGACTACTCCGCCTCACCCCACCGCTCCCGGACGCTCGCCCAACTCGCCGGCGGCGAAAACCCCGCCGCTCGGGCTCAAGCACGGTCGAGCGCAATCCACCGGGAGCGGTTGCGGTGCTTGGCTGGCTCTACGGGGAGTTAACAACAACTGCAACTACAACTGTGGTCGGGTTTCGCGCAGCGAAACCCGAGCTATGGACTCACATCTCTCGACGCTGTTGACAGAGGTAGGTACAAGTAGTGCGCCGCATCGACTCGAATTCCGCTTAGTACTGGAAGTATAACGGCACGGCATCTGTCATCGAGCGGATTCCAAGAGATCCCCCTTGCCCCCAACTTCTCGGAAAGATGTTGGAGAAGCGGTTGTTCTAGACGATCAAGCCATTCACACAGCTTGCCGAAAAGCTCCCGTAGTGCTTGCTCGAAGTCTTCGTGGTGGATGGGCCCACCGACGCCAGTCAGTGATATGTCACCACTGAGTCGAGCATCACCAAGTTTGGCGCTGCCGTGAAAATACACGATATCGGTGTAATGCGTCAGTCGTTGACGAATGCCAACACCATATTTGAAGCCCTGATACCACCACGAATCGTTGCAATCCAACTCCAAGAAGAGTTCGCGCAAAGCCGGCGACGCCGCAATCTTTTCCTTCTGAAGCCTCGTCTTGAGTTCAGTAAAACCCTCCACGTCCTTCATAGCTGTTTCACCGTATGCAAGGACGTACGGGATAACGCGAGCCAGATCATCGATGAAGAGATTAAGGTAGTGAAAGGCGCTGTCAGCTGCGATTCCGCCCTCCTCTGGAATTTCAAAGGCTAGCTCCGGATGCGTGCCTTCAAGACCGCCTGCTGCGAGCCACTGATCCCACTCGTGTATTCGTTTTTGCAACTGCGCTAACGAACGGACCAGCCGCAGCACGACGCGACGGAAATGAAATTCAATAGTGAGAGGACGTGTAGTCACGGGCACACGGTAACCTTGCTGTGCCTGAAGGCGAGCATCTACCCACGGATCGAAGATTCGCCAAACACCTAACGCCCATCGAGGTTCGTTAGCACTATCGAAAAAAACGCCGTGTCGCAGTGCCGTCACGAAATTGGAAGTCATCTGCAAGTCGCCAGGATACAAATATTATCGCGGACCTTGTATACGCACTAGTGGACTGTAACGTTTAAATAGATAGTATCATTATACCCGTGGAGGGCGTGATGACACTGACCAAGAGCGAGCACACGGAACTGCAACGACAAGCGGGTGCGAGGAATGGGCGTGCGGATCGGGCCCGGCATGCA
>JBGPKL010000090.1:0-9631 GCA_041485885.1 Sulfurifustaceae bacterium
GACACTGTTCCAGCGTCCCGATACCGAACGCCACCGGCACCGGCAATGGCGCGAGCGACGAGTCGAGTTCGCTCTGCGGCAAACGGAGCTGTTCGCATGAGTTTATTCCGGACAGTAGTGCGCTTTCGCGGGAATGACGATTCTCTGTGCGCGAAGCGCGATCCAACCTACCGCAAATCACTCGCCGCCCCGCGGCCATACATCTCCACCAGCTTCCGCACGCGCGCCGCCAGATCGGCCGGAACGGCCGACCAATCAAATTTCCATCGCCAATTGTCGGCACTCGTGCCGGGCGTATTCATCCGATGCCCGCGGCCGAGGCCGAGCAAATCCTGCCACGGAATGATCGCGAGACGTCCGACCGACATCAGCGCGATCCGCGTGAGGAGCCACGGCAACGGTTCGGCGCTGCTCAAGTATTCGCGAATACGCTGTTGCTGCTCGCCGCTCAAGTCCTCGAACCATGCGAGCGTGGTGTCGTTGTCGTGGGTACCGGTGTAAACCACATGGTCGCGCGCGATATTGTGCGGCAAGTAGGGGTTGGTCGGACCGCTGTCGAAGGCGAACTGTAAAATCGCCATGCCCGGCAAACCGTAGCGCTCGCGCAGCGCGGAAACCTCCGGAGTGATTATTCCCAAGTCCTCAGCGACGAGCGGCAGTTTCCCAAAACGCGCGACAAATGCATCGAACAGCTCCTGCCCAGGCGTTTTGACCCAGCGGCCGTTGACCGCTGTTTGCTCGTTCGCCGGAATTTCCCAGCACGCCTCGAAGCCGCGAAAGTGATCGACACGTACGATGTCGAAGCGCGAAAGCTCGGTCGCGAGCCGCGCGATCCACCAATCGAAGCCGTGCGCCTTGAGATATTCCCAATCGTAGAGTGGATTGCCCCAGCGCTGACCGGTCTTGGAAAAATAATCCGGCGGCACGCCCGCTACGGCCCGCGGGTGTCCGGTTTCATCGAGCTTGAAGCAGGCGCGCCGCGCCCAGACTTCCGCGCTGTCGTGCGCGACGAAGATCGGCAGGTCACCGAAGAGCAAGATGCCGCGCGCGCGCGCCTGCTCGCGCAGTGCCTGCCACTGGCTCACCGCGATGAACTGCTCGAAGTAAATGTTCCTTAGTTGACCCGCGAGTCGCCTACCCGCGGCGCTCAACGCCTCCTGATCCCGATCGCGCAACGCGGGCGGCCACTGCCACCACGGTCTCTCGCCGTTTTCTTCGCGTAACGCTTGGTAAAGCGCGTACTCGCGCAACCAGCCGCGTTCGCGTTTACAGAATTCATCGAACGCCGCGCGATCCTTGCGGGAACCAACTGTCTGCAAGCCTTCTTGCGCTTTCGCGAGCGCCGCTCGTCGCGCCGCGCGGTCGACGGAAGACGGCGCTTGCGAGAGCCAACCCTTCTCCACCAATTGCTGGAAATCTATCAGCTGAGGGCCGATCGCATTGACCGACAGCGCGTGATACGGCGAGCCGTCATCGTGCGTCGGACCGATCGGAAGCGTTTGCCACACACTCAACCCGGCCGCCCGCATGAAATCGAGGAAACGCACGGCGTCGGAACCGAGACTGCCGCTCGGGAAGGACGTGGGATGCAACAGCACGCCGGCGCGGCGCTTATCGAAGATCGTATTCACTTTGTGGTGTCGTTCACTCGCTAAAATACAAACACAGAAAATCTCTTCCTTTTAATAACTGGATTCCCGCTTTTGCTGGGCAGGAAGCCCGAATGCCGCGAAGCGCAGGACGCGCGAGAGCGGCCGCGGGAATGACAGATAGAGATAGCGCTCACACCGTCGGTTGCCCCGGTCGCATCGTACCGCCGTGCAGCGGCAATCCTGCCCCGTGGGTGAAGACGCTCGATAAGTACCGCGGCGGTTCGACGCCTAGCAGTTGATAGAGGTTCGTGAGATGGCGCCGGAACAAGCGCTCGAAGTCGCTCACCGTCGCCGCGGGGTTGTAATCGCCGAACCACCAGAACCAGTCCGAGCCTTCGCAGATCGCGAGTTGCTCCTCGGCGCGGCTCATCGAGCGTCCGGCCGCTTCGAAACGCGGTCGCGCCGCCTCCAACGCGAGCGCCGCTTCGCTGAGCATGTCCCAGCCCCGGTTTTTGTCGGGACTTCCGATCCACGTGGAGAATGTCCCGTACACCCAACTACCCGCGACCAGCGGCGGCAACGGCGCCGGCTCGACGTTCACACAATCGCCGAACGTCGTCATCTCGAGCCGCGCGTGCGTCGATAGCCGCGCGTACAACGCGTTCAAAAAATGGTAACCGTTTTCCGGGTAGTGCTCCCACGCGTTTTCTCCGTCGAGGATGATGCTGACGACGCGCTCGGGATGCGCGCGTGAGCGTTCGGCGATCTGCTCGAGATGATCGATAAGATTACTGACCGCGTCATCGGCATGCCAATTCGCGTAGGTAAAGCCGATGAGATCGGACAGACTTTCGTCGCGGAAGAACACGCTGATTCCCCCCGGACCCGTGTAACGCCGGTACAACCATTCGTCTTTGTGTCCGTCGAATGCCTGCTTGGTGCGCTCTAACGCATGACGCAGTACGCCTTCGCCGCTCGCTGCCCACGTGAAGTCGCGTTGCGCCAATATTTCGAGCGCGCCCGCGCTCACCGCGCCTTCGGCCGGCCAACAACCGCGCGCCGTACGGCCGAAGTATTGCGCGAAAGTCATCGCTCCGTGGCGCAAGTGCCACTGCGCGCGCGCCTCGCCGTTAGGATAACGCTCGAGCGTGGGCAATGGCGCGTCGGCCATCGCTTCGCGCGCGCTCTTGAAGTCGAGCAGCAGCGGGAGAATCGGGTGAGCGTACGGCGTGAGAGAAAGCTCGATGCGGCCGCTCTCCGCGAGCATGCGATAGCGGCCAATCACGCCGTTCAGCAGCTCATCGATGATGCCGAGCAACGCGCGGCGATCGTGCAGCGTGTAGCCCGCGCCTTTCGCTATCAGCTGTTGCACGCGCCCGTCGTTGCGCCGCACGGTTTCCCCGAGCCACGCTAAGTGATACCAAACCAATAGGTCCGCCAGGAATTGCTCCTGCAAGTAAACAGCCGCGGGGGGATGATCGACCACCCAACCGGCCATGCTCGCGAGTTGCCGATACGGCGGAAAGCGATCGATCAAGCGCGACTCGTTCGCCCGCAAGCACCCTTTGATCAGCGCCACACGCGATTCAACATCGATCGGCAGCGCCGGTTGCCCGAGAGCCGCCAAGACCGGATCGCGAATGGCGGCGGTGTTCGTGAGGAGCCCGTGCACCTGCGCGCCGTAGTCCGCAATCTGCTCGAGCAGGATCGGCGCGAAGTTCACCACCGCACGCGCGCCGGGATGCGCTTCGAGATGCGCCGCCATATCGACGTAATCCTTGATCGCGTGCAGGTAGACCCACGGGAGCTGGTACTCCCCGCTGATCAGATCGCGGTACTGCGGCTGATGCATGTGCCAGCACAGCACGACTTTGAGTCGTGGCTCAACTGTCATGCTGCTGCTGTTGCCCGAGCATCTCCGGCGTTACGAGCACCACCCCGCCGGGCGTGATATGGAACCGGCGCGCGTCCTCATCGGCGGATTCGCCGACGACGGTTCCCGGTGGAAACCGACAACCTTGATCGATCACGGCGCGGCGAATGCGGCACTCGCGTTCGATCAGAACGTTCGGCAGGACGACGGCGTCGGTGACGGCGGCGCCCGACTCGACGCGCACGTTGGAGAAAAGCACCGAATGGCGCACGACCGCGCCGCTGATGATGCAGCCGCCGGAGACCATGGAGTTCACCGCCATCCCCAGATGGTCTTCCTGATCGTAAATGAACTTCGCCGGCGGACGCTGCTCTTGATACGTCCAGATCGGCCATTCGTCATCGTAGAGATTGAGCTCGGGAACGGCGTCGGCAAGCTCGAGATTCGCGTGCCAGAACGCATCGACGGTTCCGACGTCGCGCCAATACGCGCGCGCGCCGCTGATCACGTCCTGGAATCGGTACGCGTAGACGCGCGAGTTTGGAATCGCCGCCGGAATAATGTCCTTCGCGAAATCGCGCGAGGACTTCGACGCGCCGGCGTCGCGCGCGAGCTGATCGAATAGAAACGGCGAGTTGAAAACGTAGATGCCCATCGAGGCGAGCGCATAGGCGTCGCTCCCGGGCATCGGCTGCGGATTCTTCGGCTTTTCGACGAATTCGACGATCTGGCCGTCCTCGTTCGCCGTCACGATCCCAAAATCGCGCGCCTCGTTCACCGGCACTTCGATGCACCCGACCGTGAGATCCGCGTGCCGCTCGACGTGGCGCGCGAGCATCGGGCCATAGTCCATCTTATATATATGATCGCCGGCGAGGATCAACACGAAGTCAGGATCGTGATTGCGAATGATGTCGATGTTTTGGTACACCGCGTCCGCCGTGCCGAGATACCACGATGGCGGCTCGACGCGTTGCTGAGCGGGCAATAACTCGACGAACTCGCCGAACTCGCCGCGCAAAAACCCCCAACCCTTTTGGATATGCTGAATCAGCGAGTGCGCCTTATACTGCGTCAGCACGCCGATACGACGAATTCCGGAGTTGATGCAATTGGAAAGCGGAAAATCGATGATGCGAAATTTTCCGCCGAACGGCACCGCGGGCTTGGCCCGCCAGCGCGTCAGATCCTGCAAACGCGATCCGCGACCGCCGGCGAGAATCAGCGCCAAGGTGTTGCGCGTCAGTCGGCTGACAAAACGCTCGGTATGCACGAGACTCACGGTGTTGATCGATTCCTTCGATTTGTCGTTGGGATTCGAAAAAGTCCGTCCATGACTGTGTGGGTCGTGGCGCATGCGCCCGCGCGTCCTCGGCGCTCGCTGTTTGCGACGTTGGCCCACCCGATCGTGCTCATTCGCGTCCTGCGAACACGCCGGCGGTGCAAAAGCACTCGTTTGTCGCCGCCGTTGAATTTACCATATCGCTCGCAAACCGAGCCACCAATCCTGTCTCTTCTTCATGCATAAAGTGCTGTTCGTAGCGAGCGAGGCGCATCCGCTCGCCAAGACCGGCGGTCTAGGCGACGTAGCCGGTAGCCTTCCGGGCGCGCTGCGCGCGCTGGGAAACGACGTTCGCCTGCTGCTGCCAGCCTACCCGGGGGCGAAGCGCGCGCTGCGCTCGCTTCGCGCCATCGCGCAAATAAACGTGGCTTTTGCCCAGACGCCCGCCACGTTGCTGGAAGGGACTCTGCCGGGAAGCGACGTGATCCTATGGCTCGTGGATCATCCGCCCGCGTTCGATCGCGAGGGTCATCCATACGTCGATGCGAGCGGTCGCCCTTGGCCCGACAACGCGCAGCGCTTTGGATTGCTTTGCGCCGTTGCCGCAGCGCTCAGTGGCATGCAAACGGAGATCAACTGGCGCCCCGACGTGGTACATTGCCACGATTGGCAGACGGGCCTCGTCCCCGCGCTTCTCGCGACGCGTGACTCGCGCCCCGCGACCGTCTTCACGATTCACAATCTCGCGTACCAAGGGCTTTTCCCGGCGGAGACGTTTGCGACGCTCGCGCTTGCGCCCACTCTCTGGTCGATGCACGCGTTGGAGTTTTACGGCCAACTTTCGTTCATTAAAGGCGGTCTGGTCTACGCCGATCGACTGACGACCGTGAGCCCGACGTATGCGCGCGAGATTCAGACTCCCGAGTTTGGATACGGGCTCGAGGATCTCCTGCGTCAGCGCGCGGATCGGTTGTCGGGTATTCTTAACGGCATCGATACCGACGTTTGGAACCCCGCCGCCGATCCGCATCTGGTACAGCCTTACTCCGCGCGCTCGCTCGATCGCAAGGCCGTCAACAAGCGGGCGCTGCAAGAACAACTCGGACTTTCGCGCGAAACGCGAACGCCCTTGATCGGCATGATCGGGCGATTCGTGGAGCAAAAAGGATTCGACCTCGCGCTCAGCGTCTGGCCCGAGCTGGCCGAGCAGCGCGTGCAGCTGGCGTTGCTCGGCAGCGGAGAGAGCGGCCTCGTAGAGGCGTGGCGGCGCATGGAACGTCGATATCCCGATCAGGTCGCGGTGCGGATCGGATATGACGAGGCACTCCCGCATCGAATCGAGGCCGCCGCCGACATGTTCCTGATGCCATCGCGCTTCGAGCCGTGCGGGTTGAATCAGATGTACAGCCTGCGCTACGGCACGGTGCCGATTGTGCGACGCGTCGGCGGGCTTGCCGACACGGTGGTCGACGCGTCCCCACAGGCGCTGGCGGACAACAGCGCGACGGGCGTGGTCTTCGATGAAGCCACGCCGGGCGCGGTCGCCCAGGCGATGCGACGCGCGCTCGCGCTGTACCACGACGAAAAGGTCTGGCGCGCGCTCGCGCTAAACGGCATGCGACAGGATTTCAGTTGGCGCCAAAGCGCGCGGGAATACGCTGCCCTGTACGATCGTATTGCACCGACGCGCGCCTAAACCGCCGGCGCGGCAAAACCGGGCCGTGGCGGAACTCTCGCCGCACTTTACATTTGCGACCCGCACGGTACGATGCATGCAGACATGAGTTTTACGTGATGAAAGAAAAGACACTCAAGGAATTGCGCGTACGCGCTAAGGCGCTCGGGCTCAAGGGTTATTCCAAAATGACGAAGGAAGAGTTGCTTCGCCGCCTCGGTCGCGCCACGTCGTCGGTGCCAGCGTCGCCGTCGGTTGTTGCGCGGCGCGAGCGTGCCGGCGCGCCTCCTACCAAACCGCGCGAAAAAAAAACCAGCGCCACGACGATGCCGGTAGCTAAGCCTGCGGCACGGACTGTGGCGGCGCACGTCGACCGCCCGCCGGCAACACCGTCAACATCCGTTCCTACCGCGCCATCGAGCGACGTCACGACCGAGGAATTAATCGGCGGCGCGAAGTACACGTTGCGCCCGAACGGCCGCCCCGCACCGATGCCGCCGGCAGATCTCGGCGAAGATATCGACCGGCTTCCCGCGCTGACCGAGCCCGCGGTTTACCTGTTACCGCAGAAACCGGGAGTTCTCTATGCCTACTGGCGGCTGCCGAGCGGAGAAGTGGCGCAGCACGGAGACTACCGACTGCGCCTCTGTCGAACGATGGCGAACGCTCTGCAGGTCTGCGAGGAGGTCGCGGTTCAGCTTGATCGCGGCGGCTGGTACTTTCACTTGCCCGACAATGTGGGCGCCCACGAGATTCTGGTGCAGCTCGGATACTACCGCGACGGCGAATTCATCGCCGCTCAAGGTCAGAGCATCGCGCGCATCCCAAGCCTCTACGCCTCGACGCGGACCGATCACCGCTGGTGGATCAGCGCGGAGGACTTCGAGCGCATGTACCTGCTAAGCGGCGGCGTCATCGATGCCGCGCGCGGCTATCGTTGGTCGGCGTCAGTCGGCAGCCCTTCCGGCGCGCGCACACCGAACGAACGCATGGCTTGGCCGGGCGGCGGGAGCAGCCCGTCGAAGTGAAGATCTCCACCAACTTCCCCTCTCACAAATGAACAGAATCGCGCGTAGCACGCTCGGCTCCGATCTTACAAAACTCCCCTCCCCCGCTTGCGGGAGAAGGGGGCGAGCGGATGCGCGCTCGCGTGCGCCTTCATTCGCGGCAGGAACCGAACAAACGCTAGCTTGATCCCCAAAGGCTACCTTTCCCTCATTCTGCACGCCCACCTTCCGTTCGTGCGGCACCCTGAGCACGAACGCTTCCTGGAAGAAGATTGGTTCTTCGAGGCGCTGACGGAAACCTATTTGCCGCTGCTCGATGTATTCGAGGGGCTCGCTCAGGGCGGCGTGCACTTTCGCGTCACGATGTCGCTCACGCCACCGCTGCTCTCGATGATGACGGATCCGCTGCTGCAGAACCGTTACGTGCGCTATCTCGACGAGCGCCTGCAGGCGCTCGCGGGCGAGCGCGCACGCACGGCAGCCGATCCTAACTTTCATCCCGTGGTTCTGTTTTACACTCATCGTTACGAGCAATTGCGGCGGCGCTTCGTCGAGCACGACCGTCTCGATGTTACCCAGGCGTTTCGTCGTCTCATGGAAGCGGGGCATCTCGAAATCATTACCTGCGGCGCGACCCACGGCTACTTTCCGCTGCTCGCCGTCAACCCGGAAAGTTTGTATGCACAATTGTCGATGGCGGTGCGCACCCACGAGCGCATCCTCGGCCGCCGGCCGCGCGGCATGTGGCTGCCGGAGTGCGGTTACACGCCCGGCGTCGATCGGTTGCTGAACGAGTTCGGCATTGAGTTTTTTATTCTCGACTCGCACGGGTTGCTGAATGCCGACCCTCGGCCGAAGTACGGCCTGCATCGTCCGATTCGCACGCCCGGCGGACCGGCCGCGTTCGGACGCGATTACGAATCGTCGAAACAGGTCTGGGCGGCGGAGGAAGGGTATCCGGGCGATCCCGTGTATCGAGATTTTTATCGCGACGCCGGGTTCGACGTACGCGAACCGCACATTCAGCGGTTGCATCACGCCGGCGTGCCGACTTTCACCGGCCTCAAGTATCACCGCATCACCGGCAAGACCGACTGGAAGGAGCCGTATCATCCAGGCTGGGCGCGCGAGCGCGCCGCCGAGCACGCCGGCCATTTCCTATTCAATCGCCAGCGGCAGATCGAATGGCTGGCGTCCACATTGGATCGGCCGCCGATCGTCGTCGCACCGTACGACGCCGAGCTCTTCGGTCACTGGTGGTTCGAGGGACCGCAGTGGATCGATTTCTTGCTGCGCAAGATCGCGTTCGATCAAAACGACGTCAAGACGATTCTTCCGTCGGAATACCTAGATCGCTTCGGTGATCTGCAACCCGCCGCGCCGCCCGAATGCAGCTGGGGCGCGGGCGGCTTTCACGAAGTGTGGCTCAACGGGGCCAATGATTGGATTTATCCGCACTTGCACGCCGCGGCAAGTCGAATGAGCGCGCTCGTGCGGCGGTTCCAACACGCCGACGGCCGCATGCGCTGGGCGCTCGATCAAGCCGCGCGCGAGCTGCTGCTGGCGCAATCGAGCGACTGGGCGTTCATTATGAAAACCGGCACCAGCGTCGATTATGCCGTGCGGCGCTTCAAGACGCACATCCACCGCTTCGATCGATTGGCGACGATGATCGAACGCGATCGTTACGATGAGGGATACCTCGGCGCGATCGCATCGCGCGACACGTTATTTCCTGATATGGATTATCGGGTTTTTCAGGCGCGGCCATACGTATAGCGGGTAGACCGCGCGTTCGCGCGGACTCGTCGAATGTATTAAATGTACTTGTGGGTGGTTGACCCACGGCAAGTGACTTTTCTTTGCTTGTCCAAAGAAAAGTCACCAAAAGAAAAGACCCCCCGACAGGGCGCAAACGGCTCGCTGCGCTTCTCGGGTTTGGGCCAGCGCCGAGCCACAGCACTTCCCTGTACTGTGTCTCGGGAGCGGACTCCCTGTCCGCTCCCCTCCGGGCTTTTGCCCAAACCCTGCGATGCTCGGAGCCGCGCCCTACGGGGACCCGGAACAACAGCAACCACGAAAAATTCTGCGTTCGTAGGTTTTCTGTTGTAGTTGCTGTCGCAGTTCAATCCCCGTAGAGATTCTATGGTTCATGTCAACACCTGCGTGATGCGGTTAGGATCGAACGTCGTACCATGACGA
>JBGPKL010000091.1:0-8924 GCA_041485885.1 Sulfurifustaceae bacterium
CGGATGTATGGCTGCACGCTTTACCTGCTCGCTATCGCCGAAGGATGGCTTGGCAAACAGGGGGCGTCCATGTATGGGATGAGGTCGCTCCTGCGCATCCTGCGCTCGCGACATTCGTACATCCCTGTACAGCAGGTGGAAAGCGAACGTATTTGAGGACCTTTGACATCGCACCCTCACCCCCGCTATTCCCACCTGGGCGCACAAGAACCTTGTGCGCCCGTACGGGTGTCGTGACCGCCTACAACCGCAGCGGTTTGACCGGCGCTTCCATCCACGCCTTTGATTTGCGCCAATCGACTTTCGGATCGTCCACGAAGAGCTCGATCTCGTTGCCGTCCGGATCGCGCACGTAAAGACTTTGACTCACGGTGTGATCCGACACCCCATCGATCGGCATGCCGGCTTTTTCGAGGCGCGTTTTCATCGCGCGCAATTGATCGAGCGATTCGCCGATTTTCCAGCCTATGTGGTAAAGACCGATGCGGCGACCGTGCAACGGCCCCGGCGCATCGCCGACTTCGATGAGCAGCAGCTCGTGGTGTGTGTGCCCGCTGGAAAACATCGCGGCGCCGCCGTCGAAAATTTCTCCGATCAACGGCAGGCCGACGACGTCGCGGTAAAATTGCACGGAGCGCCGTAGATCGCGCACATAAAGAACGACATGAGCCAGCTCCGCCATCGGTTCTCCTCAGTTCTTGCCCCACAACATTTCGAGGCGCTGATCGCGCCCGCAGCTATAGCGGTAGAACTTGTAGCGCACGGGATTCTTGATGTAGTAATCCTGATGATACTCCTCGGCCGGATAGAACTCGGTCGCCGCCACGATCGTGGTCACGATCGGTTCCTTGAACGGTTTGGATTGTCCGAGCTTCGCCTTCGATTGCTCCGCAAGGCGTTTCTGCTCGTCGTTGTGATAGAAGATGGCGGTCCGATATTGGTTGCCGCGATCGCAAAACTGCCCGCCCGAGTCGGTCGGATCGACGTTGCGCCAATACACCTCGAGCAGCCGCTCATACCGAATCTTCTTCGGGTCGTAGACGATTTGTACGGCTTCGGCGTGCCCGGTTCCACCCGCCGACACTTCTTTATATGTTGGATTCGTCTTTTGTCCGCCGGTGTAACCCGAGGTCGTCGATATCACCCCGTCGAGCTTGTCGAACGGCGGCTCCATGCACCAGAAACAACCGCCCGCGAACGTTGCTTTAGCAAGCGTCGACGAATCTCCGGGTTTGTCCGCGGCTTGTACTGACACGAACAGCAACGCGAGCGCGCCTGCGCCGATTCGAAGGAATTCCAGTAGTTTTGTGGGCATGAACCCCCCTATGGTAGAACGCGTCCGTTAAGACCGGGAGCGGCGGTTTTGGTTGCGCTGGTGTAAGGTTCGGAACTTCAGGCAGACTAAAACTAGCCACAGCGAACGGAGGTGACCCATGGCACTGTTTGGTTCGAAGAAGATGGCGGTTCCGGCGCCGAGCGAAGCGTTACCCGGCCGCGCAACACCGATGGACGTGCCCGCACGCCACTTCGTAAACGGAAATCCGCTTAGACCTCCATTTCCGCAAGGTATGGAACAGGCGATGTTCGGCCTCGGATGTTTCTGGGGCGCGGAACGCATGTTCTGGGAAATCCCCGGCGTCTACAGCACCGCCGTCGGCTACGCCGGCGGTCACACGCCGAACGCCAACTATCGCGAAGTGTGCACCGGCCAGACCGGCCACAACGAAGTCGTGCGCGTGGTTTACGATCCGAAAGTCGTGAGCTACGAAGATTTGCTCAAAGTTTTCTGGGAAAGTCACGACCCAACCCAAGGCATGCGCCAAGGCAACGACGCCGGCACGCAGTATCGTTCCGGTATCTACGTTTATAACGAAGCACAAAAGAAACTTGCCACCGCGTCGCGCGATGCGTTTCAGAAGCGCCTGTCTTCCGCCGGCTTCAGTCGCATCACCACGGAAATCACCGACGCGCCCGAGTTCTACTACGCCGAGGACTATCACCAGCAATACTTGGCGAAGAATCCCGGCGGCTACTGCGGCCTCGGCGGAACGGGAGTGACTTGCCCGGTGGGAATTATCGAGGCGCAGACCGAGTAGGGCTCGGTGCTATACGACAAGAAGGCACCGTGGCGCCCTGCATCCAACGTCACCTATAATTGACCATCATGAGCGCGAAATTAAAGGTCCCGCCAGAGTTCGATACCCTTCCCAAGGAACAACGAATTGCGTTCGTTCAGGAATTATGGGATCGGATCGCCAAAGATCCAGAGAGCGTATCCGTGCCGAACGAGCACAAGCGAATTCTGGACGAACGCTTGGGCGCGTACCGAGCGAATCCGCAGCCGGGGCGCTCGTGGAGCGAAGTGCGGGATCGACTTTTAGCGAAACTTCGTAATTCTTGAATCCAGTTCATATCCAGCCATGGGCATCTGCTGACGCCGATGAAGCGGCGGCATGGTACGAAGCCCAACGGCTCGGCTTAGGAATCGAGTTCATTTTGGAACTCGACGCCGCGATAGAAAGGGCGGCCGAATCGCCGGAATCCTATGTGTTGCAGTATCGCGAGGCACGTCGCGTTCTATTGCGTCGTTTTCCCTACGCCGTCTATTTTGTATTTGAAAGCGGTGTGATTGAAGTGTTTGCTGTATTGCACCAGCAGCGAGGTCCGTCGCTATGGCAGTCGCGCGCGCCGTAGTGGATCATCTGTTGAGGTGTGATTGGCGGTGAAATTATTGAATCGGCGGTTCCCTTGATTCCCAAGTTTCAGGCGCCGCATAATGCAAACCATGAAGAGAAAAATCGTCAGCTCGAAACCGGACGTAATGGGAGGAGCGCCCGTCTTCCCTGGGACCCGTGTACCCATCCAGACTTTGATTGATTACTTGGAGGCCGGAGATTCCATCAACGATTTCTTAAAAGGCTTCCCCTCGGTTAAGAAAAAACAAGTGATCGCGTTTTTGGAGCGAGCTAAAGAATTGATTGTCAAAAAAGCCGCTTAGCTTGAAGACCTCGTAGGATGGGTGGAGCGAAGCGATACCCATCATCCACACTGATACGATAAGCCGATGACCCACTATCGGCGCAATTTTCTCCCGGGCGGTAGTTATTTCTTCACCGTCAATCTTACTGAACGCCGGTTAACATTATTAACCGATCACATCGACCGACTACGACACGCGTTTCGCTATACGCGGGCACGGCATCCCTTCGTTGTCGAAGCCATTGTCGTCTTGCCCGATCACCTACATGCTATCTGGACATTACCGGAGAACGATGCGGATTTCGCGACACGTTGGCGATTGATCAAAACGGAATTCTCGCGCGGACTCCCGGCGTTGGAGCGACGTTCGCGCAGCCGTGCCGCTAAGGGCGAACGCGGTATCTGGCAGCGGCGCTATTGGGAACATACGTTGCGCGATGAAACCGATCTCGCGAACCATGCCGTCTACCTTCACTTCAATCCCGTCAAACACGGTTATGTTGTCCGAGTCAACGATTGGCCCTATTCGTCGTTTCACCGGTGGGTACGGCTGGGTCGCTATGCCGAGAATTGGGCGGGGGAGAATACGACTACCGATCAGGATGTTGGGGAACGGTGATGGGTATCGCTTCGCTCCACCCATCCTACGCGCTGCGAATCAGCTTGCGTTTACTCGCCGGAGTACATGCAATCGGAAACCCTGAGTTCTATCGCTATAAAGTGTCGAGCGAGAATGCGCAGGACTTCGACAGCCTTATGCAGGCGATCAACTTCGTTTGCATCATCGGGGTCGGATCTAGAATCCTTATTCGCGTGAGCGACGGCAATTCTACAGGATTTGTATATGTACTCGTGAGGCTTCTCGTTTCCACAAATCGTAGAAAAAGCATGGAACTCATCGCCATAGTTTGAGTCTTGTTTCAGGATTTCAAAATTGTCACGAAACCAATTCTTAACCGCGCCGCGGCTGTCGTTCTTGAGTTCAATAATCCTGAAGAAATTTAGGACGGCGTGGCTCACGAGGAAATTTTGCTGTGCATTTCGACCTTCACGGTAAAGGGCGAGCGCGCGTCGTGCTTCCTCAGAGGACGGAATCTGCCGATCAAAAATCCATTGATATGCTGTCGTGAATGCTAAATTACGTTTTGGAATAGGAACGGGAACGGGGTTCCCGGACCAGCCGTCTTGCGCGATAGCAAACTGATCGTCGCACCATGTCATGACACTTAGAAAACGATTTATAACGGTCATTGCTTCACGCCTGGTAAGGCGGTTCGCTGTAAGATCGACATGGATTGATTGAACATGATCTCGGGTTTTCGGCATCAGCACAAAACAGTACCGGTCAAATTTCACGAGAGTTTCGTGTTTTGGCCAGGTAACCTGGTTATCGACCCCAATATTTAAGAACTGAGAACCCGGCCGCACGCCAAGTTTTCTATACCGCTCCTGTTGCGCTTCCTCAGCGTCGTATTCGGAGCCGTCACCCGGCGGGGGTGCGGGAAACGCAACCGCCCGTGTGACTGCCGTGGCGACCTGATCGAAGAAGGCGTGATTGAACACGACGCATTTCGATATCCGCGCATGAAATTGGTCTACGTCGGCTGCATCCTCGGCCCCGGGCTGTAGCTGTGACACCGCCATTTTTGAAACAAAAGAAATGTGTCGACGGGTTCCGTGCTCTTCGTTGATCAGCGTCGCAAAACCGTTGCTGTTAACACCACTCTCGGCAACCGAAAGAGTGAGGGAGAGAAAGTCTTGTCGCGCGCCGCTGTCGGTTAGCAGACGTTCGGTAGCCGCCGAGAGGTTTACGGCTCCGAAAAACGACGCGCCGGGGCCGCCAATAGGCCGCAAGTCGCTCAGAATCACGGCCGCATGGCCAGCCCACTTTGGATTCGTGGGTACGAGCCCAAGTATTGCGGCGGCGATCTCCGAGGAGTTCAGGAGCTTCGCACGATTTTCGCGGCCACGCGGAAGCCTTCCATAGCCGCGAAGAGATTCGAACCGCTCGGCGATATCAGCCGGGCCGACGGGCGAGACATCGCTTTGGCCGCAGCACTCGGCAAGCAAATATTCAAGACCTTTCGCAAACACGTGGGCCCCTCCCGTGCATCATCGTCAGTTCGACAATGTGTACCCGCTCAATCAGTCAGCATCGCCACAAGCCCGTGTAGGATGGGTGGAGCGAAGCGATACCCATCAATACCACTACCGCTTCGCACCAAGCCTCACCCGCCGCTCAACGCCTGCACGAGGTGCACCGCATCGGTCGGACGAAGCGAGTGTGTCATGTCGAACACCTGCTCGCTGTTGACGAAGAACCGCATGTGCGCCCGCATGTTGTTCTGCTCGTCGATCACGCGGAATCGCAGGCCGGGGTATAGCCGGTCGAGGTCGGCGAGTAGTTCGGTGAGGGTTGCGCCGGTGGCTTCGACTTCCCGCGCGTTGGTGTAGGAGTGCAGCGGGCTCGGGATCAGTACCTTCATGGCCTCAACCTCGATGCGAGGACGACGTTCGCTCCTGCGGTGACGGCGGGCTCATTCGATTTCCGCGGCCTCCACCGCGTAGATTTCGGGAAGGTGGCGCGCGATGCACGTCCACCGACTGCCTTCGTCGCGGCTCATCCACAACTCTCCGCTCGTCGTCCCGAAGTACAGCCCCACGGGATCGCGCGCGTCCGCGGTCATGGCTTGGCGCTTCACCGTCCACCATGCGTGACTCTTAGGCAATCCGGAATCGAGACGCTGCCAGCGCTTTCCGCCGTTGCGCGTGACAAAGGCGGCAGGTTTCCCTTCAAGGCTCGTGCGCGGCCAGACGGTCTGGCCGTCCATGGGAAACACCCACGCGGTGTCGGCATCGCGCGGGTGCACCACCATCGGGAAGCCGATGTCGCCGACCTGCTTCGGCATGTTCTTGCCGACGCGCGTCCACTCGTGCGACGGCCGATCGAGTCGGTAGATGCCGCAATGGTTTTGTTGATACAGCCGGTCCGGATTGCTCGGACAGAGTCGCACGCAATGAGGATCGTGAAAGGCGATATTGGCGCGGTCGAAGCCATCGACCACGTCGAGCCCTTGCACGAGCGGGGCCCAGGTTCGGCCGCCATCGAGCGATTCGTGCACGCCGCCGCTCGACATCGCAAAGTAAAGGTGCGCCGGATCGCGCGGGTCAACGATGATCGAGTGCAGCTTCGGTCCATCCGGCGTGCCGTCTTGCACGCTGCCCATCCACGCGCGGTATTGCGCATTCTCGTTCAGGCCCGGCAGCGGTTCCCAGGTGACGCCGCCATCGTCGGAACGGAACAGTCCCTGCGGCGAAGTCCCCGCATACCACGCGTTCGGTTCGTTCGCGTGGCAAGGCGTGAGCCAGAACGTGTGATCGACCACGCGGCCCTTCTCGCCATCCGGTACCTTCGCGAACGCAGGCGGCCGCGCGGCTTCCTTCCAGGTACGGCCGAGATCCGTGGAGCGAAACACGGTCGGACCGAGGTGACCGGTTTTCGCCGCCGCCAAGAGCGTTCGCCCGTCGCGCGGGTCGAGCACGAGATGATTGATGATGTGGCCGAGGAAATGCGGTCCGTCGACTCGCCAAGTTCGTCGTGTCGCATCGCCGTGAAACAGCCACGCGCCCTTGCGCGTGGCGACGAGTACCAGCACCCGACGCGACGGGCGCGGGACACGTTTTGTGCGGACGGTTGGCCTCTGTTTTCGAGTTACTGCCTTCTTGCTAGTGCGCGCCATGAATCGGTCCCCTTCACGATAAACTCGGTCACAAGATCATCGAACGATACTTCACGAAATAGAGGGTGGCATAACATCAAGCACGATACGGATGTGCTTCGGGTCGATACCGATTAGGCGCCCGCGCGCGCTTCCAGTGCTGCTGCTTGTTCTTTGCCGAGGTACATCTGAATCGCGCGACGGACTGCGTAGATTAGCGGGATCAGCACGATCGCGGCCAAGATTTTGTAGAGGTAATTCACCGTGCCGACGGCGAGGAACAAACCGACTGGCCAGTGCTGCGGGCCGATGACGAACGCTATGTAGAGTACGACGTAGCTGTCCACGAGCTGCGATATCGCGGTTGAGCCGGTGGCGCGCAGCCAGATGTGGCGTTCGCCGGTGGCGCGGCGGATCCGCTGGAACACCGCGATGTCGATGAGCTGGCCGATCAAGAAGGCGATCACCGATCCGCCGATGGTCCACAGTCCCTGGCCGAACGTGTTGGCGAACGCCGCTTGCATGTCGGGCACGCCTTGCTTCGCGCCGATGCCGACCCACCAGCTTGCCGGAGCGAGCGAGATCGCGAGGTAAGCGAACAGAAACGCGTACAGGATCAGCGCGACGGTGAGATAGGAGATGAACCGCACGCCGCGACGGCCGAAGTATTCGTTGATGATGTCGGTGAATATGAAAACGACCGGCCACAACAATACACCCGCGGTGAAATTGAGCGAGCCTTTCTGGCCGAACAGCGCCCAGTTGAACGGCGCCAACCCGAGCGTGTCTTCGAGCGCGAAGATCTTCACGCCGATGAACTCGGCCATCAGCGCGTTGCAGACGAAGAACGTGGCCAGTACGACGAAGAGGCGGCTAGAGCGGTCGGCTAGCATGCGTCAGTTGCTGGTAACGCGAGCGACGCCTTGACGACCGATCGCGACGCGCGATACTCCGGTTTCCATCATTATCGTTGTCTTGGAACAGGAGGGAATGCTTCACGCCTCCGGCAACACGACCACTTTGCCCTTGACCTTGCGCTCCGTCAGCCGCGTCATTGCCGCCGGTGTGTCGCGCAATGACACGCGTTCGCTGATGAGGGGTTTGATCTTGCCTTCCGCGATCCATTTGATGAGCTGCATGATGTTGCGAATGTGCCCGGCGGGGTCGCGCCGCGTCCAGTCGCCCCAATACACGCCGATGATCGCGCGCTCTCTGAGCAGCACGAGGTTCAGCGGAATCTTCGGGATTTCGCCGGCGGCGAAACCGACGACGAGAAAACGCCCGGCCCAGCCGGTCGCGCGCAGCGCGGGCTCGGAGTAGGGGCCGCCGACCGGGTCGTAAACGACATCGACGCCTTTTTCGCCTGCGATATCTTTCAGTCGCTGACGCAGGTCTTCTTTGCTGTAGTTGATCGTTTCGTCGGCGCCGGCTTTTTTGCACACGGCCAGCTTTTCATCGCTCGACGCCGCCGCTATGACGCGCGCGCCCATGATCTTGCCGATCTCGATTGCCGCGATGCCGACACCGCCGGCCGCACCGAGCACGAGCAGTGTCTCGCCGGCTTTCAAGTGCGCGCATTCCTGAAGACCGTGCAGCGACGTGCAATAGGTGAGGCCGAACGCCGCGCCGAGATCGAAATCCATTCCGGGCGGCAGCAGCATCAATCGATCCGCCGGGGCCACGCATTCTTCGGCGAAGCCGCCGTGCCCGCAAAATCCGACGACGCGATCGCCGACTTTGAATTGACCAACCCCTTCGCCGATCTCTTTGACGACACCGGAAAGCTCCGAACCGGGCGAGAAGGGTAAAGGCGGCTTCGTCTGGTACAAGCCCTTGACCATCAGTGCGTCGGGGAAGTTGAGCGAGCTTGCCTTGACGTCGATGACGACTTGATTCGGGCCCGGCCGCGGCGAGGGCACGTCTTGTACGGTCAGTTTTTCCAGCGACCCGAGTTCAGTGCACAGCAACGCCTTCATGTATATCTCCTGCGTCGGATTGTTTTAATTGCTCTGAGGTAAACCCTCGGCTCTGCCGGGGACTCACCAACGTTTGACGTTTGCCGCGGTCATGAAACCGCTTGTGTTTTTACTCCCTCTCCCTTTCAGGGAGAGGGCGAGGGGTGAGGGTACACGGCCCAAAGGTCATCGACGACCTTCGCCTTACCACCCTCATCCCATACATGGACGCCCCCTGTTTGCCAAGCCATCCTTCGGCGATAGCGAGCAG
>JBGPKL010000092.1:0-8773 GCA_041485885.1 Sulfurifustaceae bacterium
ATGGGTTGTGGATCTCGACTGTTGAGTTGGCGCTCAGGGTTTTCACCCAAAACACCGAGATTCGCAACCTCTTTTCATCGTTTCGCAAAAATATTCCGGACAGTAGTGCGCTTTCGCGGGAATGACGAACTTAATCAGAGGTTCCTTAGCGGCAGATGCATTACGACGACGCGAACGAACGCCTGCTCCTTTCCGAGTAACCCCAAATGACTCCGACCAACAAACCGGCGGTGTGCGCCCAATTGGCAATCGGGCCGAGCAGACCGGTCCAACAGAGGACGTACCAGACCAACATCATCACGACGACCTGATTGTGCAGAACGTATCCGAAACGCGGGTTGTACCTGCCCTGCATCCAGATGTAACCGAGCAAGCCATACACCACACCGGACATACCGCCGAAGAAAGGCGAGCCGGTGATTAGATATTGCGCGAGGTTCGCCGCGACGCCGACGGCCACCACAAAGCCGGCAAGAAACCACGGCCCGCGCCTGCGCTCGAGCAATCCGCCGAGGTCCCACAGCCACAGCATGTTGAACGCGAGGTGCAAAATGCCGAAGTGAATGAATATCGGCGTCAGCAACCGCCACACTTCACCGGCGCGCAAACTCGTCAACCAACTCGTTCCCGGCGTTGCAATAAGAAACGGCCGTAATACGTCGAGCGACGAACCCAGGTTCGACGCAGCGGAAAACACCACGCTGACGATTATCAGTGCGACCGTAAGTGGGGGAAGGGATCCCAAGCGTGCAATGCTTCTTATCATTCTCTCTGGACTCCAGCGCTCAGGTTCGCTCAGGCAGGAAACGATACACCACTATCCGGTCTGGGTGCGGTACTCGAGCACCTCGTCCGCTTCATCTCCGCGGTCAAGATGAATTGCTCGCCCGTCGCTTCGTTGTATTCAAGCTATCAGATCCGAACGATTTTTCCGCAGCCACTGCTCTACAGTTGTTGCGAGTTCCTCGGCTGCGCGCACGCAGGCAGCCGCCTCTTCTTCACCAATACCTTCGCCGCTGTAGTCACTCAGATTTCTCTTCTTGCGTAGCTTATCCAGAACGATCAGGCGCGCATCCGAGAGGCCGACCGTCTTCGGCAAGCTCTGAATAACCGTGGCGTGATGGCCAGGTTCGTTTGTCGACGGCCGGAAACCGTTCGCCATCACCGCGATCAGCGCGCACTGCATTACCGCCTTATACGCGATGTCAAAGCGCGATTCAGGGCTAAGATCAGCGTGGCGAGCATCCTTGAGGTTGCGTCGCACCGCTGCGAGGAGCTTCGCGATTTCCTCCCGCGTCGGTCTATGCGGCTTTAGCTTTCCGATCTGCGCCAAGTTTTCTAAGGTCATTCGCCGTTCCTAAGATAAAGAGCTTCGGTTCCAACAACACACGCGACAGAAAAGAACCTTTCGCTTTTGCCTTCTTCTTGAACTCGCTGAACCCATAGACATTCGGGTTGATCTCCCGCCGCAACTGCTCCTGGCAGGGATGCAGTGCGGCGACAACGTCTTCGAAGGTCGCCGTCCCGACGACCATGATGTCGATATCACTGGAGCGCCGTTCCTTACCGCTCGCAATTGAACCGTACACGAAGGCAACGGCAATCTTGTCGCTCAGCGCTGCCAGCGCATCCCGCAGCACGTCCGCTACCCCGGCGGTTTTCTTAAGGATTCCCCGCAACTCCTCGTAGATCGGACACGCGGCGTCGGCTCGATAACGCACCAGATTCCCGACTTGCTCGCGCGTGAGCACGCCGGCGTCCGCCAACTGCGCCAGCTCGCGGCGCAACGTGCCGGGTTGCGTGTTAGTGACGCGCGCAATTTCGCGAAGGTGAAACGACTCATCGGGATGCAATAGCAGCAGGCCCAACACCTGCCGGCGATAAGTCCCAAACAACAGCATCCCCAAATCGGTTGATGAAGGTGTTCTCATTTAGGCTACGAATGTAGCCCATTGAGCTACATCTGGCAACGCGTCTACATCTCTCCCGCCAGCCCAGCACACACCCTGCCGCATGTACGTAGGTCGGCGCCAATACCGCCGCCCCACTTCGAGATCTTCGTGCTGATTACCGAGCCGCTGCTACCGGCCGGCCACCGCGTTGGCGATACTGATTGCCACGTTCCCGCTGGTCTTAACGGGCCCGCTCGTTCCCTCCAGGTCGCCCGCTTTCGGCATGGCATCGCCGGACTTCGACACGCGCGCCACCACGACCACCTCGGGCATGCTCGACAATTTCATCGCCGGGTTCATGGCGGTGCTGTCGTCCAACACAACAGTGGCGGGCAGATCCTTCACTTGCTTGCGCACGATCGCCAACGGCATGCGCGGACCGTTCACGGCGCGCGCGAAGATAAATACCGCATCGTCCGGCGCCGCCTTCTTAGCCATCGCCGGACTCAACGACACCGTTACCTTAAGCGAAGCGGCTGCAGATGTAGATTGATCGGGAGCGGCCGCCGGCAGTGAATACTCCGCCGAGGACGACGCACCGCCCGAAGACGCGGAGTCAGCCCGCTCCGAGTTGCGTTGGCAACCTGCAAAAGCGATGGTGGCAATGACAAGAACCGTACCGACAAAACGCACGACCAGCTGAAACTTGGAATTTTTCATCTCGTCTCCGTGGCGAAAATAACAATGGATCACGACTGCCGCACTAACCCGCGAGTCCCGGATAGACGTTTTGCACGTCATCGTCGGCATCGATGGCTTCGAGGAACGCCTCGACTTCCGCGCGTTGCGCGTCGTTCAGTGTCAGCGGATTTTTCGGCCGGTAACGCAATTGCGCCGACTGCACAATAAATCCATGCGCCGGCAGGGCCCGGGCCACCGCGTCGAGATCGGCCGGCTCAGTAAGAAATAGAGTCGCGCCGTTTTCCCCCGGCTCGAGATCGCGGGCTCCCGCCTCGATGGCGGCCGATTCCGCGTCCGCGGCGCTCGATTCCGGGGCCGCCTCGATCATTCCGAGATAGTCGAAATCCCAGGACACCGAGCCCGAGGCGCCCAACTGTCCCTCGCGAAACAGCACCCGAATGTTGGAGGCGGTACGGTTCCCGTTGTCCGTCAGGCACTCGACAATGACCGGCACCCGGTGCGGCGCGAAGCCCTCGTAGATGAGTTTCACATAGCTCACCCCTTCGTCCGCGAGACCCGCGCCCTTCTTGATCGCCCGCTCGATACTGTCTTTGGGCATGGACGATTTCTTCGCCAGCTCCATCGCGATGCGCAGTCGCGGATTCATGCTCGGGTCCGCGCCGGCACGCGCGGCCACCATGATCTCCTTCGCCAGCTTCGTAAAAAGCCGGCCCTTCGCGTTGGCCGCCGCTTCCCGACCCTTCGCTTTCCACTGTGCGCCCATGCCTAGGTTCTCGCTTTATCCGTTTCGTCGCGGGGTGAAATTTCGGCGAACAGTATAACGTAGCCCCCTGCGGTGACGTGCAGGGACGCACTAAGATCGCGAGACAGGTGCCACACAGGGATGTGTCAATGTTCGCGAGCGCAGGGCGAGCCGGAGTGGTAAACAAAAGGTCCAGTGGACCTTTGTCCCGGCGAGCGGGCGAGACAGGAGGTCGAGCCCTGGCTTTCGAGCGAAGCAGGATTGCGCAGCGACGAAAGCGCAGGAGCGACGCCGGGAGCGATGCTGCACCGGATGTGCGAATTTCGCGGGAGCGCAGGGGTGAGCCGGAGTACTCGCAAATCCATTTAACATGGATTTGCGCCGGCGAACGGGTGCAACGAATTGTGTTGCACCCTGGGCTGCACGCGGGAGCGATCCGGAGTCGGAGGGAGCTGCCCCGATCGAGTTGCTGCACGATTACGCTAACCTATGTAATCGGGCCACGTTGCGGGCCGATCTTTAGCGTGCGATCTGAATGAAACGGCGGTAGCGTTTTACTGCACTGAGGTTCCCGAGGTTTCCCAATTTCTTTCCTATCAGGCAACGCGCTTGTCGAGCCAGTCCTCAACAATTTTTCCGTCACGGTATACCACGACATAGCCTGCGGAACGTCGCGCCTGCTCGCGTGCGCGGGTTGCGGCACGCCGCAACGCCGCCTCGGAATTTACCAAATCGGGATCGCGCGCGGACGCACGATCTTTCTTCTTCTCGTCGCTCATCATTTATACCCCTCATCCAAACGCACCGGCTCGTCACCTGATCGACCGGACTCATTGGTATTCTTTATGGCGAACGCGTAATTCGAATTCGCATTGGCTGCAAAACAGCAAACGCGCCGAACAGACGGTCCTGCTCTTTGTTGACAAGGTCGAGAACGGCTTGGGGAAGCGTTGAGCGGGCCGTCGCGGGATATCTTATGAAAACGACACCGGAAACCGATTGTGCAGCAGCGAAAACAAGCTGCCCGAAATCCTTGTCCTAGTCAGCAAGATTCGCTTTTCGCGAGACGCCAGGTCGACCACTACGTCGTCTGTCGCTCCCAAAGCAACTTCGGACACCGCCAGAACATCGTGACCCGCCGTGCGCAACGCGCGGACCACGGAGAAATCACAACTCTCATCAGCCAGCAGGCGCATCCGACAGATGCCCGGGCTAGGCTTGATTCTTTATTAAGACCGTCTCCTCGTGAGCCAGTGTGTCCGCGGCGTAGCTGATAGCCGCTTGGATGTCCTCTCTTCGTAGCTGCGGATAGGATTCCAAGAGATCGGCTTCCCCGGCGCCTTCGCCAAGTTTTCGAAGGATGAGCTCAACCGTTATTCGGGTTCCGCGAATCACAGGCTTGCCCAACATGATCTTGGGATTGATCTCGATTCGATCTGTGATTGTCATGAGTTGGCTCCAAAAACTATTGGCGTCTTTGAGGGCTGAGCTACTCAAGAGAATAGGCGCATCGGGCGTTAGAGTAAACGGTACCGTGCCGCAGTAGGAACTCGCTCTTCGGCGCCACGCTTTACATTCCGATCCAAGTCGACGGCGTGATGTTCTACGCGGGCGATCGCCTCCGTGAGGATTCCGAGCACCGCCCGAGGCCGGATCACGCACGCGCGGTAGTTTTTGAGACAGCTTCTAGCCACGTTTGCGAGAGTGGCTGCGCAGATGCGCCGCGAGACCGGGACGGTCCAACTCACTCACTGCGACTTGGAGCGTCCACTCGAAGATCTGCTCGGGCGATATACGTCAATCTTCGTCCTTGTCATCCTTCCAGTTGCGAAGCTTGCTGCGGTCGATCTGCTTTTCCAGATCGCGGCTCTTGAAGAAGAGATTGCGCATGGCGAGGACATAACCGAGCACGAAGACGGCTGCTATGCCCAGCGCAATCCAGAGGGTTGTGCTCATATCGCTCCCTTGAGCCTGTTACTGACACTCACGCAATTGCGCCCGGACGTTTTTTCTTGCGGTTCGGTCGATGGATATTGCGATGTTGGATCTGACCCTAATTCGCCTACTCGCCCATACTTACGTCCTCGTTTTATCCCGTTTCGCTGCGGCTAGAACTTTCGGCGGATTGTATAAAGGAACGCATGGTAAACCCGATTCGGATGGAGCTGTCCCGATCGAGTTGCTGCGCGATTACGCTGACCGTGAGTTCCTTTGCAGGCGGGAAAACGAGCGTACCCACTGATCGACCGCGCACGGCGAGTAACGCGGAAGATGCATCGGGTGGCGGGCATCGACATGCTACGCGCATGATCTTGCCTTCTACGAGTGTTGTTTGTAGAGAACAAGCTGGTCGTGTCATCGCATATCACAACTGGACCCACGCGGCCGCGTGGCTTAATCGGGCAGGAAATTTTCTGAGGCCAGCTACCTAAGAGCTAAGACTTACCAATCGCATCGTGCGATGCAACCTCCCGCGCGACCAGATCGGTAAGTTGCTCGGCCTGCGAATCAAGAAATATCTGCTTGTCAACCGTGATCTTGTTCAGAATACTGATCGCGTTTTCAAATGCGCGGCGAAGTTGTTCCTGTTCAGGTTGCCCAACAAGAAAGTACAGCTTGAAATGATCACTGGCGCCCTGAACACTTGTAATCTGTCCAAGCCACTGGTGCGCCTTCTCCCGGATGTTATCCGCATCAGAGAGGTCAAACGAGATCGGCTCCAAACAATGCCAGACGCCATTTTTCCAAGCGTACTTGAACTCAACTTCGTCATCCCTTACGGAGATTCTTTTAGGCTGAAAGTGGTGCAACAAACGACGCTCCTCTAGGCTGCGCTTGAAATTGCGCCACACATCTTGGTCAGAACGATGCTTGCGCGGCGGCTGCTCATCATGACTCACGACCATGCGCTCAAAGAGTTTGTCGAGAGTTTCGGACGGGTTGTCTGTGACGCCGCTTCCTGCCGGAGACCACTGCAAGGAACTATCGTCACGCGGCAAAATAGACGTGGCGAACTCCATGACGTTATGCGGTTCGTTCAGCGGCAACTCATTAGCAAGCTGTTCGCCTAACTCTTCGAATCGGGCCTGGATATGACGCATCAGTGCCCTAAAGTGCTCGCCATTTATCCCGGGGAATACCTTATTGAGCCGACCGTAGGTCGTTCGACACTGGGCGCTGGCATAGCGCGCGTTTGGGGCGTGCAGCGCAACGCCGACATTGACGAACTCGCCCGTCGTGATGTCGTGGATGTACCGTAGGATTGTATAGGTGTATGCGAATGTATCTTTCATGCCAGCACCCTCGAAATTTCGGCTAAGGCAGGTTGAACATTGTCTCTTACCTTCTTAATGTAGCCTAGGATTTTTTCCGCTGTAGCGTTGTCCGCCGACCATTCAGTGGGCAATGCACCTTGAAACTCCGTTAATCGAGCGTCCGTAGTCCCTTCCCACGCACCTGCAATTCGATCCAAACTGAATTCACGACCTCGTAAAGAGTCCGAAAAGAGATGTGCCCGAGGACGACAGAAATATTCAAGTGACCCTGGCTCCCAAGGAGGCTTTCGGCCAATCACACCGTCGATCAGGAAATTCAGCTCATGATCGAAGATGGCAAATTCATTCCCATCGCACAGGCAGTTCGGATTACTCGGACGACGATCGTCATTCAAGGTCAGAATGTCGAAAGCTAGTATTTCAGCAGCGGTCGCCCGCAAATGCGGCGGAACTGCTTTGTCCATCGGCCAAGTGACGAAACCGTTCGGTAGTTTCTTTGAGCCAAACCCAACTGCGGCGCTTTTCTTGGCAAGTCCTCGCACTTCAGCATCAGGCCACGTGTCGATAAATTTCTGATCGAGGCGAACCAAGAAAGGTTCCGGCACAGGCAAATCCAGATCGGCGGCCAACATCGCTGTGATCGCCTCCGCGATCAGGCCGCCAACTCCGCGCTCGCATCCAGCAGAAACCTTCGTAATGACCTCAACCCCATTCCCATCAAGTGCAGTACACGCGAGCAACATCGGCTTTGTTTTGCCAGAGCCCATGCGCCGGTCGAAACGATTCGCCGTAACAAGATCCAACATTACAACTCTCCCTTGAACGCGCGGTGGAGGATAGCGGGCAATATAGCGTTGAGCGCGGCGGTAGTTTCGAATTGCACACGTTTGATTTCATCAACTTTGGTCTGTAAACCGTCGAACCACACTTGAGCCTCGATTGGTGGAATTGGAACTTCGATTGCCTCCAGCGCCGCGAGACCAAGTGTTCTATTTCTCCCGGCTCCGCCTGGTGAAGCAACACGTATCAACTCCAAACCCTCATCTGTAAGGAAATAAAAACGCAGGAATTGCGATGTAGCGATGTTCTCTTGTGGCACACATGTGATGAATCGGTGTGAACCAACCCGGCCGCGATCCTTTGTTTTTGCTACTGCAATCGCACCCTCCCATGCAAACACATTGCTGAACAAGAGATCACCGGGCTCAATCCAATATACTCGCTTGCTTCCCAGTTCGAAGCCGCTCAACGCGGGCTTATGGAAAGTCCCATTACCGAAAGAGCGAATACCAACCTCGGGATAGCTGCTTTCCATTTCAACCTCAACCGGACGGCGTGCCAGTGGCGCCACCTCACGCATCGGTCGTCGCGGTGCGCGCTTTGCAATACGGGCGAAAGCGCCGCGCTGCATGCTGCGAATCTCCTGCGCTTCAAACTGCCGAAGGGAGCGGGCTTCGGCAATCTTGGCAGCCAGAGCTTCAATGCGCGCCACAATGCGCCGCTGCTCGGCCAGCGGCGGCAGAGGGATTTCGACACTCAGGAACTGCTCGGGTTTTATGCGGTTCTTGCCGCTCGTACCCCGCGACTTCTCGTCACACTGCCACCAGAAGTTTGGGACCTTGGTCAGCCAGTGCATCCAGCGCGGTAGCAGCTTTTCGGGATTTGTAGTGAATGTGGGGAACTCTCCGCTCACATAACAACCAGCGAGCGGCTCCTGGACCACTGCGACACTGCCGTTACGGGCCCAAATCTTATTAACCACGACATCATCCGCTTTTACTCTTGAAAGTGTGGAGTATTTCGTAGCGACACCGTCGATCGATTCGCGTTCATATGCTCCCTCACCCCATAGTTTTACCCCGAGCTGACGATAGACTGTGCCGGGAAGCGGCGCCTCCGGACGTTTAACGGGTCTCAGGACCTCCCTCAATGTCGTGTTGGACCAACTCATGCTCACGCCTTCTGCGCCAACATGCTTTTGATCTCCGCCATGATCTCTGCGATTCGACTGCCCTTTTTTAAGGGTCTTCGTGAAATCGTGTGGGTGATTTCGATCATTTTAGAGCACCGGCAACATGCATGTCAGTATCTTGAGCCGCAGGTATTCCTCGTCGCGCAGACCGTATGCACGACGCTGCAGGACGCGGATCTTGTTGTTGAGC
>JBGPKL010000093.1:0-8741 GCA_041485885.1 Sulfurifustaceae bacterium
ATGGGTTGTGGATCTCGACTGTTGAGTTGGCGCTCAGGGTTTTCACCCAAAACACCGAGATTCGCAACCTCTTTTCATCGTTTCGCAAAAATATTCCGGACAGTAGTGCGCTTTCGCGGGAATGACGAACTTAATCAGAGGGTCCCTACCTGAGGTTTGGAACCGACGGTAATCCGGCGCCTCTATCCCGAACCAAGAAATCCAACGCCTTGCTGAAGTAAGCTTTCTCCGTTCCGCGCTTCAACGCCAATTTTTTGGCGACTCGTAACCGGCGTTTTCTGATCCTGCTCGCCGCCCCTTCGTAGAAGGTCGTGTCAGCCGATTGACACGGCACAAGTCGTGCTTCCAACACATACAGACCGATTATTCGGTTCAATTCAACACAAAGGGGTTTTTCAGATGAATAAGTCAATTGCGAGAGCGTGTGCTCTTGTTGCAGTGGTGGCGGTGATGTCGATAGCGGGATGCAAAGGTGGCAGCGGCGGCGGCGGTGACTCCGCGCCGGTGGGGACGGTTCAAGGCGTGGATACCCCGAGCAGCATTTCTGTGGTCTCCGCGACCAACGGTTAACAGGAGAGGATCATGAAAATAGTTACCCTATTCCGCAAACTCGGGGTTGCCGTCGTCGTGGCTTACCCTGTTCTGACTGTCGCCGCGCCGTCCGCGACGTCTTCATATACTACGGACGCGCAGAGCAGCTGCGTACAGGATCAGACCTCGGAAGGCATCCGTCAGGTCAACATGATTTCGTGTTTCATGGGCGCCATGAAGGCGGGCGCGCTGGTCAACCAAGGTAGTTATCTCGCGCTGGTGGACGAAAAGAAGTGCGATGCCGGCAGTAGAGACAGCGCCGGCAATTCCGGTTCGAACAATTCCGGCTCGAACGCTTCGCAGTACGTGACCGCGACGGTGAACTCCACGCGCGCTTCCAACAGCGACCCGATGCTCGTGAAGACGTGGGTCAGCGAGAATCAAGACGGCAATCAGACGACGATTTATGTACATACCTCGGCCTCGGAGTCGCCAAGCTCTACGAACCCGTACGGGCAGTTTCGCTTGGACTACTGTGGCAAAGCGCAAGGCGGCAATTCGTGCATGTTCAACGGCTTTATCGACGCGAGCGCGAGCGGGTTGAGCTATTACGAAGACGGACGTGAAAACGGCGGCTCGCGACTGATCGCGATGACGCTCAACGCGAGCGGCACATCGGCGGGATCGGGCAGAATGTCGATCAACGAGTCGAGCCAGTTCGGATCGCAGAGCACGGACTACACGTTCGCCTACAACACCACGTATTTCCGGCGCTCGGACGGAACCACCGATCAATGCTTCAGCCGCGACGCGACGGACGTTGACACGGGTCTTTCGGTCTGGCGCTACGGGCTCTACGACGCAACGGACGGGTCGCGCATCACGCGCAATTCGGGTTTCCCGATCGAGTACACCTCCGGCGGTACGACGTACCACGGCTACATGGGATATTGGGGATTGTGGTTGCCCCAAGAGGCGTTGAGCACGGTTGCCACGGGCAGCACGGTGCAAAAAGTCGCCTACAACGCCGGCACGGCGTCCTCCACGTCGTACACGTTGGTGAAAGGCGGCGGCAAGCTGACGAAGTACACGAAGGGCACGAAGACGCTCGCGGCGATCGATCAGATCCGCTTCACGTTCTGGGCTTCGGCGAACAGCGGGCCGGCCGGTTTGACGGGTTACCAGCAAGGCCGGAGTTACGAAGCGTATTGGGATAACACGAATAAGCGCTTCGCCATCACGGGATATCAATCGTGCGGCGGCAACGGCTGCAGCATGGTGAGCATCGCGGAAGTCGCGACGAGCAACTCGTATTGGTCCGCCAACTATTCGTTCGGGTTGTCTGGCTGGTCGCAGGCGCTCGGCGGAGAAGTGTCGATCACCGCGGGAAGCTTGGCGAACGACGGATCGAACTCAGGCGCGTTGACGGTGACGTACCGCACGCAGGACTTGGTCTATCCGTCGCAATACGCCGGCATCGGCGATCTGCAATGCATCGCTGACTGTCCGACGGTAAGTGGGATCGCCGCGCTCGTAGGCGGATCGGCGCAGACGCCGTTCGGCACGACGGCGGGAAACTACGCACCGACGGCCGTTGGAAACCTGGTTACGTACACGCTCGACGCAACGAGCGGCAATTTGAAGGACGGCACCGCGGCTGACGTGACGACCGCGTCAACGGCGCTGAGTGGCCAATTCCAGTGGGGCGTTCGTACTGGCAAGCTCTTTCCGACGAGTCAGGGGGCAACGGTGGATGCGGGTGACGGCGCGACTGATAATAGCTATCGGGTGTCGAGCGTCGATTCGCTCACCGTCTACTACATTTGGGAGACGGGTCCGAATGCGTGGAATCAATTCTCCGCGGTCAAGGACTCCGGCGGCAACTACGTCATGTTCGATGCGCCGCTGCAAGTCAACTTCACCGTCCCGAGCGGAGCCGCTTACAGTTCCTACGCGGGTACCACCATGGTGCTTCAGTACAACGGCTTCGGCGACTTGTTCGGCATTCCGGGTAAGTGTGTCTCCCCCGTCAACAACGCCCCGGTGAGCTGCGATACGCAAGGCGCCCGCTACGTGCCGGAGTTCATGATTCCGTTCGATCAGACCGTCGGTAAGGTTACGAACGGCTCGACCACGTACCTTGTGAAGTGGCTGGATCGCGAAATTCGGCTGGCGAAGAAGAACGTCAGCGTGTGTTCGAGCGCGGGTCTTAACCTGCCGTCAGGCATCAGTCTGCCGACCAGCGCGGGTTTAAAAGATCCGTCGAACGCATCGTCGGATGTTTATATCGGTACCCAGCCGACGGTCACCGACGCGCCACGGGTGATTCACGGAGAAGTGAAGTACTAATCGCTACGGAGTAAGCAATGCCACGGGGCGCTTGATGCGCCCCCGTTTTTTTTTGACGCGCGCGCCGAGGCCCTACGCCATCAACCGAGCTGCTTGCACGACGCCGTGCTTCTCGCTAGCCAATAGACACGTATTGCCGGACCGACCGCCGATTTTTCTCCGAATGTTTCTTGCCCGGCGTTTCGACGGCACGTTCGCGCCTGCCGGCATCGTGTCGGTCATTGCGACGCCGCGGTTCCGAGCGACCCGACCCGCCGTGACGACGCGCGTTGGGCGAAGGCCGGTGCGCGGGCGCGGCGTTCGCGGCGCGCGACTGCGGCTCAAAACCTTCCACCGCGGTCGCTGCGATCTCGATCTTCGTCAGCTTCTTGATTGCCGCGAACTGGGTACGCTCTTCGGCGGACACGAGTGAAATCGCCGCGCCGCTTTGTCCGGCCCGGCCGGTACGGCCGATACGGTGTATGTAGTCTTCCGGATTGTTCGGCAGATCGAAGTTCACCACGTGCGGAAGCTCATCGATATCCAGACCGCGCGCCGCCACGTCGGTCGCGACGAGCGCGCGTACCTTCATGCGCTTGAACTCGGCGAGCGCGTGCGTGCGCTGGTTCTGGCTCTTGTCGCCGTGAATGGCGGTGGCATCGATCCCCGCTTTGTACAGCTGCTTGGCAAGACGGTCGGCGCCGTGCTTGGTGCGCGTAAAGACCAGGACTTGCTGCCAATTCTGCGCCTCGAAGAGATGCGCGAGCAGCTCGCGTTTGCGCGCGTGATCGACCAGATACGCCGTGTGGCTTACCGCGTCCGCCGTCGAATTGCGCCGCGCCACTTCGATAGTCTCGGGGCTGCGCATGAAGCGCTGTGCCAGCGTACGGATGGGATCGGAAAAAGTCGCCGAGAAGAGTAATGTCTGCCGCGCGCGCGGGAGCTGCTTCACGATGCGCTCGATGGCGGGTAGAAAACCCATGTCGAGCATGCGATCGCCTTCGTCGAGGACGAGCACTTCGATGCCGGAGAGATCCACGGTCCGGCGCGTGAGGTGGTCGATCAACCGGCCGGGCGTGGCCACCACGATCTCGCACCCGGCGCGCAGCTCGCGTATCTGCGGGCTGATGTTCACGCCGCCGAAAACCTGCGCACAGCGCAACGGCAGGTGGCGCCCATAGGTGCGCACCGCCTCCGCCACCTGCGCCGCCAGCTCGCGGGTGGGCACGAGCACCAGCGCGCGCGGGCGACCCTTCGGGCGGGGAGAAGCGGTGAAGTTCTGCAACAGCGGCAGCGTAAACGCGGCGGTCTTGCCGGTGCCGGTTTGCGCGCTCGCCATGAGATCGCGACCGGCGAGGATCGCGGGGATCGCTCGCGCTTGGATGGGAGTGGGCGCAGTGTAGCCTTGCTCGGAAACGGCGCGCAGCAGTTCGGCCGAAAGGCCGAGAGAAGCAAATGTCATGAGTTTTAGATTCCTTAATAAGTAAGCCAAGGCGAACCGGACCCAATGGACCGGGGCCAAAAGTTAGCAGCGGGGATGGCCTTGGCAGGCAGTCCGCGACCGGTTTGCGAATACCGGCATAAGAACGCGGAGCGAATCTAGGCGGGCACTCTGGGCGCTCAGCAGGAACGCCGTGACAAACTAGGACGAACCTTAGCACAAAACGCGCCGGCTAGTCTCATTATAAAGTAGGGTGCGTTCCACGCACCGAGTCGAGAGGTCTGGGGCGGGAACTACCCTATGCGGAATTGCGCCGGTTCCGTCTCGCCGGACGCGTTTCGACCTTACCGGTCGGTATCGTTCGACGCGAAACCGGTCGGTATGTTGAAAGAGTACCCCGAGCGCTTCGGCGACCGCCGCGCCGAATCGGTTGACCGTTTGACGCGTTGCCGTTCCATCGAGCCCGCGGCCTGCGGTACTCTCTCATCCTTGCGAGGTTATCGACGCCGATGAAACGAGAGGAGATGAGATGAACAAAGGCCGGCACGTTGCAAACGCCGTCTTCGCCGTGGTCCTCATGGCGAGCGGCTGCGTCACCAAGAGCACGTATGAGAAATTAGAAGCCGATAAGAATCAGGAGATCGCCGCATTGCAAGCAGAGCGACAGGCGCTGCAAAAGCAACGCGCCGAGCTGCAGCAACAGATCCAGGCGCTGGAGTCGCAACGCTCGGGACTGGAGGAGCAGAAGTCGTTGCTCGAGCGGGAATCGGTGGCGTTGCAAACGCAGGTCGGTTTGTTGGGACAACAACGAGCGTCGCTCGATCAAGAAAAGACGTCGCTCGAACGGCGGCAGGGCGAGTTACAGAAGCAAATTCAGGCGCTGGAACAACAAAAGACGCAGTTGCTTGCCGCCAGCCAACAAACTCAAACGCAATATGACGCGCTCGTGCGTAATCTCAAGGACGAAGTGCGCAAAGGCCAGCTCCAAGTAAGACAATATAAGGACATGCTGACGGTCGACGTTACCGAGCAGCTTTTCTTCGACTCCGGTCAGGCGACTCTCAAGGACTCCGGCAAGGAGGTACTAAAGAAAGTCGGCGACACGTTGAAATCGTACGACGATAAAGTGATCCGCATCATCGGTCACACCGACAACGTGCCGATAGCGAAGGCGCTGCAAAAGCTCTACCCCTCGAACTGGGAACTTTCCGTGGCGCGCGCGACGACCGTCGTCCGGTACTTGCAAGAAGTCGGTATCCCACCGGAGCGGCTGATCGCATCCGGCCGCGCTGAATACGCCCCGGTGGCGGCGAATGACAGCGCCGAAGGTCGAAAGAAGAATCGCCGTATCGAGATCACGTTGATCGATCGGAGCTTGATGCAGGAAACGACTGAAGCCGCGAAGTAGCGTAGAGCATCGAAGCGCAATTGGGGCTATTCGGTATTCGAGTTGCGAGGCGCTAAATTCCCCTCGACGGTTGTTCAGGTGCTTCGCGTAGCATACTTTGCGTCCAGCGATGGCGCGAAATGCGATAGGATCGACACGGTGCCGTACCGTCGTCCCTCGGCATATCCTGCGTCAGAAGGAGAGGATTATGAAAACCGCAGATTCCCACGCGCAGTCGATGTCGGTCGATCTTCAATCGTGGTGGATGCCGTTCACGGCGAACCGCCAGTTCAAGGCGGCGCCGCGGTTGTTGGTGTCGGCGAAGGACATGCACTACGTGAGCCACGACGGACGAAAGATTTTGGACGGAACCGCCGGAATGTGGTGCGTGAACGCGGGGCATTGTCGCGAACCGATCGTAAAGGCGATTCAACAGCAAGCGGCGGAAATGGATTTTGCCCCCCCGTTTCAAATGGGGCATCCGAAAGCGTTCGAGCTGGCGACGCGGCTTGCGCAAATCACGCCGGGCGATCTCGATCGTGTGTTCTTCACGAACTCCGGCTCGGAGGCGGTCGAGAGCGCGCTCAAGATCGCGATCGCATATCACCGCGCGCGCGGCGAGGGTGCGCGCACTCGGCTCATCGGTCGCGAGCGCGGGTACCACGGTGTGAACTACGGCGGCACTTCGGTCGGCGGTGTCGGGGCGAATCGCAAGGCATTTGGGCCGGGTTTGCCTGGCATCGACCATTTGCCGCACACGCACAATCTCGAACGGAACGCGTACGCGCGCGGCCAGCCGCCGTGGGGCGCGAGTCTCGCGGACGAGCTTGAGCGTCTCGTCGCGCTGCACGATGCGAGCACGATCGCGGCGGTGATCGTGGAGCCCGTGGCGGGCTCCAACGGCGTGCTCATCCCGCCGCAGGGATATCTGCAGCGGCTGCGCCAAATCTGCGACAAGCACGGCATTCTTTTGATCTTCGATGAGGTGATCACCGGTTTCGGCCGCACCGGAGCGGCGTTCGCGGCGGAGCGCTTCGGCGTACTACCCGACATCATGACCGTCGCGAAGGGGTTGACGAATGCCGCCGTTCCGATGGGCGCGGCCGTCGTGCGCAAGCACATCTACGATGCGTTCATGACCGGGCCGCAAGACGCGATCGAACTATTTCATGGGTACACGTATTCGGGCCATCCGCTCGCTTGCGCCGCGGGGCTGGCGACGCTCGGTCTCTATCGCGACGAAGGTATTTTCGAGAATGCCGAGCGCATGAGCGCATATTGGGAGGACGCGGTGCACAGCTTGAAAGGCGCACCGCACGTGATCGATCTGCGCAATATCGGTATCGTGGCGGGAGTCGAGCTCGAGTCGCGCGCCGACGGTGCGGCGAAGCGCGGCTATGACATTTTCGTGCGTTGCTACGAGCGTGGCCTGCTCGTGCGCATGGCGGGAGATATCATCGCGTTGTCGCCCCCGCTTATTCTCACCACGAGTCACATCGACGACATATTCGGTATTCTCGGCGACGTATTGCGGAAGGCGTCTTAGAGAGAGTGCGAAACGGAATCGTCTCGCTGTGGCTCAGACGATCATATCGATGTGGCCTTGTTCTAGGTTGAGTGCTATGCCGGCGAAGACGTGGTCGCGGATAAAAATGTATTTTCGGTGGATCTTCTGGAGTTTCTTCGGGTCGCGAACGAAGACCGCGTAACACTCGGCGAAGTCCTCGATCGCATTGCGGGCCGCATAGCGTGTCACGTGGCGCGAATGGGGATTGATCAGCGTCACCCGTTTCCGGCGTAGCGCGCTTTCGAGCACGCGGTCGAAGACATGGTGGCCGATCTCGTGATAAAGGATGTGCCGCAGCTCCGGGAGATCGGCGAAGTTGAACACCAATATTTTTCGCTCATTTCGCAAGAAGACCGCTTTACTTCGCCGCGGGCACTGAGTTTGTCGCAGCGCGAATCCTGACCCGGTTTCCCAGCCCGGGTCGTAAACGATTTGATCCAGGCCGGCGAGATGAAACGTGGGCAGCACGTCGATGGTCGAGGAGATTTCGTCGACGCGCGCCATCGACTGGCGGTTGAATCCCGATACCAGCACGTTTACCGATCGCCGAGTTTGCCCGCGATCCGACGCTGTTTGTTGTTTGGTTTGAATTCGCATTGGCGACAACCCATGCAGTAATTATATTCATCCTCGCCCGCGGTCGCGATAACAGACGGGCGGCATTGCCCGTTACGCAGGTACGGCGACCGGCCGGCGTATTGATTTTAAGTGGAATTTGAGACCGGGTGACAGCGAAAGCTGGGGCGATCGCGTTTATTCCTATTGTTTATTGACATGTTCTGGAAACGACACAAAAGATCTTCGTCTCGCCACCTGCTTTCGAGCTGGGGCATCCGCGCGCGCTTCTTCTGGTATCGGCTCGAGAAGACGCCGCTGATCGTCGTTCTGGTCTTAGGCGCGGTCGCGACCGGGTTCGGTTTGCTGCTGCATTCGATGTCGGCCAATTCCGCGAATCGCCGGAGCGTGATGTGTCTCGCGATGAATGTCTACTTCGAGGCGCGCGGCGAACCCGAGGTGGGTCAATATGCCGTCGCCGAAGTTACGCTGAACCGGGTCGCCTCGCGGTACTATCCCGATACGATCTGCGGAGTCGTGTATCAGAAAAACTGGGACCCGTTACGCAAGCGCTACGTCGCGGCGTTTTCGTGGACCGAATTTCAATCGGTGCGCGAGCCGCATGGCAAGGAGTGGCGGCGCGCGTGGAAGATCGCGGAGGAGGTTTACTACGAGCGGCGAGAGCCGAAGCTCGCCGGTGTGCTGAACTACCACGCCGATCGCGTGGAGCCGAGTTGGTCGCAGGGAAAGAAGCCGACCGCGGAAATCGGCAAGCACCGTTTTTATAAATAGAGGGTCATCGCGTACTCGTGTGGGTAAAAACAGAGCGTGAACCTCGCTTCTGTCCTGTAATTCCCGGCGTAGAACGCATTTGACGTATCGCGGAGATTCGCCATGATGCTCCGATGCCTACTCTCAAACGTAAACATCGG
>JBGPKL010000094.1:0-8666 GCA_041485885.1 Sulfurifustaceae bacterium
AATGCTACAAATCTTGAGTCTGACCATGTTCGAGCGAATACCACTGGATCAGCTACTTATGAAAACTGACACTGACACAAACGACGGTACTTCGATCAACCAACTGGATTTGTTCGAGTAACGTCCGGACAGTAGTGATGTGCATTAATGAATCGAGATATCGCCTTCTAATAGTGATCATGGTATCGCCAAACTAAAAAGGAGCCGATATGTTCAAACACATTCTGATACCGACAGACGGAACTGATTTATCCGCCAAGGCGATCAAAGCCGGCGTGACGCTGGCGAAAACGCTCGGCGCGAAGATCACCGGCCTGCACGTCTATCCCGCAACTTTCGCTATCTATTACGGAGAGCTTGCGTGGACCGACGATCGGCTGGAGGTGAGCGTGCGCGAGGCGGCGCGGAAAGAGGGCGAGACGTTTCTTGATCAAGTCGAATCGGCCGCAAAGGCCGCGCAGGTGAAAAGCGAACGGCTATTGCTCGAAAGCGAAAGTCCGTGGCGGGGCATCATTGAGACGGCCGAACGCAAGGGCTGCGATCTCATCGTGATGGCGGCGCACGGCCGCCGGGGTTTATCCGCGCTAGTGCTGGGGAGCGAAACGAATAAGGTGCTGACTCACTCCAAGATCCCCGTGCTCGTTTATCGCTGAGTGTGGCGCGCGGCTTACCGCGCGAATCGAATCCGAAGGAGACATATCGTGAAAAAACTGATGCAGCTTATAGTCGCCGGATCGGTGTTCATTGCGATGCCGCTCGCGGCGGAGGATCAACCTCAACATTCCGGGCAGCAATCGACTGGGGCGTCGCCAGCGGCGAAAGCGGTGCCTGCCTCGAAGGACGGAAGGGTAGCGATGATGGCCACTATGAAAGACAACATGGATCAGATGTGCAAGCAGTTGGAGCAGATCCGCCAAACGAAGGACCCGAACGAGCGCGAGCGCCTCATACAGGACCACATATGGCTCATGACGTGGCAAATGGAGATGATGAAGCGCCTACCCGGCGCAGAAATGCAGCAAGCAGAGGGAGCGAATCGCGACAGCGGCGCTATGCCTAGCGGCTGAAAGACGTCATGGAGCATGGGTTCGATATTCGGCACAGCGGTCCCATGTGCGGGAGGAGAGGGTGGATCGGACGTTGTTCCGACCGGATACGATCATCTTGCAGATGACGTAACGCCGTTAGTGCCTACAATGGAAGTAATGCGCCGCCGCTACGGTACCGAATGAATATCACATTTCTGGGCGCAACCGGCACGGTTACCGGATCGAAATACCTGGTCGAAGGAAGCGCAAAAGTCCTGATCGATTGCGGTCTGTTCCAAGGTTACAAGCAACTGCGCTTACGCAACCGCGCACCGCTTCTCGTAAAGCCGAGCGAGTTGGATGCGGTAGTTCTCACCCACGCGCATCTGGATCACAGCGGTTACTTGCCGTTGTTGATCAAGAACGGCTATCGCGGCAAGGTGTACTGCAGCGAAGCGACGCGCGATCTGTGCGCGATTCTGTTGCCGGATAGCGGGCGGTTGCAGGAAGAGGAGGCCGAGTATGCCAATCGACACGGCTATTCGAAGCACCATCCGGCGTTGCCGCTATACACCGCCGATGACGCCGAACGGGCGCTCGCGCAGCTTACGCCCGTCGATTTTGATCGCACCGTGGACATCGGTGAGAGTTTGCGCTTCACGTTGTTACACGCGGGCCACATTCTCGGCGCCGCGATGGTGCGCCTCGAGGATGGCGCAACGTCGTTGCTGTTCACCGGCGACTTAGGCCGGCCGAACGATCCGATCATGCTCGCACCGCGCGTCGTCGAGCGGGCGAATTATTTGGTCATCGAATCCACGTACGGCGATCGGCGCCACGACCCGACCGACCCCAAGCTCCGTTTGGCCGAAGTCATCAACCGCACCGCCGCCCGCGGCGGTATGATCGTCATTCCCGCGTTCGCGGTCGAGCGCGCGCAAGCGCTGATGTACTACCTGCACGAGCTGAAGGCCGCGCAGCGCATTCCGGATATGCCCATCTATCTGAACAGCCCCATGGCCGCCGACGTCACGGGTCTCTTTCGCGAGCACCCGAATGAGCACCGCCTCACGCCGGCACAATACGACGCGATGTGCAACGGCGTGCGCGTCGTCAACAGCGTCGAGGAATCGAGGCGACTGAACGAGCTGCGTACCTCCGCGATCCTGATCGCCGGCAGCGGCATGGCCACCGGCGGGCGCGTGCTGCATCACCTGAAGGCGTACGCTCCCGATCCGCGCAACACGATCCTCTTCACCGGTTTCCAGGCAGGCGGTACCCGCGGCGCGGCGTTAATGCAGGGAGCGAAAGCGATCAAGATTCACGGCGAATATGTACGCGTGCGCGCGGAGGTGGTGAGCATCGAGAACCTCTCGGCACATGCCGATTACACCGAAGTGCTCGACTGGCTCGCGAACTTCACCGCACCGCCGGCACTGACGTTCGTGACCCATGGCGAGCCCGACGCGGCGGACGCCATGCGCAAGCACATCGAGGAGCGCCTGCACTGGGCAACGCGTATACCGGAGTATCTGGAGCGCGTCGAGCTTCCCGCGAAAGAGCAGGCAGCATGAGAAAGCGCTCTGCGTATCTAACGGGTAGCCCGGATGAAGCGCCGCACAATCCGGGAACGAGCGTTTCCCGGATTCCGGCGCTAGGCGCCTGCATCCGGGCTACAAACTAGAATCCGCGCCGCATGAACGGATACTCCACAACAGTGCACAAGCTGCGTCTGCATCGCCTCGGCATCGACACGTATCAGGAGGCGGTCATATATATGCACCGCGAGTGCCACATATGTCGCGCCGAAGGTTTCGAGTCGCAGTCGCGCATTGCCGTCAGTTGCAACGGAAACACGATCATCGCGACGCTCAACGTCGTTACGACCGATCTCTTGAGCCCACGGGAAGCCGCGCTGTCGGAAACGGCGTGGCGGCTGCTCGGTGCGCACGAGGGCGATGAAGTCACCCTCGCGCATCCGCTACCGCTGGAATCTCTGGCCCATGTGCGCGCAAAGATTTACGGCCGCGCGTTTGAAGCCCGCGCCTTGCGCGCCGTCGTGAACGACATCGCGAACGGGCTCTACTCCGACATCGAGCTTTCCGCCTTCGTTACCGCTTGCGCCGCCGACCGCCTGAACTTGGAAGAAACCATCGCACTCACGCAGGCGATGGTCGAAGCCGGCGATCGACTCACGTGGTCGCGCGCGCCGATCGTCGACAAGCACTGCGTCGGAGGTTTACCTGGCAACCGCACGACGCTCATCGTCGTACCGATCGTGACGGCGTTGGGCCTCACCATGCCGAAAACGTCCTCGCGCGCCATCACTTCACCCTCGGGCACCGCGGATTGCATGGAAACGCTGGCGCCGGTCACGCTTGATGTCGCCGCCATGCGCAACGTCGTCGAGCGCGAAGGCGGTTGCATCGTTTGGGGCGGAACCGCGCGGCTGAGCCCCGCCGACGACGTGCTCATTCGCGTGGAGCGTCCGCTCGATCTCGACAGCGAAGGCCAAATGGTCGCGTCCGTATTGTCGAAGAAACTCGCCGCCGGGTCCTCTCACGTCATCATCGACATTCCCGTCGGCGCCACCGCCAAAGTGCGGACCAGCATCGCCGCCGACAGACTAAAGGAGCGCTTGACCCAGGTAGGGCGAGCGGTGGGTTTGGTGGTGCGCGCGGTTTATTCCGACGGCAGCCAGCCAGTCGGCCGCGGCATCGGCCCAGCGCTGGAAGCGCGCGACGTGCTCTCCGTGCTGCGCGGCGAATCCGGCGCACCGCAGGACTTACGTGAGCGCGCCATCTCGCTAGCCGCGGAGGTTCTGGAGCTGGTGGGAAGAGCGACAGCTCACGATGCGCGCCTGCTCGCGCAAGCAACACTCGACGACGGCCGCGCCTGGCGCAAATTCCAGGCGATCGCTCAAGCGCAAGGCGGTTTGCGCGAACCTCCCGTGGCGCCGCACACCTACACCGTGACCGCCGGTAACGCCGGCCAAGTCACGACCATCGACAATCGGCGCCTCGCCCGCGCCGCTAAGCTAGCCGGCGCACCACGCGATGCGGCGGCTGGAATCGTGCTGCATGCGCGGCTGCAAACGGCGGTTGAGAGGGGAGATCCGCTATACACGCTGCATGCCGAGTCGCGGGGAGAGCTCGATTACGCGATTGCTTACGTAAACGGTCAGGCGGATATCGTTTCGGTCCAACGGTCGTAGCGCGAGCGAGTTCATCCGCGGGAAAGCCGCTGAAATCTGAATCCGTGCACGAAAGAAGGCTTCAGCTATTTTTGCTGCCGGTGACTGGGGCGGCAGTTGTCTTAAAGTTCCCGCAAACCTTGCTCTTTCGTGTCCACCGCAATCACTGTTCCCGCGCAGGAAGCGCGGCGCTATGTTTGCTTACTTGATCTAAGTCAATGCGAGGCGCAAAGGTAGAGCCTAACCTCACACCATGTAGTAAACGTTATGTGATTCCTATGAGGACTAGCCCAGGATCATACCGATTAGCCGTCTGCTTTGCGGTTATGGTTCTGCTTCTTGTGCAGACCGCGAGCGCGGCGTATGGGTGTTCTCATGTCGCGGGCATGCCTGTCAGTGAGTGCGGTCCGTTGTCGGATTGCACGGCGATTGCGAGCAGCGCTGATCAATCGATCTTTTGTAATGCCCACGGCGACACCCAATCGCAATTCAGGGGTGACCGGATGCCAGAGCCCCTCGTGGCACCGATTGCCGTTGTCGCGTGGCTGTCGACACCATTCGCCACGACTAGCGAACCCGACGGGTCGCGTGCGGCTTCGTACGCGCAATCTCGACTCGCCTCCGACGGCTCCCCGCCGCTTTTTGTTCGTTATCGAGTCTTCCGCAGGTAGATCCGGTCTCCTCTTCGGGCCGCCATCCAGCGGCCTGATGCCGTGTTTTAATTCAACGATGAAGGAGAAAGCCATGAACACACATTTACGTACAATCGTTTCTATCGGAACGCTCCTGATAGCTGTTGCGTCCTGGAGTGCGCAGGCAGTTTCCACGCCGGCGGACGACGCGGCTAAGAAGGCGCTTTGCTTCAAGACACACGGGAAGCTGATGCAGAAGCCAGCTCTGATGAATGCTAACGACTGTTGGCGCGTGCACGGCTACCTATCGGACAAGTGACGTCCAGTTGTATAAGGTGGCCATTTGTTTCGCTGATTGGGGTCCGTTCCAGCTGCTGCTGGAACGAACTTTGTTTCTTGCGCCGTGATGGAACAGCGTGGCGACTCATCGTTTTGGTCTACTCGTCATTGCGCCGAATGAAGGCTGCCACAGGAAACCCGGCGTCCACAGGAATGTGTAGAGGGAACGCCTGCATTATTACAGCGTCTGTCAAGAAATGGCGATGAACTATTGGCGGCCGGCAACACGCTAAATTGGAGCAAGACGTACTCCGCCATGAAGACGCGCAAGACGTGATCGCGCTCGACAACGCGAACAGGAGGTCGCATGGATCATCAGAGTTCACCGAACGGCCCGAGCTTCTGGCGCTCGCGCAGCGGTTGGGCATTCCTCGGGTTCGCGGCGATTGCCGGGTTCTTTCTCTTTACCGAGCACCGGGCGCACGTGCTCGGTGCGCTGCCGTACGTACTGCTCGCACTTTGTCCGTTACTGCACATCTTCGGTCACGGCGGGCACGGCGGCAAAGGAGACAAGCCATGAACGAAACACCGGCTTATGGGTTATGGTCGCTCGTCATTATCAATTCGGCGATTTTCATTCTCTTCGCGTTCAGCTTCGCCAAGCCGCAATCGAAACGCGATTGGCGCTCGTTCGGTGCGTTCTCGGGATTCATCGTCGCGCTCTTCACCGAGATGTACGGCTACCCGCTTACGATTTATCTGCTGTCCGGTTGGCTGCAAAGTCGTTTTCCCGACGTGAACTGGTTTTCGCACGACGCCGGTCATTTGCTCGAGATGCTCTTCGGCTGGAAAGCGAGCCCGCACTTCGGGCCGTTTCACATATTGAGCTTCATCTCTATCGGCGGGGGATTCATTCTGCTCTCGAACTCCTGGCGCGTTCTCTACGCCGCGCAGAAGAACCGCACTCTCGCGACGACCGGTCCGTATGCGCGTACCCGCCATCCGCAGTACGCCGGCTTTGTTCTTGTCATGTTCGGTTTTCTCCTGCAGTGGCCGACGCTGCTCACGGCTGTGATGTTCCCGGTGCTGGTTTACATGTACGTGCGGCTGGCGCGTCACGAGGAACGCGAGGTCGAGCGGGAGTTTGGAGACACGTACCGGCGGTACGCTGCCCGCACACCGGCATTCTTCCCGAAATGGCAAGCGCTCTTCGCCGAGCAAACGGGCGGCGGAAAGAATTCTTAATTGACCAAACTATGCCGCGCGACACCAATCGAAAAATATCGGCGCCGTTGCGGGCCGAGAGAGGGTTAGAAGTGCGACAGTAATCGACGTTTTTGCGAGTTAAAGACATTGAGTCAAGAGGTCGGAGAGACGGCTATGCCAATCATTGCGACCCATTCAGATCATCGCTTTCCCTGGTACGTACGGCTGTTCTTCTGGAACCAGAGGCGTCGCTATGGCGCGGTGCTCGAGCCGGCGCGCCTGTGGGGCCGCACGCCGAGAGTGTTCATCGCGCTGGCGCTGCTCTTCGGCGCGCTCGACCGGCGCTCATCGCCGATCGAGCCGTTGTTGCGCGCGCTGATCACGGTGCGTGTCTCGCAGATCAACGGGTGCGCGTTTTGCGTCGACATCAATTCGTCGCTGGTGTTGAAACGCGGAGGCGGGCTCGACAAACTCGGGGACCTGGAACATTTCGAAACAAGCCCACGCTTCGGCGAGCGCGAGAAGGCGGCGCTCGCTTATGCCGAAGCAGTTACGTATTCGGATCGGCGCCCGAGCGCCGAACACTGGGCGCGCCTGCGGCGCCACTTCGACGACGATGCAATCATCGAGCTGACCGGGCTGATTGCGTTCCAGAACCTCTCGAGTAAGTTCAACGCCGCGTTGGGCGTCGAAGCGCAAGGTTTCTGCACCGCCGCGCCCCAGCCGCATCGCCCTGAGACGCGGGCCGCGAAGTAGCCGGCGTTCGCGAACGGAGACGAAACCGCGGGGGTGGTGCGGTTTTCGGTAAGGCGAACAACGTTGACGTACATCAAGGATAGAGCGAACGGATCCTGGCCAAATTTAATTGTGCGTTTGCAGGGAAAGTACCAATGGCACCTGACCACCTGGACCAGCTCCGATTCCGTTGCCCCAGTCAATCGGTACGCTGACGAACGCGGAGGCGATATGTGACGTTGCTTACCGTCAATACCGGCAGCTCCTCGGTTCGATTAGCCGCGTTTTCGCGCGAATCGACGCTCAGACAATTTGCCGATGCCCACTATTCCACCGATGGCGCAAACCCCAGCGCGCAACTGCAAGCGTTCATAATCGAACGTGCGATCGATCGTGTCACGCTGATTGCGCACCGCATCGTCCATGGCGGCGACAAGTACGCGCGGCCATGTGTCATCGATCGGAACGTCGAGGCGGAAATCGAACGCTTGGCGCCGCTCGCTCCGCTGCACCATCCCATTGCGCTCCGCTGGATTCGAGCCTGCCGAGAATTCTTCGGCACGGATGTCGTACACGTGGCGGTGTTCGATACCGCGTTCTATGCGAACCTACCGGCGGTTGCCGTCGCGTACGCATTGCCACGCGCGCTGCGCGACAAATACGGTCTACGTCGTTATGGGTTTCACGGGCTGGCGCACGAAGCGATGTGGCGGCGCTGGCGCGAGCTGCGACCCAAGATAAAAGACGGCGGGCGGGTGATATCACTCCAGCTCGGCGCCGGCTGTTCGATCACGGCAGTGAAGCACGGCAACCCGATCGATACGTCGATGGGGTTTACTCCTCTCGAAGGACTCGTAATGGCGAGCCGTTCGGGTGACGTGGATCCCGGATTGCTCACCTATCTGCAGCGCGTGGAGGCACTGACGCCGGCCCGGTTGGAAGAGATGCTCACTCGCGATTCCGGCCTGCGCGGCGTGGCGGGCGAGGCCGACATGAAAGCATTGCTGGCGCGCGACGATGCCGACGCACACCTCGCGGTCGAGATGTATTGCTATCGCGCCCGCAAGTACATCGGCGCTTATTACGCCGCGCTCGGCGACGTCGATGGGATATTGTTCGGCGGCGGAGTCGGGGAGCATGCGCCGACGGTACGAGCGAAGATTCTCGCGGGGCTGGAATCGCTTGGCGTCGTCATCGATGCGACGGCCAATCGCGCGGCCGCCGGCGCCGAGGCACGCATTAGTCATCGCGATAGTCGGGTGGAGGTATGGGTGGTTCCGGTCGACGAGGCGCAAGTATTGGCCCGTGCCGCGCTCGCTCTTGCGCCGGCGACGACGGTAGGAACCCAATGGTAACTACTCCGGAGGAACTGCCATGGATGAAGTGGTGACGAAATCGGCGGGAACGGCGCGCATGCTCGATGCCGCGGAGCTGCAGCGCATCGACGCGTATTGGCGCGCCGCCAATTATCTCTCGGTCGGACAGATTTACTTGCTCGACAATGCGTTATTGAAGGAACCGCTCAAACCGGAGCACATTAAGCCGCGTCTGCTCGGCCACTGGGGCACGACTCCCGGCCTCAACTTTATCTAT
>JBGPKL010000095.1:0-8481 GCA_041485885.1 Sulfurifustaceae bacterium
GCAGCTCGACACGATTGCCGCGTATGCCAAGTTTGGAACCGGGGAGAAGTACTTGATCAATCCGAGTAAGAATTGATCGAAATGGCGAGACCCAGCACGCATTTCTGACAACGAACCATTTGTTTTTTATTTCGTAATCAGCTCGTGTAGGGCGCAATAAGCGAAGCGCATTGCGCCGAACGATAATTTCATTGGACGCATTACGGCTTACGCCTATTGCGCCCACGTGTACTAACATGCGGCGCAATGCGCTGCGCTATTGCGTACTACGTGTGCTAGTCAACTATGGGTGTGCTAGTCAATGATGGCCGAATAGATAATGCTCTTGAGCTGGCCGCGAAAGTTGAAGGTGGCGGATGGAATCAATTGCGTCATGAAGATCACGACCAGATCTTCTTTAGGATCGACCCAGAAGATGGTGGAGGCAAAGCCGCCCCAGTAGTAATCGCCCGCCCCAAAACCGCCAGTGGCAACTTGGTTCAGCGTCGATGCGAATCCAAGCCCAAAGCCAGTGCCTTCGTAGGCGGTTTCCGAGAAAGAGCCGAGCGCTAAGTGCGTCAGATCGTGCCCGCCTGGCAGATGGTTCATCGCCATCAATTCAATGGTGCGCGGTCCGAGGATTCGTTGCCCATTGAGTTCGCCGCCACGGCGCAACATGTCGCAGAAACGATGGTAGTCGGCCGTGGTGCCGATCAAGCCGCTGCCGCCTGCGAAAAACGGACGCGCGTTGGCATAACTGCTGTTCAATGGATCGTCCTGCAGCTTCAAGGTTTTGTCGGCAGCGCGCTCGTAGCAAGCGGCGAAGCGCTCGACTTTCTCGGGCGCGATGACAAACGAGGTGTCTTTCATACCGAGCGGATCGAAGATGTGTTCGCGCAAGTAGCGATCGAACGGCTTGCCGGAGAGCGCCTCGATCAAGTAGCCGCAGACATCGGATGCCAGCGAGTACATCCAGCGCTCGCCCGGCGTATAGCGCAACGGCGCGCGCGCCAGCTTTTGCACGAAGTCCTGCAACGAGTCGCTCGTGCGCGTACTGATATTGAGCGTGCGATACATCTGATCGACGGGGTGCAGATTGGCGTTGGGGATAGGGCCGCCGCCATAGGTGAGCCCGGCCGTATGCGAGAGCAGATGCCGAAACGTGACGTGCTTCTGCGCGGGCCGCGTTTCCATCGTTACGCCTTCGCCGCTCACGTACTCCTTGAGGTTGCGCCACTCCGGAATCACCCGGTGCACCGGATCGTTGAGCTGAAACATCCCCTGCTCGTACAACTGCATCAATGCCACTGCCGTGATCGGCTTGGTCATCGAGTAAATACGAAAGATCGTATCGTCGCGCATCGATTTGTTGCGCTCGCGATCCATGAGGCCCAGTGCCTTGCGGTAAGCCACATGACCGCGACGCGCCACCAACGTTTGGCAACCCGCGATCTTTCCGGTATCGATGTAGTTCTTGTTGAGATGCGCGGTAATGCGCTCGAGGCGATTCGCGTCGAAGCCGGCACGGGTGGGAGAGAGTTCCATAGTGATTGTTCTATGTGTTCTTGTTCGACTCCCTCTCCCTTGAGGGGAGAGGGTGCAGGGACTTAAGCAGCGTTCGCACGCAAACCCCTCTCTCTGTCTCTCTCCCACAAGGGGAGAGAGGACGCACCATCAAGCGATTTGGGTTCGGAAAGGGCGGAGGGAACAGAGCACTACTCCGCGCCCATCATGTCTTGGAAGTTTCGATAGTAAAACTTGTCTTTGGCTTCTTCTGAAATATCTTTAAACGTGCGTTCAAAGCGCCCGATGGGATCGTCGGTGCCTTCCGGATGCGGATAGTCGCTCGAAAACAAGAATAGATCGGCGCCGGCATCGCGGATCATGCGACCGACGTCTTCGCCGGCGAATGGCGTGAACTTCACGGCACGACGAATGTAGTCCGACGCCTTCATCGGCAACGCCGCCACGCTTTCGTCCGTGCGCTTAAAGATTCTCTGGCTCATATCGAGCGTGCGCAAATACTGCGGCACCCAACCGGCGCCGAGCTCGATCACGCCGCCGCGCAATTGGGGAAAGCGCTCGAACACGCCGTCGAATACCAAAGCCGTGAGAAATTGTTGCGGCCCGATCGAGAGCAACATGAAATCGCGTACGCGCAAATTCTCGCCCTGCTCGGCGCCGGTGATATCCTTTGGCCGCGGTTTGGCGTTGTTTTCATAAGCCGGCACTTTGGTTGGGCTGTTCGGGCCGACGTGCAGCATGAAGGGCACGTTCAAGTCGCAAAAGCTCTGCCAGATGCCATCGAAGTCCGGATGCCCGGGCGATTTATCGCCCACCGGCATTCCCGGAATCCAAAACGCGCCGCAGCCAAGCCGCACGCCTTCTTTCATCTCCTCGATACAGCGCGCCGGATCGGCAAACGACAGTTGGCCGACGGCAATTAAGCGAGCATCGTTTTTGCAAAACCCAGCCATGGCACGATTGTGTGCCCGCACACCGGCGTAACGCACCTCCAAGTCTGCGTGGCTGAGATATTGACCGGCGGAGAACGTGGAGAAAACCAATTGACGCTTGAAACCCAAGTCATCGAGCGCTCGCGTGCGTTCGGCGGCGTCGAATGCACCCGGCGCATTCCAACCCTTCACGCCGTGCACCACATCGTTGACAGCGGCGCCCTGCTTGGCGCGCTCCTTCTGCTTGTCGACGGCATCGTGGATGAAGTCGAAACTCTTGGTCCCCGACTTGCTGAGGTTAAGCTCAGGCAGCCTATCGACGATATTCGGATCGGTGTGCTTCGACAGCCAATCCACCGTCTCCATGATGTGGCTATCGGCGTCACAATAGGGACGATCTTTTGCGTATGGCATGAATCTCTCCCCGCAGCGAGGTGTTAGCTGAAATGGCAGATTGCTATTAGACCGAAAGTATAATTGTGTGCCACCTCTGTCAAGCGCGATCGGATCGAGGACCTCGACCGACATTTTGTTGTCGGCTTTGATGAGTGGATGACCCACCATCGCGCCGCGAAACGGCTTCGCCAGGTGGCGCCGAATGCGAAGATCGTCGCCCGCAGCGCGCGCTCGGAAACGAGCCCCAATGCCCGTCACTCGCCGCTGGTACTCAGCTGCGATGTCGCAGTTTTTTCCGCAATGACCTTTGACGGCGAGCCCAGCTCTCCTTGCATTCGTCGCCACGCCGCGGGTGGCGTTCCTACGAGTCGCTTGAACGCGCGTGCAAATGCGGCTTCCGAGTCATAACCGACTTCGAGCGCGATAGACGCCACGCTCGACCGGGTGTCGCGCAGCAAACGCGACGCGAGTTGCATGCGCCAGCTGGTCAGATACTGCATGGGCGGCTGGCCTATCAATTCGACGAATCGTTCGTGCAGCGCCGAGCGCGACAGACCCACCTGTTTGCTCAAGTCGTCGATGCTCCACGTCGCGGCGGGCTTCTCATGCAAGAGCGCCAATGCACGGCCCACGAAGCGATCGCGCAATCCGGCAAGCCAACCGGTGGATTGTTCCGGCATGCTGTCGACATGGCGGCGGACCGCATCGACGAACATCATCTCGCTCATGCGTTCGAGGAGCACTTCGCTGCCCGGACGTTTACTGTTGGATTCAGTCGCCGCTAGGTGCACGAACTGCTCGCTCCATGCATCGCCGCCAGTCGCGGGTAGATGTAACAGTCGCGGCAGTGTGGCGATCAGGGGATTGAACGGCCGCATATCGCAGCCGATGAAACCGCAGACCAATGTGGTGGTCGAAGCGCGGTCAGCGGACGGCGCGAAGCCGCTCGCGTTGGTATTCACCTTCGGCTCGGCGGCGCCGTCGTGAAGGATGCGGAACGGCCGTTTATGGAGTTTCATTTCGTAATACCAATTCACCTTTGGATCGGCGCGCATGCCGGGCGCGCTCGACATGACGTGCGCATCGCCGTGCGGCAACATGAGGATGTCCCCGCGCCGAAGCTTAATCGGTGGCTCGCCCACAATGGCGGCCCAGCATTCACCCTTGGTGACGACGTGATACTCGATGACGTGTTCGGCGCCGGGCATCACGGCAGCGGCAATGTCGCGCGAGGCCGGCGCCTCGGCAGCCCATTTACCGCCGCAGGACACGAAGTAAAACAGCGCGCTTCGCAGCCGCACGCTGCGCAGGACGTCGGAAAGAGTGTCGTGGCTCAAGGGTTGGCTCGGTGACTTTGCGATCAAGGACGCGCGATCAATTTTGGCAGATGCGCGATCAAATAGCTGCTGGCGAAAGTGCATTGCCGGACGGGGGAGCAAACCTCAAGGACTTTGGGTGAAGCGCCGATCGGCCGCGAGGTGAACAATGCGGACCTGTCAATTCAGGAGTTCAGCATGGGAAACGAAAGGACCTATAGAGGAAGCTGCTTCTGCGGTGCCGTCGAGTTCACCGTCAGCGGTGAGCCCGCGGCCATGGGCTATTGTCACTGCGAGTCGTGCCGGCGCTGGTCGGCCGGGCCGATCAATGCCTTCACGTTATGGAAGCCCACCGCTGTAAAGGTAACGCGCGGGGCGGACAACATCGGCACTTACAACAAGACACCGCGTAGCTATCGCAAGTGGTGCATGACATGCGGGGGGCACGTGTTCACCGAACATCCCGGCTGGGAGCTTACGGACGTGTATGCCGCCGTCATACCCGACTTTCAGTATCGGCCCGGTGTACACGTGAACTATCAGGAAACCGTGTTGCACATGAAAGACGGGTTGCCAAAGATGAAGGATGTCCCGAAGGAAATGGGAGGCTCGGGGATAAGTTTGCCTGAATAGCATCGTCTCTGCGGACTGCGCCGAACGAAAGTGTGGAACCGTTCGGCGCATTGCGGCGCAGGCCTAACAGGGTGATGCAAAACTCCAAAAACACTCAACGTCGTCATTCCCGCGCAAGCGGGGTGAGGCGGAGTAGTCGCGAATGCATTTAACATGCATTCGCGCCGCCGAACGGGTGCAATGCGTTGCACCCTGGGCAGCAACAGATAGTTCATTGATTCTATTAAACCGTAATTCCTGGACCCCGCTTTCGCGGGGGTGACGAAGTGTTTTGCATCACCCTGCTAATGCGTCGAAATGCGCAATGATTTTCACCCAAATCGCTACGTAACGTCTTCGGCGCAATGCGCTTCGTCTATCGCGCCCTACATTTCCTGCCGCAGTCCATTACCGGACGGACGAGCAAACCCGAAGGAGCTTGGGTGAAGGCGTCAATCGGCCGTGGGGTGAACAATGCGGACTCGTCAATCTATTCCATCCGGAGGCCCCATGTCAGTCGCTAAAGAAGCACTCAAACCTATCGTCGCATCGAACGCGCCCGATTTCCGAGCCATCAAAACCAAGCAGCAGGCCACGTGGGCCAGCGGCGACTTCGCCGTGATTGGAACGACGTTACAGATCGTCGGCGAATCGCTGGCCGAGGCGGCGGATATTCGCGCCGGTGAACTCGTGCTCGATGTGGCCGCGGGCAACGGCAACGCGACGCTTGCCGCGGCGCGCCGCTTTGCGCACGTCACGTCCACGGACTATGTCGAGGCGTTGCTCGCAAAGGGTTTGGCACGTGCAAGCGCGGAAGGCTTGGATGTCACGTTTAAAGTGGCCGACGCCGAGGCACTGCCGTTCGAGGATCAAAGCTTCGATGCGGCGCTATCCACTTTCGGCGCCATGTTCACGCCGGACCATCGCAAACCTGCCAACGAAATGCTTCGCGTGGTGTGCAGCGGCGGACGCATCGGCCTTGCCAGCTGGACGCCGGAAGGATTTATCGGCCAGTTGTTCAAAGTGATCGGCAAGTACTTACCGCCGCCGGCCGGGCTCGAATCGCCGGCGCTGTGGGGCACCGAACCGCATATCGTGCAATTGTTCGGCCGAGAGGCTTCCGATATTCGCTCCGTGCGAAAGAATTTCAACTTCCGCTACAAGTCAGCCGCGCACTGGATACAAATCTTCCGCGACTACTACGGTCCGACGCACAAGGCGTTCGCCGCGTTGGATGCGTCCGGACAGAGCAAGCTGCAAGCCGATATCACCGAGTTGCTCGAACGCATGAATGTCGGCGGTCGTGATTCGCTGATCGTACCCGGCGAGTATTTGGAAGTGGTCATCGTCAAGCACTGACATCGCATAATAATCCCCTCTCCCCCACGAACGTGGGGGAGAGGGCTAGGGGGGGCGACTCAACCCATTAGGAGACGAGATGCAGTTACCAGTACCGTATTTTCGTGAGTCTGGCGCGGGAACCCCTGTTCCCGGTGCGCACCCTAATTTCTTCAGCGTGCACGATACCGCGGGCGGCCCGAGCCTTTCGGACTCGAACGACCTAGCCGTATCCACGGACCGTGTCGACTCGCTCACTGCTTATGAGGACGCGCTTGAGCTGACGCTGAGCGGGCGCGGCGGCGCTGATGCCCTAATCGGCCGTGCGCTCATCGCGGACCCGACGTTCGTCATGGGCTACGCGCTGCGTGCGGCGCTGCTGGTCATGGCCGCCGACGAAGCGGTGGAAACCGAATTGGCGCAAACGTTGCGCGCCGCCGACGCCCTACGCGGGCGCGTCAACGAGCGTGAACGCCGCCACCTCGCGGCCGCGCGGGCTTGGCTCGAACACGACTTGCTGGGTTCAATCCGCCTTTACGGCGAAATCCTCAACGACTATCCGCGCGACATCCTCGCCCTGCGCGTGGCGCACTTCGGCGACTTCCAGCGGAATCAAACGGTGCCGCTGTCCGATCGCGTGGAGCAAGTGCTGCGGCACTGGAACGAAACCATGCCGCACTACGGTCACGTACTGGGCATGCACGCGTTCGGGCTGGAGGAGTCCGGTCGCTACGCGCAAGCCGAGCAGGTCGGCCGGCGCGCGCTTGCCCTGATCCCGCGCAACCCCGGTGCGATTCATGCCGTCGCACACGTGATGGAAATGCAGGGCCGCCCGCGCGATGGCATCGCCTGGCTTGAAAGTACGGCACCGCAGTGGATCGATAGCAGCGGGTACGCGGTTCACCTGTGGTGGCATCGCGCGTTGTTTCACCTCGACTTGGACCAGACCGCGCTCGCGCTCGACATCTACGATCGGTGCTTGCGAAGCGCGCCGCCGCAAAACACGGGCACCTTGGTCGACGCCTCGGCGCTTCTGTGGCGGCTGCACTTGCGCGGCATCGACGTCGCGAACCGCTGGCGCGAAGTGGCGGACCGCTGGGAGGCAAGACCGATCGGGGGACTGCGGCCGTTCAACGACGTGCATGCGATGCTCGCATTTGTCGCCGCCGGCCGCGAAGCGAGCGCACAGCAGTTGCTCGACGATCTACGGCGCAGCGTCGAGCGCTCGCACGTACTCAACGACGCCATTCACAACTCGGCACTGCCGGTGTGCGAAGCGCTGCTCGCGTTCGGGCGCGGCGACCACGCCGACGCGGTCGAGCGCCTCACCATCCTGCGACACCTAATACAACGCTGCGGCGGCAGCAAGGCGCAGTGCGATTTGCTGCACCTGACGTTATTGGAGGCTGCCCTGCGCGCCCGCCGCACGCGCCTGGCGCGCTCGCTGATTTCCGAGCGCATCGCGCGGAGGCCCGCAAGTGTATTCAACGAGCGGTTGCGCGCTCGCGCAGTAGGAAGTGTTTAAAGGGGCCAGGCTCGATACATTTTCTCTCGCCGTTAAAGTAATCGCACCGCATGCCTCGCCGTCCGCGAACTCACTCCTTTAATCCTCTTTAATCCTCGTTCGCTGTGAACGAGTTCGAGCACCGCGCCGGTTGGGCTTGGCACGTACCTCAGCAAGCTTGTGGGTCGTCCTGCCTTTAATCGTGGCATGAATGCTGCCGTGATGCGGTCTTCCTTCGTATACTCCACGGATGACAATAAACTCATGGCGCGTTCCCATCGCCGCCGCGTTGTTTGTCGCGAACACCTTTATACATGTGTCGCTGTTGCTGGTCGTGGCATTGTTGAAGGCGCTATTACCCAACCGGGCGATTCGCGGCATCTTCAATCGCGTGCTCACGACGATTGCCGAACGCTGGATCGGCTTCAATACCTGGACGATCCGCGCACTGACGCAGACGCGCTTGATCGGCGAATTGCCGGTAACGTTGCGCTCCGACGGCCGCTATCTGGTCCTGGCCAATCATCAGAGCTGGGTCGACATTCCGGTCTTGCAGGCGATTCTCAATCGGCGAATTCCCCTGTTACGGTTCTTTCTCAAGAGCGAGCTGCTCTACGTGCCCTTGCTGGGCCTGGCATGGTGGGCGCTCGATTTCCCGTTCATGAAGCGCTACTCGCGCCAGACGCTGGCGCGGCACCCGGAACTCGCCGGCCGCGATATCGCGGCAACGCGGCGCGCCTGCGCCAAGTTCAAGGAAATCCCGGTGTCGGTCATGAATTTTGTCGAAGGCACGCGCTTCACACCGCGCAAACACGAACAGCAGGCATCGGCGTTCGCGCATCTGTTGAAACCGAAAGCCGGCGCGGTGGCCTTCGTTCTA
>JBGPKL010000096.1:0-7990 GCA_041485885.1 Sulfurifustaceae bacterium
AGCCAGCACATAGACCCCCGATGTTCTTGGTTGAGCAAGTTTTGTCTTCGAGTCTAGCCAACACTATGCAGAGCGAGCGGCGCATGCCGGTGACCGTTTTATCCGTCGAGGCGCAGGAGCGGAGAAGAGGAAGGGAGTGCGAAGTCGTACGCCGAATGGATATTCGAATATTGGCCACCACCCGTCCTACCCGCGACTCCGCGATTGCCGCCGCCTGCGGCGCCACCCGTTTTGAAAACGTTTTAATGAACACATCGCCGTGCACAAGGGGGCGCATGATTTTGGTGCACGTTTGTGTTTGAGGCGTCACGGACGATCGACTGAAGTAGCCATACGTTGCGCCGACCTTCATCGCTTCGATAGTCATCGCCGAACGCGGCTAGACAATTTTGATTAGTGACTTGTCGCGATCGCACCGGCAATATAGCTTGCGTTGGTGAACGACCGCATGATAGAAATCCCACACCGATGTTAGGGGACGCGTGGGCTTATAGCCTGCGCAAAAAATAATGCACGCGAGCTGTTAAGGGAGGCGCCAATGACGGCGAACAGCAAGCTCTGGGACGGCATCCGGTTTCATCAGTGGATGCGGCAAATTGGGGCAGTACTGTTAGGGATGGGGTTAGTCGCCCTCGCGAGCGCAAATCCCTTAGGCCCCGATAGCATCAAGCTCAGCCCCGCTACCATCACCGTCGATCCGTCGTCATCCGTCCCTCCCGAAGTCCAAGCCCTCGAAACGCAAACCGGTCCGAACGCGCTCGATCGCAGCACGCTAACGGAACACACGGTCTACGGCAGCTCGCGCGTCATCGCCCAGCTGAATACCGCGACGGAAGTGCGCGATATCCGCATCTTCGGCGCTGCGCCGTACGCGATATCCGTGCAGGCCGAGGTGAACGGCGCGTTTCAGCCGGTGGCGGGCCTGCAGAATTTGAATCTCACCGCTCTGCCCGACGCGTGGAAAACCTATTCCGCCGCAACCGCGGTGACGACGGCGAAACTGCGTTTCGACCTCACGCCGGTGAGCGGCAGCTCCGCGACCGGCCTCAAAGCGATTGAGATCTGGGGCAAAGGCGCGCGCGTGAATGTGAAGGACGCCGCGTCGCTCTTGAATGCGCTGCGCGGCACGACTCCGCCGACGCACGCCCGTCTTTATGCGGCAACACCGCAACAAGGCGTGATCGGCGGCACCAGCGACGATCCGAGCGACAACAGTTTTAGTTTTACGCTCGATCGCGACCCCGGGAACTTCAAGCGCGTCTACCTCGCCTATGAAGTGCTTGGCCTTTCGCACTGGGCCGGCGCCGTACGCGCCATCAACGGCAACACGCCGCTCGGGGGCTTCACCTTACCCGCGTCCACTGACTGGTCGACGCAGCTCGAAGCGATTCATCCCGTATGGCTGCAGCGCGGGGTCAACACAGTCTCCTTCAGCGCCTCCGGCCCGAGCAGCTACACCGTGCGCAACGTTTATCTCGTCGCCGAGCTCGAAAATGGCGCCAACTTCGTAGCCGACATCTCGGCGAACCAGCCCGAAGACGTCAATCCTTCGCAAGCGGTGCTGGACGGTGATCTCACCACCGGGTGGACACCATATCCGAGCGGCAACGTGCGCGCCGACACGCCGACGCTCACCCTCAACTTCGACAAGCCGACGCAAGTCGAAGGCGCCGCGTTCTACTTCGTCAATAACCTGAAAGGGAACATCGGCATCGACTACTTGAAGAACGGCGCGTGGACGAGCGCCGGTGTCAACATCGATACCCGCAAGCTCGTGACCGGCTGGAACACCATCGCCGCCCCGAGCGGCAGCGCCGCCGATGGCATGCGCCTCGTCTTCAGCGCCGGCCAAGGCTCGAGCGCCGATATCAAGGAACTTCAACCGATCGGCTCCGGCGTTGGCCCGACGTGGCCGGCGCGCTTCACCGTGAGCTTCCCCGACAACGGCCAGTATTACGGACGCACCGCCTACATTCGCGGCTTCATGCAACTGCTCGACAACGGCTCGGGCGCGGCAACGATCACCATCGCCGGTCTACCCGCGCCGTCCACCGATGGCGCTTTCGGCGTTTCGCTCACGAAAGACGATGTCGGCCTCGCTAATCAGGGCGACAGCGAGCCGTGGTCGGTCGAAGTGAAAGCGGTCTACCCGAACGGGCAGAGCGTCTCGACGATCGTCGCGCTCAACAACTACCAGCCCGCGGTCGATTCGACCGCGGCGAACCTGCTGCCCGCGTACAACTTATCCGTACCGCCCGGCCAGGCGAAGAAAATCGCCTACGACGCCGCCACCCTCGACCTCCCGGCCGACGCGCTCGCCGCCGAGACGACCATCGGCGTAACGCCGCTGAAAGACGAAGACCTCGCGCGCCTCGACACCGGCATGACCAACACCACCAAAGGGCCGCGGCGCGGTTATCGCTTCACGCCGCACCCGATGAAGTTCAAGAGCAAGGTCAAGGTGACGCTGCCCTATCACCAAGCGCTGATCCCACCCGGCTCGACCGAGCAGGACATCAAGACCTTCTACTTCGACGATCAGTCGGGCTCCTGGAAAGAGCTCGAGCGCGTGAGCATCGACACCCAAGCCAACACCATCACCTCGCTCACCGATCACTTCACCGACATGATCAACGCGACGGTGACGGTGCCGGATCATCCGCTCACGGCGTCGTTCAATCCGACGCAGATCAAGGACATCAAGGCCGCCGATCCGGGCGCGCAGATCAACCTCATCGAGCCGCCCCGGGGAAACAACACCGGCGATGCGCGGCTCTCGTATCCGATCGAAGTCCCGCCCGGCCGCCTCGGCATGCAGCCGCAGCTCGCGGTGCAATACAATTCCTCCAGCGCCAACGGCTGGATGGGTATGGGCTGGGACGTTCCGATGCAAGCCGTCACGATCGATACGCGCTGGGGTGTGCCGCGTTACGACGCGGGCCTGGAGACCGAGACCTACACGATGAGCGGGGAGATGCTCACGCCGGTCGCCCATCGAGGCGATCCGGTCGCGCGCAACACGAGCGGCGACAAGACCTTCCACGCGCGCGTCGAAGGCCAGTTCAAGCGCATCATCCGGCACGGCACGACGCCCTCGACGTACACCTGGGAAGTGACCGACAAGAACGGCGTCAGGTATCTGTACGGCGCCACCGACCCCGCCACCGAAACACTCAAGGACGCCACCGGCAACATCTTCCTCTGGGCGCTCTGCGAGATCCGCGATCCCAACGGCAACTTCGTGAAGTATCACTACGCGCCGGTCGCGGACACCGGCATCGCCGACGGAGTCGTGCCCGGCACGAACATTTATTTGCAGAGCATCAGCTACACCGGCAGCGGCGTCACCGAAGGTCCGTACACGGTTAGCTTCACCCGCGATCCTCAGTTGAGCGAGCCGCGGCGCCCCGACGTCATGATCGATGCGCGCGGTGGCTTCAAGCGCGTCACCGCCGATCTACTGCGCAAAATCGACGTCGCGCTCGGACCGCAGCTCATTCGCAGCTACGAGTTTAAATACAACGACAACCCCTACGGCGACAATCGCCCCGGCACCGCGTTCAACAAAACGCTGCTCACCTCCGTCACGCAGTTCAGCGCCGATGGCGCGCCGTTCAACTCGCACCGCTTCACCTACAACGATGAAGCGCGCGATACCAACGGCAACTACCACGGTTTCGCCGACTCAACCAACTGGGGCATCGGCAACGATGGCATCGGCATTGGTCTGCTTGGCAAAGGAACCGCGAGCGCGCTCGGCGGCAGTCAAAGCATCGGCGCGGGCGGGCATCTGTACGTCGGCGTGGGCGTCGGTACCGATGTGACGAGCAAGAACAATTCAGGCGGTATCAAAATCGGTTTCAACCAGTCGAGCAGCGATACGCTGATCGCCATGGCCGACATGAACGGCGACGGCCTACCCGATAAAGTATTCAAAGGCGGCGGCGGTTTCTTTTACCGTCCCAACCAATCGGGCCCGAACGGCCAGACCAGCTTCGGCGATCGTGTGCCGTTGCCGACGCTTCCCGCGATTTCGCGCGAACGCGTGACCTCGACCACGATCGGCGGCGAGATATATTTCGGGCTTCCGGTGATGGTTGATTTCAATCGCGCCACCACGCAAGCGGATACCTATTTCGCGGACGTGAACGGCGACGGCCTCACCGACCTCGTGAGCGGCGGCCATGTTCTCTTCGGCTTCATCAACGCCGCGGGGGTGCCGACGTTCAGCGCCAACAGCGCCGATACGCCGGTGCCCGTCGGAGCCGGGGCGATCGACACCACCGATCTCCTCGAAAATGCCGACGCGATCGAAGCCGAGCGCGCCGCGAACTTCCCGCTGCTCGATACCTTACGCCGCTGGGTCGCGCCGTACGACGGCGTTGTGAACATCAACGCCCCGGTGCATTTGATCCAGGACACCAGCGACGCGCGCGCGCAATACACCGGCGCCGACGGCGTACGCGTCGCGATTCAGCTCGAAGGCTCGGAGCTTTATGCGACCACCATCGCGGCTGACGACTACACGGTCAAAGTGCCGACCGGCGTGAACGCGGTTCCGGTACACCGCGGCGACCGGATCTACTTCCGCGTGCAATCGATATTCGACGGCGCCTTCGATCAGGTCGCGTGGGACCCGGAGATTACTTATGCCAGCGTCGATACGACACGCACGGATGTCAACGACCTTACCGAGTTTCGCTATCTCGCCTCCGGTGACTTCACGCTCGCCGGCCGGGGCGCAAGCACGGTGACGCTGCCGCTCACCGGCACGCTGCATCTTGCCGGAAGTTTCGACAAAACCGGCGTTACTACCGACGATGTGACGCTCGTCATCACCCGTAACGGCACGGAAGTCTTCCGGCGCACGCTCGGCTTCGCCGAAACGACGAGTGTAACGATCTCTCAGGACCTCGCGGTCACACAGCTCGATGTGCTCGAGTGGCGCGTCTTCGTCGATTCGCCGATCGACGCCACGCGCGTGCGATTGACGCCGTCCGCGTATTACACCGCCGCCGACGGTCTCGACAGCGTCGTCGACGACCAGGGCAATTTCATCGTGCGCGTCGACCCGCCGTTCGACATGGATCTGTATCCGATCAGCTCGGCCACGACGCCGCAAGACTTCTTCACCGTGGCGTCAACCGGCACGTTGTCGGTGCAAGCGACGCTGCAGGTGAGCGGGCTGAACAGCGGCGAATCGACGAGCGCTGTCTTCACCGTCAAGCGCCGCGGCGCGCTGCTCGCGAAGCAGCCGATTACCGTCACCGGCACCGGCTCCCCGGTCGACGTCACCGTCACCGCGAATGTTGACGTCATTGCCGGCGATCAACTGTTCTTCGACGTCAGCTCGCGCGATCCACTCTTCGCCGCGCGCGTGACGTCGTTGCAAGTAACCGTGAACGGCACGACCGTTGTACCGTCCGCCGTGCACACGCGCGAGGCCGACGGCGCGTTGTTCCCGCAGCCCTACCGCGGTTGGGGCGCCGCCGGCTACAACGGCAACAGCCCACGCAACGTGCAACCGATCAATCAAGCGCTGTTAGTCTTGAATGGGTCTTTCGATCCCAACAACGCGCGCGCGTATCCGTTCTTCCCGCGCCCGGCCGACGCGCGCTGGGGCGGAGTGGACGACTTGGCCTACGTCAAGGCCGGCTCCATGAGTTCCTCGCGTCTGGGATTGGACGACATTCGCATGCCGCGCTCCGAGCAGTTCGCCGGCGCCGCCGCACCCGCGCGCATCTCGCGCTCCGACAACGTCTCGGTGTCGATCGGTCTCGGCGCCAGCACCGGCAGCAGCCAGAGCCAACTCGAGTTCCAGGATCTAAACGGCGATCGCTTCCCCGACGTGATCGGTCAAGGCGGCGTTCAATACTCGCGCGCCGTCGGTGGCCTGGAAGCGGCCAAGCGCGCGCCGGGACTCGGTTCGGCGCGCAAGAGCAGTAACGAGAGTTTCAGCGCCAGCACCAGCGGCGGCGGCAATATCGCAACCGCCATCGCCGATGCCCGTGCCGGCATCGCGCCCTTTGGCGTGCGCCCCTCGACCAACGGCAATCAAAGTTCGGATATGCCGAAACTCGGCTTCGGCGGCGATGTGGGTTTCGGCACCTCCGCCACCGAGTTCGATCTGATCGATGTCAACGGCGACGGGCTGCCCGACAAAGTGTTCAAGGACGGCACCGTCGCGCTTAATCTCGGTTACCGTTTCGCCTCGGCGGAAGCCTGGGGCGGTGGCATCGTCAACGACGGCCAGACGCTGAACGCCGGGGTCAACCTCGGCTTCAACACCGGTTTCTACAGTCTCGCCGGCGGCTTGAACCTCGGCATCGGCGCGTCCAGAAGCGATGAGACCTACGCCGACATCAACGGCGATGGCCTGCCCGATAAAATCATCGCCGGCAGTCCGCTCACGGTGCGCCTCAACACCGGTTCGGGCTTCACCGCGCCGATCGCCTGGCCGGGCGGGCACGATAAGGTCGCGATGGACAAGCACATCTCGCTCGGCGGCGGTGTGTTCATCACGTTCGGATTCTCCTACTTCGGCGTCAAGGTCGTCTTCAACCCCGGCGTGCATGCCTCGACCAGCATGGGCCGCCCGGAAGTTTCCTTCCGCGACCTCGACGGCGACGGCTTCGTCGATCACGTGCGTTCGGAGAAGGACAGCGAGCTCAAAGTCGCGCTCAACCCGATCGGGCGCACGAACCTGTTGAAGCATGTCGATCGTCCGCTCGGCGCCAAGATCGACTTCGAATACACCCGCGACGGCAATACCTTCGATCTGCCGCAATCGCGTTGGGTGATGACAAAGATCAAAGTGTTCGACGGCGTCCCGGGCGACGGCGTCGATACGCACGTCATCACGTATCGCTATCAGAATCCCAAGTACAACCGTTTGGAGCGCGACTTCTACGGCTATGCGAACGTCGTCGAAGAACACCGCAACGCGGCTGCCGGCGAAGCACTCTACCGCTCGGTCGCACGCGAATACCTGAACGACAGCTACTACACCAAGGGGCTGCTCAAACTAGAGCGCACCGCCGACAACTCCGCGCGTCCGTTCCTCGAAAGCGAGAACGTCTACGTCCTGCGCGACGTCGGTACCGGCACCGAGCCCGCCGATAGCGCGAGCACCACGGCAACCGAGTTCCCGCAACTCGCGCGCAGCGACAACCGCTTCTTCGAAGGCCAGGCGCTCGCGCAGAAATCGACCCACACCGAGCACCAGTACGACAACGTCGGTAACATCACCCGCTTCTTCGATGCGGGAGACATCGGCGCGCAGGACGACGTCGAAGCGCTCGTCAACTACACCGCGTCCGATGCGACTTGCCAGAGCAATTACATCGTCGGCAAAGCCACCGCCATCGCCGTCATCGGCAACGGCGCCCTGATGCGCAATCGCGCTGCGACGATCGACTGCACGAGCGGCAACGTCACGCAAGTGCGCCAAGCCTTAGCGAGCGGCCAGCAAGCCGTGACCGATCTCACGTACCGGTCGGATGGCAATCTCCTCACCGTCACCGGCCCAACCAACAAAAACGGCCAACGCTACGCCTTGACCTACGACTACGACCCGACCGTCGCGACTCATGTCACCCGCATCACCGACAGCTTCGGCTACGCATCGACGGCGACGTATAACTTCCTCTTCGGCCGAGTCGAAACGACGGACGATCTCAACAACAAGAGAATGACGAACGTCTACGACACCGTCGGCCGTATTAGCACCATCACCGGCCCCTACGAGCAGGCCAGCGGCCTCGCGACGATCACGTTCGAGTACCACCCCGAAGCCGCGATCCCGTTCGCACGCACTCAGCACGTTGACAAAGACGCAGCGGGCTCGGTCAAAGACCCGATCGAAACGCTCCTCTACACCGATGGCTTAAAGCGCGTCCTGCAAACGAAGAAGGACGCTTCCATCCACAACGGCCCCGATAGCACACTGGCCAACAGCATGGTCGTCTCCGGCCGCGTTACCTTCGACTTC
>JBGPKL010000097.1:0-7987 GCA_041485885.1 Sulfurifustaceae bacterium
CTCCTTGCCGATCAGGGTATAGCCACCTGCCTTGAAAGCCCGGCCGAACTCGTTGAGCATCGGGAAATGCTGAAAGTGGCAACTGGCGCAAGCCATGCCCGTCTGGCGGGCGTACATGGATACCGCCTGACTTTCCGTGGGAATGGCGAATATCACGAAGAGAGCAGATATTGCCAGAATTTGTTTGAACAGCTTGTTCTTGTCCATTAAGTACCTCCATATGAAGCGTGAAATAACGAACCGCGTGTTTTGACCGCCGTTCATGGATTCGACAAGCTCACCACGAACAGCGGGAATTAATCAGACCTTCCCTTTCATAATCCTCTCCTTCGTTATAGTTCATTCAGATGCTTGCGTTCTACTTCCTGCTCTCAGTTATCTTTATCTCGCATCGCCATCATGGCCACATTGACGTGGATCAAATCGGCCGAGCGCCCACATCCTATCGCGGAAAATAGCGGGGAAATAAGGGGACAACAGTAGCGTCCCGTTGATTTCGTTGATATCGCCTGCAATCAGCTTGATCTTGACATTGGCCATTTTTGACAAAATCAAGCTGGTGCCATTCAGACACGGCGTGCCAACTTCCACGAAGCCGCTATCCAGTCGTGATAACCGATGCCGGCTTTCGCGCGCCGTGGTTTCGCGCGGTGGAAGCGATGGGTTGGCACTGGATCGGGCGCGTGCGCCATCGCACTGTCGTGCTGATTTTCTACATCATCGCCACGCTGATCCTGCTCGTGGTGAATCCGCATCTCGCGATGCTCATGGCGCTCTGGATCATCGGTTCGATCGCCGGCATCTTGACCGGCTGGCTGCGCAAGAATCGCTGCCCGATCCCTTCGCTGCGCACGTCGATCCATCAGCTACCGGTTTGGTAACGCGACGCGCTTCCTGCGTGCTGAGCGTCGCGGCATTGGCTTCGAATCCATAAAGTCTCGCATCAGCGGACCTACTCCCCCTCTCCAAAGTAAAGAAGTGCGTGCGGAGCACCCCCCGGCTCACCCCCTTCTCCCTCCGGGAGAAGGGATGGGGATGAGGGAGCGAAGCGATGTTGGCTTCGCCGGGAGAGGGACGGGGTGAGGGACACAGCGCCCCTCCTGCAACGTCCTCTCCCGGAGAGAGAGGGAATTAATTCATTCAGAGGTTCCTTGCTTGGATCTCTCGGAGGGAGAGGGAATCATTCAGAGGTTCCGGTTGGCTCTATACACAGTTGTCGCGTCGCTACGCACCTTCGCGGTAAATGCTTGCGTCGGTTGCATACATATCAGTATTGTTGGGCACGGAGTCCACGAGATTCGCGTCCGGGATGAGAGCGGAGCATTTCGAGTGATATACATCACGAAGTTTGCCGAAGCGGTTTATGTACTGCATGCATTCCAAAAGAAGACCCGTAAGACCTCGAAGTCGGATCTGGACCAGGCGCGAGACAGGCTTAACGAACTCTTGAGGAGTCGCAAATGAAAAAGCGTACCTTTACCTCCGTGTGGGACGCCATCGAAGACAATCCCGAAACCGCGGCAAGCATGCGCGTGCGCGCCGAATTGATGGTGGAGGTGGAGCGTTACGTGCGGGGAAGCAACCTTTCCCAAACCGATGCCGCGAAGAAGCTCGGCGTCACGCAACCGCGCCTCAATGATCTGTTGCGCGGAAGGATCGACAAGTTCAGTCTCGACGCGCTGGTAAACATGCTTGGCAGAGCGGAAAAGAAAGTGTCGGTCCGGGTCAAAAAGGCCGCCTAGCCGCCGACGTGAGCAATATGGATCAGGTTGCTCGAGACTACAATCGGCTACGGGCGCGGGCGCGGTGGACGGGGCAGATAGGTTCGTTAGGGTGTCAGCGTGGGTGAGACCTTAGATTTTTCACGGCATACGAGACACAATGCGGGAATAGCGGGGCGAACGAATTCGGCGCCCGGGACGGAAGCAGGAGAATCAGGCAGTGGCTACCGAATATTTTGACGTCGTGATTGTCGGAGCGGGACTCTCCGGTGTCGGCGCGGCTTATCATTTGCAGGACAAGTGTCCGGGCAAGAGCTACGTCGTCCTGGAAGGCCGGGACTCGATCGGCGGAACCTGGGATCTCTTCCGCTATCCGGGTGTCCGCTCGGACAGCGACATGCACACGCTCGGTTACAACTTCAAACCGTGGCGCGAAGCGAAAGCCATCGCCGACGGAACGTCGATCCTGAAATATGTGAAGGACACGGCCGCCGAAAACGGCATCGACGTGCACATCCGCTACCGCCACCGCGTGAAGCAGGCTGCCTGGTCGAGCGCCGATGCCGCGTGGACGGTCGAAGCCGAACGCACGGATACCGGCGAGACCGTTCGGCTCGCGTGCAACTTCCTTCTGGTGTGCGCCGGCTACTACAGCTACGAGCATGGCTACACGCCCGAGTTCAACGGCCGCGAGCGCTTCAAGGGCGAGATCATTCACCCGCAAGCATGGCCCGAGGATCTCGACTATCGCGACAAGAAGGTCGTCGTCATCGGTTCCGGCGCCACCGCGGTGACGCTGGTGCCGGAAATCGCCAAGGAAGCGGAACACGTCGTGATGCTGCAGCGCTCACCGACCTACGTGGTGTCGCGCCCCGACAAGGACGCGATCGCCAATTTTCTGCGCAAGGTCCTGCCCGAACGGATGGCCTACGCCATCACGCGCTGGAAGAACGTCGCGTTCCAGCAGTTCGTGTACCGGCGCACGCGCACCCAGCCGGAGAAGATCAAGCAGCGACTGCTCGATATGGTGCGCAAGGAGCTCGGCCCCGACTACGACGTCGCGACCCATTTCACGCCGCGCTACAACCCGTGGGACCAGCGTCTGTGCCTCGTGCCGAACAGCGATCTTTTCCTGTCGATCAAGTCGGGCAAGACCTCCGTCGTCACCGATCATATCGACACCTTCACCGAGAACGGCATCCGGCTGAAATCGGGACTAGAGCTGCAAGCCGACATCATCGTCACCGCGACCGGGCTCGACCTCGTCGTGCTCGGCGGTGCCGAGATCGCCGTCGACGGCCGGCCGGTCCACTTGCCGGAGACCTATAGCTACAAAGGCATGATGTATTCGGACGTACCGAACCTGGTGTCGACGTTCGGCTACATCAACGCGTCCTGGACGCTGCGCGCCGATCTCACGGCGGAATACGTTTGCCGGCTCATCAATCACATGGACGAGCGCGGGTTGCGCCAGTGCACGCCGCGCCTGCGCGCCGAGGAGCGCAACATGCCGGCGCGGCGCTGGATCGACGGCTTCTCCTCCGGCTACATGCAACGCGTGATGCACTTGTTCCCGAAGCAGGGCGACCGCGAGCCCTGGATCAACCCGCAGAACTACCGCCGCGACAAGAAGATGATTCGCGATGGAGCGATCGAGGACGGCGTGCTGATATTCGACAATCCCACAACGGCGGACCGACCGAAAGTTTCAAGGCGCGCGGACCGCGAAGCGTTAACGGTGTCGCGGAACTGAGGCGGTTGTGTCAGCATGGCCGAGACGTTAGACAACATCTTTGCCTCGTACGTAAATCAAGGCACGCTCGAAGAAGCGGCGACTTGGATGGCGAATCTGACGCGGAATCATCCCGAGTTGGCGGAAGAGTTCATTGCCGCTTTGCAGAAAGGCATCGCGGCGGCATCGAAGGGCGACGCTTCCGTCATCAAAGCGGTCAACGCCGGAGACCATCGAGTCTCGACCAGCGCAGAAGCAGGAGAACATTGCCTAAAGCTGCTTGGCTTTTATTCAAAACTGTTGCGGAAGTAACAACACTGAAACGCAAGTCGCGCGAGGCCAGGAAAAGCGGTAGCCGTGATTGTTGAGACAGTCTGATTAACTGGTTATTCGGACAAGCAGCCGTAGGCGGTTCCAAGTGCAACCGGAGATATCCGAGAGGTAGTCATGAGCGAGTTGGAAACATTTCGTCGGGAAACGCGTGCCTGGTTGGAGGCACACTGTCCGCCGAGCATGCGCACCCCGATGGCGAGCAATGCCGATGCATACTGGGGCGGACGTAACGGGAAGTTTACGAGTGAGGATCAGCGCCTATGGTTCGAGCGTATGCTCGAGCGCGGCTGGACAGCGCCCGAGTGGCCGACGCAGTACGGCGGCGGCGGACTCGCGAAGGAGCAGGCCAAAATCCTGCGCGAAGAGATGGCGCGCATCCGCGCGCGCCCGCCGCTGGTGAGTTTCGGCCTTTCGATGATCGGCCCGGCGATTCTCAAGTTCGGCAGTGAGCCGCTGAAGCGCCAACACATTCCGGCCATCGTGCGCGGCGAAATTCGCTGGTGCCAGGGATACAGCGAGCCGAATGCCGGGTCGGATCTCGCCGGTCTGCAAACGCGCGCCGAGGACCAGGGCGACCATTTCATCGTCAACGGTCAGAAGACCTGGACATCCTATGCCGACAGGGCCGACTGGATGTTCTGCCTGGTGCGCACCGACTCGAAGGTGAAGAAACAGCTCGGCATCAGCCTGGTGCTGTTCGACATGACTACCCCGGGCGTGACCGCGCGCCCGATCAAGCTGATTTCCGGCGGCTCGCCGTTCTGCGAAACGTTCCTCGACAACGTGCGGGTGGAGAAGGATCAAGTGGTGGGCGAGATCGATCAAGGCTGGACCGTCGCCAAGTACCTGCTCACGCACGAGCGCGAGATGATCAGCAGCACCGGCCTGCGCGCCGCCGGCAGCAAGACGTTGGCGCAGCAGGCGGTCGAGGTGTTGGGGCTCGAGCGCGGCCGGCTCGCGGATGAATTGCTGCGCGCCGACATCGCGAAGCTCGAAATCGACGCGAAGGCGTTCGCGCTGACGCTCGAGCGCGTGACCGACGAAGCGAAGGCCGGCCAGGGCGTCGGCAATGCCTCGGCCATGCTCAAGTACTACGGCACCGAGCTGAACAAGCGCCGGCACGAGCTGATCATCGCGCTCAATGGCAGCGACGCGATGGTGTGGGAAGGCGACGCCTGGAACGACGGCGCACGCGCCCGGGAATGGCTGCGGTCGAAGGGAAACTCCATCGAAGGCGGTACCACGGAAGTGCAGCTCAACGTCATCGCCAGAAATATTCTCGGACTGAACTGATGGCGTTTAAGCAGCACTTTGCAGAATTATTCATGTAGCCCGGATGAAGCGCAGCGAAATCCGGGAAACACGAAAACCCCCGGATTCCGGCCCTCAGGGCCTGCATCCGGGCTACAAAATTACGTCAAGCAATTACGTAATGCTCAAATAAAGGTAAAGCCAATGGCACTCTTAGTACTGACAGAAGAACAGGCGATGCTCAAGGACTCCGCGCGGGGGTTCTTGCAGGAGCAGGGTTCGATCAAAGAGCTTCGCCGATTGCGCGACGAGCACGACCCCAACGGTTTCTCTCCGGCGCTGTGGCAAAGCATGGTGGAGCTTGGGTTCCCGGGCACACTGATCCCGGAGACGTTCGGCGGTGTCGGCTTCGGCCACGTCGGCATGGGCCAGATCATGGAAGAATGCGGACGCAACCTCACGGCATCGCCTTTGTTCGCCACCGCCGTACTTAGCGCTTCGGCGCTCGTGCTCGCCGGGAGCGAGCAACAGCAGCGGGAGCTGCTGCCGCAGATGGCCGGCGGATCGCTGCTGCTGGCGTTGGCCGTGGATGAAGCCGTGCGACACACGCCCGCCAATGTAAGCGTGCGCGCCGAGAAACAGGGAAATGGTTTCGTCGTCAACGGTAAGAAAACCTTTGTCGTCGACGGACACGTGGCGAACAAGCTCATCGTCTCGGTCCGCACCGCCGGCGAGCGCAACGACCCGCGCGGCATCACGCTGTTGCTGATCGATCGCACGACGAAGGGCGTCGAGGTGGAACGCACGGTGATGGTCGATAGCCGCAACGCCGCCATCGTGCGGTTCAACAACGTCCAAGTGCCGGCGACCGCTGTGCTCGGCAGCGTCGACCAAGGTTACGCCGTGCTCGAGCGCATCCTCGATATCGGCAACGCGCATCTCGCCGCCGAGCTGCTCGGCATCGCCGAGGAAGCGTTCGATCGCACCGTGCGCTATCTCAAAGAGCGCAAGCAGTTCGGCGTTTACATCGGTTCGTTCCAATCGTTGCAGCACCGCGCCGCGCAACTATGGAGCGCGATCGAGCTGGTAAAGTCGGCTGTGCTCAAGGCGCTGCAAGCGCTCGATGACGGCGCTGCCGACGTTTCAACACTGGTGAGCGTGGCCAAAGCCAAGGCGTGCGAAACCGCCGAGCTCGCGACCAACGAAGCCGTGCAAATGCATGGCGGCATCGGCATGACGGATGAATTCGACATCGGCTTCTTTCTAAAGCGCGCGCGCCCGGCGCAGCAGTTGTTCGGCGACTATCGATACCACGCCAACCGGTTCGCCGAGCTCAGCGGATACTGAAAGCGTTTGTAGGTCGTGACCGGTGTCACGCCGGTCACGACCTCAAATGGTGATTTGAAGCGAACACTTCCTTACTACCGCGTCTACGAGACGGGAGACGGCTACCTGAGCGTCGCGGCGCTTAACCGCAGCCTGCGCGAGAAAATGTGCACCGCGCTCGGGACATCGACGAGCAAGTCGAGCGGAACTCCGGCGACCTCTCCGATAAAGCTTACTTTCAACAGAAGACCATGATGCGCGCGATCGCGGCACGCCTGAAGCAAAACACCACCGCGCACTGGCTGCAAGTTCTCGAAGCTGTCGGCGTGCCGTGCAGGCAGGTGACCTATCGCTCGGACCTCTACACCGACCCCTAAACACAGGCGCTCGGGATGATCTGGGAGCTTAACAACCGCGATCTCGGTACCTACAAGGCGAGCGGTCATCCCATCCGCTTCAGCAAGACACCGGTCGAACCGGGCGCGGGTGCACCGGTGCTCGGCGAGAACACTGAAACGATTTTGCAGGAGATCGGTTACGGCGATCAGGACATCGCGCGGCTGAAGGCTGCGGGCATCATTAAGTAAGGATAGAGACTTCGATCGATTATTTTTCGACAGCGGGTTGTTCCTGTGGAGCAGCTTTGCGATTAACGCGCTCGAATTCGCGCAATTTGTCGTGCATGGCTTGCGCACGTTCGGCTTTTTGTTCCATGTTCAGCGTCGGGTCTTTTTCCACGCGCATCAGTTCGACGAGTTGGTGGCTGAGGGCCTCTTCCTCGCCGTAGAACGCCGCAGCGGTGTTAGCTCCGAAATGCGCAACTCGTAGCGCGTGCAGTCCGTCGATCTGCGCCTGCATTTCGTCTTCGTTTACCGGTTCAATTCCGGGCGGATACAATTTCATTTGATCGTCTATGTAAGTCTTGTAACGCTCGACCAGTTCTCTGGCGCGCGCGGCGGCACCCGTCGGTAGATCCCCGACTTCGTCTTGGATGGCGTCGTACAACTTGCCGGGATCGGTGAGCGCCACCAATGCTTCGATATGCAGCCGGGTTTGTTCGTTTTGCACCAGTCGTTTTTTGGCATCGACGCGAAACTTCTCGCCGGTGTTTCCGACGACCATGGCGACTTCGGCTTCGGACGTAGCGCTTGCAGGTGCCCGGCCCGCATTCGGAACTAATGCTCCGGGCGGCGTGAATAGGTTCAGTGTTGACGGAGTCGACGTCTTTTGCGTTACCGCGGGTGCGGCGCCGCTCGACGGAGACGAATCGTCACGACTGAAATACAGCTCAGTCGCCGCAACCAATGCCACGACGGCAAGTATCGCAACCGTAGCGAACCACTTCACGGCCGCACCTCGTAGACGTCGTCCTTCGGGTTTCGGTGTTCGCGGGCTATTCACGGGCATTGTCAAACTAGTTCGTACTGCGTTCGTTTGCGTCAAATCCGTAACTGGATTGATGCGCTTTCGGGGTCTTTATTATTAGTAGATTAACCGGACACAAAAGGCAACGGCGGTTACTTACGTAACCGCCGTCGATTTCAAATACTGCTAGGGCGTTCCCGCCTGCTGCACAGTCGTCGGATCAGAACGGTCCATTCGAGTTAAACCTCGAGAATCTCGA
>JBGPKL010000098.1:0-7751 GCA_041485885.1 Sulfurifustaceae bacterium
GATTGAGCCGCGCACACCATACAAGCACCGGAGCCGCTCCCGGTGGGTTGCGCTCGACCGTGTTCGAGCCCGAGCGGCGCTGATTTTGCGCCGCCGGCGAGTTGGGCGAGCGTCCGGGGGCGGTGAGGAGCGCAGGGCACCCGCGCCTTGCTTTTAAGCGCGGGCGCGGCGACCGGGGTCGCCTTTCCTTTGGTGACTTTTCTTTGGCGAGACAAAGAAAAGTCACTTGCCGTGGGTCAACCACCCACAAGTTAATTTCATACCGACAGATCGCCCTGCGCGCGATCTACACCGTCGCGCGCCGCATCTGCCGCTTGAGACTATGAATCTGCCGCAGCACGGACTTGAGCTCGGTTCGTTCCTTCGACGCGAGAATCTCATCGCGTTTCTTTTGGAGCTGATGGATCTTCGTCTTGATCGCGGTCTTATCGATGCCCACCACATGATGATGTGCGTGCGCCTCGATACCGAGCGCCTTGCAGATGGCCGGCAGCAATTGGTCCTTGTGAAGCTGGGAGTAGCCCTGTACCGCCTCGTGCTCAATGCCGGCGGCGATTTCGCGCAACTCGGCTACCGTCTTGCCTTTCAACTCCTCGTAGGTATGAGCCATAGGGTTGCCTTTTCAAGCGTTGGGAATTGAGAATAATTTCATAGTTGTCGTTTCGCGGGAAGCCCGATCGGAACATTTCGTTGACCGCGGCGACTTAGGCGACTTAATCGTCTTACGCTTTGATGCCCCACTCATTGCCAGTCGCACGAAGGGGTCAAGCGAAATGCCGTCAAGATCGACGACGCGTACGAAGACCTGCTGATGATGGCGTTGCTGCGCCCATAGCCCGATCGCGATCTCACGGCTTCTTTTTGTCGCCGAATAATCGCTCGACCACCTCGCGCGACGGGTCGGTAGCGTCGGGCGCGGCGGCACCCCCGAACAAACCGTCCAGCTTCGATTTGGCCGTGATCGCCTTCGCCTGCGCGCTTGCATCGAATGCGTTCGGCCGCGGCTTGAACCAGTCGCAGTAGTTCGCTTGATCCTTCTTGATGATCTCCTCGGCGCGAATTTCCGAGCACTGTCGCATCGTGCGCGCGTCGAAGAACTGGCACAGGCGGCAAACGTGCAGCTCCGCCTTGCATGCCGGGCATTCGGCCGTGCGCGACAACGGCAGCGGAACGCCCCGCAGCTCGGCGCCGCATTTCCAACAAACGAGCAACGATGCCATCGCTCACTCCTCGCCGCCGCTCGACACCGCGGCGACCAATGCCAGATCGGAACCTCGCACCGAATCGAGATCGAACTTCTTGGCGCCCGCCACCATACGTGTCAGCGCCTCGGCGATCGGCATCGGCGGCGCGGTATCGCCCTTCTTGATTCGGTGAAAGCGAACCGGGTTGAGGCGCGCGACGACGTATGTGCGCAGATACGGCGATTTGAAACCGCGCTTTTGCAATCCGTCGACGATCTGTTTCACGCGCGTGTCGATTTCCTGAATGCGCGCGGCGTAATCTTCGCGACGACGTAAGCTCGCCGCGAGCGTCCGGTCGGAGAAGCGGTCCACTTTTTTTAAGAGCGGGCTGTAGGCGCCGCCGCCGAAGCGGCCGTTCTTTTCGTACACGATGCCGAGCGTGAGCAATTCCGGTGCCTCGAATTCGGCGAGGAATTCGTTCTCTTTCGCCTTCGGCCGGCGCTTCGCGAGATTGCGCGCCATGCGGATCACTTCCAGGCTCTTGTCGCGCAGGTTGTGGGCCTTCTCGGTGTTGAGGGCGAGAATGCGAAACGCGAGACTTTCGTCCGGGCAAACGAGCGCCGTGATCTGGCGCAGACCGATCACCTTAGCCGCCGCCAGCCGATGCCGCCCGTTCGGCGTCCAGAGCTTTCCGTCCTCGCCGCGCACGACGATCAGCGGATCGAGAAACGCGCCCGCTTCTTCGATCTTCTGCGCGAGGCGCTTCGCGTGCGTCGGCGAGAGATCGCGCTGAAACGGCGTCGGCTCGATCGCGTCGAGCGGCAGCGCCGCGAACAAAATCGCGCGACCGGAGAGCGGCTCGCGATAAGCGCCGAGCGCGGCGCCGCCGCCGGCGCGGACTTGGGCAACCAATGCCGCGACGTCCGGCGCGTCGATGGATAACGTCATCTGCTCCGCCTCGAGCCCAAGTTTTTGTTTGCGCGGTGCGAGCGACTTGCGACGAAGCGTGCTCGATGTTTTTGCTTTAGCGACCATCTTTCGTGCAGTACGCAGCCTTTTATGGAGCCCTGATCAATTCCCGGCGGATGAGGCGTAATAGATCAGACCTTCGTTGGCATCGCAAGAGCGAGGTTTAGCGAACCAACCGTGATCGCTACGGGACGGCTGTAACCGCCGAACTCAAAATCGGTAAGCCAATCCGACCGAGACCACGGGGTAGTAGCGATACTTGCTTAAACTTTCTTCCGCCTGACGCTCCTCTTCCGCGATCCGCTCATCGAGCGCGGATCCGTAATACGAGCGCGCGGCATCGACAAGGGATCCGGTTACGGAATATTCGACGCGCGGACGGCCAAGATGCATGAACCCCATGTCGATACTGTAAGACAAACCGACACCTTTGCCGTCAACGTTTCTCCACCCAATACCGAGGTACGGTGCGTACGGAGGCAAGCGCACGCGCGCGGAGACGAGCGCGACGTCGCGCAGGTCGACGGTCCGGCCATTAATCGTCAGCGACTGCGTATTGGTGGAGGCAAACTGTTCGAGTCTCGGTGCGTATTCACGATAGCCTGATTGACGCAACTGTCGCGCCGCCTCCTGAGCGAGACCATTCAATTGCTGTGCGCTGACGGTGGCGCCGCTAAAATCCAAATCAGCATAGTGCGCCGAGCCGTTGAGTTCGCTCCGATTGACGTAGATACCCGTGGTCGCGCGAAAGCGGCCCTCGAAAGGAAGCCAATCGAACAACAGCGAATTCGTGTGTAATTTTATCCGCCACTGCGTTTGCAGCGCGTCATTCACTCCGTCGCGCCCGTCCCGGTATTCGAACGACTCCAGGCGAACGCCGAAACGCACTGACGAGTAATAGCGGTATTCCACCCCCTTACCGAGAGTGGAAAACTTCGGAAGCAAGCGGTTGGGATCGATGGCGAGGTACGACTGAGCCGGCTCCCACGGGTAATCACCGGGCAGATAGGAAACATCGGCCGCAAAACCCGGGGCGGTCACCGCAAGTAGAATGCATCCTGCGAGGACACCCCTACATGCACTTGTCGTTACCGCACGGCACATCGGAGAGACTCCTACTTCGTCTCCCTAAAAGCGTACAAATTTAGTGCCGGATATGGCGCCGCGGGATTTGAAGGTTATGATTCAGGAAGTTAAGTGACCTCCACGAAGCAGCGCGACCGTTTGTCGTGACCCGGATCGCCGACCTGGCAAAGAAACGTCAGATCGCGTCGTGCATCACTTCATGCGGGAGAATCCGGCATCGCGCGCCGCCCGAAAGAAATCGAACAGCCGTTCAACGGGCTGACCGCTCTCGCGCAACGCGGCATACGGCAGCACGGCGCCGGTCCAGCCCTCGGTGTACCAATACGCTCCTTCGGGCAGGCGCGCGCCCGCGAATCCGTTCGGCGTCGGGTACGCGGTCGCGTAGAAGTAGGGCTGCGCGATTCCTTCATCGCCCGGCAAAAAACCGAAGTTCATATTTTCGTCCGCCGACTCCTCGTCCGCCGGATCCGCGCCAGGAACGCGCCGGCCGGTGAACATCAAGAGCGCGACGTCGAAATGATGCGGCCAGAACTGCACCGCGCCGCTCTCGCCGCGATGCTCGTTCTTCAATTGCTTCAGCGTCGCATCCACCAAGGGCAATACCTGCCAGAAGCGCGCGACCGCCGCTTTGTCGTAGGCTTCCGTCCTCATTTTTTGAAATGGCGCGCGGTCGATCGCTGGCGTAACGCCCATGCCGGCGAGCGCGACAAGCACGGCGTCACAAAACACCGACGCCGACTGCCCGCGCAGCTCGATGTCCGCGCGCTCACCACGATTCGTGACGATGTAGAGTCGATGATCGGTGAGGCTCAGCAGCAACTCGACCACTTTCTCGCCGACAGGCAGCGGCGTCGTGGTTAGACCCGACGCCGCCACGCGCAGACTGATATGCCACCAATGCTTTTCGCGCGGCGCCATCGCTTTCCGCAAGCCGCTAAGAACCTCGGCGTAAGCCTGCACGGTGTCGCGCGTCGGCCGCCAGCTTTGCAGCGATAAGTCGGGAAATGACGATGACGGCATATTGTTGTCTCTCCGGCGCGCCGATACTCGGGCCTTCGGGCGGGGACGTTCAGCGCTATTCTTAGTTGATCGGGCGAATAGCGATTATTATACGCGGCTCGAAACGACAGACGACAACGAATGCAGAAGATTCTCGAGATCAAGAACGTCACCGCGTATCGCGGCGACACGCCGGTATTCGATGGTCTCTCGCTCGACATCGCGGAGGGCGAGCACACCGCGATCCTCGGACCGAACGGTGCGGGTAAGACCACATTGCTCAAGCTGCTCGCGCGCGAGATCTACCCGGTACACCGCGACGACAGCATCTTTCGCGTGTTCGGGCGGGATCGCTGGAACGTTTGGGAGCTGCGCTCGCACCTCGGCATCGTGTCGCACGATTTGCAAAGCGAATACGTCGGCTATGCCTCCGGAATGAACGTGATTCTTTCCGGCTTTTATTCGAGTGTCGATGTCTGGGCGCACCAACAATTCAGCGCGCAGCAGAAAGATCGCGCGGCGCGCATCATGCACGTGCTCGGCATTGCCGGGCTCAAGGAAAAACTTTACGCTTCGATGTCGACCGGCGAGCAGCGCCGCTTTCTGCTGGGACGCGCCCTCGTGAACGATCCCGCCGCCCTGATACTGGATGAGCCGACCAGCGGGCTCGATCTCAAGGCGTGCTTTCAATATATCAACACCGTACGCGGGCTGATGCGCGGCGGGAAAACCGTGATCCTCGTCACGCATCATATCCACGAAATCCCGCCCGAGATCTCGCACGTGATCCTGCTGAAGAGCGGCAAAGTGATCGCCGCGGGAGAAAAATCGGCGATGCTGACCAGCGAAAACCTCAGTCTGCTGTTCGACACACCGATCGCACTCATCGAGGCGAACGGTTTTTACCAAGCGGTACCGGCCGCCACTTAGCGCGCGTGCTTTCGGGGATGACGTTCAGTATCCCGACGGGTTCGAACGAACGCGACCGGGCGCTTGGGTCCGGCTCGGCGCCGATCCGGCGGCGCCAAGATTGCGGCTCAGATAGAACACGATCTGCGCGAATTCCTCGGTGCTCGCGGTGAGGCCGTTGCCCGCCATGCGCATCACCAGCACTTTCACTTCTTCGGCGGACGCGAGCGGCGGATTCGGCAGCGCGTGGCATTGCATGCATTTCGCTTCAAAGGTTTTCTTCGCCGTGTCCATGTCAAAGCGCAGCCCGCTCGGGAGACCGCGCACGTGCTGCATCGATGCCTCGGACTTCAAATCCTGCTCGCGCTTGACCAACACCGCTTCGCGCAGATCCGGCGAGATCGCCGCGAGATACGCGGCCACGTACCAGCGCTCGCGGCTCTCGATCGGCCTGCCGATGACGGATCGATCCGCCATGCGATTCACCGTTTGCAGCCACGCCTCGGGTGTCTTCGGCCGTACCAACACGGTGCGCAAATCGTGGCACTGCACGCATTTGCTGAGCAGCACTTGCCGACCCTTCTGTAGCCCGTCGATCGAAGCGAGCTCGTTGACGTCGACGTCGGGCGGGAATCCCGCGCGCGGCAGCAACGTCTTCAACCGCTCCAGATTGGCTTGCGACAGCACGGTGCCGAACGCCTGCTGACTCAGATACTGTTCCTTGAACACGAACGGCACCGACAGACCCACGAGCAGCGCCGTGCAGATGAGTAGCGTCGTCCCGAGCAGTGGGACCAGCGTTGACTCGAGGTACTTGAAGTAGCGAACGATCGCGATCTTGACGATGAGAATAATGCCGATCGCGAGACCGAGCGTGAGATGCATCACGCTGCGCGCCGGCAACTCGATCTGGTAGTGCCAGATGCGCGGCAGCATCTGACTCATGAGATAGAAGTAGATCAGCACGAACGCATAACCCGTGATCCGGTGCGTGAGCACCAGCGAGCGCGGGGCGCTGCTCCGCAACGCGGCCTTGTCGTAGGGATAGCCCCAGATGCGATACATGAGAAATACGTTGGCGAGGCCGAGCGCCAGAAACAGCAGGCCGAGCCCGACGTTGAGCCAGGTTTCCATCAGGTCCTCGCAATGGCCAAGGAAAGGGGAATCGGAGTCTACCGTCGGCCAGCGCGAGTGTCAGCCCTCCGAACCGGCTCCGGCGCAGACGCGCGCAACACGCCCGGGTGTGGGGCCTGCACGATCCCGCGGCGTCTGACCCGTTGGGCCATTGATGACGACGATCCGACAATCCTGCTAGCCTTCGCGATTCACGACCATCTATTTCGACACCCCATGGCTGAGAAACCGCAAGGCAAAACCCCCGAACCCCAAATGGACGCGGCCGCGCTCTACCGCGAAGAGATTTTCACCGACCGCAAGATCGGCACGATCCGCCGGCTCACGCCGGTAAAGTCGGACGGCTCAACCGATACCGCGCGCCAAGTCGCCTACGTCGGCGAGGCGCAGATCATCACGCCGATGGGCACTCTGCCGCTTAGCTTTGAAATCCCGGCGCAGTCGCTCGCCGAAGCGATAACTAAATTCGGGCCGGCGACCAAGCAAGCCATCGAGCGCGCGATGCAGGAGCTGCAGGAATTGCGGCGTCAGGCAAGCTCATCGATCGTGATCCCGCAACCCGGCGGCGGCCCGATCGGTCCCGGGGGATTGCCGGGCAGCGGTAAGATCAAGTTGCCGTAGCGTCCCGCAGCGGCGCCACGGTACGAGAGCAACAAACGTCAAGGAGAGATCCATGAAACTTTATTTCGCTCCCGCTGCCTGTTCCATGGCGCCCCACATCGTGTTGCGCGAGGCCGGCTATAAATTCGACTTGGTACGAGTCGACACGGCGAAACGCCAAACCGCGGACGGCCAGGATTACTCGAAGATCAACCCGAACGGGTATGTGCCGGCGTTGCAACTCGACAACGGCGAGGTGCTCACCGAAGCGGCTGTCATCTTGCAATATCTGGCCGATCAAAAGCCCGAAGCCGGCCTGGCACCGAAGCCCGGCACCATGGAGCGCTACCGGCTGATGGAATGGCTCAACTTCATTTCCTCCGAGCTGCACAAATCCCTCGGCCAATTCTTCAAGTTCAAGTCGACGATGACGCCGGAATGGAAAGAAAGCGTGCTCGGCCTTTTCTCGAAGCGCTGCGACTTCGTCGTCGAGAAGCTGGCGGGTAAGTCGTACGTGATGGGAGACCGGTTCAGCGTCGCGGACGCGTATCTCTACACCGTCCTCGGCTGGCCGGATTTCCCGAAGATCGACATGAGCCGGTGGCCGACGATCAAAGACTACCGAACGCGCGTGACCTCCCGGCCGGTGGTGAGAGAAACGCTGGTCGCGGAAGGTTTGATCAAGTAGGCGCCCTTCGGGCGCTGCTTGTCGAGGTGTAATAAATTAAATTGCGGTTCCCGAACCGCGGTCGGCGTACTTTCTCTTGCTTGTCCAAGAGAAAGTACGCAAAGAGAAGGACCCCCCGGTCGCTGCGCCGCTCGCTAAAAACAAGCGAGCGGTGCCCTGCGCTCCTCACCGCTCCCGGACGC
>JBGPKL010000099.1:0-7747 GCA_041485885.1 Sulfurifustaceae bacterium
ACACTGTTCCAGCGTCCCGATACCGAACGCCACCGGCACCGGCAATGGCGCGAGCGACGAGTCGAGTTCGCTCTGCGGCAAACGGAGCTGTTCGCATGAGTTTATTCCGGACAGTAGTGCGCGAAAGCGGGAATCCAGATATGAAATAGTCAGACCTTCCTTCAACGATTGAAGCGTTCGGCGCGCTCCTTGATGGTCTCGCGCACCTTCTTTTGCTGGGCCGGGTTTAGGCTGTCGTAGAAGTCGCCGAAGGTGATGATGATGCCGGGTCCCTGATCGCCGAGGTCGTGCATCGATTGTTGCCATAAGGCGAGCGCGCGCGGGCGGTCTATGGTCGGCTTGTCGAGCAATGCCAGCGCCGCCTTCGTCTTCTCCTCGCGCCCGGTGCGTATCGCTTCGCGCGCTTTGAGCACCGCATCCTTTAAGACGGTCAGCTTCGCCGTCTGGGTTTCGTTCAGCCCAAGCTCTTTCGCGACATACTCCACGTACAGGGCGGCGAACTTTTGTGGGTTGGCGCGGAAGGCATATCCGCACCCGGTTGCGGCGGTGACGCCGATAGTGAACACAGCTGCCACGATATATTTCGTTTTGGTTTGCACCGGACGCACTCCTCAGTTCGCTCGTAGCAACGAGGCCCTGCCGTTTCGCGACACAATTAACAATGCCAAACGACTATACCCTTCGCACGATACGCGGGGTATTGGACTGCGACGGTGGGGACTGCGTCAACAGCGATGGAGATCTAACGCGATTCGCGCGACTGGGCCAACGACGAGCCGAAAAATAGGCAAAAAAATGGCGACGACCGGGGCGGGCCGTCGCCGAACCACAACAAAGAGGAACTTAGTTTTCGAGCTCGAATTGTTTCTCGGAAATGATCGAGCCGTTCAAAAACAAAAAGGAACCGAATCTCAAGTTGCTGTCCTTGTCGACCGCCATGGTCGCCGCCGAGAACATCATCGGGATGAGAACCTCAGTCGCGCGGTGTTCCGGCCGCTCGGGGTTGCGCTCGCGTCACGGTTCGCCCCGGTAGATTCGAGATACTGCCATTCCGCGCCCGTCACGTGTTTGGCCATTTCCATCTGCCACGTCATGAGCCTGATGTGATCTTGTATGAGGCGCTCGCGCTCGCTCGGGTCCATCGTTTCGCGGATCCGGTCGATTTGCTTGCGCATGTGCTCCATGTTGTTGTTCATGGTCGCGAGCATCGCCGTACTTGCATACACGGCCTGCGCCGTCGGTGGGGACCGATCTTCCGCGGCCAACGGCATAGTCACGAATACCAAGCTACCGATCGTAAGCTGCATAAGTCTTCGCATGGTATGTCTCCTTGTTAATCCCCTTTACTCAGTGCCTCGCGAAATAAAGAAAAAAATGGCGACGACCGGGGCGGGCCGTCGCCGAACCACAACAAAGAGGAACCTAGTCTTCAAGCTCGACCTCTTCCCAAATAACAACGTTCGAGCTGTTCAGAGTCCCTTTCGCTTTCACCAGATGATCGCCAACGCTCAGCACGTTGAAGAATGCGGCCTTGCCGATCGGCGCGTCGTTAACATCTACAAAACCAGAATCCGCGACGCTCATCGTCGTATCAACGAGAACGCCCAAAATTGTGAAGGTTGGACTGACCACCGATTTCGGCTGGCCGCTGATGAAGACCTTACCTATGTCCTTCGGGTCTCGCAGCTCGATCTCGGTTGCAATAATGTTGTTGCCCACGTCCTCGCGCCCGCGGACGCGCACGTGTTGACCGTTCGCATCCGATAGAGAAGGTACGGCGCCGCTGGCGAATCCCGTGAATTTGGTCTGCGAGTCAGCGGTGACGGTAATTGCCGACAATCCGGCCAATCTGAGAGCCGACCCAGTGAAAGTCGCGTCCGATTCAAAGGCATCGTCCTTGAAGGTGATCCTCGTCGCCGTAAGAATTCCACCCGCGAGCGACCCTTCGACTTCGACCTTAACGCCGACGACCATGGCCGTCGCCATGCCGTTCACGAACGCCGTGGAACCGGTGATAGCGACCCTCTGGCCAGCGACCGTGAACTGACCGAGCGGCAACGCTGGCGTGGTGTCGTGGGTCTCTCTAATAAACCCCTCCATTTCCGCGTTCGGGATCGTCTGATCCGTCGGGAAACCTTCGAAATCGACAACGACGGCGTGCAGCGTTCCACATACCGGCGGCGTTCCGTTGCAAGAGTCACCTTTGATGTCGAGATACAGGTTGTTCCAATTCGACGGCAGACCGGCGACGAGATCCGTCATGTTGTCGTAACTGACTGTCAACGACGGGCCAATTTGGAACGTGCCGCCACCCATTCCGTTCGGCATGTGATTTTCGACGAATCCACGCACGCTGTACTTTGTCACCAGCGTAGTCTGCTGAGACGGGGTGAACTTTTGGATGAATGTCGCATCGATGGTCCCGTAGTTTTTGACAAGCCCGTGCACTTCGACGATGTCGGTAGACACAAGGTTTTGGATATCCAGAAATCCGTTGGGAAGACTACTCTGATCGTAGTTCGTGCTCTGGTCGACGAGCACAGTTTGTCCCAATACCGTGAACGAGTTACTGCTCGGGTCGACGGACTCGACCTGCCCGCGTACCGCTTCGTCGATTAAGACTTCTTGCGCCGTGCCCTTCGTGCTGCTGTCGATCGAGCCGTGTACTTCGACCGTCATGCCGACCTGAATTGAATCCAAATTCGTAAGCGCAACGCCGTCTTTGTCGACCTTCGCATTGGCCGTGTTGAACTCGATGCCGTTGACGAAAATACTTCCCTGCTGTGTTACCTCTCCGAAGCTGATGCCCACGGGAGCACCAGTGCCGCCGATCCCGCCGCCTGCGACTTGATCGTTGCCGCCGCCGTTGCACCCAGGCAGACCGACGACGATGAACGCCGTCGGTAAAAGTAGTCGCAGTAATTTGCTGATCATGTTCATTGCCCCTGTGAATCCATCCGCACATCTTCCGCAAAGTAATAAACGCCGATTCCTGCGCGCACGCGTCCGGTGCCTTTTGTGGTAGGGCTCGCGTCGCGATCGCGCTTCGCTAGCCATCCGTCCAGTTGCTCTAGGAGTTGCTGAGCCTGTTTGGCGCTCAGCGCGCGGAATTCTTCGATGATCTCGGCCGGCAAGTTGTCGTACATCACTTTGCGTTGGAAGTACGGGCCAGACGAGCTCTCTTCGAGATTGTGATCGATCGTTTGGATGAGATCGGCGACGTCGGTGCCGAGAATGCCGAGCTTGTCGAGCTGGCTCGCGCGCGGCACGTACGCCCGTGCGACCAGGCGAATGCGACCGTCCGACGTACGTTCCACGGCGCCCACTCGCAGCAGCTCATCGAGCACCGCCCGCGCGGGCATGTCTCCGCTATAGCGGCGCACCAGCGTATTGAACCCTTTGTTCGCGTCTTCGATCGGTAACACCGAGGGTTCGCCGCTCGCCTCCGCGAACTCCGAATCGCGAATCCAACCGGTAATGACCCGCGCGGCGCGGTTGTAGCGCTCGCCGGTACTCGTCTCGAGCGCGGCGTCCTTCTTCTGAATTCGCTGCACTTCTTTTCGGGTAAGGCCGGTCAAAATTGAAACCCTCGAAGCGGTCTGCTTTTTTCCAGGAATTGCGAGTTCGCTCATGGCAACGTCCACGTACGTGCGTCGCGCCAGCTCCACGAATGACTTGAACGAAAAGCCATTGGACAACAGCACGCGAACCAACGGACGAAGCAACCGTGCAACGGCCGAGGAAAGGACTTGGTTTGCGGAGGTGGACGCCATAATTTGGGAAATTATTCCCAAATTACTCGGCACTGTCAATAGGGGCGCTTATAGTGGGCGTCCCCCGGTAGTGGGTGTCCCCCGGAAATACTCGAGAAAAACCCTACAGGGCGTTCGTATGCAGGGGTCCGCGAAGCGGAAAATCTAGGTTTGGGCTCCCGAAACAGCGCGTTTCGATTGCCCAAAGTGAGAGCGCGCCCGACCCCAAAGCCGGCACGGCCATTGTGACGACAGGCGTTCAGTGCTTCCTAAGCTTTTCGGTATAGCTCTACACCATCCTCGACGAACTGGGCGGCCTTCTCCCGTAAGCCGCGCTCGAGCGCTTCTTCCTCCGGCACGCCGCGCGAGGCGGCGTAGTCTCGCACTTCCTGCGTGATTTTCATCGAACAAAAATGTGGCCCGCACATGCTGCAAAAATGCGCGAGCTTGGCGCCCTCTTGGGGTAGGGTCTCGTCGTGAAATTCCTGCGCCTTCTCCGGATCGAGGGCGAGGTTGAATTGATCTTGCCAGCGGAATTCGAAGCGCGCTTTGGACAAGGCGTTATCGCGCAGTTGCGCGCCGGGGTGACCCTTGGCGAGATCGGCGGCGTGCGCGGCGATCTTGTACGCGATGATGCCGTCGCGCACGTCCTGCTTGTCCGGAAGCCCGAGATGTTCTTTCGGCGTGACGTAGCAAAGCATCGCCGTGCCATACCAACCGATCTGAGCCGCTCCGATAGCGGACGTGATGTGATCGTAACCGGGAGCAATGTCGGTCGTGAGCGGTCCGAGCGTGTAGAACGGCGCCTCGAAGCAATCAGCAAGCTCCTTTTCCATGTTCTCCTTGATGAGCTGCATCGGCACGTGACCCGGACCTTCGATCATCACTTGCACGTCGTGCTTCCACGCGATCTTCGTCAACTCGCCGAGGGTCTCCAGCTCGGCGAATTGAGCGCGGTCATTCGCGTCGGCGATGGAGCCGGGACGCAGACCGTCGCCCAACGAAAACGAGACATCGTAGGCCTTCATGATCTCGCAGATTTCCTCGAATTGCGTGTATAGGAAATTCTCTTTGTGATGCGCCAGACACCACTTCGCCATGATGGCGCCGCCCCGCGAGACGATGCCGGTGATCCGCTCGGCCGTAAGCGGGATGTAAGCGAGGCGCACCCCCGCGTGAATGGTGAAGTAATCGACCCCCTGCTCGGCTTGCTCGATCAACGTATCGCGGAACATTTCCCACGTCAGCTCTTCGGCTTTGCCGTTTACTTTTTCGAGCGCTTGATAAATCGGCACGGTGCCGATCGGCACGGGCGCGTTGCGCAATATCCACTCGCGCGTCTCGTGGATGTTCTTGCCGGTCGAGAGGTCCATCAACGTGTCTCCGCCCCAGCGCGTCGACCACACCATTTTCTCCACCTCTTCCTCGATACCGGAGGTTACCGCGGAGTTACCGATGTTGGTGTTGATCTTCACGCGGAAGTTGCGGCCGATGATCATCGGCTCGAGCTCGGGGTGATTGATGTTAGCGGGAATGATTGCGCGCCCGCGCGCGACTTCCGCGCGCACAAATTCGGGCGTGATCTCCGCTCGAATCGCCGCGCCAAAGCTTTGCCCCACATGCTGCTTGAGCAACTTGGTGTAGCGTGGGTCGGATCTCAGCTCGTTCAGTCGCAGCGTCTCGCGTATCGCCACGTATTCCATCTCGGGCGTGACGATACCCTTACGCGCGTAGTGCATTTGCGAGACGTTGCCACCGCGCTTCGCGCGTCGGGGTTTGCGGATGTACTCGAAGCGCAGGTGTGCGAGCGCGCTGTTCGCCAGCCGCTTGCGGGCGTACGCGGAGGTAAAATCGGGGAGCTCCTCGGTGTCGTTGCGCTCGTGTGTCCACGCCAGCCGCAGCGGCGAGAGCCCCATCAGAAGGTCGATCTTCGCCGCTGGATCGGTATATGGCCCGGACGTGTCGTATATATAGATAGGCGGATTTTCTTCGGATCCAGCCACGGCGCCAGTCGGCGCCTGACGCACTTCACGCATGCCCACTCGGATGTCCGCGCGTGACCCTTGAACGTAAATCTTCCGCGAACCGGGGTAAGAGCGCGTTATTTCCTCGGAAAGTGCAGCTGCTTTATCAACGAAATCTCTTGGGATCGCGCTCATTCGCTCACTCCTTGCCCTTCAGGGCGGAGAACCGTAGCGTAGGCGCGCGCTTGAGACATGGCAGGGAAACGCAGCTTTCCTACGCCGGGACTAACCGGGTCAGGTTCAAAGGGTATGTCTCAGCCCCCTAATCTACGGGGCACCCCTAGCCGTTACTCCGCCGTCCTTGGCGCAACTTCGGGGGCTGCGAACTACCCCAGCCCGGCCATCCGTGAGCCGGGCGCTCAGCGGCGCGAACAGACGTTAAGTCTGTTCGCGAAGTCTCCGCTTCGCCCCTAGCCGTTACTTCAGCCATCTACTTCAGCCGTCCTTGGCGCAACATCGCGGGCATCGAACTAGTTGCAACCCGCCGACAAACGCAAACTAAAGGATCGATTCGGCAATTGCAACTTGCTCGCTTGCCTGCCCTAATCAGACGGCATAGGCTACGCGCCCCTTATGCAAGCCATCGATTTCGAAGCCGCGCGGCGTAAGATGCTGGATCAGCAGATCCGGCCGTGGGAAGTCACCGACGAGCGCGTGCTCGGCGTGATTGCATGTACCCGCCGCGAGGAGTACGTGCCTGCGGAGTATCGCAATCTCGCTTACGTCGACATGAACGTCCCGCTAGGGCACGGCCAACAGATGATGCAGCCGAACCTCGAAGGACGGTTGCTCCAAGCGCTCGGCGCAAAGCTAAAAGATAAAGTGCTCGAGATCGGAACCGGCAGCGGCTACGTGACCGCACTCTTAGCGGGGCTAGCGGGGGAAGTTTACACGGTCGAAATTATTCCCGAGCTGGCCGAAACCGCGAAGCAAAAGCTTGTGTCGCACGGCATCCGGAAGATTGCGTTCGACGTGGGCGACGCCGCGCGCGGCTGGGCGCGACATGCGCCTTATGACGCGATCTTAGTTACCGGCTCGCTCCCGCTGTTGCCTGATTCTCTGCGCGATCAACTCGCGCCCGGGGGTCGGCTGGTCGTGATAGTCGGTCACGCCCCCGCGATGGAGGCGCTTCGCATCGAACGGCTCAGTCAATACAGTTGGAACCAAGAATCGCTCCTCGAAACCGTCATTCCGCCGCTTATCAACGCTCCCGAGCCACCCCGTTTCGTGTTCTAGGTTAGAAGTTAATTTCCTCTCCCTCCGGGAGAGGGCAGGGTGAGGGAGCGGCGGCGCGCCGTCCGGGCGGTTCGTGCCGATCTCGCAAGTCGCGAAGGTCGAGCTTGCGCTCGAAGAGGCACGCACCTGGCGGCGCAACCGCTTGCCGACGATCACGGTGCGCGCCGACGTCGCCGCCGGTGTACAGCCGCCGGATGCGACGAAGCGCTGCTAACGAAGCTCGAGCCGATCAAGGCTAAACTACCGCCGGGCTATTACCTCGACGCCGGCGGATCGTGGTATGAAAGCCGCGTCAACGAAAAACCCAACAGGCGCTATTTCCGATCATGATCGTCGCCGTGCTGACGCTCCTCATGCTGCAGCTGCAAAGCGTTTCGAAGTCGCTGATGGTCATGCTCACCGCGCCGCTCGGAATGATCGGTGTCGTCGGGGCGTTGCTTTTGTTCAACGCGCCCATGGGTTTCGTCGCGCAGCTCGGTGTGATCGCGCTCTTTGGCATGATCATGCGAAACTCCGTTATCTTGGTGGATCAGATTCGGCAAAATATCGCGGCGGGAATGGAACCGTCGACAAATGAGCCGGGGTGGCAAAAACTGATGAACAAAGCCGCGTCTCGGATCAGAACCGCCGGTGGGATGGGAGGACGCGGATGAAGCGGCAATCGATGAAACATGCTAGTGGCGGAGTGCTACTCGCTACAGCGTTGGCGTTTTCCACCGCCGCTCAAGCGGCCGA
>JBGPKL010000100.1:0-7212 GCA_041485885.1 Sulfurifustaceae bacterium
GGCTTCAGCAGCACCGAGGCGCTGGTGATCCTGGCTCGCAAGATTGCCCGCACCGCCTGGTCGTTGCATCGTCATGGTACGACGTTCGATCCTAACCGCATCACGCAGGTGTTGACATGAACCATAGAATCTCTACGGGGAGTACGACAGTACCAACTACAACTGCGTTACGGACGACACCGACGCGATCCCTGACATTGTGCAGCAATCGCCCAACGTCTATTTGTTTGGTCGTGATCGAGGCTGAGTGAAAGGCGCGCTAACGTTCGTCACGCTAACGCAGCGTAAATCGAATCGGCCAAGTATTGGTTATCGTTGCCGGTTTCATGGGTCTCTACGAACATCGTTTGCTGAGACTTGCATCAGAGCTTCTAGATATCACATCGACCGTTATCAAAGAACTTGCTGCCTTCGCTGGTTGGACCTGGAATAAAGAAGGGATAGGTATTGAAATAGGTATTCGCGAAACGCCGCTAACAACCGAGCAAGTGTACTCAGACGTGGACATCGGAAAGCAACTCGTATTTTCCTCAGTCCTGCTTACGGTACTTATCCTCACTACAGATAGAGCACCTCTGGGTTGGCTTGCTTTTCCGTTTGAAGTCTTGTGGCATTCCATCTCTATTTGGGCGGACGTTGAGCTTTCGTTTGCGTCGATTCTATCCACCATCGGTCTTAGCATCGCTAAACTCTTTGGATTTGTGCCCCTCTTGATGCTTGCTATTCTTGCCTGCGCAATTGTTGCACGTCCATATGGTTGCATTCTTTCAATCTTCGCCAAGCGTCTTTCGTTACGGCACATACGCACGTTAAACGTTGTTTTGCTCGGTATAGGTTCTGCATTGGTCTTATTGGCAACGTAGGTGCAGCTGATTAGCCCATGAGGTGGGTTTCCCGTGGCAACACCGCCTTCCGCGCTCTCATTGAAAGCTATTACATTGACAAGCTGCGCGCAGCGCGACCGCTCTATCCGATCTCCGCGTGCAGCGCCTTAGTCTCTTCGTACTTACGCTTTTGCTCGGGTGTCGATTCCGTCTGGTACTTCGCGCGCCATTCCTCGTAAGGCATTCCGTAAACCGCGCGGCGCGCTTCGTCGTAGTTGATCTCGACGCCATGCTCTTTCGCGGCGGCGAGATACCACTTTGCCAGACAATTGCGACAGAAACCCGCGAGGTTCATGAGATCGATGTTCTGTACATCCGTGCGGTGCCGTAGATGATCAACCAGCCCGCGAAAGGCAGCGGCCTCTAATTCAGTTCGAGTTTTTTGGTCCACGCGATTGCTCCGATTTAGCCACAGCGGAAGTGTGGCGGGGCGCGCTATCCATTTCAAGTATTGCCACACTCACCGTAAGGTCCGGCCAGTGTCGACGCCGTTGCTCGCTGACTATCTGAAAGAAGGACTCGCGGCGCTCGGCTGCTTCCGCGAGTAGTCATCGAGGGGCGGCGCGTTTCGTGCGCTTCGCTCGATTCGGAAGCATTGGTGGATGCGCGGGTTGTGCTCGAAGTCCTTCGGGAGCGTGCGGCGCGTGATGTCTTCGATCGATAAATCGGCGAGCGCCGAGCGGTCGAGTTTGAATCGCTGATAATTCGTGGCGAATATCAGCACGCCGTCGGGCGCCAGCATGGCGGCGGTTTTTTTTATCAGCGCGGCGTGATCGCGTTGGATATCGAGCGTGTCGTCCATGCGCTTCGAGCGCGAGAACGTCGGCGGATCTAGAAAAATCAAGTCGTAACGCTGCCCGATGTTTTCTTCCAGCCATTTGAACACATCGGCTCGGACCAATTCGTGACGCTTCAGGTCGAGCCGGTTCAGCTCGAAGTTGCGGCGCGCCCAATCGAGATAGGTGCGCGACATGTCGACGGTGGTGCTCGCGCGCGCTCCGCCGAGTGCGGCGTGCACGGTCGCCGTTCCGGTATAACCGAAAAGATTGAGAAACCGTCGGTCGTGCGCGAGCTCGCGTAGCAAGGCGCGCGTGACGCGGTGGTCTAAGAACAAGCCCGTGTCCAAATAGTCGGCGAAGTTGACGAGGAAGCGGCACGGTTCTTCGCGGACCTCATGAAACTCTCCGGTCTGTGAAAGTTTTTCGTATTGGCGACGATCCTTTTGCCGTTGTCGCACTTTGCTGTATACGCGTTCGGGCGGTACGTCGAGGACGAGCGGGATCACCGCCAACGCATGCTTGAGTCGTCGCGCCGCCGTGCGCGCATCGATGCTGGTCGGCGCGTGATACTCCTGCGCATGTATCCAGCGATGCGCGCCCTCGTAGACGTCGATGGCGAGGTTGTATTCGTGCAGGTCGGCGTCGTAGAGGCGATAGGCGTGAATGTCCTGGCGCGCCGCCCAGCGCCCAACGTGCCGTAAGTTTTTGCGCAATCGGTTGGCGAACATTTCGGCGCTGCTGCCGAGCTCGGTGGGCGACGTGATCGGCGCGCGTTCGCGTTTGTACCGCTCGGGCGTGATCTCGAAGTGCAGTAGCTTACATTCGATCGCGCCGTTGTAGAGGGTGTGCATGCGCCGCGCGCGTAGGCCCATGTGCTTTCCGAGCTCGGGATTGCCGGTGAGAACGGCGGCGCGCCAGCCGGCATAGCAACGCTTGAGCGCGTCGCCGAGGGCGGCATAGAACGCCGGCAACTCTTTGATGTCGCCCATGCGTTCGCCGTAGGGCGGGTTGGCGACAACGAGACCGGGCGGAAGTCCATCGGAATCGGCGTCAGCGATCGCGCGCACGTCGAAGGTCACGCGTTCGCTCAACTGCGCGCGCACGAGATTTTTGCGTGCCGCGTCGATCGCGCGACGGTCGTGGTCGTAACCGCGGATGACGGGCAATCGCGCCAAGCCCGCGTCGCGCCGCTCGCGCGCTTCCGCGACGAGCGCCGACCAAGTAGCCGCGTCATGGCCGCGCCAGCGCAGAAATCCATAGTGTTGCCGCAATAAGCCGGGCGCTATGTCCGCCGCGATGAATGCCGCCTCGATCGGCAAAGTGCCCGAGCCGCACAGCGGATCGACGAGCGGCGCTCCGTTCTGCGCCAGCAGCGGCCAGTCGGCGCGCAAGAGGATAGCCGCCGCGAGATTCTCTTTGAGCGGCGCCCCGGCGGCGTGGCCGCGGTAGCCGCGTCGATGGAGACTGTCGCCGGACAAATCCAGGCTGATCGTCGCCTCGTCCCGGTGCAAATAGAGATTGACCCGTACGTCAGGTCGTTCGGTATCGATTGAAGGCCGCTGCCCCTCCGTGTTCCGCAACTGGTCGACGATGGCGTCCTTTACTTTGAGCGCGGCGAAGTGCGAGTGCGTGATGCCGGATTGCGACACCGAGCTGTCGACGGAGAGCGTACCGGCGGAGTCGACGTGATCTTTCCAAGGAATATTTTGCACGCCTTCGTAGAGTGTTTGCGGCGAGGGTGCCGGAAAGCGCGCGAGCGGAAGCAATACGCGACTCGCGAGTCGCGACCACAAGCAGGCGCGATAGGCCAGCGACAAGGATCCCTCGAACGACACACCGGCGCGCGTTTCGCGCGTCGCGGCGCCGAGCGAGCGCAACTCATCGGCAAGGAGTGACTCGATTCCTTTCGGACAAGTCGCAAAGAAACTGTAATCGGGTTTCACGCTCAACCGTGCCTCCCCGGGGGCGTTGGAACGGAAACGGGATGGCGAAACACGGCGCCGACGACCGCGGGTGGGTCGTCGGCGCAGATAGCGAGCATAGGATTTTCGAGCGAGGGGCGATCCGGCCCCGGCGGTGAATCAGCGTGCCTTATTCGCCTTGGGGTCGGTGCGGCGCGCGGACCAGACGGAATGCGAACCGAACGCGCGGGTGTTCAGCTGCTCGGCGTAACGATGTGCGTGCATGGTTACATCTTTCAGCGAGCCCCGACGTTGCCCAGTGATGGTCGAGCGGCCATTGTTCAAAACGTAGCGATACCAGTGTTGCCCGCGTCCGCCGTCGGGCATATCGACTTTCTCCACGCGCGCCAGCTTATAAGGGCTCACACGATGCGGCGCGGGCGCAAGGGTGGGGCGGTTAGCTACGTTAGCGACGTTAGCGACGTTAGTGGCGTTGGCGGTCGACGGCGGCATCTCTTTCCTCCGAAAAGCTGGCAAGGCCCGACTCAGGGAATTCCTCCTCGGTGGACGGCAGAGACCAGGCAATATTCCAGACCGCGCCGGATGTGGCGAGATCCGATCCAGGTACGCAGTGCGTCGAACGGGGTAGATAAACCACGAGCGTTGTGATGCACAGGATACCACAGCGTTTCCCGGGGCTAAATGGGGGCGAGCCGGAGTTTATCGAAGTCGTGGAGTTTCGCCACGGACGGCAGGTATACCCGTAGGTAAGGCACATTCCGGAGTTTTCGCGAATGCGCTTAACGTGCATTCGCGCCGGCAAGCGCCCAACCACAGAGGGTCGGCCGGGTGAGTCGAGAAACAGGACTCGACGAAGCCGCGACTAATCGATATCCGAGGGTGGGTTCGAAAGCTGAGAAAAAAATTAGAAAACTAGGGAATAAAATGCCCCACCGGTCCGGCAACTTCGTGACTCACCTGCCTCAGAAGCGTCAAGGGCCCGATGCTCAGGATCAATTCCGCCGCAGAGGGTTCGGAAACAAAAAAAGATCCGGCGAATCCAAGCGCGTTTACCGGCACCTCGCGGAAATGCGAACGGGAGCGCGGAATGATCCACATGAAGTCGCGGGTTGCGAGCAAGTTGTACGGCGGTAGATCGCGCGACATCGCTTCGCGATCCGCAACCGCCGTCGCCAGCATCGAACGGTAAAGATCGAGGGTATAGTTCGCGGCGGCGCTCGGCGAGCGCAGGCGCGCGGCATCGAGGCGAGCAAAGGCGTGCGCGAACGGCAGGCGGTCGATATGCACGATGTCTCCAGGTGGCGCGGCGGTGGCGAGCAAAGGCTCGATCGGCAAGCGCGCGCTTTCGGCGAGCGGAAGCGGAACGAGCTGCAAATGTTTGTGCGGCTGGCTCGCGCCCGCGGCGGGTCCGCTGTTGTAGAACGCGAGTGCGTCGTATTCCGCCATGCACGTCCATAGCGCTTCGAAGTCGCGCTGCGTCAACGGGCTTTCTTGTGCTTCGAACTCGCGCGTGACGATGAGTACGTGATGGTCGATCACGTTGTATTTGTTGAGCAGGCAGACGTGGGTGGTAGATACATCGGCGACAAAGAGGTCTTGTTCATAGGGTAGGAAGGGATTCGCCGGAACAGCTCGCCGTGCTTGTTCGCTTCGGCGGTCTTCGCTGGCCTGTTTTTTGCGTACGAGGCTCGAGACCACGCGCACCTGGAATTGCGCGCCGTGATCCTCGATGATGCGCGTCTCGGTCGCGATGGGGTGCAGCGAACCGCGCGCACGCGCGGCTTGCGAGCGCCGAACAATATGGCTCCATAAGGTACCCGGTCTAAAGCGCACAGGTTCTGACATAAGTGGAGTCGCCCTTCCTAAGCGTTCCGCTATTTTATCCACCGCTTGGCGTTGAGTGCATGCAAGAACGGGTATCGTTTCACGCCGACCGTTGCCGACGATGACTCGCATGACGATGACCGGATACGTGCCCGGCTGCGGGAAAATATGGGTAGCTTTCCAAAATAACCTCGGCTAAGCTCCTCGGCACTGCACCCCAGGTCTTGTGGCTAATACGGAAGTCCCTCCCAATGTTATCGGCAGTACTCCCGAAAATCTTCAGGAACGAGATGCAGTATATTTCCTTTATTTTTCTGTCGAGGTGATTTCGTGATTACAGGTACCGTGAAGTGGTTCAACGAGAGCAAGGGCTTCGGCTTTATCACGCCCCAGGAGGGCGGTAAGGATGTGTTCGTGCATTACTCCGCCATCAAGGGTAACGGATTTAAAAGCCTGGCTGAAGGCCAGCAAGTGACGTTTGAGATTCAACAGACGCCGAAGGGCCCGGCGGCCGCGAATGTCGTTCCGGTTTGATTTCCATTTTCTATCGATTCATTGTGAGACCCCGCCCAGGCGGGGTTTCTTTTTTCCGGGACGGCGACGCGCGGTGCGCCGGTTCGCGCCGCCGTTGCCGGCGTTTAAACTAGCTGCGTTCAATTGACGATACAGGGTGGTACATGAAGGAAAGACGCCGCCATTCGGTCAAGGCTTACAACAACGAGACGTTCCTCAACAGTCGCGACGCCCGCGCGTTGCGTATCCTCGCGGAATACGTGGAGCCCAACAGCCGCTTCGCGCATTACCGTATCGAGGATACGATCGTCTTCATGGGTTCGGCGCGCACGCTCTCGGTCGAGCAAGCGCAGCAGGAACTCGAAGCGGCGCGCCGCGGCGAGGGCGACATCCAGCGCGCGGAGATACGTTTGCAGATGTCGCAATATTACGAAGCGGCGCGCCGGCTCGCGCAGCGGCTGACCGATTGGTCGAAACAACTGAGCAGCGCCGAGCGGCGCTTCGTCGTCTGCACCGGCGGCGGGCCGGGCATCATGGAGGCGGCGAATCGCGGCGCGTCCGAAGCGCGCGGCGTGAACGTGGGACTCACGATATCCATACCCAAAGAGGAATTCGACAATCGTTATGTCACCCGCGAGCTGGCGTTTCACTTTCACTACTTCTTCATGCGCAAGTTCTGGTTCGTGTATCTCGCCAAGGCGATCGTCGTTTTTCCCGGCGGCTTCGGCACGCTCGATGAGTTGTTTGAAATCCTGACACTGTTGCAGACCGGCAAAGTGCGCAAACACTTGCCCGTGGTTCTGTTTGGCACTAGTTACTGGGACGAGGTGATTAATTTCGACGCGCTCGCCAAGTACGGCAATATCGACCCGCACGATGTCGATCTCATGTATCGCACCGATTCCATCGACGACGCTTACGATTACATCGTGAGCGAGTTGACTAAACATGCGGTGGAACAGCCGGGCGCGACGTTGTAGGGTGGGTCGCGCTTCGCGCGATTCGACCGGTGAAGTAAATTTCATCCGTCATTCCCGCGAAAGCAGGAATCCAGTCTCTCACATTTATTTCCCTCCCCCCTTCTAGGGAGAGGGCTAGGGTGAGGGTGACCAGTCGCGCGTCGATAGGCGCTCGATAACTATCTGGATTCCCGCTTCCGCGCACTACTGTCCGGAATATTTTTGCGAAACGATGAAAAGAGGTTGCGAATCTCGGTGTTTTGGGTGAAAACCCTGAGCGCCAACTCAACAGTCGAGATCCACAACCCATGTACAGCATAAGCCGTTTTCA
>JBGPKL010000101.1:0-6142 GCA_041485885.1 Sulfurifustaceae bacterium
CTGTTCCAGCGTCCCGATACCGAACGCCACCGGCACCGGCAATGGCGCGAGCGACGAGTCGAGTTCGCTCTGCGGCAAACGGAGCTGTTCGCATGAGTTTATTCCGGACAGTAGTGCGCTTTCGCGGGAATGACGAAACGTAACACGGTCAACGGCCAGAAATTAATTTATCATTCGCAGGACGCCCAAAGGGCGCCGACCATTTATGCAAGCTACCCAATACCTACTGCGCCTCGCGCGCGTGGTTCTTCTGCCGATGGGGGTCCTTTCGGAGCGGCTGGGTAGTCGCTTCTATGTGGGGCTCGCCGTTGTCATCATCGCGGTCTCGGTTTACGGCATCGTCGGTGGTCATACCGGCGGTATGAAACACCAGGCGTACGATCTGATCATGAAGAATCGGTTTCGCACGCCGGCGGTCGATCCTGACATCGTGCTGATCGACGTCGACGAGGCGAGCCTCGCGGCAATGGCGCCGGAATTCGGGCGCTGGCCGTGGCCGAGATCGGTTATCGCCGAGCTGACCGAAGGAGTCGCGCGCCAGAATCCCGCGGCGATCGTCTACGACATCACGTTCAGCGATCTCGACGTCGATCATCCCGATGCCGATCGCTACTTTCGCGACGTCGTTGCGCGTCACGCTAATACGTACTTTGCTATGATCCGGCTGAACCCGGCCAACGATTCGTTGAGCGAGCTGAAGCTCGCGCGTCTACCCGGCGCGGAACCGCGAGGGCCGGACGCGTCGGCGCAAGCGACCATCGCCATGGTCGTGCCGTACTTTCTCAACGTGCTGAACGATAGTCGCCTCGGTACCAACAATCTCTACGCCGACGACGACGGAATCGCGCGCTCGTATCACGTACACCGGGACGGCTACGGCTGGCGCGTTTATTCGCTTCCCGCGAGCGTGGTCCGCGCGTTGGGCGGGGAGTTGCCGGAGCGAACGGACGTGCTCCTCAACTGGCGCGGCCAGCGCTTGAGTTACGCCGCGGTACCGTTCCACTCGATCTATCGGAGCGTTTTGCGCCAGAAGAGCGAGCGCCCGGCCGACGAATTCAAGGGAAAGATCGTCGTCATCGGCTCGACCGCCCCCGCGCTTTTTGACCTGAAGCCGACGCCGATCGCCCGCGAGCATCCCGGCGTTGATATCATGATGACGGCGATCGACAACTTGAAAAACGGCGATTATCTGACGGAGCTGCCCGCCGGTTCTTATTTACTCGTCACGGTGATCGCCGTCACGCTGCTCACCGTCGCGTTCGTTTACAACGTCGACCCGGCCCGGCTGACCGCGCTCTTTACGGCGATGCAGACCGGGTTTCTCGCGGTGACTTATTTGTTCTTGAATTTCACGACATGGTTCGTCGATCTCAGCGCGCCGTTCACGGCCGTGCTCGCGTATTTCTTCGTCGTGCGTTTGTACAATCGGGTATTAGTTGGGCGGCGCAATGGCCACCCGCTTTATTCAACCGCGCTCGATCCCGGCCGGGATTGCCAGGTGCTGCTACTTTCCTGTCGGTTCGTCGCGGCTGACGGCAAGTCGCGGCGCCGCACGAACGGCGTCTTGCAGCAACAGGCCGGGCGCACGCGTTTCGGCGCGTCCGCGCCGCGCTTGTTCAGCAGCGCGCCGCTGATGAACGGCATCTATCGCGACACGATTCTCTTTTATTGGCTCGTGCCGCCGGTGCAAACGTGCGCGGCGCTGCGCGATCTGCTCGACATGCTAGACCGTAGCTTTGCCGCGTTGCGGCGTGGCGGGCTCGAATCGGGGGCGCAGCTCGCGTTGCACGCGGTTCGCCTCACCATCGATGCCGAGGGAAAATGGCGCTCCGCGGGCAAGACCGCTTTTACAACGGTGTTGGAGCTCGTCCAGCAACCGATGCGCGGAAGTCTAACGCGCACCGAGGCTTTCGCCGACGTGTGCGCCGACTGCACCGACGTTTCGATTCCCTCGTTGCTCGCGCGGGCGGGTTTGCATTCCGGCGGCGCATCGGCGCCGGGTTAGCAGGTGCGGTCGATCGATCGACCGCGTGTTGAAAATCGAGGCGAAGGACTTTTCAACATCCTGTTAGAATGCGCAGGCGATGATAGTTGGTGGGATAAATCGTGCGAGTGTGTTGCTGGCGCTGCTTTTGATCGGCTGCGGCAACGATGCGGCTCAAAAGCCGGCGGACAACCGCGCGCAGTCGCCGGCCACCGCGCAAGCGCCGGCCGCTACAAACGCTGTTAGCGACGCACAAGCCGCGACGCCGACTAAGTCAACCGGCGCGAGCGCCAAAATGGCGCCGACGCCCGCGACGGTGGCGCGCGATACCGAATTGAAAGAGAAACCCTTCACCGATGCCAAGACGCTCAAGCGCCTGCCGGCGCGAACGGCGGTGACGATCGTCGACCGTGACGGCGGCTGGCTCAAGGTCACGGCCGGCGGGCAACAGGGTTGGGTGCGACTGCTACACGTGAGCAGTCAACCGGCGAGCTCAGGCGGAACCAGCACCGATGAGCTCAAGTCGGCAGCGAAGATGGCGACGGGGCGCGCGGGTAGCGGCAACATTGTGAGCACCACCGGCATTCGCGGCCTGAGCGAGGAGCAATTGCGCGAAGCGAAACCCAATCCCCAAGAGTTCCAGCGTTTGGAGGGATACGCGGCCAGCAAGGAGCAAGCGACTGCCTATGCACGCGCGCAAAAACTCGAACGACGGCAAGTCGCCCATCTACCGGGGCCCCCTTGAGCATGCGTGACGGACGATTCATTGCCATGTTCATTGCCGCGCTGCTGGTCGCGTCCACGGCCGGCGCCGAAGATCTGCGATCGAAGATATTGGAAAAGATCCCGGAGTCAAAGCGCTTGCTTCTTTCCGTGACCGAGGCGGACGAGGTCAAGATCGGCCAGCAAGCGACGACGAATCTGCTCGGTGTCGCGCCGCTCGTTAAGGACGACGGCTTGCAGCGCTACGTGAATACCGTCGGCCGTTGGGTGGCGCTGGGAAGCGAGCGGCCTGATTTGCCGTGGCGCTTCGGCGTCATCGAATCGGCGGATGTGAACGCGTTCGCCGCGCCCGGTGGCTACATACTCATCACGCGCGGACTGTACGCGAGCTTGAGCGACGAAGCCGAGCTCGCCGGCGTGCTGGGTCATGAGATTACGCACGTCGTCGAGCGTCATCAAATCGACGTGATGCGCAAGGGCATGTTGCTCGAAGAGAGCCGCAAGGCGGTCGAGAAACGACTCGACAACAACAAGGATGAGCTTATCCGTCGCCTCGTTGGAAGCGGCGCGGAACTCTTCGCGCGGCGGCTCGATCAAGACGCGGAATTCGAAGCGGATCGCAAAGGCGTGGTGCTCGCCGCGCGCGCGGGTTACGGGCCGTACGGTTTGCCGGCGGTATTGCAGAAGATCGCCAGCGTCGCGAAAACGGACGATCGCGTGCAGTTGCTTTACAAGACCCATCCGGCGCCCGAGGAGCGTTTGCGCCGCCTCGATGACGCGATGGCTGCGCGTCTCGACAAATACGACCGCCCGAGCGCGGGCGGAAAAATTTATCCGTTGCACTAGTAAATTCTGAATTTTCCGCGTCGTTTTTTCCCGTTGTTTCCAGAGCCATGACGAAAGAGAACGAAATCTACGTAAGCACCGATATCGAAGCGGACGGTCCGATTCCCGGTCCGCATTCGATGTTGAGTTTCGGCTCGGCGGCGTTTCTTCCGGACAAGACCGTCCTCCGCACTTACAGCGCGAATCTACAAACGTTGCCCGGTGCGACGCCGGATCCGCGGACCACGGAATGGTGGAAAGGGTTTCCGGACGCGTGGGCCGCGTGTCGCCAAAATCCGCGCGCACCCGAAGCGGTGTTGCCGGAATACCTGAAGTGGTTGCAAGACTTGCCCGGCCGTCCGGTGTTTCTCGGGTGGCCGGCGACGTGGGATTTCATGTGGATCTATTGGTACCTGGTTCGCTTCACCGGCGAGCGGCCGTTTCGCGAGAACGCGCTCGACATCCGCTCCTACGCCATGGGCATGCGCAAGTCGACGTTCCATATGACCTCGCGCAGCTACTTGCCCAAGCGCTGGTTCGACGAGCGACCGCATACGCATGTGGCGCTGGAAGACGCGCTGGAGCAGGGAGCGTTGTTCTGCAACATGCACACGGAAAATCTGCGCGACCCCGATGCGTGATCCCTGCACGGTTCGAGCCGCATGCGGCTACGGCGTAGTTTGAACGTCGCCGAAGAATTGCCGCAACGCTTCGAGCAACCCGCGCGGATTATCGCCTTGAACCGTGTGGCCGGCATTCTCGATGCGTACCCAACGTCCATTCGGTAGCCGCTGCGCGAGCTTCTCTGCATCCTCGTCGTGAAATACATCGCTCTTTGCACCGCGCACGACGAGTGTCGGGCAGGAAATGCGCGGCACGAGCGCCCAATAATCGCCCAAACGTCCGAAACGTTCGGCGACGTCGGATCGTTGCCAATGACGCGTATCGTTCTTGCGCACCCATTTTCCGTCTTCGCGGCGGCGGAACGTATGCAGCAGGCTGCGCCGCAGCAGGCGCGGGTCGCGCGTCGGATTGAATTTGAGCGCCAGCGCGATGAGATCCTCGATCGAGTCCGCCTCCGCGGTTTGCCGAACGAAGTCGATGATCCGTTGCCCACCTGCCCGCCGCACCTCCGGGCCGGTGTCGATGATCGTCAGTCCGTGCAGGCGTTCGCTGTGCTCCGCCGCATAGAGCAGCGCGTTGATCCCGCCCATCGACATACCGATTAGAAAGAATCGCTCGAGCCCAAGATGATCGATGAAACCTTCTACGTCGCGCTTTTGAGTTTCAAAAGTGTAATCCAGCTCCGCCGACCATTCGCTGTCGCCATGACCGCGCTGATCGAGCGCCAGGCAGTGGTAGTCGTGCTTCAGCACGGCGCACAGCAAGTCCCAGGTATGCGCGCTGATGCCGCCGCCGTGCAGGAAGACAATCGGTACCTTGCCGGCGGTGCCCCAGTCGAGATAATGCAGCCGCAAGTTATTTATCACGGCGTAGCGCGAAACCGGCAAGGAAACGACGCTCTCCGGCAACCCCGCAATGCGCATCGTGAGCCGCAGGTGCTCCAGACGCTCGGCGTCGTTCGTTGAGTCGCTATCGAAATGCATTGATGGTGCGCATCGCTTGCTCGGCTGCCTGGGTAGCGTCGTTCTCGCCCATGAAACCTGACGCAAGCCTGACGTTCAAGTTGGAACAGACGCGAGTATATCTTGCAGCAAGAGAGTTTGTCCGTCTCCCGCTCGGACGGTCTGTAAGGAAGCAGGGCGACCGCGCGACCAAGTCAGACAATCCTACTGCGCGTTTCGAGGAAGACTATGCCACGGAGCAACGACTCGCTAAGCAATCGACTGTACCGTTTCGTCGCCGGCGATGCCGGACCGTGGCGGATCGTCAATATCGATACCGTCGTCGGCGATCCGCTGCCGGCAGCGGTCAGGGTGCGCGTGGAAGAGGAGACCAGCGCATCCGCTTCGAACACGCGCTGGGTGCTGCGTGGCGTTACCAGTAATGAACGGTACGTCACACGCACGGAAAAGCAAAAGCTTGTCGCCAGACAGGAGGGACTCGGGCGGGGCACTGCGACTTGCGCGGCGCTGATTCCGATTCGCAAGAGCGATGCCTGGTGGAGTTTGCCGCAGGATAAGCGTCGGAGGATTTTCGAAACGCGATCGCGGCATATCGGGATTGGTCTCGATTATCTACCCGCCATCGCGCGACGGCTGCATCACTGTCGCGATTTGGCGTCAGACGAGCCGTTTGATTTTCTGACCTGGTTCGAATTCGCGCCGGACGACGAAAGTTTATTCAACGAACTAGTCGCACGATTACGTGCGACCGAGGAGTGGAAGTACGTCGAGCGCGAAGTCGATATCCGGCTGAGCCGCGCGGACTTATAAATCGAAGTTAACTGACCCCCGGCGAAGCGTGGAGGCTCGATGGTGAGCGCTTCAACGACGCACATAACACCGTGAGCCACCTGAAGGCGGCTCTACCCCTACGGCTCCTTCTCCCTTTAAGGGAGAAGGTTAATGGAATGGACGCCCCCTTCCTATCAACGGCATCGAAGTGCCAAAGTGGAAGCGCGTTTCAACCACTTAACCGAAAGAGGGC
>JBGPKL010000102.1:0-6130 GCA_041485885.1 Sulfurifustaceae bacterium
GAAATGCTACAAATCTTGAGTCTGACCATGTTCGAGCGAATACCACTGGATCAGCTACTTATGAAAACTGACACTGACACAAACGACGGTACTTCGATCAACCAACTGGATTTGTTCGAGTAACGTCCGGACAGTAGTGAGGGAGAGGGTAAGAAATAGATCGGACGTTTCCTAAATGTTAGACGCTGCGCGGTGCGGGCTTTGCTCCGCGCACGAGTTTACCGGGCAGCGCGTCGGTCGGCTCGCCGTCACGATAGGTGACTTCGCCGCTCACGATCGTCGCGACGTAGCCGTCGGCTTTCTGCATCAGGCGGCGACCGTTCGCCGGTAAGTCGTAGACCATATACGGACGACGGAGCTTCAAGCGATCGAAGTCGATCACGTTGATGTCGCCCTTCATCCCGACCGCGAGCAGGCCGCGATCTAACAGTCCGACCGCGGTTGCGGTATCGCGCGTCTGGCGTTTGATCAGCCACGGCAACTCGAAGCGTCCGTGTTTGCGATCGCGGCCCCAGTGTGTCAACTGATATGTCGGGACGCTCGCATCGCAGATCGTCGCCACGTGCGCGCCGCCGTCGCCGAGACCGGACAACGTATCCTTGTGCGCCATCATCGACCGCACGTTGTCGAGATTGAAGTCGGTGTAGTTGAGCAGCGGGAAGTAGAGCAGCTCGCGGCCCTCGTTCTCGAGCAGTAAATCGTAAACCATCTCGTTCGGCTCACGCCCTTGTCGCTTCGCCTGCGCGGCGATGCTGGTTGATGGATCGGGCTCGTAGTCCGGCGGATCGCCGAGCTTGAACATCTTGTGATAGCTCTTGGCGACGTAGTTCACCGTCGGGCGATGCTTGCCTTCAGGCTGCTCGCTTAACAACCGCTTGCGAAATTCCGGATCGCGCATGATACGCACACGCTCATCGAGCGGCTTGTCAGCGATGGCACGATAAGACGGACACGCCACGAACGGATGCAACGAACCTTGCAGACCCAGCAATGTGCCGATGGGACGACCGCACACTTGCGCTTTCATCGGCAGCCCGCGGTTCGCGGCGCGCTCGATGCGCTCGAGCAGGAGTTTCCAGTTGTCCGGCGCGTAGTCACGCTGCGCGACCGAGATCGTCATCGGCCGGCCCGAGTCCTCGACCATGCGGCAGAACATGTCGAACTCGCCGTCCATGTCGTCGAAGTCGGAAATCATTTCCATCACACCCGCGCCCGCAGCGCGCAAACCGCGCGCGATGCCGCGCAGCTCGTCCTCGGCAGCGGTGAGCGTGGGCGTCGGATCACCGGTGCTGGTGCGATGATTGAGGGTGCGCGACGACGTGAATCCGAGCGCGCCCGCGCCGAGCGCTTCGCGCACGATCGCGCTCATCTGCTTGATTTCATCTTCGCTCGCCGCTTCGCGATTGGCGCCGCGTTCGCCCATCACGAACACGCGCACCGCCCCGTGCGGTACCTGCGCGCACACGTCGATCTCGTGCGCAACGCGCTCGATCGCGTTCAAGTACTCGGGGAAGCTCGACCAATCCCAGTTGAGGCCCTCGGCCAGCACAACGCCCGGAATATCTTCGACGCCTTCCATGAGCTCGATCAGCATCTGATGATCGCTCGGCCGCACCGGCGCGAAGCCGACGCCGCAGTTGCCCATGACGACCGTCGTAACGCCATGCAACGACGACGGCGTGAGACGCGAGCCCCACGTGACTTGTCCGTCGTAATGAGTGTGGATATCGACGAAGCCGGGCGTGACCAACAAACCGTCCGCATCGATTTCCTGACGGCCGCGCGTTTCGATTTTACCGATCGCCGTGATTGTGCCGCCGGTGACGGCGACGTCGGCGCTGTACGGCGCCTGGCCGCTGCCGTCGATGATCGTTCCCCCGCGAACCACCAGATCCGGCTGTTGTGACATGGTTGGGCTGCTCCGGTCGCTTGTTGTTAGCGCGATACTTCGCTTGGGGCGCGACGAAGTCAAGATAGAAGCCGCGTCCGGTGTTCCGCTAGGCGGCGCGAATCCCTTGCGCGGCCGACGACGATTTGCGAAGGTCACCGCAATAACTCTTAAGAATAGACCCAGCCGAAACCATTAAGGAGATAACGTGGCGGACAACTTCCTGCTCTATGGTTCCTACGGATACACCGGCACTTTGATACTTGATCTCGCGTTGCGTCAGGGAATACGCCCGCTGCTCGGCGGGCGCAGCGCCGCAGCGTTGGCCGAGCAGGCGCGCCCCCGAGGGCTGTCGTATCGCGCCTTCGATTTATCCGACAGCGCGGCCATCCTTGGAGCGCTGAAGAGTGTCGGCGCTGTGTTGAACTGCGCCGGTCCGTTTCACCGCACCGCGCTGCCGATGGTGCAAGCGTGCCTGCAGAGCGGCGCTCACTATCTGGACGTCACCGGCGAGATCCCGGTATTCGAAACGCTGGCCGCGCAGGACGAAGCCGCGCGGCGAGCGAAGGTGATGCTGCTGCCGGGTTGCGGTTTCGACGTCGTGCCGACCGATTGCTTGGCGGCGCATTTGAAATCGCGACTGCCGGACGCGACCGAGCTCGTGCTCGCGTTCGCCGGTGGCGGCGGATTTTCGCGCGGAACGGCCACCACGATGATCGAGAGCCTGAACCGCGGTGGCGCCGTGCGGCGCAATGGCGTGATCACGACGGTGCCGACCGGATGGAAGACGCGCGAGATCGATTTCGGCAACGGCCCCGTGCTCACCGTCACCATACCGTGGGGCGACGTTTCGACGGCGTTCCATACCACCGGCATCGGCAACATCGAGGTGTACACCGCGGTGCCACCGGCGTTGATCCGCCAAATGCGTCTCAGCCGCTACATCGGTTGGCTGCTGGCGCTGCCGCCGGTGCAAGCGTTTCTCAAACGCCGAATCAAGGCCGGCCCGCCGGGCCCGAGCGCGCAGACGCGCGACAAAACCGAGAGTCGGATATGGGGCCAGGTGCGGAACAACGCCGGCCGCACGGCGAGCGCGCGATTGCGCACACCGAACGGATATACGTTGACCGCGATGACGGCGCTGCGCGCCGTGCAAGAAACGCTCGCGGGCCGAGCGAAGCTCGGTTTCCAAACGCCCGCGCGCGTCTTCGGCGCCGATTTCGTTTTGCAGTTCGGCGGCGTGCGCCGCGAAGATATCGGCTAGAAGCGATCTCAAATGCCCCCGCCCTAACTCTTCCCCGCCTATGCGGGGGAGGGAATGAGAGGTTGTGGGTGGTTCCCATCAAAGGGATGGTTATGCGCGGCTCCCGTCATAAGGAACAAATTTTTTAATTGAAGTAACGGCGGCAAACTAAACTACCGCGTTCAAAGCACCGAATACCGACGAATCGCTACCTCTCGCCGGACGTTTTCGTTCCCAATTCGTCGGTCGAAACGTCGCGGCGGCTTGCGCCGTCTGCGGGCTGAACTAACTTTATATAAAGCACACCCATCCACGTCGCGCCGACAAACCGCTGCTACCCGATGCAGACTCGCACTCGCACGATACCTACCGGTACCGGCACCTCCAACGCGCTGCCGGTCGGCTACAGCCTCGACGCGTACACTATCGCCGCGGTGTTGGGCGAAGGTGGCTTCGGTATCACGTATCGAGCGCGCGACAACAAGCTCGGCATCGACGTCGCGATCAAAGAATATTTTCCGACCGTCTACGCCAGCCGAACCGAGTCCTCGACCATCATCCCCCGGTCCGGCATGGACGACGAAAACTACCGTTGGGGATTGACCGAGTTCCTCAAGGAAGCGCAGGCGCTCGCCAAGTTCAAGCACGCCCACATCGTGCGCGTGCTGCGCTTTTTTGAAGCGAACGGCACCGCGTACACCACCATGGAGTACGAAGAAGGCGAGACGCTGACGTCGCATCTGCGCAAGCACGGCGGCGCGCTCGCCGAGCCGGCGTTGTTGCAACTCTTTCTTCCGATTCTGAACGGCCTGCAAGCGGTGCACGACGCCGGTCTGCTGCATCTCGATATCAAACCCGACAACATTTATCTGCGCACCGACCGGCAACCGATGCTCATCGACTTCGGTTCATCGCGCCAAATGCGCAGCGACGCCGGCGGTAAGGTGACGCTCACGCCGGGCTATTGCGCGCTCGAGCAATACCCGGGCCATGGCGACATCGGCGCTCCGTCCGACGTGTACGGTATCGGCGCGACGCTCTATCGCTGCATCACCGGCAAGAATCCGATCGACGCGCTCGAACGCTACCGCGTCTTCGGACGCACGCGCATCGATCCGCTCGCACCGGCGGCGTCGTTCGATCGCCCGATGTACCACGCGTACCTTCGCGAATGCATCGATCGCGCCTTGAGGCTCTCCGCGGCCGATCGGCCGCCTTCCGCTTATGCATTGCAGCAAGGCTTGATGGGCAAGGATATGACGAACGTCGCGCGTCCGCCCTCGGCGCTGCTCTATCGTCCCGGCAGCGGCTACATCGGCATCGTCCTGCCCGCGGAGAAACGGAAAATATTCCGCCACCGTTACACGTTCTTCGAAAAGCTGGTCGCGATATCGGTCTTCGTCGTGACGTTCGTCGTGATCACGCCGAAGTTCATGGTCGATACCGGTCAGATAAGTCAAAACGATTTTTTCAAATGGGTCGATGACACGAAGTCGGATATCGTCAATGGAGCGAGAGACTTCGGCGACTTAATCAACGAGCGCGTGTTCGGCGTGACGCCGCGACCGAAGGTGACGCCGACCGCGCCCGCGAAGCGCGTGAAGCCGGGGGAGGCGGCCGCGCCCGCGGCGGCGATCGCACCCAAACAACCCTTCGGTCTCGACAAGCAGCAACTCATCGAGATCCCCATGCCGGACCAACCGCCGCGCGCGATCGGCTTCCTCAAGCACGGCGCCATTCTCGCCGTCGCGATGGAAGATGGACTCGTGCGATTGTGGGACGTCCAGACCGCCGCCGCGCGCGCGACGTTGCCGACGCGCGTCCTCACCCCCGCCGCGCTCGGCGTTTTTCCAAACACACAATGGTTCGCGGCGATGGATCGCGACCAAGGAATCGCGATCTTCGATCCGCTCGGCAACTCCGAGCTTGTGCTGAGCAACGATCCGCCGCATCCCGTCATCGCGATCGCCGTGTCCACCGACGGACGTCTGCTCGCGGAAGCGGCCGAGGATGGAACGGTCGCCATCTGGGAGTTATCCCAGAAACGCCGGTTGCATTCGCTAAGCGCGGGCAAGAGCCCAGTGCAAGTGCTCCTCTTCTCACCGGATGAACGCCTGCTTGTCGCCGGCGATGCCGCCGGCAGAATGACGGTATGGAACACCACCGACGGTGCGCTCGTGTCGCATCGGCGCGCGCACCAGCGCGCCGTCGTTACGTCCGCGTTTTCGCCGGACGGCCGACTATTGGCGTCCGTCGATGCGGCAGGCGATCTGCGCCTCTGGTCCGTCCCGGGCATCGGCGAGGAGTGGGTGCCCGGCCGCACGCTCGGCGACCCGCCCGCCGCCGTGAACGGTCTAGCCTTCAGCCCCGATAGCCAATGGCTCATCGCCACCGGCACTGTTGGCAGCATCTATGTCTGGGATGTCGAAAGCGGAACTCTCGAGCACCGTATGACAACCGACCGCACGCACTTGCGCGCGCTCACCGTAACCCGCGACGGTAAGTGGGTCGCCGCGGTGGGCGACGACAATGTCATACGAGTGTGGAAGTAGGTCGCGCGTAGCGCGACCAATCAGTCGAATATATTAAATGTACTTGTGGGTGGTTGACCCACGGCAAGTGACTTTCTCTTGCTTGTCCAAGAGAAAGTCACCAAAGAGAAGGACACCCCGGTCGCTACGCCGCACTCCAAAATCAGGAGTGCGGTGTCCTGCGCTCCTCGGCAAACCCGCGCGCGAGCCGAACTCGCCGGCGCGCAAAAGACAACAGCGCGCGCTCGGGCTCGAACACCGTCTCGCGAATTCCCGCGGCTTTCCCTGCGGTGCTCGGCTTGCTCTACGGGGATTGAACTGCAACAGCAACTACAACAGCAAGACGTTGGGGTTCGCTGCGCTCATCCCATACATGGACGCCCCCTGTTTGCCAAGCCATCCTTCGGCGATAGCGAGCAGGTAAAGCGTGCAGCCATACATCCGGCCTTTGATGCGGCAATGTTTGCC
>JBGPKL010000103.1:0-5485 GCA_041485885.1 Sulfurifustaceae bacterium
CTTATGCTGTACATGGGTTGTGGATCTCGACTGTTGAGTTGGCGCTCAGGGTTTTCACCCAAAACACCGAGATTCGCAACCTCTTTTCATCGTTTCGCAAAAATATTCCGGACAGTAGTGCGCTTTCGCGGGAATGACGGCCCAACAAACGCATCGGTTCGTTTCTGTTCGTGGAATTCCTGAATCGCAACGGCCGTCTGTTCCGCGCGGGCGAACTCGTCATCAACGACGTAGGTCTCGCGGCGCTGGCGCTACTGATCGCCGAGTCCGATCCGAAAGATAAAGACGTAGTGATTCGCTTGGTGATGAACATGCTGACTGGGGTGCATGCGAAGGAAGCGTCTGCATGACCACGCTGCACCCCGATCTCTCCCAGTAGTAGATGTATAGGGTGGGTTAGGCCGAAGGCCGTAACCCACCGAACCAAGAAAGCCCGAAGCCAGCCGATCGCGGGTGCCAGGCGCACGCGCTCGTTCGCAAGCAACGGCGCCGCCGCGTGCTCGAACACCCACTGCTGCAGATCGCGCCGGCGGGTGATCACCCAGTGGAACACGGCGGCGGCGACGAAATACGCCGCGCCGATGGCGAGCAGGATCCAGTAGTACTGATGCCGCCCCTGCGCGTTTCGATAAGCAGCAGCCGCGATCACGTGCGCCAAGCCGATGATCACGAAGCAACTCGTCCCGAGCCAACGCGGCACCACGAAGCACAGATGACGCAGGCGCCGATCCTGTTCCGTGAGTTCGCGCCCCGGCGCCGGCGGCGAGGAGGCGAAGCGAAACGTCAGCAATTGGGCCGCGAAATACCAGCTGTAGATGGCCCACAGCACGACCGCCGCGACGAAGAACGCGTGCTGGGTGAAATAACCCACATCGAAAGTGCGCGCCTCGACAAACTCACGCAACGTATCGCGCCCTTGCGGCGCCACGATCAGGAAGGCGAATCCCACCAGCACCATGAACAGGCTGAACCGGCACGACTTCAGCACCGACCAAAGATCCAGAACTTTTTCCCACTGCCGCTGCAACCAGCCGGCGAGGCCGGCAACGCGAACGCTGAGGGAAGCATGCGGCACACCATCCTTTGTTGTTTGCATCGGTCTGCACTCCTTTGCACTCGGCAGGCGTTCGTCCCAATTTGTCGCGTCAGCCTTTGTTTCTTGTCGGCGCGAGCGTCCCCCGCCGGACCCCGCTCGCGTGACGAGGCGGGTATTGTAGGGAAGGGGAAAGGGGGCGTCATCGGTCAATCTGCCAGCCTCCGGGTACCGCCCCGCTCGGTGTGAAAACAAGGTTGCGATGTTGATGTGAATCTGATTGCCGAAGACACTCGAAGGCGATTCACGCCGCGCAGGCCAAGCCGCGTCGTGTACCTCGAAGAGGGATCTGCCTTTCATGCTAGTATTTCCGCGATAAGGACAGGGCGGCCAGGGAGTGGAGTTTCTCTAAGGCGCCTCGTCGCGTCGGGCCGGGGAACATGCCTACTGAAGCCGATACTTGCCGCAAGTTTGTTGTGCCCAAGCTCCGGGCGGTCGGCTGGGACAACGAACCGCATTCAATCGCGGAACAGCGCAGCGTTACCGACGGGCGCATCATTCCAGTAGGAAAAGGCTTCGTCCGGAAACCTCCAAAGCGAGTGGATTTCCTGCTGCGCTATACGCGCGACTTTTCACTGGCAGTGGTTGAAGCCAAGGCTGCGTACAAGTCGGCCGCCGATGGTCTGCAGCAGGCCAAGCAATACGCGGAAATGCTCGGACTCAAGTTCGCATACGCCACGAACGGTCACGACATCATTGAGTTCGACTACTCCACAGGGCGAGAAACAAACCGAACCGACTACCCGTCACCAAACGAACTGTGGAATCGCTATCGCGCCGCTAGCGGTATCAAAAGTTCAAAAGTGGCTGAACGCTTGCTCGCTCCTTACAACCACGATGTCGCGAAAGGCGAGCGCTATTACCAGCAGATCGCAATCAACCGAACCGTCGAGGCGGTTCTCAACGGGCGACGCCGGTTGTTGATCACAATGGCGACGGGGACGGGCAAGACGGCTGTCGCTTTCCAAATTTGTTGGAAGCTTTGGAATTCTCAGTGGAATCGTGCGGACCAATATCGCAAACCGCGCATCCTCTATCTCGCCGATAGAAATATTCTGATCGACCAACCCAAAGACGGTATCTTCGCTGCTTTTGGTGACGCCCGATACAAGATCGAATCGGGAGAAGTCGTGCAAGGTCGGGAAATGTACTTCGCGATTTATCAGGCGCTCGCGGAGGACGAGCGTCGTGTGGGACTATTTCGGGCGTACGCCCGCGACTTCTTCGACTTAGTCATCGTTGACGAGTGTCATCGTGGTAGTGCGCGCGATGACAGCGCGTGGCGCAGCATTCTCGAATACTTCGAGCCCGCCGTTCAGCTTGGTATGACAGCCACCCCCCTCCGCCAGGAAAGCCGTGACACATATCTCTACTTTGGGAATCCGATCTATGAGTACAGCCTCCGACAGGGCATTGAAGATGGTTTCCTCGCTCCGTACCGTGTGCATCGAGTAGTAACCGAATGGGACGCTGCCGGTTGGCGGCCGAGTCGGGCCGATCGTGATCGTTATGGTCGCGCAATCCCCGATGACGAGTACCAGACAAAAGATTTCGAACGAGTCATCGCGCTGCGAGCGCGCACGTTGACTATTGCGCACCATATGAGCGAGTTCCTCAAGAAGACCGATCGCTTCGCAAAGACGATTGTATTTTGCGTGGATCAGGAGCATGCATCGGAGATGCGCCAAGCGCTTTCCAATTTGAACAGCGATCTGACCACGAGCCACCCCGACTACGTTTGTCGGGTTACCGCCGATGAAGGCGATATCGGACGTGGGCATCTCGGACGCTTTCAGGACGTGGACACTCGGACACCTACGATCCTAACCACGTCACAATTGCTTACTACCGGTATAGATGCGCCGACTTGCAAAAACGTGGTGCTCGCGCGCGTGGTTGGATCGATGAGTGAGTTCAAGCAGATCATCGGTCGCGGCACACGCGTACGAGATGACTACGGTAAGCTCTGGTTCAACATTCTCGACTACACAGGCTCCGCGACCCGCTTGTTTGCCGATCCGGATTTCGATGGCGATCCGGTAAAGGTCACGGAGGAAGAGCTGAAGGCAAGCGGAGAGACGCGAATTATCACCGAAAGCGCGCAATACCCGGAGCCGCAAGACGAGCACATGTCTTTAACGCCTGAAGGTAGTGTCTTAGAACCGCCAGGGGTAGAACGCGTAAAGTATTACTTCGACGGCGGCCAAGTCGAAATTTCCGCTCATCTTGTGTACGAATTGGATCCAGAAGGAAAGCAGTTGCGCGTAGTCCGCTACACCGACTATGCAGCCGACACGGTACGGACGCTTTGCCCAACGGCGCGCGATCTACGCAAAAAGTGGTCGGACGCGGCGCAACGCGCTGAGGTCATTCAGGCACTAGAAGAGCGGGGCGTGTTGTTCACCGAACTTGCGGAAGCCGCAGAACAGCCGGAAGCCGACCCCTTCGACTTGCTTTGTCATCTCGCGTTTAATGCACCGCTGCGTACGCGCCGTGAGCGTGCCCAGCGCCTGAAGAGCGAGCGCAAAGACTTCTTCGATCGATATGGTTCGAAGGCGCAACAAGTCTTGGAGGAGCTGCTGGAGAAGTACGCTGAACACGGCAACGCCCAGTTCCTCCTGCCCGACGTGCTCCATGTGCCGCCGCTATCCACACACGGTACGGTGCGTGAAATTACCGCGGCCTTCGGCGGCGCCGAGAAACTTCGGCAAGCCGTGCACGACTTGCAAAACCTGCTTTACGAAGCATCTTAAAAAAGGAAAGCAATGCCCCCGAACGAGAGACCGCTCAAGGCGGCCCAGCCTCAAACCACGGCTCAATCTCTTGGCAGCCTCATAAAGTCCGCGCGCGACATCATGCGCAAGGACAAGGGGCTCAATGGCGATCTTGATCGTCTGCCGATGCTTACCTGGATCATGTTTCTTAAGTTTCTCGACGATCTCGAAATCCAGCGCAAGGAGGAAGCGACGCTGGCGGGTAAACGATTCCGCCCCGCGATCGAAGCGCCTTACCGATGGCGTGATTGGGCCGCTAAACCCGACGGCATTACCGGCGATATATTGCTCGCCTTCATCAACCAGGATCGCTGCACTCGGCCCGACGGCAGCAAGGGACCGGGCTTGTTTGCGTACTTGCGTAAGCTCAGTAGTTCTAACGGCGATGACCGCCGTGACGTAATCGCGACGGTTTTCAAGGGTGTCGATAACCGCATGAAGAGCGGATACCTGCTACGCGACGTTATCAATAAGGTCAACGGTATTCACTTCACGTCTAGCGAAGAGGTGCACACGCTTGGCGCGTTGTACGAATCCATGCTGCGTGAAATGCGCGATGCCGCGGGCGACTCTGGCGAATTCTATACGCCGCGTGCGGTAGTACGTCTCATGGTCGAGGTAACCAATCCGCGGTTGGGCGAGACGGTGCTAGACCCGGCGTGCGGCACGGGTGGTTTTTTGGTCGAAGCGTTCAATCACCTGAGCAAACAGGTTAAGACCGTTGATGATCGGAAGATCTTGCAGGCTCGGTCGCTATTCGGTTGCGAGCCGAAGCCGTTGCCCTATCTGCTGAGCTAGATGAACTTGCTGCTGCACGGGCTGGACGCGCCGCAGATCGATCCGAACAATGCGCTGCGCTTCAAGCTCACCGAGATCGGAGAGAAAGAACGCCTGGATGTAATCCTCACGAACCCGCCCTTCGGTGGCGAAGAAGAAAAGGGCATTCAGGGAAATTTCCCTGAAGACCGGCAGACGGCAGAGACGGCGCTCCTCTTTTTGCAACTCATCATGCGCCGGCTCCATCGCGCGCCGAGCAGGTTCGGCCCTTCTCGCGCGGCAGTAGTTGTTCCCCACGGTATATTGTTCGGTGACGGCGTCTGTGCCCGTATCAAAGAGGAGCTGCTCAAGGACTTCAACCTCCATACCATCGTGCGCCTACCCGCCGGCGTATTCGCGCCGTACACACCGATTCCGACGAATATCCTTTTCTTCGACCGTTCTGGGCCGACCAACGAGGCGTGGTATTACGAGCAGCCGCTGCCCGAAGGCCGCAAGAACTACACCAAGACCCAGCCGATGCAGTACGAGGAGTTCAAACCCTGTATCGAGTGGTGGAAGAAGCGCGAGGAAAGCGACCGCGCCTGGAAGGTGAGCGCCGCGGAACTCCTCGCCAACAACTGCAACCTCGACCGCAAGAATCCGCGCAGCAAGATAGACTTTGAGCACCTGCCGCCGGAGCAGCTTGTCGATGACATATTAAAAAAGGGTCATCGCGTACTCGTGTGGGTAAAAACAGAGCGTGAACCTCGCTTCTGTCCTGTAATTCCCGGCGTAGAACGCATTTGACGTATCGCGGAGATTCGCCATGATGCTCCGATGCCTACTCTCAAACGTAAAC
>JBGPKL010000104.1:0-5386 GCA_041485885.1 Sulfurifustaceae bacterium
CACTGCATCGGGGCTGATCCTCTTTGGTTATCGTTGTACGGATTCGACACCCGCATGATAGCGCGAGGAGGTTTCAGCCCTTGTTTGTCTTGATGGTTTGAACAGAGTTGAGCGGGATCTGGCTTAAGGTAGTGCCATTGGCGACAGACCTCATATCAGGTTTGATGAGATTCCGCGCGCCCAACCAGCCATAGAGTGCGTCGAACGCTTTGCCAATCTGCATGAGGGATCCGATGTGTTCGACGGAGACGGCTTTCATTTCCGGAATGGTTTTTATTGCAATGTCATGCACGACACGGCTCGTTTGTCGATTTTGAGATTGGAATTGCGTATGGCTGCCATTTTTTCGGTATTGCGCGGGCGGCATGCCATAGACCGAGCTGAAAATGCGAGTGAAGGACTGAAGATTTTTGTAGCCCGACTTCTCAGCGATCTTCTCTATCGTCATGGAGGTGTTCGCCAGATATCCCGCCGCGCGATGCAACCGCAAGCGTTTGACGGTCGCCGCCAGCGTTTCTCCGTTGATGGCGTGATATACGCGGTGCCAATGATACGGCGACAGACAAGCGATGTCGGCGAGCTTATTGAGATCGATTTCATCGTCGAGATGATCATAAATGTACGCGGTCACGCGGTTCAGACGTTGTTCGTAGTTTGTCCAGTTGCTGTTCGCCTTCTTCACGGCTCCACCGCCTCACCGAATCGTCGATGAGACGTTAGCACAGGCGGATTTGACAAATCTTGCGGTGGTGCTTATTCAACTCCCACGAAAATTTCGATATTCCCGGACAGTTGGTAACGCTCGAAGTCCGAGATATAGGTATTCTTCAGATCGGCGAGTGCCCAAATTTCCTGCCACTTTTCGCCGACTTTTTCCGGGCGTCCGGTCGCGACCGGAAAGATCTGGCGCTTGGATTTCGGAATCACCGTCGAGACGAACGAAGGCGGGACCTGATCGAGGTTTTTGACCGGCGCGCCGATAATCAGCGAATAGACGCCGTTGTTGCTCTTCCCCGGATTCTCGAAATTCGTATACACCGCGTAGATGTCGCCCGACGCCTTGTTCGGAATTTTCTCCAAGATGGACTCTTGGTAGAACCTCCGCCAGTGTAAAGGAATTTCTTCGAACGCTTTTTCGTTAGTCGTTCTCAACTCGATTCCGACCACGGCGATCGGTTCGTTCTGGATCATAGTTTCCATTCCTTTTCCTGATAGCTCTGCATGGGACATCTTCGGGCTGTCGGCGGCGCAGACGCACAGTCCGATCGGCAACAGATATACGACGAACTGCAAGATCTTGTTCATTCAAGTTTCCCTTGAGCAGTCGGTTTCTTGCTCCGAGCAACTTCGAAGGGACAGTAGCACACGCGAATTTGACAAATCTTGCGGAGTTGACAGGGACCCGACTTTCACCGGGGGGCGTCGCCGAAGAATCTCGAGGTAATACGAAAATCAGATCGCGGCGTCAGTGCAACGCGCCGCACGTGGGGCGCAATAGCGACAACCTATTGCGCTCCACGTCCCTTGCCGACCCACCCCGCTACAGCACGAGCACGAGCACGAGGATCAGAACAATGATCAGGATAAGCTCGTTGTCGGTGAGTCGACCGCCGGCGGGCAGGTCGCCGAGCTTGCCGGCTAGGGCGAGCACCTCGGCATCGGTCATCGCGTCCACTCGCGCCTCGGCTTGATCCGGCACGACGCCGAGCGCTTTAAGTTGCGTCGCGAGCTCGGGGCGTTGCACGAGCGCCTTAACCTGCTCGCGCGTCTTCGCTATCTGAGCCGAGTTGAGGGCATCCTCGGTACTGACGAGACCGGCGCTCGCTGCGCCGAATAATCCGAGCGCCAACGCACCGCCAAGAAAAACACGAACCGTCCATGCGATCACTTGCCGTACCTGAGCCATGTTGCGTTCCTCCTTCATCGATTGGGTCTTTACCAATATTACGCGTGCCCCGGTCGCTTCGCCAATCGCGGTCCGGGGTAAGAATAAATCGGCGCCGGCGCTCGTCGACGGGTACTTGGATCGTCCCCCCGCAGTTCCAAAATCACCCGGCCGCGCGACGCGCGTCCTCGAACAGAGCGCCAAATAGCGTTTCCATCTCGCGGCGGATCTTCACCGCTTCGGAAGAATCGTCAACGATGACGTCGCACCAACGCACCGGCTCGCCGGCCTTGACCGACTTTGCTAACTCTACGTGATACGCCAAACCGATCGGCAATCCGCCGAGACGCAAGGAGTCTGCCGCGGGCATCAAACTTACCCCACACCGTATAGCCGCCCTCGCCGTCCAGTATCTCGCCGGCTTGCAAATCGCGTTTCGCCGTCGCAACGACGTCGCCGCGAAACCCCGTCGCCGAACCTGTCGGCTCCTTGGAGATTCATGCGTGTCTCCCAGTCGCGCGATGCTTCTTACGCATCGGACTCAAATAGTAACGGGCCGCATGCGATGCGGAGATGTACCCGCACGCCATGGTTCTATCAGCTGCGGGCTTGTCGAGGAAGACTGGTTGTTGTCTCGCTAGACCACCGAATAGCGCAAACGCTTCTCAAGCGGGTTTAGCGCGTGTCGATTGAGAAGCGGCGAAGTCCGAATTCCTGGACTCGAGCGTCTGAGAGTTCCATTCCAATGGTAACAGTCCGGCCTGAAAGGCAGCCGTGATTGCATGAGGAATATTAGAAGCGTTAAGTTTTTGCTTGAGGCCACGTATGTGCACTCGCACCGTGCATACACTGATGCCCAATATGAGTCCGGTCTCATGTCCCGATTTACCGAGCGCCAGACAGTGCAGCACGTCGTACTCCCGCTTGCTGAGCGCCTGACGGTCATCAACCGTCGCGTGGGCGGCCGGCGTCGTACGCGACAAACAGATAACATTTCTCGCTGTCATTATCGTTCTACCTCAACGGATGATACCGATGTGCGCCGGTATCGGGTTGGAAGACTGACCGAGGTGGAGCGATCCGGGCCCCGGCGCCATGCTGACGCCAATTTCGCCGCGTTTACGACGCTTTTCCTCTAACCCCCGTCCTCACCTCTTCGGATGGCGCTCATCCCGACACGATATCGGCGAGTCCCGTCGGTCGTCATCTTCTTCACCGGCACTAAAGTGCCGGTGAAGATTCACCCGATATCGCATACCTTGAGCGGACGAGCAGCCACAGGCGAGTCTTTCAAAACTTCGGGAAACGCGGGTGCAAAACACGACACGGTGGGACGGCGAGGACCACTACGACTTGGACCAACGGCAAAAGGGCTTCGAACGCCATGCGGTGAAGTTAGCCGCAGCCTGGTCCGATTTTGACGTGGCGGAGCAAGCGGCGATCGAGATCATCCGCCGCTTCGGCGCTATCGAAGCGCGGAACTTCGGGGTCATGCGCCTGCACAAGCACCCCTTATTCGCCGCGCTCCAAACCGCGTGCGTCATCAGCTACACGCGCCCATTCGCCGGCGACAACGGCATCGAGCGGATATCCCCCAAGTTCACCCAGTTCTCCAAACCCGAGTGGCAGGAATTTCACGAGGAACTATTCATTTGGCGGGACTACTTATCCGGTGACCGCAACTTTTCTTCTCGGGAATTCGTCGTTGCCCGAGACGCGGCCAGCAAAGGCAGAGTCGATCGCTTCGTCATCGGCGAAGCGAGCGCCGTACTCGAACCTTCGAAGGACTTCACCCTACTGCGCGAAATGTGCGCAGACCGTAAGGCGTTGCTCTGGCCTGATCTGCAAGACGCCATCTCCACGTGTTACCCGGGTCTATACAATCCGGTTTTGCTGAGTCTTGGTGGGCCGGTGAGTTTGTTGTAATGTACGAGCTGCGGTAAATCAGTCATAGAACCTCGTACGTTTGTTGTTGGCTGCTTAGTTGCGGCATCGCATTCCGCAGACAATATGGCGATGCCCCCTGCACCATACCGCCGCGACTCCCGCCAATATCGCAGACTTGAAATCGTCGAGAGTGGTCTAGTGGTCTGATGATGCGCGGCGTGCCGCTACCCGACGTCGTTCTGCGTGGCGGTAAGCGCCCGGCGATGGAAAGGCATTCGTCGCTTGTGGTAAATCGGTATACTGCGCCCATCGCGCAACACCACTTAAAGGGAGAAAAACGTGTCGTACTCAAGAACGCCATACGCGCTCTCCGCCGTCCTGCTTGTCGCTGTTGCCTTCGCTCCCGCCGCGTTCGGCGCGGAGGCGAAGACGACGGCCAACGACCCCGAGATCAAGGTTACCGGCGACAGCTTTCGATGCTTGAGCAAGATGGCCAAAGTGCGGCATTTCTTCGTCGACAATTTGCTCGGCGATGTGAAAGGTACGCTCGTGGTCGCGAGTTCGGAGCAAGGCGGCGTCTATCCGCCGGGCTCGGTCGTGCAACTGATCCCGGGCGAAGTGATGGTCAAACACAAGCCCGGCTTTAACACCGCCACGCGCGACTGGGAGTTCTTCGAGCTGAACGTTTCCGCGCAAGGCACGACGATCGGCAAGCGCGGTTTCACCGATGTGATCAATCGCTTCGGCGGAAATTGCTTTACCTGTCACGTGCGGGCGAAGCCGGAGTACGATCTGATCTGCGAAATGGGCCATGGCTGCGATCCGATTCCGATTTCGCGCGAGACGATCGCGAAGATTCAAGAAGGCGATCCGCGCTGCAAGTAAGCGTGGCGCGGTCACGCGCTAAGGGCGGGTCGGCCGGTCTATCATTCCTGGATTCCCGCTTTCGGGAGTCCGTCAGATCATATCGAGTCACCTCTTTCGCGCCTTCGCCTTAACTGCCGTAAGGCGCGCGACTTGAATCGTGCCGCGCATCGATCTGATCTCGGCATGGTGTAGCGCGGCGAGTTCTTCCAGGCAGCGTATCCCCTTCGGTCGCAGGCGCACCTCGACGCGCCGGCGATCGTCCGTGCCGCGCGTGCGATAAACCAGCCCGTTCGCCTCGCAGCGCGCGATCAACGCCAGGGCACCATGCGGATGCGCCTGCAATCGTTCGGCGATCTCGCCTACCGTCGCCCAGTCTCGCCCCGGGAAGCCTCTAACGTGGAGCATCAGTTGATAGTGGAGCGGCGAGATGCCGCGGCTTCGCGTCGCTTTCTCGCTGAACCGGAGGAACCGTCGAAGCCGATAGTGAAACTCCGAGAGAGCCTCATATTGCCGTTTCGTAAGCGTTTTCCGGCGGGTCGTCTTTCCTGCCATGCGCGCCCAGTCCTGTCCTCAGTTCGTTTCGTCTTTACGATACATCATGGCGTGATATCACTACTGTCCGGACGTTGAGCACTCTAACATTGTCAACTCACTGAAGAAAAATAGATAACACATGTTTTCCCCTGGTCTCGATTTGAACGCCGTGCACCTGATTTGCGACCCTGCGAGGCAATCCTTCGCAGGGAG
>JBGPKL010000105.1:0-5329 GCA_041485885.1 Sulfurifustaceae bacterium
AAGCACGACCTCGATGAGTTTATCGCCGCGATTCATCTGCTCGGCCCTTACCGATTGCTGTTGCGGTTCTGGCCGCGACGGCTGATCCCGCGGCGCGCGCCGCTGCCGCGCGGTGTGCGACTGCGCGAGGCGCTCGAAGAGCTTGGGCCGGTCTTCGTCAAATTCGGGCAAGTGATCTCGACGCGGCCGGATTTGTTGCCCGAAGACATCTTCGAGGAGCTCGTCAAGCTGCAGGACCAAGTGCCGCCGTTCCCCGGGGAGCAGGCCGAACGCATGGTTGCCGAGGCGCTCGGCGCGCCGCTCAATTCTCATTTCAGCCGATTCGATACGCAACCGATCGCGTCGGCGTCGGTCGCGCAGGTGCACATCGCGCAGCTCCACGATGGGACCGAAGTGGCGGTCAAGGTATTGCGTCCGGGGGTCGAAGCGGCGATAGAGCGCGATCTCGAGTTGATGTACCTGCTCGCGCGCCTGGCGCATCGTTACTTGCCCGATGGACCCCGGTTACGGCCGGTCGAGGTCGTCGATCAGTTCCGCCGGACCATCCACAACGAGCTCGATATGCGCCGCGAGGCGGCGAACGCGAGTCAGTTGAAAGCGAATTTCGCCGGTTCGAGTCTGCTTTACGTGCCGACGGTCTACTGGGAGCTGACGCGCCGCCAGGTGTTGGTGATGGAACGCATCCACGGTATTCCCGTCAGCAACATCGACGCCTTGAAGGCGGCGGGCATCGATCTCAAGCGGCTGTCGCACAACGGCGTGGAAATTTTCTTCACACAGGCGTTCCGTGACGGCTTTTTCCACGCCGATATGCATCCCGGCAACATCTTCGTCTCGCCCGACGGCCAATATCGCGCGGTCGATTTCGGGATCATGGGCTCGCTCGGCGAGGAGGACAAACGCTATCTCGCGATAAATTTTCTCGCGTTCTTCAACCGCGACTACCGCGCGGTCGCGGACGCGCATCTGCGCGCCGGTTGGGTGCCGGCCGACACGCCGGTCGGCGAATTCGAAGCGGCTATCCGGGCGGTGTGCGAGCCGATTTTCGCGCGTCCGCTCAAAGAGATTTCCTTCGGGCGCTTGCTGCTCCAACTGTTTCAGACGGCGCGCCAATTCAATATGGAAATCCAACCGCAGTTGGTGCTGCTGCAGAAAACGCTCTTCAACATCGAAGGGTTGGGCCGCCGGCTGTATCCGGAGCTCGACCTCTGGGTGACCGCTAAACCGTACCTGGAACAATGGGCCCGAGAACATTTCGGCCCGCGCGCATTCCTGCGCGTGTTGCGTGCCGAGGCGCCGAAATGGTGGGCGTGGCTGCCTCGCATTCCAGGATTGGTGTACGAGACATTGCAGCAGGCGCATGACGGAGAATTGACGCTGCATTGGAAGTCCGCGGAGCTGACGCGATTACGCGAGCAATTGCGGGAAAGTGAGCGGCGAAATTACTCGGCGCTGGCGGGCGGCGCTTTGCTGCTTACGGCGGCGCTTCTTTTAGGACTCGGCAACTATGCCGAAATTTGGCACAGTGTTTCTGGGCTGATCGGTTTTGTCGCTGCCGTTACCGGGGTCTGGTTGCTTTGGTGCGGTAGGTCACATAATAGTCATAACTAATTAGCTCGACGCAACGAAAAATTTCCTTGCGTAGCGCCACAGAGCGGGTGGCCATGTGATATTATTTTCTTAATGGCTTTGGTTGTTTTTATATCTGTATGACGTATAAACGCTACGCCGTTCTGGTGGCCGCACTGGCCCTGACGTTGCCCGGCGCTGCAACGGCGGCGCGGTTCAGCTGGTTCGATGAGACTCCCGCAAAGGACAGTTTGGGGCAGCTTCGTACGCCTCCCTCGTTGTTCAATCGCGACACGCGGCTTGCGTTTGGTATCGACGCGTACAAGTCGCTCGCGCCCGGTAGCCCCGTCGACGAAGACGGTCGCGAGTTTAGCTATTTCAACGATGCGACGACGCTGCGGTTCTACGGTGAAGTAAGCTCGCGTCCGGGCGAACTCATCCTGCCCGCGGCGCTGCACCCGGGATCGTCGGAGCAGTCTTCGATCTTGGGGTCGAGTACCAATCGCTTGAGCGGTTTCGGGATCAAATTGCGTCATCGCGTGGACGCCGCCAACAGCGTGGCGCTCTCGGCCGGATATAGCGAGGCGCCGTGGAGCGTGCAGACTGCGCCAAACCTCGATGTGCTCGACACGCGCGCGGCTCTCTCATGGACCAGCACGGGATCGGGAATCCTCCGTCCCGGTATGACGAGCAGTGTCTTTATCGGCGACGAAAGCGCGCACGATGACACCTATCAGCGGCTTGGCCGGCGATACTACGGCTTCTCGGTCGGTGGGGAAATGCAGCTCGGCCAGGACCACACGCCATACTTGTCCTATCGCCTGCGCCGAAACGTTTATAGCGCGGACGACCCGAATTATCTGGTCTCGCCGTACGAGGATCGCTCGCAGATCGCGGCGGGTTGGAAATGGCAGGTACAACCGAACTGGAGCCTGCAAGCGGAAGCGCGTTACGGATTAAACGGCACCACGCTCGATCCGTATTCTCCGGACCGCAGCCGCATCTTTTTCGGTACGCGGTTCGACTTTCGCTAGCCGCGTCTTTCGGCGTTTCGCCTATCCCACGCAGTCCGAGTCGCGCAACCGCGCGCGTTCAGTTGCGTTTCGCTTGGAAGATAGCGATGCCCTTCAGCAGGTTCAGACCTTCCTGCAACTGATAATCCTCGTCGGGCGTCGGCGGGGTCTTCGCTCCCGGATTGGCGGGGTCGACCGGCTTCGGCACTTCGATGGCCTTCGTGTCCGTGTTGTTCGCGTTCTCCAGATGGCGCGCAAGGTCGGCCTCACGTAAACGGCCGGAGGTGTCGGTATTGCGCGTGATCTTCGCGTCTTCCGTGATGATGTCCGGCATAATTCCCGCCGCCTGAATCGACCGGCCGTCGGGGGTGTAGTAGCGCGCGGTGGTGAGCTTCAACGCCGCACCGTTACTCACCGGCAAAATCGTTTGCACCGAGCCCTTGCCGAAGGTCTTCGTCCCCATGATGACGGCGCGCTTATGGTCCTGCAGGGCGCCGGCTACGATCTCCGACGCCGACGCCGAACCGCTGTTGACCAGCACTACCATCGGCGCGCCGCTCATTATGTCCCCCGGCGTCGCGGAAAACTTGAGCCTCGAATCGGCCACGCGCCCCTCGGTGTAGACGATGAGTCCCTTCTCGAGGAACGCGTCGCTCACGCCGACGGCGGCGTTCAGCACGCCGCCGGGATTGTTGCGCAGATCGAGCACCAGTCCTTTGAGCGCGCCCTTGTTGTCGGTTTCGAGTTTCTTGACCGCGGCCGCCAACGCCTTCGGCGTGCCGGATTGGAACTGCGTAATGCGGACGTATCCATAGCCGGGTTCGAGCACGCGCTGCTTGACGCTCTGGATCTTGATGACGGCGCGAGTCACCGTGAACTTGAGTGGCTTGTTGCTGCCTTCGCGCACGACCGTGAGCACGATATCGCTGCCCGGTTTGCCGCGCATGAGCCGCACCGCGTCGGTTAGCTGCATGCCCTTCACCGCTTTGTCGTCCAGGCGAATGATGAGATCGCCCGGCTTCAAGCCCGCGCCCGCCGCCGGCGTATCCTCGATCGGTGACACGACTTTCACGAAACCGTTTTCCATCGTGACTTCGATTCCGAGACCTCCGAACTGGCCCTCGGTTTCGACGCGCACGTCGCGGAAACCCTCGGCATCGAGATAACTCGAGTGTGGATCGAGGCCGGCCAGCATGCCTTGGATGGCCTCCTCGAGCAGCTTTTTGTCCTCGACCGGCTCGACGTAGTCGGTTTTTATGCGCGCGTAGACCTCGGTGAAGGTGCGCAGCTCATCGATCGGAAGCGTTGTCGTGGCGCCTTTACTCTGTTCGCGCTCCGCCATTACGGTCATATCGAAGGTGATGCCGGCGCCGACGAATACGCCGAGCATGAGGACCAAGGTATAACGAGCGGCAGACTTCATGTTCGACTCCGTGATCATTTAATTAATGGTTAGAAGAAGGTTCCTTAACTTGGACTATCAGCGCCGACTACGAGCGACACCCGCGCGACCGCTTACGCACCACTGCAGGGGATCGTTGGGAACGCCGTTGTGCCGAATTTCAAAGTATACGCCGGTACCCGGCGCGTCGCCGGTACTGCCGACGGTCGCGATCGGCTGCCCTGCCTCCACCCAGTCACCGGCGCGCCGGTGCAGGGTTTCGTTATGTCCATAGAGCGTCATATAGCCATCCCCATGATCCAGAATCAAGAGTAGCCCAAAACCTCGAAGCCACTCGGCAAAAGCGACACGCCCGCGTGATACGGCATACACGCTTTGACCTTCTTTCCCGGACAAAAAGATACCGCGCCAGGTCATATCCCCGACGCCTTTGGCCTGACCGTAACGCGCGGTAATTCGGCCGGACGTCGGAAGCGGGAGTTTCCCCTTGAGAGCGGCGAAGCGCTGGTTTGGACCGGGGAAAGGTACGATCGTTTCCGGCAATAGCGTTTTCAGCTCGCGCACGAGTCGCGTCAGCCGCTCTTCGTCCGCTCGCAGACGCTCGATTTCCTGCGTCTGGTCGGTCACTTCTCGATTCAGCTTCGCCACGGTTTCGGCGCGACGCCGGCGCGACTCTTCGAGTGCCCGGCGCTCATCGTCCTGTGTCGCGCGCAGCACCCCCAAATCGCGCGTCTGCTCGCGGATCTGATTCTCCACGTCCTCCAGACGCGAGAGCGCCGCCCGTGTTTCGCCGATGCGCGTGACGCGCGCCTCGTTGAAATAGCGATAGTAGGCCAGCATTCGCGCCGCCGTCGCGGGGTTTTCCTGGTTCAGCAACATCTTTAGATAGGGCTGTCGCCCGACGGTATATGCTGCGCGAACTTGCGATTCGAGCGCGAGGAGTTGCTCCCGCAATCCAAGGCGCGCCTGTTGTTCGCGACGCTTCAACTCGGCCAACGTGCGCGTGCGCTGTTTGAGACGAGAATCGGTCGCGCGCAGCGAGTGCATCAATTCATTGATGCGTCGTTCTTCCACTTGCAACTCATCGCGCGCCGCGTCGCGCCGACCGACGACGTCGTTGAGATCGCGCTGGAGCCGATCGATACGTGTGCGCAGCTGCTCGAGCTGCGCCTCGCGCTCGTCGGCGGCAAGCGAGTCGTCGGCGACGATGACAACACAGACGAGCGCGACGGCGAAGCGCAGCGCTGCCGAGCGCGCGGACCGCGATTCAGCCACGCGCCTTGGCGGTCGACGGCAAGCCGGCGGCTCGAGGTTCGACCAGCACGTGTCCGGTCATCTCCTTCGG
>JBGPKL010000106.1:0-5313 GCA_041485885.1 Sulfurifustaceae bacterium
CTTTGCGAGATCAATACCGATCGCGGTAAGCTTCATGTCGGACGCCCTCTTTCGGTTAAGTGGTTGAAACGCGCTTCCACTTTGGCACTTCGATGCCGTTGATAGGAAGGGGGCGTCCATTCCATTAACCTTCTCCCTCAGGAGCATACCGAGCCGCTACGTCGGCGTTCGGCTGGCGAATTGATTGCGGATTTGCCGTCAGCACAGGCGGCAGCGGACGAACGACCTTGTTTGGAGTAGATTATGCGTCCGGGCTGCGGGCCCCGGCGTTTTCACTCGTTACTCCACGCCCCGTGTACGTCGAACTCTTGATCCATAACAGGAGACACCTCGATGGGTACCAGCGTTTCTCTCACCGTTAACGGCAAGGCAGTCACTGCGGACATCGATCCGCGCCTACTGCTTGTGCAATTCATCCGCGATCACCTCGGCCTCACCGGTACGCACATCGGTTGCGACACCGCGCAGTGCGGCGCGTGCACCGTGTTCGTCAACGGCAACGCGGTGAAGTCGTGCTCGGCGCTCGCAGTGCAATTCAACGGCGCCGACGTGACGACGATCGAAGGCATCGGCGAGCCGAACGGCGACATGCATCCGATGCAAGCGGCGTTCAAACAATGTCACGGATTGCAATGCGGCTTCTGCACGCCCGGCATGGTCATGAGCGCGATCGATTTGGTGAAGCGCCACCGCAACGGCAGTCTCACGGAACAAGCGATCCGCGCGGGGCTCGACGGCAATTTTTGTCGCTGCACCGGTTATCACAACATCGTGAAGGCGGTGCAACTCGGCGCCGCCAACATGAAGGGGGTATGACATGAACGCACCCGAAAAAGTGAACACCTCCATCGTCGGTGCTTCGGTCCTGCGCAAAGAGGACTACCGTTTTCTCACCGGCAACGGAAAATATACCGACGATGTGCGCATGCCCGGCCAGACGTACGCGTACTTCGTGCGCTCGCCGCATGCACACGCGAAGATCCGCGGCATCAACAAGAGCGCGGCGCTAAAGGCGCCCGGCGTGATCGCTATCTTCACGGGCGACGACTTGGCCGCGGACAAAGTGAACGGTCTGCCGTGTGGCTGGTTGATCCATGACGTGAAGGGACAGCCGATGAAGGAGCCGCCGCATCCGGCGCTCGCGCAAGGTAAAGTGCGCCATGTCGGCGACCAAGTGGCGGTGATCATCGCCGAGACATACTCGCAAGCGAAAGACGCCGGCGAGCTGTTAGAAGTCGAGTACGAAGTGCTGCCGGCGGTGACGGATGCCGCGCAAGCGCTGAAGCCCGGTGCGCCGGCGGTGCACGACGCCGCGCCGGATAATCGCTGCTATCTCTGGTCGCTCGGCGACAAAGCCGCGACGGATGCCGCGTTCACCCAGGCGCATCACGTCACCAAGATCGACATCATCAACAATCGTCTCATCCCGAACGCGATCGAGCCGCGCGCGGCGCTCGCGCATTACAGCCGTGCCGACGAGAGTTATACCTTATATGTCGCCAGTCAGAACCCGCACGTCGAACGGCTCCTGATGACGGCGTTCGTGCTCGGTCTTCCGGAGCACAAGGTGCGTGTCATCGCGCCGGACGTCGGCGGCGGATTCGGCTCGAAGATTTTTCTCTATGCCGAAGAGACCGTGCTCACATGGGCGTCGAAGAAAGTGAATCGCCCGATCAAGTGGACCGCCGAGCGCTCGGAAGCGTTCTTGACCGACGCGCACGGGCGCGATCATCGCACCCACGCGGAGCTGGCGCTCGACAAGAACGGCAAGTTCTTAGGGATGCGTGTGCACACCATCGCGAACCTCGGTGCTTATCTCTCCACGTTCGGCGCGTCGGTACCGACGTATCTTTACGGCACGCTGCTCGCCGGGCAGTACACGACGCCCGCGATCTACGTCGAAGTCGACGCCGCTTTTACCAACACGACACCGGTCGATGCGTATCGCGGCGCCGGACGGCCGGAGGCGACGTATGTCGTCGAGCGGCTGGTGGCGGCGGCGGCGCGCGAGACCGGCATCGATCAGGCGGAAATTCGCCGGCGCAACTTTATTACGACGTTCCCGTACCAGACGCCGGTCGCGTTGCAATATGACACGGGCGACTACAAAGCTTGCCTGGACGGTGCCATGCAGCTCGCGGACGTGAAGGGGTTCCCGGCGCGGAAGGCGGAAGCCGAGAAGCGCGGTAAGCGGCGCGGGCTCGGTTACTCTACTTATATAGAAGCGTGCGGGCTCGCGCCTTCTAATTTGGCGGGCCAGCTCGGCGCGCGCGCGGGTCTATTCGAAGCCGGCGAGGTCCGTGTGCATCCGACCGGAAGCGTGACGGTTTTCACCGGCTCGCACAGTCACGGCCAAGGACACGAGACGACGTTCGCCCAAATCGTCGCGCAGCGGCTCGGCATGCCGATCGAGAATGTCGACATCGTGCACGGCGATACCGGGCGCATTCCGTTCGGCATGGGCACGTACGGCTCGCGCTCGATCGCGGTCGGCGGTTCCGCCATCGTCAAGGCGCTCGATAAGATCGAAGCGAAAGGCAAGAAGATCGCCGCGCATCTGCTCGAAGCGGCGGAGAGCGACATCGAGTTCAAGGACGGCAAGTTCACCGTCGCCGGCACCGACAAGAACGTTACGTTCGGGCAGGTGGCGCTGACGGCGTACGTGCCGCACAACTATCCGCTCGATAAGCTCGAACCGGGATTGAATGAGACTGCGTTCTACGACCCGACGAACTTTACCTATCCAGCCGGTGCGCATATCTGCGAAGTGGAAATCGATCCCGAAACGGGTGTCGTCGAGGTCGTCAACTTCACTGCGGTCGATGATTTCGGCAACATCATCAATCCGATGATCGTCGAAGGTCAGGTGCACGGCGGCATAGGCCAAGGCATCGGTCAAGCGCTGCTCGAGAACTGCGTCTACGACACGGACACCGGCCAACTGTTGACCGGCAGCTACATGGACTACGCCATGCCGCGCGCCGACGATCTGCCGAGCTTCAAAGTCGACACGCGCGTGACGCCGTGCACGCACAATCCGCTCGGCGTGAAAGGTTGCGGTGAAGCGGGCGCGATCGGCGCGCCGGTCGCGGTGATCAACGCCGTCATCGACGCGTTGGCGCCGCTCGGTGTGACGCATATCGACATGCCGGTGTCGCCCGAGCGGGTGTGGCGGGCGATTCAGCAGGCGAAAGCGTAAGACGGCCGATAGATAGAGAGAGGAGAAGAACATGTACGCATTCGAATTCCATCGTCCGAAGAGTTTGAGCGACGCCGTCGCGTTGCTCGCCAAGTCGCAAGGCAAGGTGATCGCGGGCGGGCAGAGCTTAGTCGGCGCCATGAAGCTGCGCCTCGCGTCGCCCGATAATCTTGTCGACGTAAGCGGTATCGCCGAGCTGCGCGGCATCAAGCGCGATGGGAACAACATCGTCATCGGCGCGACGACGCGTCACGCCGATGTCGCGCAATCGAAAGACGTGCGCAGCGCGATTCCGGCGCTCGCGGAATTGGCGAATGGCATCGGCGATCGCCAAGTGCGTAACATGGGCACGATCGGCGGATCGCTCGCCAACAACGACCCGGCCGCGGATTACCCCGCCGCCGTGCTCGGTTTGAACGCGACGATCCGAACCAACAAGCGAACCATTACCGCCGACGATTACTTCAAGGGAATGTATACGACCGCATTGCAAGACGGCGAGATCATCACCGCGGTGAGCTTTCCGATTCCGAAGCGCGCGGCGTATATCAAATTCCGCAACCCCGCATCGCGCTTCGCGCTGGTCGGCGTATTCGTGTGCCGGGACGCGAGCGGCGTGCGCGTCGCAGTGACCGGCGCGGGCTCGAGCGGCGTATTCCGGGCAGCCGCGATGGAGCAAGCGCTGGCGAAGAATTTCGCACCCGACGCGATCAAGGGCATCAAGATCGATCCGGCGCGATTGAACTCCGACATCCACGCGGGCGCGCCGTATCGGTCGCATCTCATTACGGTGCTGGCGGCTCGCGCAGTGGCGCAGACGATAGCGTAAAGTCGTTACCGCAGAATCACCGTCCATGGCGGCGCTTTCGCGTCTTCGTTTCACCCCGGCCGGCACATCCGTGTGCGGGCGCTCAACGGCGCGCATGCGCGTTAAGTGCATGCGCGAATACCCCGTCTCGCCCTCTGCGGTTAGACTATCTAGTCGTCAAATCGTAGTTTCGAATTCGTGACTCCGCCAAAAATACCGACGTCCGTCGACGAGGTTCTGCAACTGCTCGCCGCGCACGACTACATCGCCGAGCGTCGTCTCGCGACGACGCTGTTCCTGAGCCTGCGCATGGGCCGGCCGTTGTTCGTCGAGGGCGAGGCGGGCGTGGGCAAAACCGAAATTGCGAAGGTGCTGTCGCAAGGTCTGGCTCGCGACCTCGTGCGCCTGCAATGTTACGAAGGTCTCGACATCGCGAATGCAGTTTACGAATGGAACTATCCGCGGCAGATGATCGAGATCCGCCTCGCCGAGGCCGCGGGTCAGGCGAGCAAGGAAAAACTTTCGGCGGATATTTTCACCGAGCGCTTCCTGATCAAGCGCCCGCTGTTGCAGGCGCTTAGCCCGGAGGAGGGCGGAGCGCCGGTGTTGCTGATCGATGAGCTGGATCGCGCCGACGAGCCGTTCGAAGCGTATCTGCTCGAAGTGCTGTCCGATTTCCAAGTGAGTATTCCGGAGATCGGCACGATCAAGGCGAAGGAGCCGCCGATCGTCGTCATTACCTCGAACCGCACGCGCGAGATCCACGACGCCGTGAAGCGACGCTGTCTTTATCACTGGGTCGATTATCCGGACAAGGCGCGCGAGTTTGAAATCGTTCGCCGCAAAGTACCCGAGGCGCGCGAGCGCCTGAGCCGCGAGATCGTTGCCTTTGTCGCGCGGCTGCGCGCGATGGATTTGTTCAAGCATCCGGGCGTGGCCGAGACCATCGATTGGACACGCTCGCTCACCGCGCTCGATCAGACGAACCTCGACCCCGAGGCGGTCGCCGCGACGCTCGGCGTGGTCTTGAAGTATCAGGACGACATCGCCAAGCTCGACGCTGAAACGGCGGCGCGGTTGGTGGACGAGGTGCGCGCCGAGGTGGCGCGTACCTGAAGGTCGCGCGTACGTTGTCTCGCGAAGGCGCGAAGCCGGCACCTACAGGATCGTCATTCCCGCGAAAGCGCACTACTGTCCGGAATAAACTCATGCGAACAGCTCCGTTTGCCGCAGAGCGAACTCGACTCGTCGCTCGCGCCATTGCCGGTGCCGGTGGCGTTCGGTATCGGGACGCTGGAACAGTGTC
>JBGPKL010000107.1:0-5105 GCA_041485885.1 Sulfurifustaceae bacterium
CCCGGCAATCTCGGCTTCGAGTACGAGTCGGGCGATCGCGCCGCGGTCGAGGCCGCCTTCGCCGCGGCGGCGCTGAAATCGCGCCTCACACTGAAGAGCCAGCGCCTGGTCGGCAATCCGATCGAGCCGCGTGCGTTTCTGGCGGATTTCGACGCGGCGAGCGGCGTCTACACCGTGTATTCGCCCAGTCAGGGCGTCAACGGCATGCGCGGCTTCCTCGCCGCAGGCACCGGCCTTCCGGGGGAAAAGATCCGCGTCGTCACGCAGGACGTGGGCGGCAGTTTCGGGATTCGAAGCTACTCCTACGCCGAGCATGTTGCAGTGATGCTTGCCTCGCAAAGACTGCAGCGGCCGGTGAAATGGGTGGCAACCCGGTCCGAGGTTTTCCTCTCCGACAACCACGGACGCGGCCTGACGCTTGCCGGGGAGCTCGCCCTCGACCGCGACGGCCGGTTCCTCGCACTGCGTTTCGACGACACGGCCGACATCGGCGCATACGCGACCCCGTTCGGAGCGCAGATCGGCACGCGCAACATCACCGTCACCATGGGCGGTGTCTACCGCATCCCGGCGCTTTACGCGCACACGCGCATCGTGCATTCGAACGCTGTGCCGGTATCGGCGTATCGCGGCGCGGGGCGGCCCGACATCGCCTACGCGATCGAGCGTCTCGTGGATCATGCCGCGGCCGAGCACGGCTTCGATAGGATCGAGCTGCGCCGCAGGAACTTCATTCCGCCGGAGGCGATGCCCTACAAGACCGCCAACGGCACGACCTACGATTGCGGCGAGTTCGAGAAGGTCATGGACAAATGCCTGCAGCTCGCCGACTGGAAGGCCTTTGCGGGACGCCGCGAGCGGTCGAAACGCGACGGAAAACTGCGCGGCATCGGCATCGCAACGTTTCTCGAAATCAGCGCGCCCGGCGTCGCGCCCAAGGACCAGGCGTTCGCGCGCTTCGACAAGGCCGGCGACCTGCACCTGTATACAGTGTCGCAGACCACGGGCCAGGGCCACGAGACGGCGTTCGTTCGCATCCTCGGCGAAGGCTTGGGCCTCTCCGGCGCGGAGCTTGCGCGTATCCGCGTCCACGAGGGCGACCCGGACCTGAAAGTGGTGGGTAACGGCACCGGCGGATCTCGGTCGCTGTACGGCGCGGGCAGCGCCGTGAAGCTTCTCGGTCCGAAACTCCTTGAGACGGCGAAACCTGGCGCGGCCAAGCAGCTCGGCGTGGACGCGGCCCTGGTCGAGTACCGAGGCGGAGCGTTTCACGCCGCAGGCAAGCGCATCGGCTTTTTCGAGCTTGCTAAGGCCCTCGCGGGCACCACACCTCATCCGATGGACTGCGTCGCCGAAGGCACGTTCGGCGCGACGTTTCCGAACGGCTGTCACGTCGCCGAGGTCGAGATCGATCCGGAGACCGGTGTCGTCGAGATTCCCCGGTACGCGACCGTGGACGACGTCGGCAACGCGGTCGATCACACCAGCGTCGAGGGACAGGTGCACGGCGGGGTGCTGCAGGGCGTGGGGCAGGTCCTCGCCGAGCACGCGATATACGACAGCGAAACCGGCCAGCTCTTAGCGGGCAGCTTCATGGACTACCCGATGCCGCGCGCCGACTGGATGTCGTCGATTGTCTGCGACGAGCACCCGGTGCCGACCAAAGCCAACGCGCTCGGCGCCAAAGGCGTGGGCGAATCCGGCACCTCGGGGGCGCTGGGCGCAACCATGAACGCGATCCTCGACGCGGTGCGGCCCGCGGGCATCGCCGACCTCGACATGCCGGTGACGCCCGACGTTCTATGGCGCGCGTTGCGCAAGGCGCAGAACTAACGCTTCCGGAACTACCGCAAGGCGAGCAACACGATGCCGGCGAGCACCATGGCGGCGCCGGCGGCGGTGCGCAATGTGAGGCCCTCGCGGTTCCTGAACACGAACACGCTCACCGGAAACACCACCAGCGGCGAGGTGAAGGTGATCAGCGTGGCGATCGCGATCTCGATGTAACCCATGGCGTAGGTGGTGAACATCGAGCCGCAGGCGGTCGCAATCCCGCTCGCGGCGAAGAGCACAACTCCCCGGCGGTCGCTTGCGCGCAGTTCGGAAAAACTCTTCGACCAGTTGCGCATGCTCGCGAGCTGGCACAACAACGCTGCCGCCGTGCCCACCAGCGAGCCGAAGATCGCCTCGTTCCAGGTACGCATCGCCAGACCGCGGATCGCGTTGCCGGTGCCAAAACCGACGATCAGCAGTAATCCAAGGATTGCGCCGCGGCGCAGCGCCTCACGGCTCGGGACATGCGCGCCGCCTGCGCCCGCCGGCATCTGCGTGGTCCACAACCCGGCGATCACTAACGCCACGAGACCCAGTTCGTAAACACCAAGGTGTTCTCCGACGAGAAACCACGCAACCACCAGAGTGAACACCGGCGATGAGGAATGAAGGATGCTCGCCCGCGCCGGTCCGAGCGTGCGGATGGTATCGAGCAGCATGCGCCGCCCGAGGAAGATGCCGACCACCCCCGACAGCACGAACCAGCCCGCGCCCTTCCACTGGAACACGAACGGCGTTGCGCGCAGCAGCTGTTCGGCCGCGAACACCGCCGCCGTAAACACCACGTTCACCCCGAGCAGCACGACGAAACCCGGCTCGAGGGGCATCCGCGTCATCGCGGCGCGCGCGATGAAGATGTTGGTGGCGAAGCACACCATCGCGGCGAGGGCGAGCGTGATACCCATTTAGGATGATTCAGACATTGCGGATTCGGGCGGGATCCGCCCCTGCGGTGACGCCTTGAAGCGGCCGACGGACAAGGTGATCCCGGGTGGACGCATTACGAATAGTGGACTTCGGCCTTTTGGGAAGCACGTAAGGTTCAAGCCAAGCGCGACGCCGCAGGCGTTCGCGGTTGAGCGAAGGGTTAGGCGGCCGTGCGCTAACCACGAATTGGGCGAATGGCATAGACCTTGGTTTTGACGCGCTTCTCCCGCTGGGTGGCAGGCGATGCGGAGAAAGCTAGAGAGCCTTTGCTGTGGAAAACCATTCCCCCGATGTCAAATGATTCCGGCGCGGTGAACCGCAGGTGCAAGGCGACAGTTACCGACGCAGCGCGTCCAATGAACTCAAAACCATCGGCAGAGCTCAACATGGGACCCGAGACTTTGCCGACCAAAGAACACGACACCTCCCCTGAGGCGCCGTGAGTCGTGACTGTGGCGAAGGGGATGGTGAAGGTGAATGGAACCGGAACGGTAGTGCCCGCGCGCAGGAAGGTGCCATCGAAGTAGACCGCAGCGTCGCTACGCAATAGCGCGATAGTGGCGTCGAACTCATTGCCGGCAAGCGGCAAGGCTGCCGTTTGAAAGGTACCCGCATAGTCCCGACGGGTACTACCCACGCGATCGATTAACGAACTGATCTCCATTGAAGACGCCTAGACAGAATGGCTTAACGTGCTTGGTCAGCCGCGCGGCTTCATGCGCCTCGGCTGCACCAAGGGGTTAGGTGCCGCTTTCAACGTATTCGACATTGGCAATCCAGTTGCGCTTCCTTCGTGCGAGGCGACTGTCCTCCCCTTCGCCATCGAAGCTTGCTGGCGCACGACGAAGGAGCGATTGATCAACACCTTCGAACGCGTTGACGCTGACTACCGCGTAAAGACGGTCGTCGATCCGGCTGGTGACGACGGGCACTATGCCGCACCGGGCGCAGATGAGGAACTCGGCGGTTCGGGTGCCGAACGCGTACTTGGATACGAGCGAGGGATCTTTGACCACTACCCCCAGAGCGCCGCTTGGATTTGAGGTCCACACGCCACCGTGTTTGATGCAAAAGGAGCAGGTGCAAGCGCGGGCCGGAATTTCGACGGGATCAGGCTCCCAGGTGAGGGAGAAGGAGATGTTCCCGCAGTGGCACTTACCGTGGATCAACATGTGATGTCCGTTATTGCGGCATCTAAACGTTCGCATTCAGCCGCGCGTTTTGCGTCGGCTGCAATGCGTGGTTAGGCCTAGTGAGCTCTTCGAGCTAGGAAAGCTCAATCGAGTCTCCCAGTCCAGCGTACATGTACTTATCTCCGAATGTTTCGCTCAGCGCGAAGAATCCGGGTTCTCCGGTGCAGTGTCCGGGCGCGATTTGCTCCACGCGCCATTCATCGCGCAAGGCCTTTGCGATGCGCCGGACTTCCGGTTCCTTTGTCAGAACGAGATGAAGGCCGCCAAAAATGCAGTGCACGCGGTCCTGGATCGCGCGCGAAGCGGCGAGGATGTTTTCGATGCCTGGGTGAGAACAGCCGGTGATCAGGACCAACCCGCGGGGCGTCCGTAGCGCCAGAGAGAGCTCCCGCATCTCGCGGGTACCCGGCACGTCTGATACGACAGAGACGAGCCATACATCGGCGGCGACCTCAGTAGTCTCCTTGATCCAGACAAATTTCGCCTCTGGCCACGGTGTCCCATGGCGAATGGCCTCCGGCGGCTTGCCATCGTAGTACTGCATATACGGGGGCAGCGAATGGCAGCGCGGATAGAAGATGCCAGGGAGACTGGAACCGAAAACCCCGTACGTCTCGTCGGGCGTATAAACCCTCACGCCGGGATTAAGTTTGAGCAGATGGTTGAGCCCGCTTGTGTGGTCACCATGCCGATGGGAAATCGCCGCAAAGTCGAGCTGCCGCAAATCGACGCCGAGCGCTTCCGTGTTTTTGGCAAACGTTCGCGCATTGTTGCCGGTATCAAACAAGATGCGTCTTCCCCCGAACTCGACCAGTGCCGCAAAGCCCCAGTCCTTCGTTAACTCGGATTGCTTCCCGAATGAGTCATGAAGAATGGTTATGCGATCGCGGGACATGTCCGAGGCCTAACGTTCAATCATCTTCCGAAAAACGTTCTAATCTCGCGCCCCAGTTTACGCTTGTCGGAAATGGCCCGCAAAATCAGGACTGTCTGAATGCCGCTCAAGATTTCAGTCCTTGATAGATTGCGCGCAGAAGGTCGAGTGTCCGATTTCTCCAGAGGTGAAACCCCGCACCAGCGTCCCGCCTGGGGCGGGTGCACGCGGCGATCCGGCGGCGAGTCGTTCTAAAAAAGCGCCCGCCTCACCCCCCC
>JBGPKL010000108.1:0-4885 GCA_041485885.1 Sulfurifustaceae bacterium
CGTCCCCAACCAAGACCCCGACGGCGATGGAGCCGCGACGACGATTAACTTCCGCTACGGCAACGGCTACCGAGACAGTGAAAGTGATCTGGTGCTCATGTGGCATCGATATTACTGGCCGATTGGGGGGCGGTTTATCACCGCTGATGGAATGAGCGTGCTGCAGCACGTTCAGAAATGGCGAGCGACGATGGGCATGCCCAATCAGCCGCCGCTCGAAATCAACTCGTATGCATCCGTCGCCAACAATCCGCTGCGATGGATTGATCCGACCGGATTCGATGCAACTGATTGGAACAATACGGCGGACGGTAGAAGTCGGTGGGGTGGACCAACGAACGGCAACTGGGGTGGGAAGTGCTGGAGCGGTGGACAGTATTCCTGTGGAGGCAATGAAACGGGTAGTGCGTGGCCGACCGATAGCGCAGACGCTTGCTACGCGTATCACGACAATTGTTACACGTGGTGCGGTACAAATTCGAAATGTATCGCCAGTTGCGATGCACAGTTGGTGCACGATCTGAATTATCTGCCCGAGGATCCAAAACTTTGGCCGCAGCCGCCGAGACCGGGAACTGAGACAGACAGCGCAGACTATAGAGATTATGCGAAACGGTGGTTTGGCCGAAGCCGATAGTCTCAAACGGAGGTTTTTTAACTAAGGAAATCTTTATCGATGAACGCAAAGACACGTATCGTTTTATGGGCAGCTTTTTGGCTGTTCTCTCTCCTTACCTTGCTGGTCGATTTAGCGCCTTGGATGATGGAGTGGCGTTCTACAGTCCGACTGACTCTCGGAATCATCAGCCTCGTGTGTGGATTAAGTATTTTGGTTACCACAGAGCGTACGCGTCGCTCCGTCTCTCTGGTTATTGTGGGACTTATTGTCGGGCAATGGTGGCTAATAAAGATGCTAGTGGTATTTACCATATGGAGTGTGAATGGCTTCGCCCCTTAAGAATAACGAGCGAGCCCGGTAGGCTGGATGGAGAGCCGGGGTTTGATATACAACGGCGACCGCTACTATGACTCGAAGACAGCGAGTGTAGGGCGGGTTAGCGCAGCGTAACCCGCCGCCAGTCTACCAGCCCCGTCTCGATCACCTCATGCGGCACAAATTCGAAATGTATTGCCAGTTGCGATGCGCAGTTGGTGCACGATCTGAATTATCTACCCGACGATCCACGGCTTTGGCGGCAGCCGCCGAGACCGGGAACGGAAGGAGATAGTCGGCGTTACAGAAATGGAGCGATGAAATGGTTCCGTCAATGAGTCCTACCATGCGGAAGGTCGCCTGGGCTATCTTTTGGTTGTTCACCATCCTTACACAGTTGGCCTCCGCACGTTTATGGATGCTGGCGTCGTATGAGCTGGTGTTGTCAGCGCTCGCGATCATCAGTGCGGGTCTCGGCCTCTGGATTCTGATAACGAATCGTTTTGCGTGGCGCTCAGTCATTCTGGTTGTGCTAGGTCTTATCGTCGGACAATGGTGGTTGGTCGAGTCTTTGACGATGATGGCCTTTTGGAGCATACGAGGATTTGCTCCTTAAACTATATAGCGAGTGTACGGCGGGTTAGCGCGGCGTAACCCGCCGCCAGTCTACCGCCCCGTCTCGATCAGCAAGCGTGGGCGCTACAAGCACCGCCGGGAAAGGCAAAGCATTTTTCGAAAAGAAACGTAGATGAGTGTATTAAACAGAAGAAGCCCGCTTCGCGGGCTGCTCCTCAATCCTCACCCTGAATAAACCCCATCCGCCGCTTCTTCGGCGCCGCGGGCGGCGCCATCAGCTCGCGGATCGCGCGCAAGATGTCGGCGATCGCCTCATCGTGGGTCGCGAGCTTACGTTCAAGTTCGTTGAGCTTACGCGCGAGCTCTTTGTTGGTCGACAGCAGTTCGCGCAACCTCACGAAGGCGCGCATGATCTCGATGTTGACCGCAATCGCGCGCGGGCTATTGAGCACCGAGGAGAGCATCGCTACTCCCTGCTCGGTGAAAGCATAAGGCCGGTACTTGATGTTGGCGCCGCGCTTCAAGATCACAGTTCGTGATCTTGAAGCAGGCGGCACGTTCAAGATCACATCCGGTGACCTCAACTGCTGCGCCTCCTCCCAACTGAGCTGGAACATAAAATCCTCGGGGAAGCGAGCGAGATTGCGCTTGACCGCTTGCACCAGCACCCGCGTTTCAACGCCGTAGAGCGCCGCCAAATCCGCATCGAGCAGCACCTTGTGCCCGCGCAGCCGCACGATCGATTGCACGATGGCGTCGACGGCAACCGCCGGCTTCTTAGTTTTGGACATCTTCCTCCGGCACCGACGTTTAACCGTTCGCCTTCTGCGCCGAATACTCTTCTATTATTCCGGCCGCGGCTCGCGCTTGAGCAATGCTTCGACCGCGGCTTGAGCGGGGAAATCTTCGTATAGGACACGGTATACCTGCGTCGTAATCGGCATCTCGGTGCCGAGCTTCTGCGCCAGTCGATAGAGCTCGCGAGCGGTCGCGACCCCTTCCGCTTCCTGTCCAATTTCAGCCAAGACCTCTTTGAGCTTGCGCCCCTGGCCCAGTCCCAGCCCGACGCGGCGGTTGCGCGATGTGTTGTCGGTGCAGGTGAGAATAAGATCGCCCGCGCCGGTCAGCCCCATAAAAGTTTCCGCTCTGCCGCCCATCGCGACGCCGAGACGAGTCAGTTCGGCGAGGCCGCGCGTGATCAGCGCGGCGCGAGCATTCGCGCCGAAACCGAGACCGTCGCTGATACCGGCCGCGATCGCAATAACATTTTTGATCGCGCCGCCAAGTTGCACGCCCGCCATATCGCTGCTCGTATAAACGCGCACGCGCTCGTTACGCAGCCATCCGGCAACACGCTCCGCGACGCCCGTATCCGTCGCGGCGACGGTAAGCGCCGCCGGCAAATTGCGCGCGATCTCTCCGGCGAAAGTCGGCCCCGATATCACCGCAACCGATGCGGTCGCTCCGAACAATTCCGTCGCGACGTCGCTCAACAACCGGCCGCTGCCGGGCTCGAGCCCTTTGGTCGCCCACGCGATCGTCGCGTCCGGCTTGAGGGTCGACCGCAACGATGCGAGCGTCGAGCGAAACGCATGGCTGGGGACAGCGATCAGGAACTGGTTCGACGATCTCGCGACTTGGTTTAGATCGGCTTGCGGCGTGATTTCACGAGGCAGCGGCACACCCGGAAGCGCGAGCTGCGACGCATCGTTGCCCCACAGCGATACCGCGAAACCGTTACGCGCGAGCAGGACGCTCAACGCGGTGCCCCACGCTCCCGAACCCAACACCGCAATGATCGGCTTATCCGGCATTCGAAGGAGCGGTCATCTCGCGAACCAATGTTTGCGCGACGGACGGACACGTCGCTGGAAGAAATCAGTTCACCGATTTCTTGAGCGCCGTTTGCTTTTGCTCGTACAGCGCCTCGAAATTGATCGGGTTGATGAGTAGCTGCGGAAACCCGCCTTTGCCGACGAGATCGTTGACCGCTTCGCGCACGAACGGCAGCAATATATACGCGCCGCTGATTTCGAGCGCGCGTTGCAGCGCCTCCCCGACGATCCCGCTGATGCGAAACAGTCCCGCCTGCTGCACCTCTATCAAAAAGATCGACTTGTCGCCTTGTTTCGCGGCGACCATGACGGTCAACACAACCTCGTGCAGACCCTGGCTCGACGGTATCGGCGCTTGCTGCACGCCGAGTTGAACGTCGAGCTGCGGCGCGGTTTGCTCCAAGAAGACCTGCGGCACCGCCGGCGCTTCGTAGGAAATATCCTTTATATAGATCCGCTCGAGACTGAACTGGACGTCGGTCGCCGGCTGGTCTGACATCTTTCGCTCCTAAGACGTTATGCGCGGAACCGTGGCGAACGTTGGTTCACTTTTCCAGCGGCAGATTTTCTTTTTCCCACGCCGCGAGTCCGCCCGCCATCAGGTTTACCGACGCGAAGCCGCGCTTGCGCAACAACGTCGCGGCCTTCAACGCTCGCTGATTATTGCGCCCGACGACAATCACCGGACGTTCTTTGTGCTTGTCGAGCGGCGCGACTCCCTGGTTGAGGGTCGCGAGCGGCAGGTTCATCGCGTTGGGGATGTGTCCGGTCTTGTATTCGCTCGGCTCCGAGACATCGACGACCACGCCCGATTGTCGATTGATGAGCTGCACGCATTGCGCCGGCGCGAGACTCGTGATGCCGTGAATCTGCTGCATCACGATCGGCATGGCGAGCAACACCAACACGACGATCAGGGCGAGGAACAAGTACCAGTTATTGATGACAAACTGCATCGAAGATCGCTCGAGGCCTATGGCACGAAGTCGTAGTGACGTGGGCTATGGTTGTCGTTGAAGGATCGGGACGCGCGTTACACCGCGCGGGTCGAACAATATACAATAACGCACACTTTGAAAAGGCGAATTCCTAGATAATGCAAGCCACGAGTAGTTTTCCGAAGCCGCTGGTCTTGATCATCCTCGATGGCTGGGGTTATCGCGAAGATCCGAAATGGAACGCGATCGTCGCCGCCCGCAAGCCGGCCTGGGATCGACTCTGGACGTATCCGCATGCGCTCATCAACGCGTCCGAGAGGGCGGTCGGGCTGCCAGACAAACAAATGGGGAATTCGGAGGTGGGCCATCTCAATATCGGCGCCGGCCGCGTGGTGTATCAGGAGTACACCCGCATCAACCACGCGATCGAAACCGGTGAGTTCTTCACCAACGCCGCGCTGACGGAAAGCGTCGATGCGGCCACAAAAAGCAATCGCGCGGTGCATATCCTCGGGCTGCTCTCGCCCGGCGGCGTGCACAGTCACGAGAGTCAGATTCACGCCATGGCCGAGCTCGCCGCAAAACGCGGAGCGAAGAAACTC
>JBGPKL010000109.1:0-4504 GCA_041485885.1 Sulfurifustaceae bacterium
GTTTACGTTTGAGAGTAGGCATCGGAGCATCATGGCGAATCTCCGCGATACGTCAAATGCGTTCTACGCCGGGAATTACAGGACAGAAGCGAGGTTCACGCTCTGTTTTTACCCACACGAGTACGCGATGACCCTTTTTTATTTGCCGCGAGCTGCTATTTGATTGCTCTGCGGTAAACCGCCGGCTCTGCCGGGGGACTCACCCACGTTTGACGTTTGCCGCGGTCGTGAAACCGGTTACTCCCTCTCCATTTCCGGGTGTGGGCTGGGGTGTGGGACACGATGTCGAACGTGATCGATATCGTTTCGCCTTCCACCCTCATCCCCACCTTCTCCCTCAAAGGGAGAAGGAGCGGTAGGTGAGAGCCGCCTTCCGGCGGCTCACGGGGTTATCCGCGCCTTTGAGGCGCTCACAGAAATAAGTCCCCGGCTTTGCCGGGAGTCATTTAACTCGCGCTAGCCGGTCGCGACGGAGTATGTGATTAAGATATAGCGCGGTTGTGAAAACGATCAGCGCACCCGCCTGATGTATCGCCGCAAGCGCGATAGGCACGATGAGCAGCAGCGTGGCGATGCCGATAGCCGACTGGGTGGCGGTCGCGGCCAGCAAGAAATCAACGCCGCGACGTATCGCCGCGGAAGCGGCGCTTCGTCGCGCGATCCACCAATAGAATACGGTCGCGAGCACGAGCGCGTAAGCGAGCAGGCGGTGATTAAACTGTACGGTCGCGACGTTTTCGAAGACGTTCGTCCACCAGGGACTGAGGGCGTAGAGCCCGTCCGGCAAGAAGCGGCCGTTCATCAACGGAAACGTGCTAAACGCGAAGCCGGCTCGTGTGCCGGCGACGAAACCGCCGGCGAGGATCATGACGAATACGAGCGCCGTAACGATAATGCCGGTCCGGCGCAGACTTGTGGGGGTTTGGTCGCGCGCGCGCGGCGAAATCAAATCGAGCGCGATCCACACGAGGAATCCGTAAATCGCCACCGCGAGGCCGAGGTGCGCCGTCAGTCGATAAGGGCTGACGCGCGGGATATCGATTAGCCCGCTCTTCACCATGAACCATCCGAGCGCCCCTTGCAGCCCGCCCAGGAGAAAGATCGCGCTTAGGCGGCGCATCAACGACCACGAAATTCTACGGCGCACCGCGAAATACACGAACGGCAAGGCGAACACGACCCCGATTAAGCGGCCGAGCAGCCGGTGCGCCCACTCCACGTAGTAGATGCGCTTGAATGCGTCGATCGACATGCCGATATTCACGGTGCGATACTCCGGAGTCCGCTGATATTTCTCGAACTCGGCGAGCCACTGCGACTCGGTTAACGGCGGGATCGCTCCGATGACCGGGTTCCACTCGACGATCGAGAGCCCGGAGCGCGTGAGGCGCGTAACGCCGCCGACGATCACCATGGCGAAAATTAAGGCGGCGACGGCGAGCAACCACCACGCGATCGCTCGGTCGGAAGAATCAGCGGATGATTTCACTCGGCGACGAACATAGGTAAGCTCTGATTAATTCAGACGAACCGCAAAGGACGCCAAGGACGCGAAGGATTTTTCCTTCTTGTTCAGGCTTTTCCTTGGCGTCCGTGGCGGTCAACAAATGTTTTTCAGAAGTTTCCATAGGTAACGGCACGGTCATTTTGCAGGGTCTTTGTTGAAATCGGAAGGCCGACGAAGCGCCCATCCGCCGCCGATTTGCGGCCTCTACACGGCGAGCGATGGCCGTTATCTTGCCGCCGGGGGGTTTTGTGCGGTTCTTTCATACGAGTCTTCCTCGGTGTTCTTTTGATCCCTTTTCTTTCGGGGTGTACGCCGGTCACCGGTGAAAGCGGTTTTGGCAGCCGCCTCGTGCCAGCATCGTGTATTGCCGATGCCGCCCCCGGTTGCCGGCCTCACGCCGCTCTTCTGACGGCGTTTGCCTTAACGCCCGCGGCTCAGTTATAAGTAGCGCGACCTTGGCCGGCAAACGGGGATGCCGCTCGATCTCAAGAATTTGTCGATAAAGGAAATCCGCGCGCGCTATCTCGGCGATGAGGCGTCGGTCTCCCCGCACGTGCTGAATGCGCTGCGCCGCGACGAGCGCCAGGGCGCGCGCGAGCTTCACGAACTGCTGAAGAAACGTCACGGCGATGAGCGCCGCGAGCAGTCGCGTCTCGACGCCTTGCTCAACTTCGAGCGCGTGCTATGGCGATCCGGTGTGCGCCATGTCGCGGGGGTGGACGAAGTCGGCGTCGGTCCGCTCGCGGGTCCGGTGGTCGCCGCCGCCGTCGTGTTTGAACCCGGTACCAGCATTGCCGGCGTCGATGACTCCAAACGCTTGGACGCGCCGACGCGCGCGGTGCTTGCGACGACGATTCGCCGTCGCGCCGCGGGCGTGGGCATCGGCATGGCGTCGGTCGAGGAGATCGATCGGTTGAACGTGTATCACGCCGGGCTCCTGGCGATGCGTCGCGCCGTCGAAGCGCTGCCGTTTTTGCCGCAGCACGTGTTGGTCGATGCGCGCACCATACCCGGTGTTTCGATGCCGCAAAATTCGTTCACCAAGGGCGACGGGATTAATTTTTCTATCGCCGCCGCTTCGATCGTCGCGAAGACGCATCGCGACGCACTGATGGATGAGCTGGACGTGCGCTATCCGGAGTATGGCTTCCATCGTCACAAAGGGTACGGCACGCCCGAGCATCAGGCCGCGATATGTCGTTTCGGACCATGCGCGTTGCATCGGATGTCATACCCGTTTATCCAAGAGTTGCGCAGGGAGTATTCGCCGCGGTTCTACCGGATGAAGGAGCAACTCGTCCACGGATGTAGCGCGCACCGACTCAAGTCGGTCGAGCGCGAGCTCAACGCCGACGGCGCCGACTTGAGCGAGAACGAGCGGCGCAAGCTCAAGCTCATCATCACTCGCCGCTGGAAAACCTTGTAAGCCAGCGTCTGTAACGCCAAGCGACGGGGCGCTACAATGCGGCGCTTGTTGACCCGACGCGTGGCGATCAAATCCCCATGAAGTTTTGTACGCAGTGCGGTTCGGCCGTCGATCTGCTCATTCCCGCGGGCGACAACCTTCCACGGCATGTCTGCGGACAATGCGGAGAGATTCATTATCTCAACCCGAAAGTCGTCGTCGGGTGCGTGCCGCGGTGGGAGGAGCGAGTACTTCTTTGCCGGCGCGCCATCGAGCCGCGGTTTGGCTTGTGGACGCTGCCCGCCGGTTTCCTCGAAAACAATGAAACGACGATGGAAGGCGCCGCGCGCGAGACGCTCGAGGAAGCGGCGGCGCGTGTAAAGGTGACGCAGCTCTATGGGCTGTTCAGTCTCCCGCATATCAATCAGGTGTACGTCATGTTTCTCGCCGACCTCGTGCAGCCCGAGTTCGGGCCGGGAACCGAAAGCCTCGAAGTCGCTCTTTATGACGAACGCGACATTCCCTGGGACCGTATGGCTTTCCCCGTCGTCGAGCAAACGCTCAAGCTCTACTTCGCCGATCGCCGCCGTGGCCGCTTCGAGGTGCACAGCGGCGATATCGTGCGACTTCCCGGCCCGGGGCGCGCGTTCGAAGTGCGCATGCTGGAAGGTTGAACGATGGTCGAAGCGATCCGCGAATTTTTCGACAAGTACATCAAACCGAACGACGCGCTCCTACCCGGTGGGCCCGATCCGGTTCGAATCGCCACCGCCGCGCTTCTGGTCGAGATGACGCGCATGGACAGTAATATTTCCGATGTAGAGCGAGCTCGAGTCACGCGGGCTGTGGAGGAGGACTTCGGTCTAAGCCCACACGAAACCGCCGAGCTGCTGCGACTCGCAGAGCAGCAGGCGCGGCAGGCAACCGACTATTTCCAATTTACGTCGCTCATCAAGGATCATATGACGGCGGAGCAGAAAGAGCGCTTGATCGAACACCTGTGGGAAGTCGCGTACGCGGACGGCGAGCTGCATCCGTACGAGGAACACCTCGTGCGCAAGATCGCGGATTTGCTCTACGTGCCGCATAGCGCGTTTATCGCGGCGAAAATACGGGCGAAAGCGATGATCTGATCGCGCTTCGCGCGATTCATCGAGTTCTAATAAATTCTATTTGCGGTTCCCGAATCGCTCTCGGCATCCTGCCTCCCGCGAAATTCGCACGTCCCTGTGCAGCACCGCAGGTCGGCGTACTTTCTCTTGCTTGTCCAAGAGAAAGTACGCAAAGAGAAGGACACCCCGGTCGCGGCGCCGCTCGAAAATCACGAGCGGTGCCCTGCGCTCCTCACCGCTCCCGGACGCTCGCCCAACTCGCCGGCGGTCGAAAAGCACGCCCGCTCGGGCTCGACACGGTCGAGCGAAAACCACCGGGAGCGGTTCCGGTGCTCGGCTTGCTTGTATGGTGTGCGCGGCTCAATCGGTGAAGACTTACCGAGAGCCGGGGTGGAGGGACATCGGCTTGCTTCTGCCGTGCGTGACCACGGACAGACCCGTTGAGAACTCTCCCACCCACACCACCAGTGTCGATGAGGA
>JBGPKL010000110.1:0-4216 GCA_041485885.1 Sulfurifustaceae bacterium
ATACCGATCGCGGTAAGCTTCATGTCGGACGCCCTCTTTCGGTTAAGTGGTTGAAACGCGCTTCCACTTTGGCACTTCGATGCCGTTGATAGGAAGGGGGCGTCCATTCCATTAACCTTCTCCCTTAAAGGGAGAAGGAGCACGCCGGTTTCACCACCGCGGCAAACGTCAAACATGCATGAGTCTCCCGGCAGGGCTGGTGGTTGTTTAGCTCACTGAATTACACTCATTGTCCCGCGATGCAATAGCCGCGGCAACGTTACCGGCGCGCGATGAACATTGCATCGCCGTAGCTGTAGAACCGATAGCGCTCTTGCGTAGCGTGGCGGTACGCGTTCAATACTTGCTCGGTTCCGCCGAATGCGCACACCAGTATCAGCAGCGACGATTCCGGCAAATGAAAATTGGTAACGAGCGCGTCGATGATCTGAAACCGGTAGCCGGGATATATAAAGATATCCGTCTCCCCTTCCAACGGAACCAGCGCACCGTCGCGCGCGACGGATTCGAGCGCGCGCACGGCGGTCGTGCCGACGGCGATGATGCGGCGGCCTTCTGCGCGGGCGCGGTTGACGATGTCGCATGTCGCCGGCGGTACGTGGACGCGCTCCGCGTGCAAGCGTTGGCTCTCGATCTCCTGCGCGCGCAACGGTTGAAACGTGCCCGCGCCGACGTGCAGCGTGACGACCGCGCGCTCGACGCCGCGCGCGCGCAGACGCTCCAGCGTCTCTACGTCGAAGTGCAATCCCGCCGTTGGCGCCGCGACCGCGCCCGGATTACGCGCGTACACGGTCTGATAACGTTCGCGGTCGATCGACTCATCGACGCGCTCGATGTACGGCGGCAACGGAACACGGCCGACGCGTTCGAGCGTCTGCAAGAGCGGCGCGTCGCTCTCGAACTCGAGCTCGTAAAACTCGCCGATTCTGCCGATAACCTTTACGCGCAGACCGCCGTCCAAATCGAGCGTCTGCCCGGCTTTGGGGGATTTCGACGCGCGCACTTGCGCGGTCGCCCGCTTCTCGTCGAGCACGCGCTCGATCAACACTTCGACGCGTCCGCCGCTTTCTTTCGCACCCAGTAGTCGTGCGGGAATTACGCGCGTGTCGTTGAGAACCAATACGTCGCCGTCTCGCAGAAGCTCGGGCAAATCCCGGAACATGCGATCGACATAGCCACCGCGTGCATCAAGATAGAGCAAGCGCGAACCGCTCCGCACCGAGGCCGGATGTTGCGCGATCAGCTCGGCGGGCAACTCGAAGTGAAAGTCGGACTTACGCACGATCGGCCGGCCGGAAAAACGGTTTTATCGCCCTGTCGATTTGTTTTTTCCGCGCGAGACTCGCTATACTCGCGGCTGGCCGGCTATTCTTTTTATAACAATCACACCCCGGTTGCAGCATCGCGAATTCCATTCATGAACGGTACCCGTTTCTCGCTCGAGGTCCAACCGGTCCTCCCCGCGTCGCTCAGGCGACTCGCGGAGCTGGCGAACGATCTGCTTTACAGCTGGGACCGTTCGGTACGCAATCTTTTCTACCGCCTCGACCCGCAGCTGTGGGAAACCTCGCGCCACAATCCCAAAGTGTTTCTGCGCCGCGTGGCGCAGCAACGTCTCCAAGAAGCCGCCGAAGACCGGATCTTCATGGAGGACTACGAGCGCGTGCTCGGGGCCTTCGACAGCTATCACCAGCCGCCGGTTAAGTCCCCATGCGCCGATTTGATCGACAACAAAGAAGACTTGATCGCGTATTTTTGCGCGGAGTTCGGCTTTCACGAGAGCTTTCAAATCTACTCCGGCGGCCTCGGCATCCTGGCGGGCGATCATTGCAAGGCGGCGAGCGATCTCGGCATTCCGTTCGTGGCGGTCGGCATGCTTTATCGGCAAGGCTATTTTACCCAGACCATCGACGGTCAAGGAAACCAAGTCGCGCACTACACGCCGACGAGCTTCAACGATCTGCCGATCGCACCCGCGACGGATGCGAGCGGCGCCGAGGTGCAAGTGCAAATCGAGCTGCCCGGGCGCCCCGTAACGCTAAAGGTGTGGAAGGCGACGGCGGGACGCATAACGCTCTATCTGCTCGACAGCGATCTCGCGGAGAACGCCGACGCCGACCGGCGCATCACGTACCAGCTTTACGGCGGCGACATCAATACGCGCATCCAGCAGGAAATCGTGCTCGGTATCGGCGGCACACGGGCGCTGCGCGCGCTCGGGGTGAAACCAACGGTGTGGCACATCAACGAAGGGCACGCCGCATTCCTGATCCTCGAGCGTTGTCGCGAGCTCGTCGCCGACGGTCTCGACTTCGATAGCGCGTTCGAAACCCGCGCCGCGAACACCGTCTTTACGACGCACACGCCGGTCCCCGCCGGGCACGATATTTTCGATCAACAGTTGATGCAGACTTACTTCGAGTCGTTCGTGAAGCAACTCGGCATCTCGATGGAGCAGTTCCTTTCGCTCGGCTCCACGCCCACGAGCCAAGGCGGGTTCAACCAAACCGCGCTCGCGCTGCGCGCCTCGCGCTTCCGCAACGCCGTTTCGCGCATTCACGGCACCGTGGCGGCGCGCATGTCGGCGTTCGTGTGGCCGCAAGTTCCGGCGGAAGAGAACCCGCTGTCTTATGTCACGAACGGCGTGCACGTCCCGACGTTCCTCGCCCACGAATGGGCCAATCTCTTCGACATGCGCTTCGGCCACGGTTGGCGCAACGAGCTTCTGAACGAGAAGTATTGGGAGCAGATCGATCAGATACCGCCGCACAGCTTCTGGAGCCTGCGCCAGTCGTTGAAAAGCGAAATGCTCGCCGACGTGCGCCATCGCGCGATTCTGCAATATCGCCGCAACGGCTACAGCGAATCGCTGATCGACCGGCTCACGGAAAATCTTTCGCCGACCTCGATCGACACGCTGGTGATCGGATTCGCGCGCCGTTTCGCGACGTATAAGCGCGCGCTCCTGATCTTCTCCGATCCGGCGCGCCTCGCGCGGCTGCTGAACGATCCGAAACAGCCGGGACTGTTGATCTTCGCCGGCAAGGCGCACCCGCACGACCTGCCCGCGCAGAACTTGATCAAGGTGATCCACGAGCACTCGCAGCGTCCCGAATTCCAAGGCCGCATCATTTTGCTCGAAGGCTACGACCAGGCGCTCGCGCGCAAGCTCGTGAGCGGCGTCGACGTGTGGCTCAACACGCCCGAGTACCCGCTCGAGGCGAGCGGTACGTCGGGCCAGAAGGCGGGCATCAACGGCGTCGTCAACCTCTCGGTGCTCGACGGCTGGTGGGGGGAAGGTTACAACGGCGAGAACGGCTGGGCGATCACGCCGCACGGTCCCGCGTACGACGCGGCGTATCGCGACCGCGAAGAAGCGCACGAGCTATTCGATACGCTCGAGAAGCAGGTGTTTCCGCTCTACTACGGCCGCAACGGTCACGGCTACTCGGACGGCTGGGTGCGGATATCGAAGAACTCGATGAAGTCGCTCATTCCGCGCTTCAACTCGCAGCGCATGGTGATGGACTACGTGCGCAAGTTCTACAGCTACGCGCGCCACCAGCGTTTGGTGATGTCGGGCAACAACTACGCGCGCGCGAAGGAAGTCGCCGGGTGGCGGCGCAAGGTCGATCGCAGCTGGCCGCGCGTGCGCCTGCGCCGGTTGGACACGCCCGCGCAAGAAATTGCCGCCGGCAGCGCCCTACCCATCCGCGTCGCGGCGTTCCTCAACGGTTTGGGACCGGATGACGTGTTGGTGGAATGCTTGGTGGGCACCGAATCCGAGAGCGGCGAGTTCATCAAGCACGACACGCACGTGTTCAGTCCCGGACCGGTCGATCCGGCAACCGCCGAGACCGAATTCCGTTTGGATCTCACGCCTCGGCTCCCGGGGCTACAGTACTATCGCATCCGCATCATGCCGTTTCATCCGTGTTTGGGGAATCGGTTTGAAGCGGGATATATGTTGTGGTTGTAATCGATCGCGTAGTCGAGCGCCCTTCGGGCGCTCGACCCCTCTCCCTAACCCTCTCCCGCAAGGGGAGTAGGGAATAAGAAGCTGGATTCCCGGTTTCGCGCACTACTGTCCGGAATATTTTTGCGAAACGATGAAAAGAGGTTGCGAATCTCGGTGTTTTGGGTGAAAACCCTGAGCGCCAACTCAACAGTCGAGATCCACAACCCATGTACAGCATAAGCCGTTTTCAAGAACTGA
>JBGPKL010000111.1:0-4046 GCA_041485885.1 Sulfurifustaceae bacterium
CTCCCTGCGAAGGATTGCCTCGCAGGGTCGCAAATCAGGTGCACGGCGTTCAAATCGAGACCAGGGGAAAACATGTGTTATCTATTTTTCTTCAGTGAGTTGACAATGTTAGAGTGCTCAACGTCCGGACAGTAGTGATATTCAATGACTATTAATAACGAACAACTGCTTTCCGCAGATGCACGCGGATGGGAAGCGGATAAACGCGGATGAAACGAGAATTAGCACAGAACACCATACAGCTATCTGCGTTCATCATTCATCTATCATCCGCGTTCATCTGCGTTCCAAAATCATTAAAATAAAAAATACCGCTGCGCGAGCGGCAGCTCCTTCGCCGGCTCGCAGGTCAGCAGCTCGCCGTCGGCGCGCACTTCATAGGTCTCAGGATCGACCTCCATCTTCGGCATCGCGTCGTTGAGCTTCATGTCCCGCTTGCCGATGCGGCGCGTGTGCTGCACCGGGATCGCTCGCTTCACGAGCCCGAGCTGCTTGGCCACGCCGCGCTCGTAAGCGGCGAGCGAAACGAAAGTGAGCGACGTCGCGCTGCAAGCGCCGCCAAACGCGGCGAACATCGGCCGACCGTGCACGGGTTGCGGCGTCGGGATGCTCGCGTTGGCATCGCCCATTTGCGCCCAGGCGATGAGACCGCCCTTGATGACGACGCTCGGGCGCACGCCGAAGAACGCGGGCTGCCACAGCACCAGATCGGCAAGCTTGCCGGCTTCGATCGATCCAACATGCGTCGCAACGCCGTGCGTGATCGCCGGGTTGATCGTGTACTTGGCGACGTAACGGCGCACACGCATGTTGTCGTTGCGCGCGGAATCGCCCGTGAGCGCGCCGCGCTGGGTTTTCATCTTGTGCGCCGTCTGCCACGTGCGCAGGATCACCTCGCCGATCCGCCCCATCGCTTGCGAGTCGGACGACATCATACTGAACGCGCCGAGATCGTGGAGAATGTCTTCCGCCGCGATCGTTTCGCGGCGAATGCGCGAATCGGCGAACGCGACGTCCTCGGCGATGCCGGGATCGAGGTGATGACACACCATGAGCATGTCGAGATGCTCGTCGGCGGTGTTGACCGTGTAAGGCCGCGTCGGGTTCGTGGACGACGGCAACACGTTCGCCTCGCCGCACACGCGAATGATATCGGGCGCGTGTCCGCCGCCCGCGCCCTCGGTGTGATACGCGTGAATGGTGCGCCCTTTGAACGCCGCGATCGTGTCCTCGACGAAACCGGATTCGTTCAGCGTGTCGGTGTGTATCGCGACTTGCACGTCGTACTTCTCGGCGACGTTCAAGCAGTTGTCGATCGCAGCCGGCGTCGTGCCCCAATCTTCGTGGAGCTTCAAGCCGATCGCGCCCGCCTCAACCTGTTCCGCCAACCCTTGCGGTTGCGCCGCGTTGCCCTTGCCGAGGAAACCGAGATTCATCGGGAATCCCTCGGCGGCCTGCAACATCCGATGAATATTCCACGCGCCCGGCGTGCACGTCGTCGCGTTCGTTCCGGTCGCCGGCCCGGTGCCGCCGCCGATCATCGTCGTGACTCCGGAGGCAAGCGCGGTCTCGATCTGCTGCGGGCAAATGAAATGGATATGACTGTCGATGCCGCCGGCCGTCAAGATCGAACCCTCGCCGGCCAACACCTCGGTGCCGGGACCGATCACGATATCGACGTTCGGCTGCGTGGACGGATTGCCGGCCTTGCCGATCTTCGCGACCCGTCCGTCTTTGATCCCGACGTCCGCCTTGACGATACCCCACCAATCGACGATCACGGCGTTGGTAATGACGAGATCCACCGCGCCGGCGGAATTCGGGATCGACGACTGGCCCATGCCGTCGCGTATCACTTTGCCGCCGCCGAATTTCACTTCATCGCCGTAAACCGTGTAATCCTTCTCGATCTCGATCAGCAACGCGGTGTCGGCGAGCCGCACGCGATCGCCGACGGTCGGGCCGTAATGCTCGGCGTACGCGCGCCGATCCATTTTGTAACTCATCGTTTCGACTCCAGCGGACCGTTGATCTTGGCGTTGAAGCCGTACACCTCGCGCGAACCGGCGTAGGCCACGAGCTCCACTTCGCGCTCGTCGCCGGGCTCGAAACGCACCGCCGTGCCGGCGGGAATATTCAGCCGCATGCCGCGCGCGCGTTCGCGCTCGAACTTGAGCGCGCGGTTCGTCTCGTAGAAGTGATAGTGCGAGCCGACTTGGATCGGCCGGTCGCCGGTATTCGCGACTTTAACGCGAACGACGGCGCGACCGCGATTGAGCTCGATTTCGCCGGCTTCGATCAGCATTTCTCCGGGATTCATTTCTTCTTCCTCCGCGACGCCGCGTGCTTCTTCTTCGAGCTAACGCGACGCTTGCTCATCGCTTGAACGCGACGACCTTCGCCGATCGGGTTGTGCACGGTTACGAGTTTGGTGCCGTCGGGGAACGTCGCTTCCACTTGCACTTCGTGAATCATTTCGGCCACGCCGTCCATGACGTCCGCGCGCGTGAGCAGGCGCGTGCCATAGGTCATGAGATCGGCGACCGTGCGCCCATCGCGCGCGCCTTCGAGCACCGCCGCGCTGATATAAGCGACGGCCTCGGGATAATTGAGCTTGAGACCGCGCTGCTTGCGTCGCTCCGCCACGAGCGCGGCGGTGAAGATGAGGAGCTTGTCTTTTTCTTGTGGCGAGAGATGCATTTTTGTCCTCTGAAGATCGACCCCGGCCTCGACTTCCTCCCATCGAGACGGAAGTCGCTATGTATTCCAGATACGCGGCGCAACAACTTCGCCGCGGTTGTCGTACGCACGTAGCAACTTCCACACTTCGGTGAACCACGCGCGCGCGGCGGCGCTCGAAGGTCCGCGATAGCGACACAGCAATCCTTCCGTCAATCGCGTCGCACCCGCTTCGCCGTCCAGCCCGGCGGTATCCCAACGCGCACGCGCGGCGTCGACGAGCGCGGGCGTCACGCTCTTTCCGACCCACGCCAGCGTGCCAACCACCGGTGCCCCGGCGAGACCGTAAGCGCTGTCGAGGACGCGCGACCCGCCATCGAGCCGCTGGCGATCGATCCACAGCGGCGCGCCGTCGCGCCAGACTTCGGCGGTCATGCGCCAGGTGCCATGGCGAAACGTCTCGCCGCGCGCGCTGCGACCGAAACGCGTGATTTCCCAGCCGAGCCACGTCGCCGCCGGCGCCAGCTCAACGCGCAACGTCTGCTCGACATCGGCGCCGTCGAACACGATGGTTTCCTGCGGCAACCATTCGAGCCGGCCGTCTTCCGAAACGTGATGTGTCACCGATTGCGTGGCTCGCGCAAGGCCACGGTACCATTTGGCCGCGGCCGGGGTACTTATCAACGCTTCGGCGCGCTGCTGCACGTCGATTGCGATATCGAGGCGATCGCCGCCCACCATCCCACCGGGCGGATGCAGCACGAGCACGTGGCATACGGAGCCGCCTTCCGGATAAAACGGCCGTTGCAGCGCGAGCGGCATGCAGACGCGGCGGCGCTCGACGAAAGTTGTTTCGTTCTCGCGGCGGAAAACGAGATCGAGCTCACCATGCCACGGTGCCGACTTACGAATCGTTCCCGCGACGGCCGCCATGACGGATTACTTCCGTGCCCTCGAGCGGCGATACGCGGCCGTTCCGACAGTGAGCATCGCGATCACCACCGCTGTGACGACGGCGAGCAGAAGAAACGGCTCCGACTCGAACAGACCGTGCGAATGATTCGGATCGAAAGCGGGATGGCCGGGATGCGCCCAACCGTCCAGCGCCATCAGTGACAGGCTCAACAACGCAACGACTCGGTACATTTGCTTCTCCTCTATTTCGGCATGTAGCGTGCGCTCCGCGCACCGATCGACTACGTGGTGCGCGGGTCGCACCCTACATCTGTCATTCCCGCGAAAGCGCACTACTGTCCGGAATAAACTCATGCGAACAGCTCCGTTTGCCGCAGAGCGAACTCGACTCGTCGCTCGCGCCATTGCCGGTGCCGGTGGCGTTCGGTATCGGGACGCTGGAACAGTGTCGC
>JBGPKL010000112.1:0-3720 GCA_041485885.1 Sulfurifustaceae bacterium
GAAATTTCAACCCGCGGTCTGAGCGGTGCGCGCCGCGAACGCGTCTAGAAACTTGCGGACGCGCCGCGCGTTGGTGCCGATGTCGCTCTTGCCGACGCGCGAAACCGATCGGATATCGACGCGCGCGCCGTCCGCCGCCGATGGCGTGATCCGCACGACGATGTCGTCGATGAATCCGTACCAAAACGTTTGGTCCGTCGCCTCGATGCGGCCGGTCGACGCGTCGCTGTCGATCACCTTCCAACCTAGATCGCGCGCCGTCGCGAGCGCGGCCTCGAACGCGCGCGGCGGCGGAATGCGCACTTGCAGCGGTGTCACGTCGGGGTAGGCCTCGCGCTGAAGTTTCGCGATTTCGGGGCCGCCGTACGCGGCGGTGTTTGGTGCGTTCATGCGTTCCTTCATGATCGCGACGAACGCGGGCGGGTTTTCCGTGTCCGTGGTGATGTCGTGAATGTAGGGTAGCTGGCGCGCCGCTCGGATCCAGGAGAGCGGCGGCAGAGCTGTCGCGAGCCCGACGACGAGCGCCGCCACTGATGCATACAAACCCCACTGATGACCGCTGCGCCACGTGAGCACCGCGCCGACGAGCGCCGCGACGACGGTAATCGCCGCTCCGATCAGCGCCCACTTCAGGATGGCGAACCCGGTTCCGTATGCCCAAAGCTGCCATCGATATCCAAGGCCCGAGATAACAAGCGCCACCAAGCATACGATTCCGAGGGTAAGCGCACTTATAGCGAGAAGTGGGTACGACTTCATCATTATGGTTCTCCTTGACGAAAGGCAACTGACGGTCACCGTTTAAATTCCAAATTGCTCCTTCACCTTCGCCTGCAAACGGCGCATGCCGTTGAGCCAGCGATCGTAGTCGCTCGCCTTGCGGCGAAAAAATTCTAGCACTTCCGGATGCGGCAAAATCAAAAACTCTTCCGCGTCGAGCCCTCGCACCACCGCTTCCGCTACTTCTTCGGCGGAGACCGACCCTTCGGATAAGAACGATCGACGTTCGCCGCCTTGACCGAGCAGCATGTTGGTCCGCACTCCTTGCGGACACAAGCAGCTCACTTTTATTCCCTGATCGCCGTAGGTGAGCGCGAGCCACTCCGCGAACGCGACGGCGGCGTGCTTGGTGACGGCATACGGTGCCGATCCGATCTGCGACAACAACCCGGCGGCGGACGCCGTTTGCAGCAAGTACCCGTCACCGCGCGCGAGCATTCCCGGCAGCACCGCGCGCACCGCGTACACGTGCGCCATCACGTTCACGTCCCAGATTCGTTGCCAATCGGCGTTGGGGGTTTCGGGGCCGCCGCGAACGATAATGCCGGCGTTCGAGCAAAAGAGGTTGATGCGACCGAACTTGGCTATTGCCGCTTCGACCAGCCCAACGACTTCCGCTTCGACGGTGACGTTCGTTTTCACCGCCAACCCGCCGACCTCGCGCGCGACTTCGGTCGCGCCGTCGGCGTCGATATCCGCGACGACAATTCCCGCCGCCCCCTCTTGCTTGAAACGTCGGCACAGCGCGCGGCCGATACCGGTGGCGCCGCCGGTAACGACGACGATCTTGCTTTGCAGTCTCATGGGACGGATGTGCTCCCGTTGGCGAGTCGCCAGCTTACAAACAGAAGCGCCCCTCATACAAGCCCGCTCGGTCGTGAAGTCGAAGGCGCCGTTCCGCGCTGCGCCCGCTCGTCGCGGCTTGCGCACCTCCTCCGCCGATGGGCGCGTTACCCGGCTTGAAATGGCTGGCGACATCAGTTGTCATACGTGACCAACAGAAAGAACGCGCGAAAACAAGCCGGCGCACGCTACTCCGATCCGTTTCGCGGTGGACACGAATGACGAACGCTTACGATCTCAATCTCGACAAGACTCCGGCCAATTACGTCCCGCTCTCGCCGGTATCGTTTCTACACAAAGCCGCCGCGGTCTATCCCGACCATATCGCCACGATTCACGGAAGCCGCCGGCTGACGTGGGGCGAAGTTCTGCGGCGCTGCCGGCGGCTGGCGTCAGCCCTCGCGCGGCGCGGTGTCGCGCGCGGCGACACGGTGGCGGCGATGCTGCCGAACGTGCCTGCGATGTTCGAGCTGCACTTCGGCCCCGCCATGCTTGGCGCGGTAGTCAACACGCTCAACACACGGCTCGACGCGGCGGCGATCGCGTTCATGCTGGATCACGGCGAGGCGAAGTTTCTGTTCACCGATCGCGAATTTTCCGACGTTATCGAAAAGGCGTTGACGTTGGTCAAGCACCGTCCAGTCGTCATCGACGTGGACGACGCGCTCTGCGAGGGCGGCAAATTCCTGGGCGAGAAGGAGTACGAGGCGTTCCTGCAAGAAGGCGATGAAACTTTCGCCGGCTCGTTGCCCCGCGACGAGTGGGATGCGATTTCACTCAACTACACCTCCGGCACCACGGGGAATCCGAAGGGCGTCGTCTACCACCATCGCGGCGCCTATCTCAACGCGATCAATAATATTCTCGATTGGGGAATGAAGCGGCATCCGGTTTATCTCTGGACGCTGCCGATGTTTCACTGCAACGGCTGGTGCTTCACGTGGACGATCGCGGCTGCCGCGGGCACCAACGTATGCCTGCGCAAGGTCGATGCGAAGATAATTTTCGATCTCATGCGCAGCCACAAGGTGACGCACTACTGCGGCGCGCCGATCGTGCACAACACGCTCATCAACGCGCCCGCCGAGTGGAAACAAGGTATCAGCGGTGTGTCGTGCCTGGTCGCGGGCGCCGCGCCCCCGGTCGCGATCATCGAAGGCATGGAACGCATGGGATTCGATCTTACGCACGTCTACGGGCTCACCGAGACATACGGTCCCGCCGCGGTTTGCGCCAAGCACGCGCAATGGAACGAAAAGAGTCTCGAAGAGCGCGCGCAGCTCAACAGTCGTCAGGGTGTGGCGTATCTCCTGGAAGAAGGCATGACGGTGCTCGACCCAACGAGCATGGAGCCGGTGCCGCCGGACGGCGAGACCATGGGCGAGATCATGTTTCGCGGCAACATTACGATGAAGGGCTACCTAAAGAATCCGAAGGCGACCCAAGAAGCGTTTGCCGGCGGCTGGTTCCACTCCGGTGATTTGGCGGTGATGTGTCCGGACGGTTATGTCAAAGTCAAAGACCGTTCCAAGGACATCATCATTTCGGGCGGAGAAAATATTTCCTCGCTCGAGGTCGAGGACGCGCTGTATCGGCATCCGGCGGTGCTGAGCGCCGCCGTCGTCGCGCGACCGGATGAAAAGTGGGGCGAGACGCCGTGCGCTTTTGTCGAGCTGAAGGAAGGCGCAGCCGCGACGGAAAAGGAGATCATCGACTTTTGCCGCGAGCGTATCGCGCACTTCAAAGTGCCGAAGGCGGTCGTCTTCGGCCCATTGCCGAAGACGTCGACCGGCAAGATTCAAAAGTTTTTGCTGCGGGAACGGGCGAAGCGGGTTTAACGCGCGCGCGAGAACACTCCTCGCTCGAAAAAAATGTCAAGAAAGACTTTTTCGATTCTCTCCCCCTCCGGGAGAGAAGGGCTAACAGGATGATACGAAAGTCCGAGAGGACTCACCGTCGTCATTCCCGCGAAAGCGCACTACTGTCCGGAATATTTTTGCGAAACGATGAAAAGAGGTTGCGAATCTCGGTGTTTTGGGTGAAAACCCTGAGCGCCAACTCAACAGTCGAGATCCACAACCCATGTACAGCATAAGC
>JBGPKL010000113.1:0-3622 GCA_041485885.1 Sulfurifustaceae bacterium
CTCTTCGAGCGCCTCGCGCAGTCGCACACCGCGCGGCAGCGGCGCGCGCCGCGGGATCAGCCGTCGCGGCCAGAACCGCAACAGCAATCGGTAAGGGCCGAGCAGATGAATCGCGGCGATAAACTCATCGAGGTCGTGCTTCACGAAGACACGCGTGATGCGCGCCAGTCGCCCGACCTGTCGCAGGCGTTGCCTCATGCTGTGCCGGTCAGACGCGCGAGGCGCTTCTCCAATCGGTCGGCATCCGCGCGCAAGCGATCCACGTCGCGCAGGAACTCCTCCACGCGCTCGCGCTTGGCGAGCACGAATGCCTCCTCCTTGAGATACTCGGCGCCGTCGAGGGCGAACGTGCGGACCGCCTCTCTAGCCCAATGAAAAACCCCACGGGCGAGCCGCGCGAGTTGATGCGCCGGTATGTCGCCGACGACGCGCGCCAATCCTTCTTCCCAGTCGGGATCCAATTGCGAGAGCAGGCGCTGAAAACGCTGACCGAGATCAACATCGCCGCGGATGGTCAACGCGTCAGATATCGTTGGACCGCGGAAAAACTGATTGAGAAACACCGTCGCGGTTCCGCTGATGGTGACGTCCGGCAGCCGTTCGTGGTCGCGCCGCAGCCGTACCCCATCCTCGGCGGGAATTACATAGAGACGCAGCGGCGTGGCGGCCTCCGCCAGCTCGAGCAAGATGACCTTACCTTGCAGCTCGCCCAAGCGTTGCATGCCGTCGGGATCGAGTCGCAGCGTCCGATTCACCGCGGCCTCGAGCAACCGACCGAAGCCGCTTCCTTTGTCCTCCGCCGGCGCGTTCAGAATTTGTAACCTCGGTGCAGAGCGACGATGCCGCCGCTCAGATTGTAATAATTTACTCGCTCGTAGCCCGCGTGCTCCATCATGCCCTTGAGCGCGTCCTGGTCCGGATGCCGCCGGATCGACTCGGCCAGATAACGGTAACTCGCCTCGTCGCCCGCGACGACTCGACCAAGCAACGGCAGAAGATTAAGCGAGTACGCATCGTACAGCGGCCGCAAGGCAGCCACCGTGACGCGGGAGAACTCAAGCACGATCAGCCGCCCACCCGGTTTCAGCACGCGAAACATCGAAGCGAGCGCGCGATCGATGTGCGTCACGTTGCGCAGCCCGAAGGCGATCGTCACACAGTCGAACTCATCGTCCGGAAACGGGAGACGCTCCGCGTCGGCGCGAACGAAATCCACGTTACCCGCAATACCGCGATCCGCCAAACGCGAGCGTCCGACGTCCAGCATCGCATCGTTGATGTCGCTCAACACCACGATCCCCGACGGACCCACCTTCGGCGCCAACAGCGCGGTCATGTCGCCGCTTCCGCCCGCGACGTCGAGCACCCGGTTCCCGGCGCGCACGCCGCTCAACGACACCGCGTAGCGTTTCCACAACCGATGCACGCCGAACGACATGAGATCGTTCATGAGGTCGTAACGACTGGCCACGGAGCGGAACACTTCGCCGACTAAACCGCTTTTCGTTGCCGCCGGCACTTCGCTAAAACCGAAGTGCGTTGTCGACGTGCTCTTAGAATTGTCCGACATTAGTTCGCTACGAATCCGCCGCCGGCTTGCGCCGATGTCCGGATTGTTCCAGACGCGCGAGGTATTCGCGCCACAAGCGCTCGTGATTGACCGCCAGATGGTGCAGCCATTCCCAAGAATAAAGGCCGGTGTCATGACCATCGTCAAAGCAAAGGCGAACGGCATACGTCCCCACCGGCTCTATCGTGGCGATGTTGACATGCTCCTTGCCGAGCTGAAGCACTTCTTGTCCCGGACCATGGCCGCGCACTTCGGCCGATGGCGAATAAACACGCAAGTATTCGCACGGCAGCCGGTAATGCCCGCCGTCGTCGAAGGCGATCTCGATGACTCGCGACTTCTGATGCAGCTTGATTTCAGTCGGCCGGATGACGGGCTTGGGCATAATCGTTCTAGGCGGTGACAGCAGAGGCATGATTCGACGCACGATCGTCGCGCTGCCACGAATTTGTAATGGTAACCAAATTGTAATATTAATGGTATGAAATGTTCGTAATATCGATACCAACCCATGCAGAACTCGCGCGGCAAAATTCTGATCGTCGATGACGAAGCCGCCATCCGCCAGATGGTTTGTCTTGCGCTCGCCCAGGCGGGCTACCTCTGCCTGGAAGCCGCCGACACCGGCGAAGCGCAAACCCGCATCGTCAACGATACGCCGGACTTGGTCTTGCTCGATTGGATGTTGCCCGGCGTAAGCGGCATCGAGTACGCGCGGCGCCTGCGGCGCGAAAAACTCACGCAGAGCCTGCCCGTCATCATGCTCACCGCGCGCACCGAAGAGGAAGACAAAGTTCGCGGTCTCGACAGCGGCGCGGATGACTACATCACAAAACCCTTTTCCACCCGCGAGCTGTTGGCGCGCATCAACGCGCTGCTTCGACGCCAAGCGCCGTTAACCGCCGAGGCGCCGGTCGAAGTGGATGGTCTATCGCTCGATCCGGTCACGCATCGCGTAAGCGCCAACGGCGCTCACCTCGCGCTCGGTCCGACGGAATTTCGCCTGCTGCACTTCTTCATGACCTATCCCGAGCGCGTCCATTCGCGCGAGCGGCTGCTGAACGGCGTCTGGGGCGACAATGTGTACGTCGAGGAGCGCACGGTGGATGTGCACATTCGCCGCCTGCGCAAAGCGCTGACGCCGACGGCGCACGACCGCCTCATCCAAACGGTGCGCGGCGCCGGGTACCGCTTCTCCGAGCAAGCATAAGCGTCGCGCGCATGCGTCAGAGCCTGTGGCGGGAAATTTGGATTCTGCTCGGCTTGCTCGTGGGCGGCTTGGCGCTTGGCGCGCTGACGCGGCATCCGTTCCTCTTTCCTACTATCGGCCTCCTCATCTACGTCGCGTCGCAACTGCGGCGGCTTCATCAGCTGCATAAATGGCTGCTCTCGGATAAGAGCGGCGAGTTACCGGACGTGGCCGGCCCGTGGGGAGACGTGTTCCATCAAACGCGCAAGCTCGTGCGTCAATCGGCGCGGCGCGCCGATGAGCTGACGGACGCGCTCACGCGGTTTCAGAGCGCCGCGGCGGCGATGCCCGACGCGGTGGTGATCCTCTCCGAGCGGGAAGAGATCGAGTGGGCCAATCCGCCCGCGGCGACGTTGCTCGGCGTCGACTACCCGCGCGATCGCGGCATGCGTCTTTCGAACTTGCTGCGCGATCCGGAATTCACTCAGTACCTGCATGAAGCGGACTTCGCGGAGCCGATCGAGATGGATTCATCCGCCCACCCCGATCTTGCGATGTCGTTGCAAATCGTGCCGTATGGCACGCGCCTGAAGCTCATTCTGGCGCGCGACGTGACGCGTCTACATCGGTTGGAGGAAATGCGGCGCACCTTCGTCGCGAATGTGTCGCACGAATTGCGCACGCCGGTGACGGTGCTCGGGGGCTACGTCGAAACATTGAGTGGCATCGACGATCTGCGCTCCGACGATCTGAAGAAACATCTCGCGATCATGCACGAGCAGGCGGTGCGCATGCAGCGCCTCGTGGACGACCTGCTGATGCTCTCGCGTCTCGAAACCGCGCCTCCCCGGTTGAAAGAGGAA
>JBGPKL010000114.1:0-3323 GCA_041485885.1 Sulfurifustaceae bacterium
GGCGGGGCGAACGGGGAGTTCGTCTACAATAGTACAACGCAAGAGCTCTGGTACTCGGCCAACGGTACCGGCAGCGACAAGATCGATCTCGCTCACATAAGCACGGGCGTTCCAGTCAATACTGATGTCCATACGTTCTAGTCGGACGTAGGAGCTAACAACTGAAAGCCCGCCGGAAACTCTCCGGCGGGCTTTATCTTTTCCGAATTGCGTTACGAGAGAGCTCAGATCAAGAACGGCGTGCCATATGCATCCAATGGAGCGGTCGTAACGTCGCGCTCCAGGGTCGCCGCCGGCGCCACCGCCGCGGCGTTGTCGTTCGCGGGCCGCGAAGCATAAGGCGCGGCGTACAGTTTCACGCCCTGATCGTTGATGGCGAACAGCGGCATGAAGTGCCTGAGTTCGCTGTCCTCGGCGAGCGCGAGGTACCGGTTGTCGAGGATGAGCCAGCGCCCTTCGTGGCGCGCCGCAAGCACCGCATGGTCCAGGCGGATCGACCGGTCCCGCACCAATAGAATCCGCAGATCATCGGTCGCGACGCCTGCCTCGCGCAGGATCGCGTATTTCGCGAGCACATAGTCCTCGCAGTCGCCGAGCCCGCTGGTGAGAGTCGCGAGCGGCGCCGACCACAAATCCGGCACACCATGCTGGGTGAGGTCGCTCATATAACGGATCGCGGCGTTGATCGACCGGTTGACCTCCTCGATGCGCGCGCGGCCTTCACGCGCCTTGGCCGCATCGACGAGCTCGAGAAAGTGGAGGGCGGCAGGCGAGGGACAGCGGCCGGGATCGACGCGGCATTCTGCGATGAGCTTTGCCTCGGCGCGCATCTCCGCCTCGACCCTGCGCCACTTGACCCACAATAAGCCTTCCGGCGCGCGAAATTCATAGAGGCCGAATGGCTCGCCGCTTCGCGCCGGCAATGGTGCACGAGCAACTAGTGCATCGGTAATCGTATCGGCGGGTTCGACAGCGGCAAGGCGGATCGCATCGGAGGGTGCGGCGCCTGTGTCGTGCTTCGCCAGTACCTGGTTGATGGTGAAGAAGCGTGGCTGTGCAGGTAGAGCAGGCGGTGCCGGCCAAGCCGGTGTCAGTGCGCTGACCTCGATCGAATCCGCCGAGCGGGTCTGATTTTTGGCCTTCGCCCTTGCTGCCGCATCGCCGATCGCCAGACTCGCGGTCGCGAGAATGACGGCGAACGTGAAGATGCGTGCGGGCCTGCGCGCCCGCTTGGAAACTGGCATGTTCGACACCCCTGGTGTCCGGGGCATCGGTCGGCGTGCGGATGCCGGTCCTGTCCCGGATCATTGATCGGGGCGCAAAATAAGGCCGGGCCTGCTTCGGCCCGGTTAAAACTCCTCAGCAGAGGTCAGGATTGTCCGATTGATCGTGAATGGAACGTAGTCTCGGCCGTTCAAATTTTAACGATCGCCGGTTCAGCGCTCCCGCAATGCCTCGTCGCGCAGCAACCGGGCGGGCTTTATCAGATAGTCGAGCACCGTCTTCTCGCCGGTCAGAATTTCGACCGTTGCTACCATGCCCGGAATGATTGGGTGTGGATGCTCCTCCGTTCCGAGGTGGTTCTTTTCGGTGCGAACCATCACTCGATAAAACGTCTCGGGTCTTTCGCCCGTTTCCTTTTTTTCGTCGACGATCGTATCCGCGCTGATCCGCTCAACCTTGCCCTTGAGAGATCCGTAGACGGAGGAATCATAGGCCGTAATCTTGACCACGGCATCCTGATCCGGACGGATGAAAGCGATGTCTTGCGGGCGGATACGACCCTCGACGAGGAGGCTATTGTCAAGCGGCACGATGTCCATCACATTGGCGCCAGGCTGTACCACGGCACCGACAGTTGTCACATTGAGTTTGTTGACGATGCCATAGACTGGCGCCTTGAGCTCGGTACGGCGTACGCGGTCCTTCGCTGATTTAAGAGTTTCATCGATCATCGCGAGCTGGCCACTCATATCGCTTGCTTGCCGTCGAAGACGCAGCATCTCAATCTCAGGAACGACTTTCTGTTCATAGAGTTTGCCTGTCAGCTCGACTTCGCGATTGAGAAGTTTCAGGCTGTTGGCAAGCGCCGCACGTTTCGCGAGAGCCTCGCCCAAGTCCGCAGCAAACTTTATATCGTTGATTTGCATAAGCGGTTGGCCCTGCTGCACAATGTCGCCTTCCTGAATAAGAATGGCTTCTATGATGCCGCCTTCGAGCGTCTGCACGACTTGCATCTGGCGCGATGGAACGACGCGACCATTGCCGCGTTTGACTTCGTCAAGCACCGCAAAATGCGCCCACACGAGCGCAGTAAAGAGTAGGGCAGCTGACGATGCCAAGAGTATGCGCGACGTTTTGGGCGTTCGCAGCTCTGCCGCGGAACGGACATCGTTTGCGAAGGCGAAGTCAGTATGTCGCATTCGAGAAGCCCTCACGAGACGTGGCTGGACTTGCTTCCGTTGGCTTGCCCGGTCCGGAGCGTAGCATGGCGATGATTTTGTCGCGCGGTCCGTCGGCGATCAGTTTGCCTCGCTCGAACACCAGAAGACGATCGACAAATCCGAGCAACGACGGACGATGCGTTGACACTAAGATTGTCATATCCCGAGACGCCAGAGATTTCAGTCGTTCGATGAACTCGGCCTCGCTACGAACATCAAAATGCGCCGTCGGTTCATCGAGAAACAGAACCTTTGTCTTCCGAATCAGGATTCGGGCAAGACCAATCGCCTGTTTTTGACCTCCGGATAGGCTGCGTCCGCCTTCGGCAATCGGCATATCGTAGCCCAATGGGTGGTGGGCAATGAAATTTTCGACGCCCGCAAGGCGCGCTGCCGCCAATACTTCCTCGTCGGTTGCTGCGGGTTTGCCCAGCACAATATTATCCCGAAGCTTGCCAAAGAATAGATCGATGTCCTGCAGTACGAAGCCGATACCTCTGCGCAGATCCGCCGGATCATACTGACGAATGTCGACACCATCGATCAGAATGCGTCCTTCTTGCGGCTCATAGAAATGAACGAGTAGGCGCCCGATTGTTGTTTTTCCCGATCCAACACGACCGACGATACCGACTCGTTCGCCGGGTTCAATCCGAAATGAGACCTTTTCGAGAGCATTTTCTGCGCCGGTCGGGTATCGGAACGTTACGTTGTCAAACGCGATCCGACCCTCGGTGATTTTTCGAGCAACATAGACCCGTTCCGGCGGCCGCTCACGCTCTAGCGACATCACGTGATCGATCGCTTTTAGTGCGATGAAGGTCTGAGTTCCCCTCGTGATCACAGCGGCAATACCAGAGATTGGTGCAAGCACACGCC
>JBGPKL010000115.1:0-3239 GCA_041485885.1 Sulfurifustaceae bacterium
GCGACACTGTTCCAGCGTCCCGATACCGAACGCCACCGGCACCGGCAATGGCGCGAGCGACGAGTCGAGTTCGCTCTGCGGCAAACGGAGCTGTTCGCATGAGTTTATTCCGGACAGTAGTGCGCTTTCGCGGGAATGACAAGTGCGTAGCCCGGCAGCGCAATCCGGGGTGATAGCCTATCGACGAATTCCCTGGCGGCGCGCGATGTCCATTGAACGAAAACGACAAGGGCGAGTATGCGTTTTCGCAGCAGCGCTTTCCTGCGAGCTTCACTATTTCGTAAACTGAATCTGCCCACACGTCGGTGTGTACGGCCAGCTTGTTTTGCTGGAGTTCGTTTTGCTGAGTAATTTCCCGAACTCGTTCGGCGGGTTGTTATAGAGCAGGAAGTAACTTGTCGCGTTCGCTTCCTTCGCGCCGTCAGCGTCGAGGGTTTCGACCAGGAACACGATGTACTTGTTCACCGGAACCTTCGTGCCCTTCGTCACCAAAATCGACTTTTGCAATCCCGGCAGGCCGAGCGCGCTCGTGTACTGGCCGGTGGCGACGAATTGGTAGCCGTTGTAGAGATCGCCCAGATTGATCCAGAGTTTATTCGGGCTGAAAGTGAAGTCGCCGCTGGTCTTGGTGCTGTCGATATCTTGAATCCGGAAGAATACGAACGCCAGGTTCGGGCCGGCGCCTTGAAGATTGTTCAACCCGTTGCAGGCGCCGACTTGTTCGTAAGTGATGACGGCGGGCTCTTGAGTGCAGCCGAGCAGGGCGGTTAGAAGAAGGAGAATCAGGAACGACGCGCTACCAAGGCTGTATCTAGTTGGTTTTCCGCTATCCATGAGGCACCTTTATTGTTGTCAGCTGTGTCGCGACAGTATCGGGTTGCGAGGGGGCTTTCAACTCTAGCTAAAGCGATATCCAGGATCTCGCGAGGAAACCAACCGAGTCGCTCAAGTGGAAAGAGAGAACGCAGCGGCATGACAAATAACGTGGGGCTCCGCGGTTTCTTGAAAGCGAGTTGTGCACCTTGTACAATGATTTGTACATTACTGATTCGAGGTTTCTTGCCATGAAATCGTTGTCGTACTCGGCCATTCGAAACAACCTGGCGAAGGCTATCGATGAAGTTAATGAGGATCACGCACCCATTCTTATTACTCGCCAAAAGGGCTCAGCGGCGGTGTTGATCTCGCTTGAAGATTTTGAGTCGTGGCAAGAGACCGTTTACCTCGCGCGCAGCCCGGCGATGGCGCGTCGCCTGCGTCGCGCGGTAGCGCAGATAGAACGCGGCAAGGCGAGGGCGAGGAAGCTCATTAAGTGAAGCTGCTCTGGGCGAATGACGCTTGGGAAGACTATCTTTGGTGGAAAGCGAAAGACCCGCGTCTGCTGAAGCGCATTAACCGGCTAGTCGAAGCGATTCAGAAGGAGCCGTTCAGCGGTATCGGCAAACCCGAGCCGCTTAAACACGAGTGGACAGGTTATTGGTCCCGGCGCATCGATCACGAACATCGATTGATCTACAAGGTAGCCCAAGGAAAAATATTTATTGCTGCTTGCCGCTACCACTACAAGTGACCACGCGATCGTCGAGCGTTTGCAGCGATCGCCGAGCGCGCTTTGAGATCTGAATGATTCCAAAAAGTTTGTTGGCGCGAAGTGCTCTCGAACGCTTCTGGAAACGGGTGTCGTAAAATGACGGGATGCCCGCTTTCGCGGGCATGACGAGACGGACTGTTAGAGTTTCTCGTTAGCAACGTCTGTGGGCACAGCGTCATCGGCATTACTTGCCAGCAGTGCGCACAGGCGAAGGCGCAATAAAAAGCGGGTGACCGTCATACGACGATCGCCCGCTCAGGTTGGATAGCAGCAGCTACGAACTACCCTTGGTTCCCTTGAACGTCCCTTCGCCGACTTCGCCGAGTTTCACTTTGCCGCTCATCGTATTACCTTCCACCTTACCGGCATACTTGACCTGCAACTCGGTGCCCTGCGCCAAGATTTTGTAGTTGATTACCACCTCGTCGCCTTGCACGCTACCGGTGACAGCAGCTTCGCCCAATTGCCCTTTGTAGGTGCCGGTCAGCTCACCGCCTTTCTGAATCAGGATAAAGGTCGGCTTGCCGCTGCCCGCGGACGTTTGCACGTCCATAATCCACGTACCGCTCACGTCGCCCGCGGCCGCGAGCTGAGCGAGACTCAAAGCAATTGCGGCTAACAATGCACTCAAAACCGTTTTTATCGTCATCTCCGTTACCCTCCTATTGGGTTTTAACTATTGATACATGCAGAAGCTCGGCATTTTAGATTCCGACGTGATACGTAATCAAGCCTCGACGCGGGCGCATATGAGATGCGCATGCACCATCGCGGGCCAAGCTCCTCAGACGCACCACAAACTCCCGCGCAGACGCACGCCCGGGTAGAGACTCACCGCGGAGTGGACGCAGGGCGGGAATCCTAAAATATCCGGATGCCCGCTTTCGCGGGCATGACGAAGACTAACTGTCAGGCTTTCCTTAGCAGTACGTAGGCAGCGCCGGTTCCGCCGTCGCGCGGGACCGCGGAGCAGAACGCCATCACTTCGTCTTTTTGGCGCAGCCAGTTGTTCACCTTGCCCTTCAGCACCGGCATTTTCCCTTCGGATGACTTCCCCTTGCCGTGGATGATGCGCACGCAGCGTTTGCCGAGGGCGCGCGCATCGCGCAGGAACGTGTCTAACGCTTCGCGCGCCTGCGGGACGGTACAACCGTGGAGGTCTAGCTCGGCTTCGATCGCGTACTGGCCGCGGCGGAGTTTGCGGATCACCAGGTGTTGCAGACCCGGGCGGACGTAGAGTAGCTCTTCTCCGGTTTCAACGTCTGCCGGGTCATATTCGTCGGAGAGGAGGCTTTTCATCACCGCCTCGGCGTCGCGCTGGGATTGCTCCGCCACCGGCGGGCGCTTGTTGCGATGGGGCGCGACGCGATCTTGCTTGACGGGGCGGACTTTGCCGACGTGTTGGCGGAACAGCGCTTTGTGATCTTTGTCGTGTTTGTCGCTCGCCAAGTGACTGCTCCATTGCGGTAGCGCTCAGCGATTGTTACGGCCGGTTAATCGACACATTACTGGATTCCCGCTTTCGCGCACTACTGTCCGGAATATTTTTGCGAAACGATGAAAAGAGGTTGCGAATCTCGGTGTTTTGGGTGAAAACCCTGAGCGCCAACTCAACAGTCGAGATCCACAACCCATGTACAGCATAAGC
>JBGPKL010000116.1:0-2819 GCA_041485885.1 Sulfurifustaceae bacterium
CGTATCGGCGCGAGCGGGTTGCGCAGCTCATGCGCGAGCATCGCGAGAAACTCGTGCATATGGCGGCCCTCCTCCTCGAGCGTCTCCATGCGCTTGCGCTCGGTTAGATCGCGCGTGATCTTGGAGAAACCGCGCAGCCGGCCATTGTCGTCGCGTAACGCCGTGATGACAACGTCGGCCCAGAACGTCGAGCCGTCCTTGCGCACGCGCCAACCGACGTCCTTGAAGCGGCCGCGCTCCGCCGCCACCGTGAGCTCGTACTTCGGATAGCCGCGCTCGATGGCCTCGGGCGGATAGAACTCGCTAAAGTGTCGACCGACAATTTCATCCGCGCGATAACCGATGATCCGCTCGGCGCCGGCATTCCAGCTCACGATCCGGCCGTCCGCATCCAGCATGAAGATCGCGTAATCGGCAACGTTTTCGACCATCAGCCGGAACCGCTCTTCGCTGCGTTGCAGCGCCTCCTCCGCCTGCTTGCGCAGCGTGATGTCCTCGGAGATGCCGAGCAGATTGCGCCGCACGCCGTTTTCATCCACCAGCGGTATTTTCTTCGTGTGCAGTATCTTCAGCTCGCCGCTCTTGGTATGGATCGGCTCTTCCGGGATATCGACCAACGCGCCCCGCGTCAGCACCTCTCGGTCGCTGGCGGCGAAGTGGTCGGCTTCTTGCGCCGGAAAAAAGTCGTAATCGTTCTTGCCTATCAACTCCTGGCGTGAAAACCCGAGCAGCTCCTCGCCCGCCCGGTTCAGGCCGACGTAGCGCAAGCTCTCGGCGTCCTTGATGAAAATCATGTTCGGAATGTTTTCGAGCACCGAATCCAAGAACGTTTTGGATTCGTGCAGTTTCTTCTCGGCGACCTCGCGTTCGGCGATGTCGCGTCGCAACACGCCGAAGGCGAGCACGAGCATACCCAGGCTGACGGCGCTGCCGAGGACGATGAAGAGCACCGTTCTGGCGACGCCTCGTTCGGAGGCCCGCCCGCGCGCAACAAGCACCGACTCTTCCTCATCCTTCATCTCCTTGGCCAAGCGCGCCATCTCGGCGACGTTCAGCTTCGACGCCGACATCTGCTCGAGGATAGCGGCAGGGGCGGTCAAAGAGCCGCTCGCCTTGCGACGAATACTCTCGCGCATCGTCGCGAGGTCGCGGCTTATGATCGCGAAAAACTTAGCCAGTCTTTCCTGCTGAGCGGCGCTGTCCGCGGTCAAATCTTTCACCACCTTAATCTGCGACGGGATGGCTTTGGCGGTCGCATCGAAGTCGACGATGTCGTTTCGCGTTCCGCCCGCGAGAAAGCTGCGCCAAGCGATTCGAGCGTTGGAGCTGAGCGTCATAAGCTCCTCGAGCTCGATTTGTACTTGCTGGGTGTGCTCGACCGCGCGGGCGCGCTCGCGCAAACTTTCGATGCTTCGGTAGGAGGCGACGGAGATCGATACTAGAATCACGAGCGCGATCCCAAACCCCACGTTCACCAAGCTCTTGCGCATTCCCTGGCTAAAGTGCGAGCGGGTTGCGCGGAGTCGCGCTCGGAGTTGAACACTAGTCATGAACGTCAAAGCTTCTACGTTTTTGGAGTGCACCATTGTCGTATAAATAATGAGACGGCGGCAGACCGCGCTTTTGCCCCGCTTTTCCCTTACTCTTTATGCGGGTCATTGCCGGAAACCGTGTATGTTTCACCCAGCGCGGATCGCACGAGATCTTGCGTCGCGCGAACGCGAACGGCTTGATTGCCCGCGCCGGAGACACGATTTCCAAAGTAGGAACTAAAATACATGAAGCTATCGGTCCTCGACCAATCCACCGCCGCTAAAGGCCGCGGCCAGGACGACGCGATCCGCGAAACGCTCGATCTCGCGCGCCGCTGCGACGCGCTCGGCTACCACCGCTACTGGTTGTCCGAGCACCACAACAACGACAGCATCGTCGGCACCGCGCCGGAAATACTCATGGCCGCCATCGCCGCGACCACGAAGCGCATTCGCGTCGGCAGCGCGGGCGTCATGCTGCCGCACTACTCGGCGCTCAAGGTGGCGGAGCAATTTCGCATCTTGGAGGCGATCGCGCCGGGCCGCATCGATCTCGGCGTCGGGCGCGCGCCGGGCTCCGATCCGCTCACCGCCTTTGCACTGAATCAAAACGCCGCCACCGCCGTCGATGCGTTTCCGGAGCAGGTGCGCGATCTGCAGGCGTGGGTGACGGGCGCTCCGCTCCCCGCGGGCCATCCGTTCGAAAAAATAAAAGCGCACCCGCTGGGCGACTCGAGCCCGGACCTCTGGATTCTCGGTAGCTCGGATTACGGCGCACGAGTCGCCGCTTACTTCGGCCTGCCGTACGCGTACGCGTATTTTTTTACGGAGGGCCGAGGCACCGAGGAAGCGCTCAATCTCTACCGGCAAAACTATCAGCCGAGCGCGAGCTATCCCGAGCCGATCGCGACGATCTGTGTCTGGGCGCTCGCCGCCGACACGGAAGCGGAAGCGCGGCGACAACTGATGACGCGCGAGTTTTGGCGCATCGGTTTCGAGAAAGGCATCCGCTCGCCGCTGATCACACCGGAGGAAGCCGCTGCGTATCCTTACACGGAACAGGAGCGCGCGACAATCGAAAAGTTGCGAGGCCGTGCCGTCGTCGGAACCGCGGAGCAGGTCGCGACGCGGCTCGATGAGCTGGCGCGGCGGTGGCAGCTCGATGAAATCGTCATCGTCACCTGGACCCACGACCCCGCCGTGCGCCATCACTCGTACGATTTGCTGGCGCGGACGTTTCGCCTCGGAGACCGGAGTTAGATCCAACAAAGCTGTATCTAGGAGCCA
>JBGPKL010000117.1:0-2745 GCA_041485885.1 Sulfurifustaceae bacterium
ACCGGCGCACGCCTGCAAGCCGGTGCACGGCGCTTCCGCGCGCGCCTGGGTCGGCTCGGCGGTTATGCGGCATTGTTGATCGCCACAAAACCTACGCCGGCAGAAAGGACCAGACACAATGGCGAGTAAACCAGTGTATCCATCCTTGCGAATCGACTGCCACGAACGCGCTTGAAGAACCCCACGTACTTGAATTCCCCGACCGCCCTGGCGAAAAGTGCCAGACCCAGCGCATACGATAGCCAAGAGAGCGGACGGGGCGGCAACCCGACCGACACCAGCCGGGAAGTGCCGGCCACCAGAGCCGCGCACAGGAGCAGCAGAACACCGACCGCGACGGTTGCGGCAGTCGACGGCACGAAGAGCGGCTTGCCATCAACGCTGGGCACCACGGCACCCCTACCGCCTCCGCGAGGAAACGCCATATGGAAATGCCACAAAGCGAGCAGCAGAAACACTGCGCACAGGATGATTGCGACCACGCCAGTGGGTGACCGAGCCGCCGAAAAGTTCACTCGACGCCGTTTGCCGCAAACGCAGCCTTCGCTGCAGGACTAGCCAAGAAACTGATGAACGCCTTACCCGCCTGCGGGGTAGTGGTACTGGTCATCGGCGCAGCCGCGTAGATGATTTGGCTTTGCACTTCCGCGGGCAGCGGCCCAAGAAGTCGCAAACCCTTCGTTGCGCTGATCAGTGGAATGACGCCTACACCGATGTCATTGGCTTTGCCTTGGATAACACGGTCGAAGACGGCGAAAGGGTCAAGGCGCACGACCTTGGCCTTCACAGCATCGGCGATGCCCAATCGCTCCAGGACTTTGGCGAAGTAGTTGCCCGAGGCGACGTTATTGAAGATCACCGAGTCAGCATTGAGGAGAGCCTGCTTGAACGCCTCGGTCGTCGAAATATCGCGGGCGGGTGCGTTCGCGCGCGCTGCGAGCCCGAAGCCCACTCGACCCACGATCGGATGATCCCCAGGGACGACTTTGCCGGTCTTCACCAACTCGGCGATGAAATTGGGTTGAATGATCAGAACATCAGCGGTCTCGCTATCGGCAACCTTCTTGTGGATGACGGGGGACGTGCCAAAGACGAACTCGACTTGAGTTCCGCTATCCCGGCGGAACGCGTCGGCGATCTGCTCTAAGGCGGGCTGCAGCGGCCCGTCGCTCATGACTTTGATCTTCGTTTGGGCCAGAGCGTCGGAATTACAGATCAGGAGTGCAGCGAATAGCAGGCCTCCGAAGGCGTGGATGGTTGCTCTCATAATCTTCCCCTTGCAGTTAAGAACAAAGCGAAACGTACCTACCGTTCCCCTTCGATGACATACGACAGCAGACTCGGCAATAGCCCTCTCTTATGACGCCGAACATCTTGTTGAGCGGTGCGCGGCTTTATGCGCGTCCGCTCGAACTAAAATTAGATCTTTAGCGTTCCGGTCCATAGAAGCACAACGAAAGCAACGGAGACAATGACTATGAACGGTGCGATCCAGTTTCTCGCCAGTCGGAACACTAACTCCCCCCTTTTTTACGCGCTCCCACTCTGACTTGAGAATCTGAGGGGCGTACATTGCCGCCGTTTCGACGGCTTTAAGCGTCTGTTCTGTGTCGCCTTGCCCAGCGAGCACGCGTTGCTGCTGTTCTATGGCTACCTGCATGAGGCGCAACAGCTCTATGTGTTCGGACTCCTTGGGATTCAGTCGTAGCTGAATCCTGTACCGGGTCTCCGCGACTTGGTAGCGGAGATCGCTAATCTTCTCTTCGGTGATTGCCAACGGTGCACCATCTTTGCTGCCTTTGCCGAAGTGCTTCAGCTCTTGAGCACCTCTGGCGAACGCGCGGACGGTCGCGAAAAATGTTGCGAGGTCTTGTCGGAGAGCATCGATCCAAGCTTGCCTGAATTCGGACGTTTTCTGCTCCTTTGTGAGGGTCAGATTGACGAAGGAAATCGCGGCCGCAATGAGAGCCGCGACTACGGTCGCAATCGCTGCAACGGATTCTGCGGGTAGCTCAGTGTGCATCTAAAGATCTACGTGAAATCATCTTCCGAAAAACCAACTAATCAGGCAATCTGGTGCGTCAGTCTACGACTCCGGGAATTCTTACACACAATCAAGATCACCGGCGTGCTGTATGGATTACTAGTCCTTGATAAGTTGCGCGCGGAAGGTCAAGTCTCTGTTTTTCCAATGGGCGAAACCTTGCACGGCGCCCGCGTGTCCGGACAATCCTTACACCGAAGTCAGGGTATTCCCTCGAAACGAAACGACGGTCTGTATAATTCCGCACCCACGCTCTGGAAACTGCCATGCCCTCCTTCGACATCGTCTCCGAAGTAAACAAAGTCGAGTTAAAGAACGCCGTCGACCAAGCGAACAAGGAGATCGCCAACCGCTTCGACTTCAAGGGCTCGGACGCGCGCGTAGAGCAATCGGATCTGGTGATGACGCTCTACGCCGATGCCGAGTTCAAGCTGAAGCAGGTGGCCGACGTGCTGCTCTCCAAGTGCGCGAAGCGCGGCGTGGACGCGCGGCTGCTCGACACCAAGCCGATCGAGAAGATCGGCGGCACCAAGCTGAAGCAGGCGATCGAGGTGAAAGTAGGCATCGAGCAGGAAAAAGCGAAAACCATCGTCAAGCTCATCAAGGACTCGAAGATGAAGGTCCAGGCGAGCATCCAGGGAACCGCGGTGCGCATTTCCGGTGCGAAGAAGGACGATCTGCAGGCGGCGATCCAGTTGGTG
>JBGPKL010000118.1:0-2611 GCA_041485885.1 Sulfurifustaceae bacterium
CATCGTACAGCGGCCGCAAGGCAGCCACCGTGACGCGGGAGAACTCAAGCACGATCAGCCGCCCACCCGGTTTCAGCACGCGAAACATCGAAGCGAGCGCGCGATCGATGTGCGTCACGTTACGCAGTCCGAACGCGATCGTGACGCAGTCGAACTCATCGTCCGGAAACGGGAGACGCTCCGCGTCGGCGCGGACGAAATCCACGTTGCCGGCGATACCGCGGTCCGCCAAACGCGAGCGTCCGACGTCCAGCATCGCGTCGTTGATGTCGCTCAACACGACAGTCCCCGACGGGCCCACCTTCGGCGCGAGCAGCGCGGTCATGTCGCCGCTTCCGCCCGCGACGTCGAGCACCCGGTTTCCGGCACGCACGCCACTCAACGACACCGCGTAGCGTTTCCACAACCGATGCACGCCGAACGACATGAGATCGTTCATCAGATCGTAACGACCGGCCACGGAGCGGAACACTTCGCCGACCAAACCGCTCTTCGTTGCCGCCGGCACTTCGCGAAAACCGAAGTGCGTTGTCGACGTGCGCTTAGAATTGTCCGACATTAGTTCGCTACGAATCCGCCGCTGGCTTACGCCGATGTCCGGATTGTTCCAGACGCGCGAGGTATTCGCGCCACAAGCGCTCGTGATTGACCGCCAGATGGTGCAGCCATTCCCAAGAATAAAGGCCGGTGTCGTGACCATCGTCAAAGCAAAGGCGAACGGCATACGTCCCCACCGGCTCTATCGTGCCGATGTTGACATGCTCTTTGCCGAGCTGAAGCACTTCTTGTCCCGGACCATGGCCGCGCACTTCGGCCGATGGCGAATAAACACGCAAGTACTCGCACGGCAGCCGATAGTGCCCGCCGTCGTCGAACGCGATCTCGATGACTCGCGACTTCTGATGCAGCTTGATTTCAGTCGGCCGGATGACGGGCTTGGGCATAGTCGTTCTAGGCGGTGACAGCGGGGGCATGATACGACGCACAATCGTCGCGCTGCCACGAATTTGTAATGGTAACCAAATTGTAATATTAATGGTATGAAATGCTCGTCGTATCGAAACCAGCCCATGCAGAACTCGCGAGGCAAAATTCTGATCGTCGATGATGAAGCCGCCATCCGCCAGATGGTTTGCCTCGCGCTCGCCCAAGCGGGCTACGTCTGCCTGGAAGCCGCCGACACCGGCGAAGCGCAAACCCGCATTGTCAACGATACGCCGGACTTGGTCTTGCTCGATTGGATGTTGCCGGGCGTGAGCGGCATCGAGTACGCGCGGCGCCTGCGGCGCGAAAAACTCACGCAAAACCTGCCCGTCATCATGCTCACCGCGCGTACCGAAGAGGAAGACAAAGTTCGCGGTCTGGACAGCGGCGCGGATGACTACATCACAAAACCCTTTTCCACCCGCGAGCTGTTGGCGCGCATCAACGCGCTGCTTCGACGCCAAGCGCCGTTGACCGCCGAGGCGCCGGTCGAGGTGGACGGCCTGTCGCTCGATCCGGTCACGCATCGCGTAAGCGCCAACGGCGCTCACCTCGCACTCGGTCCGACGGAATTTCGCCTGCTGCACTTCTTCATGGCCTATCCCGAGCGCGTCCATTCGCGCGAGCGGCTGCTGAACGGCGTCTGGGGCGACAATGTGTATGTCGAGGAGCGCACCGTGGATGTACACATTCGCCGCCTGCGCAAAGCGCTGACGCCGACGGCGCACGACCGCCTGATCCAAACGGTGCGCGGCGCCGGATACCGCTTCTCCGCGCAAGGATAGGCGCGGCTCGCATGCGCCGGAGCCTGTGGCGGGAAATTTGGATTCTTCTCGGCGTGCTGGCGGGCGGCTTAGCGCTCGGCGCGCTGTTGCGGCATCCGTTCCTCGTTCCTACCATCGGCCTCCTCATCTACGCCGCGTCGCAACTGCGGCGGCTTCATCAGCTGCACAAATGGCTGCTCTCGGATAAGAGCGGCGAATTACCGGACGTGGCCGGCCCGTGGGGAGATGTGTTCCACCAAACCCGCAAGCTCGTGCGTCAATCGGCGCGGCGCGCCGATGAGCTGACGGACGCGCTCACGCGGTTTCAGAGCGCCGCGGCGGCGATGCCGGACGCCGTAGTGATCCTCTCCGAGCAGGAAGAGATCGAGTGGGCCAACCCGCCGGCGGCGGTGCTGCTCGGCGTCGACTATCCGCGCGATCACGGGATGCGCCTTTTGAACTTGGTGCGCGATCCGGAATTCACCCAATATTTACGCGACGCGGATTTTTCCGAACCGCTGGAGATGGCGTCATCCAGCCGCCCCGACCTCACGGTGTCTTTGCAAATCGTGCCGTACGGCACCGACTTGAAGCTCATTCTGGCGCACGACGTAACGCGCCTACACCGATTGGAGCAAATGCGCCGCACCTTCGTCGCGAATGTGTCGCACGAATTGCGCACGCCGGTGACGGTGCTCGGGGGCTACGTCGAAACATTGAGCGGCATCGACGATCTGCGCTCCGACGATCTGAAGAAACATCTCGCGATCATGCACGAGCAGGCGGTGCGCATGCAGCGCCTCGTGGACGACCTGCTGATGCTCTCGCGTCTCGAAACCGCGCCTCCCCGGTTGAAAGAGGAA